>JAZQSA010000018.1:0-80586 GCA_045629905.1 Alistipes sp. | reverse complement strand
AAATTGCACCCGTGGAATAAGGTTTGACGCTCACATCATACTTGGTGTGGGCTTTATTCCGTATATTTGGGTGCATAGGTAGTCGAAGACCTCAATTTCCAATAGACGAATTTAGTCCGCACTTTTTTTTGTTTAGTTCCCACCCCTCCCAAACGAATTATGTGGACTATCTTAAATGATTATTAACAAACAAAAAAACAAATGAAAATTATGAAGAAGTTTTTATTTTTAGTAATAGGTTGTGTACTTTGCGTAAATATGGCAGTTGCAAAAAATAACAACAGAGAGAAGCCTAATGATTATATACGAGCTACCGCAGGAACTTGGGGCTTGGGTTATCAGGCAATGGTATTGAATCGTAACGATATTGCGTTTCAATCGGGCCTTTTCGCCAAGTATAATGTTACTGATAGATGGGCATTGCGTGGAAACTTGCGATTTGGCCGTGACTGGGCTACTGGTGCTAAACCTAAATACATATCGAATGAAGTAGGTAGTGCTGGCAATTATGATTACCAGGTTGATAAAAGTAGTGTGACCATTCGTAAATCTAATTTTATGTTGGTTTTTGGTGCAGAGCATCGTCATAAGTTGTCGAATCGTTTTGTCGGATATTACGGTATGGACCTCGGAATCGGCGCTTATGGTCAGATTCGTAGAGAGCGCGATAGCGGTGGAGACCTTGTTTCTGTTGAGAAACAAAATCGCTCTGTTGATTTGGCGCTTCAGCCATTTGTTGGTTTGGAGTTTTTTGTTGGCCCACAAATTTCGTTTGGTTTGGAGGCTGGTTATGATGTTTTGTTCAAGTTCTACTCGAAAAATAAGTATGATGGAGGTATTGGTCACTCTGTAGAGGAGAGACGTCAATATAATTCCATTGCTTCGCACATCGATTTTGGCAACGTTGTCTTTGGTACAGCGCGAGTTACGCTCTATTTTTAAGACGGCTTGTGGATTGTAACATACAATCTTGATGTGTTTTTGTACTTGCCCCGAGTCGTTAATGGCTCGGGGTTTTGCTTTTGTGCACCGATTGCTTTAAGGTCTATTAAGGAGATTTGGTAGGCTGGGTAGGCTGGGTTTTGCTGGGTAGATTGGGTGGGCTATAAACCCTAACGCCTCTAACGCCTCTAACGCCTCTAACGCCCCTAATGCCCCTCCCCTAATCCCCGTTATAGTTCGCGCCCTCCGCAAAATCCGCGGAGGGCGTTTTGCTTTTATAGAAATTATTTATACCTTTGTCGCAAATAATAAACGAAAATCTATGACCATTATTCAGCTCGAATACCTTTTGGCGGTAGCCAACTATGGTAGTTTCTCGATTGCTGCCGAGCATTGTTTTGTGACGCAGCCGTCGTTGAGTATGCAGATTAAGTCGCTCGAATCGGAGTTGGACGTGATACTGCTCGACCGCTCCAAGAAACCCGTTGTTCCGACCGTCGCGGGAGAGGCGGTTTTGGCCCAAGCGCGAGAGGCGTTGAAGGAGTACAACGCCATCAAGGAGATGGTGCAGCAGATGAAGGGCGAGATTGCGGGTAAAATCCGACTTGGTGTGATACCTACGATAGCCCCTTATATGCTCCATAAATTTATTCCCGAATTTGTGGCGCGTTACCCGAAAGTCGAGTTGGAGGTGCGCGAGATGCATACGGCGCAAATCGTTGAGGCTCTGAATCGTGACAGCCTCGATGTAGCCCTTGTTGCGGGTGGAACTTGCGGCGAATCAATAACCGAAATCGAGCTGTTCGACGACCGCTTCTTTGCCTATGTTTCGCCTCAAAATCCGCTCTACAACAAGAGCAATGTTCAGATATCGGATATCGATATGAAGGACTTGGTTTTGTTGTCGGTCGGAAACTGTATGCGTGACCAGGTTTTGGAGTTGTGTTTGGCGCGTCATCAACACCCGTCGCGCTACTCGTTTGAGTCGGGGTCGCTCGATACGTTGATGCGTATTGTCGATTGCACGTCGAGTATGACCATCATACCTGCGATGGCGGTCGATTATGTTCCCGAGAAGCGCAAGCGTCAGGTAAAGACGCTGCTCAAAGGTGCTTCGTCGCGCAAGATTTCATTGGCCGTACGTCGCACCTACGTCAAGCGCTCGATTGTCGATGCGTTGCAGAAAACGATAATGGAGTGCATCTAATCGTGTCCTAAATGGTGTAAAAAGTAAAAAATATAGACCTCGGACGAGGTTTTTCGATTATATTTTGTATCTTTGTACGAATATAAGAATATTATGGAGAAGAAATTGATAGATACAATCGTTGGGGCGATTCAAGATAAGAAGGGTAAGAATATCGTATCGCTCGATTTGACCGGATTTGATGGCGCAATATGTGGCAATTTTGTGGTCTGCAACGCCGACTCTACAACGCAGGTTGCGGCTATTGCCGACAGCATCGAAGAGAAGGTGTTTGAGCAGCTTCACGAAAATCCGTGGCGCGTCGAGGGTAAGCAGACGGGCTTGTGGGTAGCTATGGACTATATCGACGTTGTGGTCCATATCTTCCAGAGTGACCTGCGCGACTACTATCGCCTCGAAGAGTTGTGGGCCGACGCTCCTGCCGTTCGCTACGAGAGCGAAGAGTAGGCGTGTTGTGTCAAAAATTGCAGAGGCCGAATAATAGAATCGTTAATTTGGCGTTATGCATTAGGTAAAAGTAAACAGTATTATGCAGAGTAATAAAACCAAGAAAGGGGGCATCTGGCGTCCAAACATTATGTGGTTTTGGGTGCTGGTGTTTGCCGTTATTGTTGCTACGTCGCTGATGAGTGACGATGTGGCCGAGCCTGTCGAGAGCGATTCTCGTACGGTCGAGGCTCTTGTCGAGGCTGGCGATGTGGAGCGAATCCATATTGTCAATCGCGACGAGGTGCAGGTCTACCTCAAAGAGGGCGTGGCGGAGCGTCTGCACGAGGATAGTGCAGCGCCGGAGTCGTTGCGCAATCTTCCGTCGCACGGCTATCAGTTGGTCTTTGAGATTGGCTCGGTCGATACGTTCGAGAATGCTATCAAGGATATTCAGTCCTCTCTTCCGCGTAACGAGCGAGTTTTGCTGACATACGACAACCACCAAGAGAATTGGGTCGATGTGGTTATGCAGTGGCTTCCGTGGCTCTTCTTTGTTGGCCTGACCATATTCCTTATGCGTGGTATGTTTTCGCGCGGAGGCGGTGGTGCAGGAGGCTTGATGAATGTCGGCAAGGCGCGTGCCCAGGAGTTCGACCAATCCGACCCGCAGCGTCGCATCACCTTCAAAGATGTTGCAGGCTTGGAGGAGGCAAAGGTCGAGGTTATGGAGATTGTCGATTTCCTGAAAAATGCCAATAAATACCGCGAACTTGGTGCCAAGATTCCGAAGGGCGCACTGCTTGTAGGCCCTCCGGGTACGGGTAAGACCCTGCTTGCCAAGGCTGTTGCTGGCGAGGCGAATGTGCCATTCCTCTCGATTTCGGGTTCCGACTTTGTCGAGATGTTTGTTGGTGTCGGTGCATCGCGTGTGCGCGACCTCTTCGACCAAGCCAAGCAGAAGGCTCCGTGCATTGTCTTTATCGACGAGATTGATGCCATAGGTCGTGCGCGTGGCAAGAATGCAGGCTTCTCGGGTAACGACGAGCGAGAGAATACGCTCAACCAGTTGCTGACCGAGATGGACGGCTTCCAAACCAATGCGGGTGTGATAATTTTGGCGGCTACCAACCGAGCCGATATATTGGATAAGGCCCTGATGCGAGCAGGTCGTTTCGACCGCCAAATCGAGGTTGGCCTGCCCGAGTTGCACGAGCGAAAGGAGATTTTCGACGTGCATCTGCGTCGCTTGAAACTCGACCCCGATTTGGACCGCGAGTTCTTGGCAAAGCAGACTCCTGGTTTTTCGGGAGCCGATATTGCAAATGTTTGTAACGAGGCTGCGCTGATTGCGGCACGTCATAACAAGAGTTTTGTTTCGAAGGAGGATTTCCTTGCGGCCGTAGACCGTATCATCGGTGGTTTGGAGCGTAAAAATAAGGTCGTTACCCCTTATGAGCGTCGTACGATAGCTTACCACGAGGCTGGTCACGCAACGGTTAGCTGGCTTTTGGAGCACGCCAATCCGCTTGTTAAGGTGACAATCATTCCGCGCGGCAAGGCTTTGGGTGCTGCGTGGTACCTGCCCGAGGAGCGTCACTTGACGACGCGCGACCAGATGATGCACGAGATGGCCTCGACGCTTGCGGGTCGTGTCTCGGAGCAAATCTTCTTCGGCCATCTCTCGACGGGTGCGCTCAACGATTTGGAGCGTGTTACCAAGCAGGCCTACGCAATGGTTGTATATTATGGTATGAGCGATAAGGTCGGCACAATCAGCTACTATGACTCGACGGGTCAGAGCGATATGGCTTTCACCAAACCATATTCGGAGGAGACTGCCCAGAGTATCGACAACGAAGTTAAGACACTTATTGCCGAGGCCTATGCTATGGCCGAGTGCGTTATCAACGAGAACCGCGAAGGCTTGGAGCGTCTGGCCGAGTTGTTGCTCGAAAGAGAGGTTGTATTTACCGAAGATGTCGAGCGCATATTCGGTAAGCGCAAGAAGGATATAGAGCGTGAGGCGGCCGAGGCTGCTGTTGCCGATGTGCAACCCGACGAAGTCGAGGCGGCGCAAGCATAAAGACTAACCTAATAACACGAACTTAAAGATATATGAAGAATCTAATCGTAAGAGGATTGAGCGGTTTGGTGCTCCTCGCAGTGGTAGTGGGAGCTACGCTGTGGTCGAAATGGAGCTTCGGCGCGTTGTTGCTTATCATAATGATAGGTTGTGTAGTTGAGTTCTATAAACTTTGTCGCGCTCGCGGCTATGCACCGATGATTGGTATCGGTCTTGCATCGTCGGTCACTCTCTTTGGCTTGGGCTTTGCCGTATTTATCTGTATGGGCAGTGGCGTGACTCTCGAAATCGGCACGTTGGTTACGGGCGGATTGCTCTTTTTGTTGCTGATAATCCCGACCGTGCTTGTTAGCGAGTTGTGGCATCGTAGCGAGACGCCGATTGCCAATGTTGCAACAACCTTCGCGGCCCTGTTGTATGTTGCCTTACCTATGACGCTGTTGCTCTTTATTCCGCAACTTTTGTCGGGCAAATGGGAGGCAACGACGGTGTTGTGTTATATAGCCCTCATTTGGGTAAACGATGTGTTTGCCTATTTGGTGGGTGTAGCTATTGGCCGTCATCGTATGTGTGAGCGTATCTCGCCAAAGAAGTCGTGGGAGGGCTTTTTCGGAGGTGTTATCGCAGCCATAGGTGCAGGCCTTTTATGTGGTCACTTGTTGGGTGGCGACCTGCTCGTGTGGGGAGGTTTGGCTGCTGTGGTTGCTATTACAGGCGTTGCGGGCGACTTTGTTGAGTCGATGTTCAAACGTTCGGCGCAGGTCAAAGATTCGGGTGCGATTATGCCGGGTCACGGAGGTTTTCTCGACCGTTTCGATGCGCTTATTCTCTCCATTCCTTATGCCGTTGCATATTTGTTACTAACCTTATAAATCGAATAAAACTATTTACTTATGAAAATCAATAAAGAGGGTTATCGAATTATTGCCGTGTCGGGCCTTTGTTGTACAGCAATCTGGGTATTGCTCTACTATATGCTTACAAAGGCTGACCAAGACCGTATGTGGCTCTTAATCGTGTTGTCGGCACTGCTTGTTGCATTTTGGTTTTTTGTGGTTTCGTTCTTCCGCGAGCCCCGTCGTGTAAAGATTCACGACGACGATTTGGTCTTCTCTCCGTGTGATGGCCGAGTGGTTGTTACCGAGATTGTGAAGGACGAGGAGTATTTTGGCGAGGAGCGTATGCAGGTCTCGATATTTATGTCGGTGACCAACGTCCATATCAACTGGTTCCCTGTTGGTGGCTTGGTTAAGTATTTCAAGTACCACCCGGGCCGTTTCTTGGTTGCTTGGCACCCTAAATCATCGACCGAAAACGAGCGTACAACCACCGTTGTCGAGACTCGTAAGGGTGTTGAGGTGCTGTTCCGACAGATTGCCGGTGTTGTGGCTCGTCGTATCGTTTCGTATGTCAAAGTGGGTGAGACTGTAACCCAAAACGATAAGTGTGGTTTTATCAAGTTTGGCTCGCGTATTGATATATTGTTGCCAAAAGATGCAAAGCTGCTTGTCGAGATTGGCGACCGCGTAGTTGGTACGCAAACTCCGATTGCCCGTATTGGTGACTTTACGGCAACCGACGAGGAGTAGTCGAGTCGCACGCTCTTCAAAAAATCAGAAATGGATACCACATCGCGTATGATATACCGCTGGTTTGTGGGGGTCGCTATTGCGGCCCTCATTTGTGGTTTGATGTGGTATTTCCGCTCGGTTGTAGTCTATATCCTTGCATCGGCCGTGTTGGCTATTATCGGTCGCCCGGTTGTCAATGCACTCTCATCGCTTCACGTTGGTAAGTTCCGTGTGCCGAGGTGGGCCTCTGCAATGGTTACGTTGGTACTTATGTGGGTGGCGATAGTGGGCCTATGTATGTTGATTGTTCCACTTGTCGTCAAGAAGGTAAAGTCGTTGGCATCGCTCGACCTTCGCTCGGCACTATCGAATATCCAACAACCACTCGAACAACTCCAAACCTATATTGATGCCTACTCGATTATACCTCACGATGAAGTTTCGCTGTCGGAGATACTTATAAATTGGTTGCGCGAAGTGCTTGACTACGGTACTATCAATGCGGCCTTCTCGTCGGTGGTCGATTTATCGTTGTCTGTGCTTGTTGTATTCTTTTCGGTGTCGTTTATCACATTCTTCTTTATGAAGGAGGAGGGGCTGTTCTACTCGATGGTTACGGCCATCTTCCCACAGCGTTACAAGGAGAATGTTAATCGCGCATTGGATAAGGTGAGCAATCTCTTGTCGCGATATTTCGTGGGTCTTGTTTGCGAGAGCGTGATATTGATGGTCGTAGTTTCGGTTACGATGATTGCATTCGGAATGAATACGACCGACGCCTGCTTTATAGGTGTTATTATGGGCGTAATGAATGTTATTCCTTATGCAGGACCGTTGATGGGTGGTATAGCCTCGATGTTTATCGGAGTTGTTTCGCCAATCGATGGTTGTACAATAGGCTATACTATTGGAGTTATCGTTGGCTCGTTGCTTGTTATTAAGGGTCTCGATGACTTCGTATTGCAGCCGTTGCTCTACTCGGAGCGCGTCAAGGCGCACCCGCTCGAAGTCTTTATCGTTATTCTGCTTGCCGGCTCGTTGGCAGGCATCGTGGGTATGCTGCTTGCCATTCCGGCCTATACGGTTGTCAGAGTCTTTGCCAAGGAGTTCTTTTCGCAATTCTCGTTGGTTAAACGTTTAACAGAAAATGTCTGATTTGCGATGCAAGTGGTCGAAGGAGTAGTTATCGGAGGTAATAGATTGGGCCGTACGCTCGGTTTCCCGACAGCAAATATGGACGTGGCCGACCGCAACGACCTTGCCAATGGTGTATATCGTTCGGAGGTCGAGATTGATGGCCGTCGTTATCGTGCGATGTCGAATGTTGGTGTTCGCCCATCGGTTGATGGCCGTACGCGTCTGCTCGAAACCCATATATTTGATTTTCACGGCGACCTTTATGGTCGTGTGTTGCGCGTTGCGTTAATCGAGAAGATTCGTGACGAGCGTAAGTTCTCGTCGGTCGAGGAGTTGCGTGCGCAGTTGGAGTACGACAAGGAGCAGATAGCCCAACAATAGAATTGGTGCAATAGGCCTCTTCTCGGGGCTGTTATAGCCGTTGTTGCAGTTACGAAGAACGCCATAGATGGTCGAGAATAACCCTCTATGGCGTTAATGTTTGATGTTGGCTGTTGCCTATTTGCGGACAATCTTGACACCGAATGGCAGCGCAGCAAGAGACATCAGCTTGAAGTGCTGCTTGCCAAATGGGATACCGATGATGGTGATGCAGAATATCACGCCCAATACGAGGTGCAATGTAGCGATGTAAAGACCCCCTAAAATAATCCACAATATATTCATTATGATTGGTAGCGCGGTTACAAAATTTTGCTTTTGTACGACTTCGCCACCAAAAGGCCACATCGCAAAAAATCCCAGCTTTATAATCTGCACACCAAACGGAATACCGATAATGGTGAGGCATAGTATCAGGCCTCCGATGATATAGCTCAATCCAAGCGGAAAACCGCCCAGGATAAACCAAATAATGTTACCAATCAATCTCATACGGTTATATTGTTGTGTTAATGGTTAATGCTTTTTGCTACGTCCTACATCGCCTCAATGCGGTCGAGTAGTGGCGAGAAGTCGGCGTGTGAATCGGCAAACTCGTCATACGACATCTCGTTGTGACCATCTTCGGGTATGTCCGAAATGAATTTCACGGCTGCAACGCTTACGTTGTTGAACAATCGTGCGGCAATGGCTACCGCAGTAATCTCCATATCGAAAATAGCCATCTCAACCCCGAAGCGAGCCTTTATCTCGGCTACGCTCTTGGCATTAACAAACGAGTCGCCCGTAAATACCGTAATCTCCTCGCGGCCGGCCAACGTTAGTGGGTCTGTGAGTTCGGGGATAAAGCCTTCGGGAACATCGCAGTCGTGGTACTGCGCACGATTTGGAACAACAATATCGCCCTGATGCATACCCTTGCTACCGGCTGCAAAACCGATTACGACAATGCGGTCGAATGGTTGCTCGGCTGTTGCGAGGGTTGCGCCTACGGCTGCAGCGGCTCCCGCCTTGCCGATACCACTCTCGATGATTGTGTAGTCGTGGTGTGGGGCAGTGCGCTTCTCGACGGCTGCCGTGATGTTGCGAAATTCGCGATGGGTTGGGGCTACGATAAGTATTCGCATAGTCTATCGATTTTTGAGCGTTTCAACATAGCGGCCCATAGCCTCGTTCGTCTCGTCGATGGCATATAGCGCAGGGTTGCCGCACTGTACCTCGTTAAGACCTACAATGTCGTCGGTCGATGCGATAGGGAAGACCTTTTCGTATACGCGAATGAGTGCCGCTGCTATATCCTCTGCGTCGATGTTGTTCATCGTCGAGAGGTAGAAACCTGTTTGGCAACCCATAGGGCAGAACGATACGATGCTTGCGCCAATCTTCTCGTCGAGGCGCAAATGGTATGCCATCAAATGCTCAATGGTGTGAACGACACCTGCCGAGAGAGGCTTTTTGTCCATTGGTGCGCAGAAACGCAGGTCCCACGAGAGTACTGCGAGCGAGTCGTTGATTGTATAGGTCGAGCGAAGATACAACCCTTCGCGGAGTGTTCGATGGTCTACATCGAACGACGATACTACCGATTTTTTCATCTGTTATTGTTTTTTATGATTTTTCTGTGTTCGCGATTCCATACGTCCATCTCCGAAATCTTGTCGCCGTCAATCGTAAAACGGATTGCTGTGCGTACCGTATGAAATCCATAGCAACCTGCCGCACCTGGGTTTATGTGTAGCAGGTCGTATACGGGGTCGTACATCACTTTCAAAATGTGCGAGTGTCCCGAAATGAATATCTTTGGGCGTGCGCTCTGTATGCGACGCAGAGCCTTTGGCTCGTAGTGTCGAGGGTAGCCTCCAATGTGAGTCATTACGACCGACACATCTTCGCAACAAAACCAGGCCTCCTCGTCGTATACCGACCTTACGGCCGAGTTGTCGATATTGCCATATACGGCCCGCAGGGGCTTGAAGGCGGCAATCTCTTCGGCGAGTTCGATAGAGCCAATATCGCCCGCGTGCCAAATCTCATCGACTTCGGCCAAGAAATCGCGTAGCGGTGCATCAAATGTGCCGTGTGTATCCGATATGACTCCGATTCGTCTCATTGTCTACTCCCCATAATTGGCACGCATATACTCCTTTATCGAGAAGCGCGTAGGTTGCTTTTCGAGCGATAGGTCTTTGACCTGCTCGACAATCTGCAAGGATTTACCCTCGACGACCGCTTGTTCGATAAACGATAGTATTTCGTGCGAGTTTTGAGTCATAGGGGTCTCGGCCATTTCGTGACCGCGCCACTCGGCCGAGTAGAAGTAGTAGGGCCAGCCACGTTTCTCGGCCTCCTCTGCGATGACCTCCGAGCCATAGAAGCCTATGCCGAATAGCGACACCTTGCGATATGGTACGTTGCGGTCCGATGTTCCGTGGAACAACATCTGCGGACAAGGTTCTTTTGCCCATTTCGGACGACCGTCGGTTGAGAATATAGCACCCGCAAAAGAGATAAGACCTGCATAGTTGAAATCCCCGAGTATGGCTGCACTCTCGTCGCTATTGCAGATGCCGTGTTCGGCTTGCAGTGCGGCGATAGCACCGGCACTCGACCCGCTGACCACAATCTTCGAAGGGTCGATATTCCACTCTTTGGCGTGGTCCAAAACATAGCGGGTTGCCGAGTATAGGTCCTCGACTGCGTAGCGCACGGCCTGTTTCATTAGCCCGATAGTTTGACGTAATCCCTCTGCTTTTGGCGGATTTTTCAGCCCAAGACGATAATCTATCGACACAACGTCGTAGCCTGCCGAGGTGAGCATATCGAAATAAGGCGCATAGTCCTCGTTGGCGCGGTCGCCACGCGCAAAGGCTCCTCCAAAGAGGAACATAACGCAAGGTCGCAGACCCTCTCTCGGTGCAGCGTAGTGGTCGAGATATAACTTTTCGCCCGATTTCTCGGCATACAAAAAAGTTTGTTTTGTCGCTTTGGCCGAAACCATAAAGGCTGTCGTCAGCATAATGGAGAGTATAATAAACAGTCGTCTCATTTCAGCACTATTTGTATTTCCCCCTCCACAGCTCGTCAATCCGCGAAGCTATACGTTGCTCGGTAGGATTGGTTGTGTTGGGGTGGTAGAATTGTTTGCCTTGCAACGAGTCTGGCATAAACTCCTGCTCGACAAAGTTGCCGGCAAAATCGTGGGCATATTTATAATCCTTGCCATAACCCTCGTCGCTCATCAGGTCGGTGACGGCATTGCGCAGGTGCAGAGGTACGGGGCGGTTGGTTGTGTCGTGACCGACAAAGGCCAAAGCCTCATTTATGGCAGCGTAGGCCGAGTTGCTTTTTGGCGATGTTGCCAGATAGATGGTCGTTTCGGCCAGCGTAATGCGTGCCTCGGGCATACCAATCTTGTGAACGGTATCGAAGCAGGCGTTGGCCAATAACAATGCATTGGGGTTGGCGAGCCCAATATCCTCCGATGCGAGGATAACGAGTCGTCGAGCAATAAATCGAGGCTCTTCTCCTCCTGCCAACATACGGGCCAGATAGTAGATGGCTGCATTCGGGTCGCTACCTCTCACGCTCTTGATAAAAGCCGAGATAACGTCGTAGTGCTGTTCGCCACTCTTGTCGTAGAGGGCGATGTTTTGTTGCAGGGCTTCCGTGACGCTTTGGTTGTTGATAGTGATGCTACCCTCCGAGGCGTTGATGATGATGTCGAGAATGTTGAGTAACTTGCGTGCATCGCCACCCGAGAAACGGAACAAAGCCTCGCGCTCCTCGACAATGATTTCACGCTGGCGCAACTGCTCGTCGGTCGAGAGTGCGCGTTGTAGCAGTTGCTCCAACTGCTCGTCGTTCATCGGACGGAGCGTATAGACCTGGCAACGGCTCAAAAGTGGCGATATAACCTCAAACGAAGGGTTCTCGGTCGTTGCACCAATCAGCGTTACGATGCCTTGCTCGACAGCTCCGAGCAGAGAATCTTGCTGCGATTTGTTGAAGCGGTGAATCTCGTCGATAAAGAGCAGTGGAGTAGCCGAGTTGAAGAACTGCTGTCGCTTGGCCTGTTCGATAACTTCGCGCACCTCCTTTACACCCGAGGTTACGGCCGAGAGGGTGAAGAATGGTCGCCCCAATTCGTTGGCAACAATCTTCGCCAACGTTGTCTTTCCGACCCCGGGAGGTCCCCACAAGATAAACGACGGCACATTTCCCGCCTCGATGAAGCGACGAAAAACGCCATCACTACCGACCAAATGTTGCTGGCCGATATAATCTTCGAGTTTTTGAGGGCGAAGCCTCTCTGCCAAAGGTGTTGCCATAGGTTGTCGTTTTTGACTTGCGAACAAAAAGCCTGCCCAATGGGTTGTTGGTCAGGCTTTTGGTCTATCCTGTTTATGCTACTTCTCGGCAGGCGTAACCAGCGAGAGGTAGAGCTCGTCGAGTTGCTCCTGTGCAACAGGCGAAGGGCCATCGAGCATTACGTCGCGACCTGCGTTGTTCTTTGGGAAGGCGATGTAGTCACGGATAGAGTCCGAACCTCCGAACAACGAGCAGAGACGGTCGAAACCGAAAGCCAAACCACCGTGCGGTGGCGCGCCGTAACGGAAGGCGTTGATGAGGAAGCCGAATTGTGCTTCGGCCTGCTCTGGCGTAAAGCCGAGGCACTTGAATATCTGTGACTGCAACTGTGCGTCGTGGATACGAATCGAACCACCACCCAACTCTGTGCCGTTGCAAACGAAGTCGTAGGCGTTGGCACGTACGCGTGCAGGGTCGCTCTCCAAAAACTCGACATCTTCCGGCTTTGGCGATGTGAATGGGTGGTGCATAGCGTAGAAACGCTCGGTCTCCTCGTCCCACTCGAACATAGGGAAGTCGATAACCCAAAGTGGCGCAAACTTCTTCGGGTCGCGCAGACCCAACTGCTCGGCAACGTGCAGACGAAGTGCGCAGAGTTGTGTGAGGGCCTTGAACTTCTTGCCACAGAGGATAAGGCAGAGGTCGCCGGCCTTTGCTCCAAGACGCTCGGCGATAGCCTGCAACTCCTCGGGCGAGAAGAACTTGTCAATCGACGACTTGATGCCGCCCTCTTCGACACGAATCCAAACCAAACCCTTTGCACCAACTTGCGGACGCTTAACATACTCGGTCAATGCGTCGATTTGCTTACGGGTGTAGGCTGCGCAGCCTGTAGCGGCAAAACCTACTACATACTCCGCATCGTCGAATACCGAGAACGAGTGTCCGTGAGCGAGGTCGGTAATGTCGGCAAACTCCATACCGAAGCGCAAGTCCGGCTTATCCGAGCCATACTTCTCCATCGCTTCAATCCACGGCATACGGCGCAAAGGCTCGTTAAATTCTACGCCCAAGACGCTCTTGAACATATGCTTTGCCCAACGCTCGAAAATCTCCAATACGTCCTCCTGCTCGACAAACGACATCTCGCAGTCGATTTGGGTAAACTCCGGCTGACGGTCGGCACGAAGGTCCTCATCGCGGAAACAGCGTACAATTTGGAAATAGCGGTCGTAGCCTGCAACCATCAACAACTGCTTCAAAGTTTGAGGCGATTGTGGAAGGGCGTAGAACTCGTTAGGGTTCATACGGCTTGGTACGATAAAGTCGCGAGCACCCTCCGGAGTCGATTTGATGAGGTATGGGGTCTCGATTTCGAGGAATCCCTCCGAGTCGAGGAAGCGACGAATCTCCTGTGCCATCTTGTGGCGGAGAATCATATTGCGCTGCAATGGTGGACGACGCAGGTCGAGGTAGCGATACTTCATACGCAGGTCATCGCCTCCGTCCGAATTCTCTTCGATTGTGAATGGAGGCAGTACCGATTCGGTCAGAATGTTAATCTTTTCGGCAGCAACCTCAATGTCGCCAGTTGCCATCTTTGGGTTCTTCGATTCGCGCTCGATAACGCGGCCCGTAACCTGAATGACAAATTCGCGACCGAGACGAGCTGCATTGGCGCGAGTCTCCTCGGCCGAGTTCTCCTCGACAACAATCTGTGTGATGCCGTAGCGGTCGCGCAGGTCGATAAAGGTCATTGCACCGAGGTTGCGCACCTTTTGTACCCAACCGGCAAGAGTGACGCTCTGATTTACGTTTGCGGCTCTTAACTCACCGCAATTATGACTTCTGTACATAGGCTTTATATTTATTTTTGTATCTTTGTCCGATATTTAACCTACAAAAGTAATAAAATTATGGAAGTTTCTCGTGAAATCGACGAAAAATATATGCGTTTAGCCCTAATTGAGGCTCAAAAAGCATTTGATAGCGACGAGGTACCTGTGGGGGCGGTTATTGTTGCGGGTGACAGGGTTGTTGGCCGAGGTCATAATTTGGTCGAGACGCTTGTCGATGTTACTGCCCACGCCGAGATTCAAGCTATCACGGCGGCATCATCGACGCTCGGCGGTAAGTATCTGACCGACTGCACGCTATACGTTACGGTTGAGCCTTGTGTGATGTGCGCAGGGGCTTTGGCTTGGAGCCAAATTGGTCGCATTGTATATGGCGCATCGGACAAAAAACGTGGCTTTTCGAGCCTTGCGGGCAATATTCTCCACCCGCGGAGCGTTGTGTTATCAGGAGTTTTGGCAGAAGAGTGCGAGAAACTTATGGTCGATTTCTTTGCTCGGTTGCGTTAAATTTTGAAATATCAAAGAAAAGTTATACCTTTGCGAATTGTTGAAATCGACTCAAAATTAACAAATAAAAGTATACTTAAAGATTATGAAAAAACTCGTTATGATGGCCGTTGCGCTCTTGTCGTTTGTTGCAGCGTCGGCTCAAAGTACAGGTGAAATTATCGAGAAGTACAATCAGGGTACAGCTGCTCTTCAAGCAAAGCAGTGGGCAACCGCTTTGACGGCATTCGAAGATGTTGTTAAGGGTGGTATTGATTCGGAGGATAGCAACGTATTGAACTGCGTAGCTGCATCGAAGAAGTATATCCCAACCTGCTATTTCCAGTTGGGTGGTGTAGCTATCAAGAGCGGTAAGTTCGATGAGGCTATCGAGAAGTTCTCGAAGTCGGCCGACAAGGCAGAACTCTATGGCGACCAGCAGTCGAAGCTCAAAGCTAACAGCTGGATTGCAAAGTGCTACCAGGCACAGGGCGGTAAGGCGTTCAATGCAGGTGACTATGCTGCGGCGGTTGCTGTTTTCGAGAAGGGCTATGCAGCCAATCCTCGTAATACCGATATGGCACTCTACTTGGCCGAGAGCTACTTCAAGCTTGGTGAGTATCAGAAGGGTATGGGCGTTTGTGAGAACATCTGCGGCTTGAACCCTACTCGCTACGCTGCTGCTATTGCGTCGGCAAAGGAGAAGATGGCTATGTATACTAACAATGAGGTTGCTCGTATGCAGCAGGCTGGTGAGCACGATGGTATTATCGCTATGGCAGAGTCGATGCTCGCAACCAATCCTGCTTCTGCATTGGCCGAGAAGATTCGTTTGCAGGCTTACAATAACAAGAAGGCTTACGACAAGGTAATCGAGTTGGGCGACAACGCTGCTGCGGCACAGACCGAGGCTGGCGACCAGAGCGACGTATACTTCATCATTGGTGCCGCTTATAACGCAAAGTATAACGCAGGTGGTAATAAGGACGCTGCGTTGAAGGCGAAGGCTATGGAGTATTTGCAGAAGGTTGTATCCGGCAATAGCGTTGAGGCTGCAAAGACAGCTCTTGCAGAGTTGAGCAAATAGTCGGAACGAAGTTTGCTATAAGGATTCGGCTTGTCGAGTTTCGGCAAGCCGATTTTTTTTGTGCTAAATCGAAAATTTTGCCAAAAATTGATAACTTTGTATTATGATGCGTAACTCCTATATATATATTATGGTAATGACAATGCTTTTTGGAGCTTCGTGTATCAATCGTGCCGATAAGCAGAATAGCTCCCGAGACGAAGCTGTTGAGCAGTCGGTGGAGGCTTCGACGCGAGAATTTCCCTATGTTGCAGTGCCGTCACATATTGCTCCGCAGCACCGTGGCGAATATGTCAAGGCGCACTTTTGGGATAGATTTGATTTTGCCGATACGCTCTCTTTGACGCGTGTCGATTCGACTGCGCTGTTGAAGGCCTATGCAACGTGGATTCAGAGTTGTGTCGGCCGACAAGATGGGGAGTCGGTCCGAGGCTTGATGCAGCGTGCTGCCGTGTCGCGTACGATGCTCGACCGCTTCGCTTCGATGTCGGAGGCGCTGTTGCACGACCCCAATTCTCCATTTCGTAGCGATGAGCTCTATATCGCAGCCCTCGAAGTTCTGCTCGGCTCGCCTTACTACGATGAGTATGAGCGTATGGCTCCGCAGTACGACCTCGAAATGGCGAGCCAAAACCGCATCGGCCACAAGGCTAACGATTTCCGATATACGCTTGCTTCGGGGCGTAGTGGTTCGCTCTATGGTTTGAAGTGCGACTTTGTGTTGCTCTATATCAATAATCCCGGTTGTCCGATGTGTCGCGATATTCAGGCCGACCTGCTTGCATCGCCTATCGTCGAGCGATTTATCAAGAGCGGTAAGTTGAAGATATTGGCCATCTATCCCGACCGTGACCTTGCGGAGTGGCGTCGTCACCCACTGCCAAAGGGGTGGATTAACGGCTACGATAAGGGGTGCGTAATCGAGCGTGACCGTCTCTACGACCTGCGTGCAATCCCTTCGATGTATCTGCTCGATGCTCGCAAGGTGGTTATGGTTAAGGATTCGTCGGACGTGGCCGATATAGAGTATTTCCTCCGTTCGGTGGTATTGGAATAGCTTATTATAGTATAGGAAAATACAATTTGCAGATATTATAAATTGTGCTTATCTTTGCAGTAGCAAAACAAAAATATTATTAACCAATAAAACTCAAATATTATGGAAAAGAAATTTCGTTGTACAGTATGTGGTTATGTTCACGAGGGTGAAGAGGCTCCTGTAAGATGTCCTTTGTGCAAAGTTCCGGCAGAGAAGTTTGTAGAAATCGATTAGTTATCGCCCCTGCTATAAAGCTCCTCTACGCGAGGCGCGAAGCGTGGATAAAAGAAATCAGCCCGACCTGCAAAAGGTCGGGCTGATTGTTTGTCGTTACGACTGCCGATTAACGTGGGTCAGCAATCTTTGTAACGGTGTACTTGCCACCCGATTGAGAGGTGTTGATTTTGTAGAATACGTCTGTATCAACTGTTACGTTATTAACATCGACAGTCTGTGCCGAGCCGTTGTTGAAGATGATGTTACCCTTAACACCCTTATCAACCTCATACGAGTAGTAGGTTACGCCACCGATAGTCTCCTTGGTCATTGCGCTACCAGGCCAGCCGGCAGTCGCGATACCACCCCAAGCGTAGATGTTCATATTCGACCACGAGAGGGTAGTGGTTGCGTAAATCTTGCACTTCAGGATAGGAGTTGCCGGCTCTGGGTTGTTGATGTCCTCAATCACCGAAACGGTGGTGCTGTTGAGCAACAAGTAGATATCGCTCGAGAGGGTAAGCGGACCAAAGTCGCTTGTCTGGCTTGTACCATTGTTAATGATAACGTTGAACTTGCTGTCGTTAGCATTTACTGGCATATCCCAATATTGGTATGTGTAGCCGTTGATAACCTCGGTGTCGTTTGCAACGCTACCTGGCCAAGCACCGGTGTAAGGGGTGCTGCTAACAGCGTCCCACGAGTAGAGGTTGTGCTTGGTCCACGAGTTGTTGGCAACATACAGATAAACTCGGTAGTGAGGAATGTTCAAATCCTCAGGGGTAGTGCCCTCTGGGAGGATGTAGAGCGAGAGAGTTGCCATCTCGAAATAGATGTCGTAAGTACCTGCGGTAGCAACCTTCATATCCTGACCACCCGAAACGAGAGTGTTGAGAGCCGAAGTGCTTGCAGTCTGTGCAGTCTCACCGGCCAAACCGTAAGAGTCAACCCAAGCCTTGTTTACACGCAACTTGAACGCATCGGTTGTTGCGAGAGTGAGGCTCTTTGTAGTGTAGTAGTTGCCATCGAGGGTCAAAACGATGTCGTTGTCCCAGTTGATGTTCTTCGATGCGATCTTACCGATGAGGCTGATAGTCGAAGGCTCTACGGCTGTACCTGCTTTAACAATCATATAAGCGCGCGAGTTAGGCTGCAAGTAGATGTCGTAAGTGCCGGCAGGAACCTTGATGTTAAGCTCGCCGTCGCCATCGAATGTTGCATACCAACCATCGAGTGCAGTGTCCTTTGCCTCCAGTGTACCGAGGTCGCCGTCCCACGCATTGTTCTTGGTGAACTTGAACTCTGCGGCCTCCTTGAAGGTTACGCCATAAGCAACATAGTGGCCATTAACCTCGTACATAGCAGTGCCCTTGGCTACGTCCCAACCGTTGTGGTTGCCGGTGATAGCCCAATTAGTAGGCTCTCCGAGAACGCCCAAGTTGTAGATGTGGTTGCGCTCCAATACCTGACCAACAGCACCCTTCTTAACCTCGGTCTCGCCACAAGTTACAGCCAAGCCCTGCGAAAGAGTTGCAGGAGCAACCGAAACATAGTAGGTCTTACCGGCCTCGCAACCTTTGAGAGTTGCGCTGCTCGAAGGATTGCCGAGTGTCCAAGTTTCGCTATCGATGCTGGTAATGACAACCTCGCCAGCAAGGCCCTCGCCACCAACTGCGGTGAAGGTGTAATCACCAGCTGCAGTAGGGATGAACTTCAAAAGCGCAGTCTGGTTCTTAAATACGAGAGTCATCTCCTCTGCAAATTTGCCTTGAGCAGCAGAGAGAGTTGTCTTTGGGAAGCTGTTCTCACGGGCCTCCTGCTCTGCTACGATCTGGTTGAAGTGACCTACAGTAGCGAGGATAGCCTCACCCTCGGTGAAGAGGGTTTTGTCGATTGTAATTTGGGCGGTTGCACCAGCTGTCGCAACTGTGCAAATCTCGGCCATAGTTGTGCTGTTGATGTAAACCTCGTCACCAACCTCCCACTCAGGAGTGTGGTCGTTGAGAACCATACGGCTGTTGTCGAATGCGAGGTTGATAGTAGTCTTGTTAGCGTCCAAGATAGCCTCCTCCTCGGTGTTGTTTGTACAAGCCGCAAAGCCTACGAGGCATACGGCTGCCATAAGATATGCAAAAAACTTTTTCATAATCGTACTCTCTGTTTTAGGTTTACCACTCAAAATTACCGTCTTCATACTCTTCGGTAGATGAACTTGCGGAAAAACCGCGTTCGATAGTTGTCTGTACGGCTCTCATCTGTGGAGCATCGTAGAGACGAGGCGAAGCCTCCAATGTGAATGCTTTTTTGTTCATGGTGTTTGTTAAATTAGTTGTAAAATTATTTTGTTAATAAATCTTTCTGTCAGTCGGCTTGCTTAGTGTAAGTCCAATCAACATCGCAATTTATAAATAAATTGCTAACGATGTTTCAATAAGGGTGCGAAAAGTGCGAAAAAACCCGTGAATGGCATAAAAAAGTCGTTGAGCGGAGAGTAGTTTCTTGACAAAAGCCTCTTTTTAGGCCTCCGTGATAGCTGGTAGAGTGCCCAATAGAAGTGCCTATTATTTAATATGGGTGTGGTGTAAACCGATGCAAACTTTTTCACTTTTTTGCGTTATTATTTTGTACATTTCAGAAAATGTATTACTTTTGTGCGCTCTTGAATTTGGAGCGAGTTTAAGCACGGAGGGTTGGGTGAGTGGCTTAAACCAGCAGTTTGCTAAACTGCCGATATCGTAAGGTATCCACTGGTTCGAATCCAGTATCCTCCGCAAAATAGTGAGCGCAAAGGGGTTTCGATTTTTCGAAACCTTTTTTTGTGCAGATTGGTCGCCGAACTTGTTCGGGCGTATCATCGGTACAAAAAGGGGCTTGGCCGAGAGCCTTTGCGCCTTCGCGATTTTGCAAGGGCCCCCGCGGCGAGCGGAATTGGAGAGGCGTAGCGAAGCAGGCCTTTGGCCTGTGCAGTAGCCAATCCAGTATCCTCCGCAAAATAGTGAGCGCAAAGGGGTTTCGATTTTTCGAAACCTTTTTTTTGTGTAGATGGGTCGCCGAACTTATTTGGGTGTGCTGTCGGTCTAAAAATGGGTATCTGCAAAATGTTATTAAAATCTCCGAAATTTTTTGTACATTTGCGCTACATTTGCAATAACTCTGTGCAAACACGTTATGAAAGAGGAAAAAAATGATATAATCGAAGCCCTCGAAAAGGGTGAGTATAAATATGGCTTTACGTCGGATATCGAGACCGAGACCATCGAACGTGGTCTTAATGAGGGGGTTATCCGTACAATCTCGGCCAAGAAGGGGGAGCCGGAGTGGTTGCTCGAATCGCGCTTGAAGGCCTATCGCCATTGGTTGGGTCTGAAAGTGCCGACTTGGGCCCATTTGCGTATTCCGCCAATCGATTTTCAGGATATTATCTATTACGCCGAGCCAAAGCCTCGTAAAAAACTCTCGTCGATGGACGAGGTTGACCCCGAGTTGAAGCGTACGTTCGATAAACTCGGTATTCCGTTGGAGGAGCAGATGGCGTTGGCGGGTGTTGCCGTCGATGCAGTTTTGGACTCGGTGTCGGTCAAGACGACCTTTCGCGAGACGTTGGCCGAGAAGGGTATCATCTTCTGTTCGATATCGGAGGCGGTGCGCGAATATCCCGAGTTGGTGCGTAAGTATCTTGGCTCGGTTGTGTCGTATGCCGATAACTTCTATGCGGCTCTCAACGCTGCGGTATTCTCCGACGGCTCGTTTTGCTATATCCCGAAGGGTGTTCGTTGCCCGATGGAACTCTCGACCTATTTCCGAATCAATGCGGCAGGTACGGGCCAATTCGAGCGCACGCTGATTGTGGCCGATGAGGGGTCGTATGTCAGCTACTTGGAGGGTTGTACTGCTCCGCAACGCGATGAAAATCAGTTGCACGCAGCAGTTGTCGAGATTGTTGTCGAGCGCGATGCCGAGGTGAAGTATTCGACCGTGCAGAATTGGTATCCAGGCGATAAAGAGGGGCGTGGAGGTGTCTATAACTTTGTCACCAAACGAGGCCTCTGCCGTGAGCGCGCTCGCTTGTCGTGGACACAGGTCGAGACGGGTTCGGCCATAACTTGGAAGTATCCGTCGTGTGTGCTGGCCGGCGACGACTCGGTTGGCGAGTTCTACTCGGTGGCTATGACCAACAACTATCAGCAGGCCGATACGGGTACAAAGATGATACATTTGGGCCGTAATACCCGTTCGCGCATTGTGTCGAAGGGCATATCGGCAGGCCATAGCGAGAACTCCTATCGTGGCCTGGTGCGTGTTGCTCCGGGGGCCGATGGTGCGCGCAATTATTCGCAGTGCGATTCGCTTCTTATCGGCGATAAGTGTGGCGCACATACATTCCCCGAAATCGATTCGCGTAATCGTACGGCTCAAATCGAACACGAGGCGACAACCTCGAAAATATCCGACGACCAACTCTTCTATTGCAACCAGCGAGGTATAGCGACCGAGGAGGCGGTTGGTCTGATTGTGAATGGCTACGCTCGCGAGGTGTTGGCCAAATTGCCTATGGAGTTTGCCGTTGAGGCGCAGAAGTTGCTGGCTCTCAATCTTGAAGGGTCGGTTGGTTAGAGAAAAATAAAAAGATATATTATGCTTGTAGTTAAAGATTTACACGCTTCGGTTGGCGACAAGGAGATACTTCGTGGAATCAACCTTACCGTTAAGGCTGGCGAAATTCACGCAATAATGGGCCCCAATGGCTCGGGTAAGAGTACGTTGGCATCGGTCTTGGCAGGTAACGAAAAGTTCAATGTTACGTCGGGGAGTGTCAGCTTCGAGGGCGAGGATTTACTCTCCTATTCGATTGAGGAGCGTGCGCGCCGAGGTCTGTTTTTGGGCTTTCAGTATCCGGTCGAGATTCCGGGTGTTACGATGGCTTCGTTTATGAAGATTGCCGTCAATGAGCGTCGTAAGGCCGAGGGTAAAGAGCCTCTCTCGTCGGCCGAGTTTCTGCGCCTTATGCGCGAGAAGAGTGCCATTGTCGAGTTGAGTTCCAACCTGATGTCGCGTGCTGTGAATGAGGGTTTCTCGGGTGGCGAGAAGAAACGTAACGAGATATTCCAGATGGCGATGCTCGACCCGAAACTTTCGATTTTGGACGAGACCGATTCGGGTCTCGATATTGATGCGTTGCGTATTGTCGCAACGGGTGTTACGAAGTTGCACACGGCCGAGAATGCAACGGTGGTGATTACCCACTACCAGCGTCTGCTCGACTATATTGTTCCCGACTATGTTCACGTTCTCTATAAGGGTCGTATTATATATTCGGGCGATAAGTCGCTTGCTTTGCGTCTTGAAAAAGAGGGTTACGATTGGCTTATAAACGATTATAAAGAGTAGTGCGATGGGCTTTGAAGAGTTGATAACGAGCGGAGTGTTTGCACCATTGCCAAGTGGCCCGATAGGTGGCCGAGGCGATGGCGTTGAACGTTATCTTGCGCTCAACCCGTCGAAGGCGAAGGTCGAGGTTGCGGCTCGTGGGTCGGTCGAGATTGTCGTTGCCTATACTTCGTCGCAACGCGCCTCTATCGAGGTTGATGTTGCCGATGGTGGTGCAGTGTCGCTTACCGAACTCTATTTGGCCGATACTTTTGCTTCGGTCGCAGTTCGTTTGGGTCGCGAGAGCCGTTCGAAGGTTGTCTCGGCGGTGCTATGCAACGCATCGGCATCGTACGAGGTGTCGCTTGCTGGCGACCACTCGGAGGCCGAATTCGATGGCGTATTTATGGCCGATGGTTCGCAACACGCAATGTTGTCGCTTACGACCCGCCACTTGGTGGCCGATTGTCGTAGTCGCTCACTTGTTAAGGGTGTTGCCTCGGGTCGTGCTACCGGCGAATTTAGAGGTCTTGTTTATGTTGCTCCCGATGCACAACGCACCGATGCCGAGCAACAGAACCGCAATATAGAGTTGGGGGGTGGTCGTATTCGTACGTTGCCGCAGTTGGAGATATATGCCGACGATGTGCGCTGTTCGCACGGTGCAACGATTGGTCAGACCGACGATGAGGCGCTCTACTATATGCGCCAGCGCGGCCTTTCGGAGAGCGATGCACGCCGTTTGTTGCTCGAAGGCTTTGTTCGTGATATTACGGCACGCTGTGGCGTCGAGGGTGTGTGTGACCTGCTTGCGGAGGCTGTGGACCAGAAACTCGATAAAATGTAAAGGGCTTGACAGATATGTTTGACATAGAGAAGATAAGAGCCGAATTTCCGATTCTTTCGCGCGAGGTCTATGGCCGTCGATTGGTCTATCTCGACAGTGCTGCGACGGCACAGAAGCCGCGTTGCGTGGTGGAGCGAATGTCGGAGTTGCTCTTGCACGATAACGCGAATATCCATCGTGGCGTACATCTGCTGTCGGAGCAGATGACCTCCCTCTATGAGGAGGCTCGCGAGACGGTGCGTCGCTTTATAGGTGCCGCTCATCTCGAAGAGGTGATTTTTACTTCGGGTGCTACGATGTCGCTCAATTTGGTGGCAACGAGTTGGTGCGAACGCTACCTGGAAAAGGGCGACAATATTGTTGTTAGCCATATTGAGCACCACTCCAATATTGTTCCGTGGCAGTTGGCTGCCGAGCGTAAGGGGGCGGAGTTGCGTGTTATCGGGGTTGATGACCGAGGGGCTTTGATGCTCGACGAACTCGACTCAATTATCGACGAGCGAACGAAGGTCGTTGCTGTTACCCAGGCGTCGAATACGCTTGGTACGCGTCCCGACCTTGCGAAGATTATCGACAAGGCGCACTCGATGGGTGCTGTTGTGGTAGTTGATGGCTGTCAAGGTGTGGTTCACGGTGGGGTCGATGTTGTGGCCCTTGATTGCGATTTCTATGCCTTTTCGGCTCACAAACTCTATGGCCCAACGGGCGTGGGAGTCTTGTATGGTAAGCGCGCACTGCTCGAAGCAATGCCGCCATATATGGGTGGAGGCGATATGGTCGATAAGGTGACCTTTGAGCGTACGACCTATGCACCTCTTCCGCTAAAATTTGAGGCGGGTACGGCAAACTATATAGGAGCTGTCGGTTTGGCCGAGGCGATAAAGTTTGTGGAGAGTCTGCCGGCCGACGAGGTCGAGCAACACGAGAAGGCGATGCTCGACTATGCGACCGAGCGCTTGATGCAGATTGACGGAATGAAGATATATGGTACAACCGAAGGTAAGTCGCCGATAATCTCGTTCAATGTCGAAGGGTGCGACCACTACGATATAGGTATGATTCTCGACAAGATGGGAGTGGCTGTTCGTACGGGCCATCATTGCGCCGAGCCTGTGATGGCTCGCTACGCTACAAATGGTGTGGTGCGTGCTTCGATAGCACTCTATACCAATAAAAATGACATTGATGCACTTGTTGCGACAGTGAAACGTGCCGTAGCAATGCTTAAATAGAAGAGCTTATGTTTATAGTACTTGAAGGCCTTGATGGCGCAGGTAAATCGACCCAAATCAGGAAGTTGCGCGAAATGCTCGCCGAGCGTGGCGTGGATAGCGAATATGTCCATTTCCCGCGTTTCGATGCCCCTGTCTATGGCGACCTTATAGCTCGCTTTTTGCGTGGTGAGTTAGGTAGCGTGGAGCAGGTTGACCCTTATATTGTGGCTCTGCTTTTTGCTGGCGATAGGGCCGATATGGCTCCGCAAATTCGCCAATGGGAGGCCGAGGGTAAGGTGGTGATTGTGGACCGCTATGTCTACTCCAATATCGGCTACCAATGTGCCAAGATAGCCGACGAAGAGGGTCGTCAGCGTTTGAAGGAGTGGATTTTGAAGGCCGAATATGGTCACTTCGCAATTCCTTCGCCCGATTTGTCGATATTTCTCGATGTGCCATTTGCATTTACGGCTCGCTCGCTGACGCAGTCGCGCAGTGGCGATGATAGGGCCTATCTTAATGGCGGTGAGGATATTCACGAGTCGTCGCTCGACCTGCAACGTATGGTGCGCAATGTCTATCTCGAAGCCGCCAAGACGGACGAAGCATTGGAGGTGGTCGATTGCAGTACGGCCGATGGTAATATGGCCTCGCCCGAAGAGATTTTTGCAAAAATCGAGAGCCTCGTAACGCCACTTTTGACCTCTTGCTAATCTTGTCGCTATGGCTGTGTCGCTTCGTAATCGTCGTTGGTTCCGATTGCTAACCCACCTCTGTCGGATTGTGTTTGCTTCGACCTTTATTGTGTCGGGCTTTGTCAAGTCGATAGACCCGTGGGGTACGGCCCTTAATGTGGGTAACTATCTGGCAGCCTACGATGTGGAGTGGCTCAACGACTATGCGATATACTTCTCGATATGGCTTTGTGGAGCGGAGTTGATGATGGGCCTTATGTTGCTCTTCAAGGTGCGTATCCGCCTAATCTCGATTTTTGGTCTTTGCTCGATGCTCTTCTTCACGGTGCTGACCTTTTTGAGCGCGACCTTTATACCGATAGAGGATTGTGGTTGCTTTGGTGATGTGCTGAAATTGACGCCTTGGCAGACTTTTGTCAAGAATGTGGTGCTGCTACCGCTGATTGTGGTGGTCTGGTGGCGTTATCGCCCCGACAAGATATTGAAGATGTCGCGTTTGGAGGGGGTGCTGACCGTGCTGTTCTGCTCGTTGAGTATGGGACTTGGCCTCTATTGTTACCGCCATCTTCCGTTGCTCGATTTTCTACCTTATCGCAAAGGTGTCAATATTGCCGAGGCGATGGAGGAGGCCCGTACGCGTCAGGCCGAAAGCGATGTGGTGCTGGTCTATCGCAACCGTCGTAATGGTCGTTTGCGCGAGTTTTCGCTCGACGACAAGGCTTGGCATAACGAACAGAAATGGGAGTGGGTTGAGACGCGTGTTTTGGAGGATAATCCCGACCGTATCGAGCCTACAATTCTCGAATTTAATATCTCTTCGAGACGAGGCGATGTGACCGATTCGTTGCTGTCGATTCGTGGCCGACTCTATATGATTTGCGTGTCGCAACTATCTGATATTGAGGCGGACGCGGCGCAACGTCTGCGTGGTGTTGTAGAGCGTGCTGCCGAGGAGCGTGCTGCTGTGGTTTGCCTCACTTCCGATGAGGGTGCTGTCGAACGCGTTGCCTTTGCCGAAGGTCCGTTTGTCGATTGCTTTGCTATCGATGCCAAAACGCTCAAAACAATGCTTCGAGCCGATGTGGGTCTGGTTGTTTTGCGCGATGGGATAATCGAGCAGAAGCTGAATTGGCGCGACCTCTAATCGGCCATCTCTCTAATCGGCTTTGGTTGTGGCTGACGAAGCAAAACCAAAGCAGTCAAAATGCCTCGGCTCTACTTCGCCTCCAATCTTTTTATGCTTCGACTGTCTCTATCGATACAATCGAGACCTCGTGCGAGAGAGGTGCAATGCGTCGCAACATCTGAATCATTCCGCAATAACGCTCTGTTGTAAGCCTTATCGCTCGGCCTATCTTGGCTTGTTCGTCCATTGTCGAACACTCGATGCGGAAGGCGACGTTGAACGATGTGTAGATACTGCGAGCTGTAACGGTCTCGGTGTCGAGTGCGCCCGATACCTCAATCTCTAAACTCTTTGGGCAGATACGCTCCTTTTCGAGAATGGAGTGTAGCGTGATGCCTGTACATTGTGCCGTTGCGTAGAGCAGCAACTCCTTCGGGTTGAGGTCGGCAACCTGCTTGTTGTTGGTAAGAGTGAGCGATTTGTCGCCCTCCATCTTTGTTGTAATCTTTACGTTCATCATTGTTCGTCATTTTTTTTGTGTGTTGGTGCAGGGTGCAAATACCGTTCCAAATGGGGCGAAAAATAGTTGCGCGTCGAGGCTGATTTTGCACCTGTTTTACTTGGATTTGGGCTAAAATTTTTGTAGATTTGCAACGGTTATTATGCGCGTTTTTTACACGCAGTGTAAAGTACTTGAATTTTGGTTATGAAAAGAGTAACGGTTTTAATATTTGCGTTGGCGTCAATTGTCGTATCGACCCTCTCTTCCAGGGCGGCTACGGCCGAGGAGCAACTGCTTGCTCGTGCAAAGACTCTGCTCGACCACGGTCGTTGGAGTGATGCGCGCCACGAGTATATGCGTCTGCGCGAGATTGTTGCAGTCGATGATGAGTCTATGGTACAGCAGGCCGAGTTCGGTCTTACGGTTTGTGCGGTGCATCTCGACGATAATATTGCCGAGCAACGTATGCTCGACTTCTTATCGCGTTATCCGGGTTCGGTCCATTCGGCCGATGTTAATTTTCTGCTTGCTCTCCACTATTGCGAGCAAGAGCGTTTTGCCGAGGCGAAGGCGGCTCTTCAAAAGGTGCCATACAAATCGCTGACGAAGGCCAATCGCGAGAAGTATGATATGCGTATGGGTTATGCCGAGTTTGTGTTGGGTAACCACGATGCAGCCTATCAGTATTTTACGCGAATCCCCTCAAAGAGCGACTATTCCGACCACGCAACATACTATTGTGCCTATATCCACTACTCGCGAGGTCAATACGATGAGGCCTATAAGGGTTTTGCCTCTTTGCGCGAGAGTGAGGCCTATGGTAAGGTTATCCCATACTACATTTTCCAGCTTGAATTTGCAAGGGGTAACTACAAATATGCGGCACGCGAGAGTGAGGCATTGATTTCGGGCGCAGCCGAGAGTGAGCGACCGGCTTTGATGCGTATCGCTGCCGAGTCGTGGTATCGCTTGGAGGGCTATAATAAGTCGCTCTACTATATGAAGGCCTATGTTGCTGCGGGCGGTAAGATGGAGCGTGTCGAGAACTATATCCTCGGCTACTCGGCCTATCGCACGACCGACTATGCAACTGCGGTCGATGCGCTGAAAAAGGTTAGTACGGGTAACGACGAACTCTCGCAGAATGCCTCTTACCACCTGGCTGACTGCTATCTGCGTCGAGGCGATAAGCGTAATGCTATCCGAGCCTTTGCGATGGCCGCTGACGATATATATACCAACGAGGTGGCCGAAGATGCACTCTTCAACTACGGTAAGTTGCTGTTCGAGATGGGTGGCGGAACGTTTAACGAGGCGGTCAATGTCCTCACGCGTTACGTTACGCGTTATCCGACCTCGCCTCGCAATACCGAAGCTCGCGAATTGTTGATTGCGGCTTATTATAATTCGAAAGATTACGATGCGGCCTATCGTGCCATACGCTCGTTCCCGTCGCCCGATGGTAATATGAAGACGGCCTTGCAGAAGATTACCTACTTCAAGGCTTTGGAGGCCTTTGAGCAGGGTCGTTACGGTGAGGCTCGCGAGGCTCTCGAAGAGTCGAAGGCGGTAGGCGTGAGTCCTAAATATAATGCTCTGTGTGAGTTTTGGCTTGGTGAGGCTGCCTATATCGAAGGTCGCTATACCGAGGCTCTGGGTCACTATAACCAATACCTTAAAAGAGCTCCGCGTAGCGAACGAGAGTATAAGATGGCTCTCTATAATGTGGGTTATACGCACCTCGCATTGGGCGATGTCGAGCAGGCGAAGCGTTCGTTTGAGGGCTTTTTGTGGCTCTACAAGGAGCGTGATGCCTATCGTGCCGATGGATTTAATCGTTTGGCCGATGCTCAATATATGCAGCGCGACTATACAGCCGCCATCAAGAGCTACGAGGGTGCGGTGTCGCTTGCAACCGACGAGCGCTACTATGCACTCTATCGTCGCGCGTTGGCTTTGGGCCTGTTGGGTAAGACCGAGCCTAAAATTGCGGCACTCAAACAGATTATCACAACGGCCGAGGGCGACTATGCCGACGATGCCGGCTATGAGCTTGGCAGGACCTATGTTGCAATGGAGCGCTATACGGAGGCTGCGGCTCAACTCGAAAAGTTTGCCAAGGCCAACGAGCAGTCGCCATACTTTTTGCCTGCGCATTTGGATTTGGGCTTGGCCTATCTCAATATGGGCAATAGCGAGCAGTCGTTGGCGGCCTACGATGTTGTGATAAAGGCTGCTCCGCAGTCGCAGACGGCCAGAGATGCGATGCAGAGCGTGCGTGAGATATATGTTGCAAAGGGCGATATTGATGGCTATTTCAAATATGCCAAACATACGGGCGTGGAGTGCGATTTGAGTGCAATGACGCGCGACTCGCTCTCGTTCCGTGCGGCCGAGAAGAGCTATCTCGCATCGCGTAATGCCGATGCGGTTCGTGCGTTCGACGCCTATCTCGAAACCTTCCCGAAGGGTTACTATGTCGATGACGTGTTGTTCTATTTGAGCGACTGCCACTTGAAGGAGGGCGAAACGTTTGGTGCAATCGAGCGAATGAAGCAACTTGTGGCTCGTCCACGTTGCCGCTATACGGAGCAGGTTGCCGACCGCCTTGCCGAGGTTACCTTCGAGAGTGGAATGTACTCCGAGGCTGCATCGGCTGCCTATCTGCTCTATGGTTTGGTTGAGGGTGTCGAGTCGCGAATGTCGGCTGCTCGTCGCTATGTCGATGCGATGTTGGCTCGTAACGATGATGAGGCGACGATGGAGATGGTTGGCAAACTTGGCGAGATGAC
This sequence comes from Alistipes sp., assembly GCA_045629905.1. Lineage (GTDB taxonomy): Bacteria > Bacteroidota > Bacteroidia > Bacteroidales > Rikenellaceae > Alistipes. The sequence continues at coordinate 51,301 of JAZQSA010000018.1, read as the reverse complement.
CGATGTCGAGGAGGCTGTTGTGCGTCGTGCGAGGTTGGCATCGGCCAAGGTGCTGCGTAAGCGTGGCGACGAGGAGGCTGCGATGGCGATATATTCCGACCTCTCTGCTTCGCTTGTCGATGCCGCAGGTGCCGAATCGGCCTACGAGGTAATAGCGGCCACCTATTCCAAGGGTGCTTTGGAGGAGGCCGAAAACCGAATCTATGCACTCTCCGAGAGTAAGACGCAACACACCTATTGGTTGGGTAAGGCCTTTATTCTGCTTGGCGATATATATATGGATAGGGGTGATGCGTTCCAGGCAAAAGCGACATATCAGAGTATAATCGACGGCTACTCGCCTTCCGATGACGGCATTGTCGAGGAGGCGCGTGAGCGAATCAAAAAAATGGGTTAGAGATGAGATTGCGTAATACGATATTGATATTTTTGGCGACCGTGTCGTTTGTAGCCGTGTCGCAGGCACAGGTCGAGAAGAGTGTTGAGGTTACCAAAGAGTTTGCACCAAAGGTGGCCGACGCTCGAAAGAAGAGTGTAAAACCGAATATGGTCGATACGGTTCGTATATACCCCGAAATCGACTATACGATTACTCCGCGCTCGTTCTCTTCGACGCTGACTACGAGCCGCTTCCGCCCTGCAATGGTGACATATTGGGAGTATAACCGCCAATATCCGTTCTATATAAAGGCGGGTCTCGGTTATCCGTTTAACTCGGTGGCCGATTTCTATGCGACAACCCATCGTGCCGATGTCGGATACCTGACCGCCTATGTTAATCACGAAGGTCGCTACGACAATATCAAGGTCAAAGACCCTGGGTTGGAAAAGGTCTACGATAACGCCTCGATGCGTCTTATTAATCGCGTTGGTGTGACGGGCGGTAAGTATGTTGGTCGCTACACCTTCGATGGCGATATTTACTATGAGTCGGACGTGTATAACCGCTACCCATACGAGAAGCGTGTGGAGCAAGACCCTCGCGAGATAAACTACGAAAATGCTGCCTTGCAACTCGGTTTTGGCGATTCGTTCTCCGACCTCTCGCGCTTCAACTTCAAGGTCTATGGCTCGGCCGACTTCTATAACGATAAGTCGGAGCAGTTGTGGTATACGGCTATGGGTGAGCCGACCTTCGAGAATAAGATTCAGCAAATCAGTGCCTCGGCAGGAATTAAGATTGCTCGCAATATCGGTCGTCGTAGTTCGTTCTCGCTTTCGGCCGATTATAAGGGTTGGTATGGCTTGCGCGAAGCGAAGGCCTATACCGATAATCTCTTCTCGGCAACGCTGCTCTTTGCACACAAGACGAAGCGAATGTTGGATTTTAAGGTTGGTGCAACCTATGCCTACGACCGCTTGAAGGGCGGAACGGAGAAACCGCACCATATCCTTCCATACCTCTATATCGGCCTGAATGTACGCGATAACGGGCGATTTGTGCCGTTTATAGAGTTGGATTCGAAGCTGCAAAACAATAGTTACCAAGAGTTGCAGCGTCGCAACCCTTATGTGGCGATGCTTGGATATGAGAGTCTGCCTATGGCCGACCGCAATCGTTCGTTGGATAATACGACGGTCTATAATGTGAGATTTGGTTTTACGGGCCATACGCAAAATTGTAAGTTTGCATATCGTCTCTATGCCAATATGTCTTTTGTCAAAAATTCGCTCTATTGGTACAATATCCACCGCGCTTTCTTCGGTGTTGAGCAGGCTCGCGAAAATATTTGGTCGTTAAGTGCTTCGGTTGAGTATAAGCCGATTTCGTCGTTGCTTATCGAACTTGCGGCCAAAGGTCAGACAACATCATCGTTTGCTTCCGTCGCCTCGGCAAAGCCGTCATATGAGGCTATGTTGCGTTTGCGCTATACGCACCGCAAGTTTGCAATCGGTGCAAAGGCTCAACTTGTCGGCCCATCGATTTGGACCTCGATAGTTGCCATTCCCGAGAATGCCGATTTCGACCGTATCGTAGCGGCCAATCCGAGCGTCAAACTTCCGATGACGGTCGATGTGGGCCTCGATGTCGATTGGTTTGTGTCGAAGCACTGTACGATATTTGTCGAGGGACGCAATCTTGCCAATGCAAATATATATCGCTGGGCCTACTATCGCGAATATGGTGTGCATTTTACTGCTGGTGTTAAAGTTCAATTTTAGTGAATAATGGCTATGTCGGATAAGAGTTTCTATACGCTTCCGTTTGTTTGGAATCGTAAGGTGTGGATTGTGACCTTTGGCTTCTTTGCCGTTTGGGTCGGTGTGTCGGGTGTGCTGGCTTACGAGATGTATAAGAGTGGCTATGCGGTAGGCTCGATAGTGTCGCTTGTTGCGTTTGTGCTTGTGATGCTCGTAACGATGGTCGTGTGTGAAGGCTATGCCCCACAACGACTCGAAGTGGGAGAGTCGAAGATTGTAGTTGTGCGCCGTTTTGGTGATGTGACTATCGCTCGCAATACAATTCGCTCTATCACACGCTTGCAAGATGGGGCGTTAAGCTCGGCCGTACGCACGTTTGGCGTTGGTGGCCTGTTCGGCTTCTTTGGTAGGTTCTATGCGCGTAAGTTAGGGGCTTTCGACCTCTATGCAACTCGCTCCGAGAACCTCTATTTGTTGTACCTTCTCGACGGACGAAAGATTGTCGTATCGTGCGCCGAACCGCAAGTGCTTGAAGAGATATATAGTGCTGAACTTAAATAGATTGAGAATATGAAAGCTCTGAAATTCATTGTCGTTGCAATGTCGCTTTTTGCATTGACAGCGTGTGACGCACGGCCCGATTATGTGGTCGAAAAGACAAAGTGCTATGCCTATGTGATGACGCAAGATGTCTGGGGTGAGATAGTGCCCGAAGATAATCCGGTTAATCCATACGCTGTCGATACTCATAAGTATAGGCAGGGCGAATGGTTTTTCTATGCTCAACTCTATCCGGAGAAGGTTGATTTATATTATATACATAGTCGCGCTTATTATTCTGTACCGCGAGGGACTTTCCGCTTGCTGACCAAGGCCGAGGTGCAGAAACTTATGCAGACCGATAAGGAGTTTGCGAAGGAGGCCAAGACCTGGTTCCTGCTTGCCGAAGATGGCTCGCCACTGCTCGAAGGTACGTCGAAACAGTATGTTGCACAGCGAGGTAGTATGAGCGCGTTCAACCTCTTTTGGCTCTTTATTCCGGCGCTGATAATTGCCATAATCGGATATATCGCTAACTCAATGGCTGCGGAGTCGGCCGATGCCGATTTTACGGAGTCCGATAAAAAGACGATGTGGTGGCTCTTCGGTTCGGTGCCGGTGCTGTTTATTGTGGAGGCGCTGTTGCTGTTGGCGCTGGCATATTATGGTGTCTTCACCTACTTCGAAATCGACTATGTGATATTCTTCTGTATCCCGATATTCGCCTTCTTTGGTGTGAATGCCTTTGGTGCGTTTATAACCAACCACGCAATATTGACGAGCTATCGAGTTTCGTTCTCGTGGGCGAGAGTCGCCATCTATCTTGTAGTCTCGTATGTTGTAGGTCTTGTGGCTGCGATGATTACTGCCTTCTTGTCGGGTATCGACAATGCCGATTTGTGGCTCGCTATACCATTCCTACTTGGCTTGGCGATTGCTCTGCTTCTGACGTTTGGTATCGATATGTGCCGCCAAAATGTAAAGTCAATCAAGGCGCTACCGATATTGGCTACGCTCTTTGTTATCGGGGCTGTAATGGTGGCTTTCTCGATTGTGCTTGTGGTGGTTGTGGTCGGCATCTGGTTGGCGTTGAGGACTCACGTTAAGAGCGAGGAGTTGAAGGACCGAAATAACGATTCGCTCAAATGTACCAACTGTATCCATTATGGCAACTGTCCTTCGGTAGGTGTGCCTTGTAGCCGCCACCAAAATTGGCGGTAGTAGTACGATTGCCGTGTGAAATATCAACTCGTTGGGCTGTTCGATGGCGAATGTCCAACGAGTTGTTATATTATAATATAAAAGATTTTATAAAATGTTGTGTAATTCAAAAAATGTTCGTACCTTTGCGCACTCGCAAAGTGCGAGGTTGGATTACAAACTTTTTTAACAAGTATTAGATGGATTCATTAAGTTACAAAACTATCTCGTTGAATGTAGCGACAGTCAACAAGGAGTGGGTTGTCATCGACGCTACTAACGAGGTATTGGGACGCTTGGCTTCACAAATCGCGAAGATTTTGTGCGGCAAAAACAAGCCTGGCTACACCCCACACGTTGATTGCGGTGACTACGTTATCGTTATCAATGCCGATAAGGTGAAGCTTACAGGTAAGAAATTGACCGATAAGGTCTATGTACGTCACACCGGCTATCCTGGTGGTCAGCGTTTTGCTACTCCTGCTGACCTTTTGAACCGTAAGCCGACAGTTGTTATCGAGGAGGCAGTTCGCGGTATGCTCCCAAAGACTCGCCTTGGCAGCGCAATTTTGAAGAACTTGAAGGTTTATGCAGGCGCAGAGCATCCACACGCTGCACAGAACCCAAAGGAAATTAAGTTAAACGAGATTAAGTAAACACTATGGAAGTTGTAAACACCGTTGGTCGCCGTAAGGCCGCTGTGGCTCGCGTATTCGTGAAGCCGGGTACTGGTAACATTACAATCAACCAGAAGGAACTTGCAGTTTATTTCCCGCTGAACATTCTTCAGTATGAGGTAAAACAGCCGTTGCTCGTAACCGAAACCACCGAGAACTACGACGTAGTAGTAAATCTCGTAGGTGGCGGTATTAAGGGTCAGGCCGAGGCTGCACGTATGGGTATCGCACGTGCATTGTGCGAAATCAATCCAGAGTATCGCGCCGTTTTGAAGAAGAACGGTTTCCTTACTCGTGATGCCCGTGAGGTTGAGCGTAAGAAGCCTGGTCAGCCTGGTGCACGTCGTAAGTTCCAGTTCAGTAAGCGTTAATCTTTACTGCAACCAACATTCGGCAAAGCACGACAAGGGTCCTCAAATCGTAACGACTACGCTATTTATTATATATTATATAGGTACTACGTTATCGGTTGCCCTGTCGCGGAAAACTCCTCGGACCAATCAAGGATTGCTACTGTGGAGTTGAAGAAAAGAGAATTAAAATTAACAAAAAAACGAAAACAAAAATGTCTCGTACAGATTTTAATACATTATTGGAAGCCGGTGTACATTTCGGCCACTTGAAGCGTAAGTGGAATCCAAAAATGGCTCCATATATCTTTATGGAGAAGAACGGTATCCATATCATCGACCTTCACAAGACTGTTGTAAAGTTAGATGAGGCTGCTGCTGCACTCAAACAGATTGCCAAAGGTGGTCGTCGTGTGTTGTTCGTAGCAACCAAGAAACAAGCAAAGGAAGTTGTTGCCGAAAAAGTGTCGGCAGTAGGTATGCCTTACGTTACAGAGCGTTGGGCAGGCGGTATGCTGACAAACTTCCCAACTATACGAAAGGCCGTTAAGAAGATGGCCACTATCGACAAGCAGATGAGCGATGGTCTGTTCGATAACTTCTCGAAGCGTGAGAAGTTGCAGATTTCGCGTCAGCGTGCGAAGCTCGAAAAGAACCTCGGTTCTATCGCCGACCTTACCCGTTTGCCTGCTGCATTGTTCGTAATCGACGTGCAGAAGGAGCAGAACGCTGTGAAGGAGGCAAAGCGATTGAATATCCCTGTATTTGCAATGGTAGATACTTGTTGTGATCCAACCGACATTGATTATGTAATCCCAGCAAATGACGACGCGACAAAGTCAATCGCAACCATTCTCGACACAGTTTGTGCTGCTATCGCCGAGGGCGTAGAGGAGCGTAAACTCGAAAAGGAGAAGGAGGCACTCGAAGCCGAGGCTAACACCGAGGCCCCTGTAAAGAAGGAGCCAAAGACCCGTATCAAGAAGAGCGTAAAGGCTACTATTGATGCCGAGGAGGCAGTTGTTGCCGAGGTTGTAGCTGCAACCGAGGAGGCAAAAGCTGAATAATTATTAACCAAGAAAACCAGAAAAACTATGGCAATAGAGATTAAGGCAGCTGATGTAATGAAGTTGCGTAAGATGACCGGTGCCGGTATGATGGACTGCAAGAAGGCTCTTGTTGACGCTGAAGGCGATTTCGAGCGTGCCAAGGAGATCATTAAGGAGAAGGGTAAGCTCATCGCAGCAAAGCGTGCTGACCGTGAGACTTCCGAGGGTGCGGTTATTGCAAAGGTTGGCGAGGGTAAGGCTATCGTAGTAGGCCTCGGTTGCGAGACTGACTTCGTGGCAAAGAATGCTGACTTCCAGGCACTTGCACAGGCTATCGCTGATACAGCTATCACTAACTTCCCATCAAATAAGGAGGCCCTTATGGCTTGCACTCTTGCTGATGGTCGTACTGTAGAGGCTGCTGTTACCGAGCTCACAGGTCAGACAGGTGAGAAGCATGTTGTTGCAGGTTACGAGGCTATTGAGGCTCCATATATTTCGGCTTATATGCACGTAATCACTGGTAAGCTTGCTGCTATCGTTGGCTTCAATAAGGAGCTCGATGCACAGGTTGCGAAGGGCGTTGCAATGCAGGTTGCTTCGATGAACCCAGTTGCTGTATCGGCTGCAAATGTTGAGCAGAGCATTCTCGATGCAGAGTTCAAGACTGCAGTTGAGAAGACCAAGGCAGAGCTTATCCAGAAGGATATCAACGCTGCTCTCACAAAGGTTGGCATCAACCCAGCACACGTTGATTCAGAGGATCACATCGAGTCGAACCAGTCGAAGGGTTGGATCACAGCCGAGCAGGCTGCACAGGCTCGCGAGATCATCAAGACTGTAGGTGAGGCCAAGGCTGCAAACCTCAATATGCAGATGATTGAGAACATCGCAAAGGGTCGTGTTCAGAAGTTCCTCAAGGAGAACACTCTCGAGGAGCAGGGCTACCAGATGGGCGATGGCAAGACCGCCGTTAAGGAGGTTATCAAGGCTGCTGATGCAGAGGCAAAGGTTCTCGTATTCAAGCGAGTTTCGCTTGCTGACTAATTAGAGTAAGACTCAAATACGAAGCTGCCACGAGCAATCGTGGTAGCTTTTTTTTGTGCATGCTCGTCATTGCGAGAGTCGTTCGGTTCCTGGCAATCTCCATTCAGCTGGATTTTTGTTTTCCAATATAAGGGGTATCGGATGGCGATGAAGTTTTTTTTTGATTTTTTGGATATTATTATTAGTGTTAATATATTTGAGATGTATAAACCTATTAAATCATTTTATTATGAAGAAAATTTTAACTTTTGCGCTCGTTTTGGGAGCGTTGTTGTTGACCAGTTGTTCGGCACACATGTATTCTTCTTCGAATGCAAGCGTTGCAAAGACTGAGGTATTACTCTCGCAGAAAAATTTCACGGTTGTTGGCCAGGCTGAAGGTATAGCTACCATTACTCAGGTGCTCGGTATTGGCGGTTGCTCGCAGAAGTCGATTCGCTCCAATGCTGTTGGCGAGATGTTTAAGAATGCAAACCTGACAGGCTCGCAGACTATTATTAACATCAATGTTAAGCGGGCTATATCGGGTGTTCCTCCATTCTATTATCACACAACTTACACTGCAACTGGTACAGTTATTGAGTTTACCAAGTAAAGAGTAGTTGATACTAAATTACGAAAGACGCTACGAGCAATCGTAGCGTCTTTTATGTTATTAGGAGTATTCTATCTCGGCGTTATGCGGCGGAAGATGGCGAGTGGGAAACGACGTACGGGGCGCAGCCATAGCCAAATGCGGGCAAAGAAGAGGTGCGTAGCCGAGCAGTCGATAATGCCATAGACCTTGTCGCGAGGCATAGTCTCGGTGCCATAGATATTGCCGTCGCCAAGCAGCGTGACCATCTTGTCGTCGAAGCCGATGATGCGATGTATGACAAAGTTGTGGCCCGTGTCGGCAAATACGACGTTGAGTCGTTTGATATCCTCCTCGCGAATCGGGCGTAGCAATACGGTAGAGCCGCTACGGAAGAAGGGGAGCATACTCTGCCCCTTAACCCTGACAGTTACTTGCGACCCCTCGACGAGCAGGTCACGCACTACCGAGAAGGTCTCACGGTTGCTACACGATTTGTTTTTCATCGTTGGCCGAGGATTGTGTTGTACGACAGTTGTGCGGCTGCGGCATCGGGCAGACATTCGAGATGATAGACGCCGACCGAGCCAATCATAGCCGAGAGTGTGTCGCAAATCGAGTCTTGGAGTTGCTCGTCGTAGGCAAATGCTGGCGGACACGACGGCAGAAGCGCACCGATAGCGTTGAGTATCGAGAGTCGCTTGATGCGGTTGTGTGGGGCTTGCGACAATCTGATGAAGCCGCCGATAGGGTAGCAAAGGTTGCGGTAGCAAGGGGTCTTACCGCTCCACGGCGAACCAAATACGGTGGCAACACCATCGACCATACGGATAATCGGGCTGTCGTCGTTGAGCAGGTGCGCACCCTCGATATTCTCGCGCCAGAGGCGTGTGTGGGTGCTTTTGCCTGTTCCCGACTCGCCCAAGCAGAGTACGGCCTTATCGTCCTTGACAATTACCGACGAGTGAATGGCTATCGCTCCAAGTGGTGCGGTGCAGAGTCCGAACGAAATCCAGAGGCCGAATCGCAGTAGCGAGAGGTCGATACGCTCGAAGCGGGTATAGTTGGAGCGAATAATGGTCGAGCCGTTCTCCTTAACGAAGATGTGCAACTCTTCGCCTTTGGCCATTGTGAAGAGGTAGCCTCGGTCGAATGAGTAGAGGCAACACTCGGCCAAATCCTCTTCGAATCCGAAGCGGTGGAGTTCGCGCAGAGGCTCAAAATCCTCCAAGCGTAACGTTGTGTCGGGGCGTAGCGTCATCGCAGCATCGAGACTCAAATCCTCCTCGACGGCAAAAGGGGCAAAACTTCGTAAGCCACACGCTGCAAGGTCGGCACAAGGGCCTTCGGTGCGTATTCGGTATTGTGCAACTATATAGTCCATTGTTGTTGGTTATTCAGGGTTATTATCTTGTCGCAATACGATAGCGAACTCTCGCGGTGGGCAATAACTACTATCGTGAGCGATTTGTTGGCCTGCGAAAGGGCCTCGATTGAGGCGTTGATACTCTGCTCGGTGGCGTTGTCGAGCGACGATGTTGCCTCGTCGAAGAAGAGTACGTCGGCACCCTTGTAGAGTGCGCGCGCAATACCTATGCGCTGTCGTTGTCCGCCTGATAGCAATGCGCCACACTCGCCAATGCGACTGTTGAGTCCCGATGGAAGTTGTGCGACAAACTCTTCGAGCGAAGCCATACGCACTGCCTCGCGCAGACGCTCCATATCGACCTGGTCGCTCTCCTCTCCAAGCGCAATATTGGCAAGCAGGGTGCTGTCGGTCAGAAAGACGTGCTGCGAGACGTAGCCAATCGAGTTCTGCCACTTGCGACGATTCTCCTCCGTAAGTGGCTCGTCGTCGATATAGATAGTACCTTTGGTCGGCTTATAAAGGCCGAGCAATAGGTTGAACAACGTGGTCTTGCCAGCGCCCGAACGACCGTTGATACCAACCCTTTCGCCCTTGTTGATAGTGAATGACAGGTCGGCTATTGTGTCGTTGTCGCTATCGTCGAAGCGGAACGAGAGATTTTCAACGCGAAGCGAGTTGCATAACGCAAAACGTTCGGTGCTGTGGTGCTCGACTTGCGGCTGTGTCGATGGCGAGTTTTCGCCTATGATGTCTATCGTGTAGCGATTGTATCGCAGCGAGGTCCAACTGCCCATTATGGCGCGAATAGATGGCATCAGTCGCAATGCCGCAACGGCAAATATGCCGAAGAGTAACTTCATATCGCTGCTCTCCAAACCAACGCTCAACGATACGAAGAGAGCCATACCGGCCGCAAGTCCAATCTCGGTGAATATCTGCGGAAGGGTCGATACGGTGGCATTCTTTGCTCCGACGCTGACAATGGTGTCGATGTTGTGGTCGAAACGCGCGAGCATACTATCGAAGGCGTTGTTTATTGTGATGTCGGCATAGCCACGATAGGTCTCGACAACGTCGCGGTATTTGGTGCGTTGTGCCTCGTTCTCCATCTTGCCGTAGCGATTGACGCGACCTCTGACCAATGCGACATATATCCATACCGACGGAACAAATATCGCGATTGTCAGCAACGATGCTATCGGGTTGTATATGGCGATTGAGGCGAAAATCAGCACAAAGAGCATAACCTCGCTGAATATGGTCGCAATCGGGCGCAACACACCTGCTACGAAGGTGTAGCAAACAACATTGACATTGCGGGCCAAGACTGCCGAGTTCGACGACTTGATAAAGCCCAAGCCGCGATTGAAATAGTCGATATATAGGTTGCGCGACAGATAGCGATAGAGATTGTAGATAAAGTCGCGCTCGATGCGATAAAGCCAAAGGTTGGCAAGGCACTTTACGACGATAAACAGCACCACACCGCAAGCTACCGCGATAACAAATGTCGTGTCGGAGGTGAAGCCAAAATAGCGATAGGCTGCATCGAGCCAAGCGTTGGAGTGGATAACCTCGACGTCGAGTATCAGATATAGAACGGGCAACAGCGCGGCAAGTCCCACGAAGTTGAGAAGCGCACGCAATAGAATCGTAAATGTTACGACAAACGACCTCACGCGGAATTGACGAGGTATGATGTTGAATATCGATTTTCGGTTCATTGTGCGAAGATACTAAAAATATTCAAAACAAGCCCTATTTCTCGTCGGCGAAATCGGTAGGGTCGTATTTGGCGATATGTTGCTCGCGGATATACCAGACGTAGCCGCTGATATTTTTGTAGCCCATTTCGCGCAGAAGAGCGATGTATTGGCCAATCTGCTTGCGGTGAGTTCGACTGCGCTCGCCAAATTTGTAGTCGATGACAACCGTACGTTCGTCGCTTATCATCACTCGGTCGGGTCGCTTTATGCCGTCGTTAAGCGAGATTATGCCCGCCTCACTGCGAATGGTTGTCCACTTGCCATCGAACCACTCGCCGGCAATCGTGCTGTCGAGCGTCTGGGTGATGGTATGTAGCAGTCGTTGCCACTCTTGCTCCGAGAGCAGACCGTTGGCAACAGCCTCCTCGCCGGCTTTGGCAATATCGTCTCGGGTCTCGGCCTTTTCCAAGATTTTGTGCAGCAATATACCCTCGTTGCGTGGCGAGAGTCGTCCGCTCAATACGTCGTCGAAGTAGCGAGCTTCATCGGTGCTTAAACGCTGTACAACCTCCGATGAAGGGTAGTCGTTGAGGCGTACCACCTTGTTTTCGCCTCGCTGCGAATCGCTTTTCCCTTTGTCACATTCCGGCTCCGGAGTGTCGAATGTGCCGTATTCGTATTTGCCACTCGAAAGGTCGAGTGCGTTGTGCAACAGAGCGCCAACTGTCGAAGCCTTTGTTTTGGCCGAGTCACCCTTCTTGGGTACGAATATGTGTAGTTGCTCTCCTGCTCGGGTAAAGGCTACATAGAGTAGGTTGAGAGCATCGACGTGCGAATAGACACTCTCCTCGTAGAAGGCTTCGGAGAATATCGACTCCTCGACGGTTGAATTGAACGAAATCGGGAATTTGTCGAGGTCGGCGATACCACTCTTTTGCGACGGAGTTGCCCAAACGGTATTCTGTATGCGACCTGAATCTGTGGCAGGTTTTAGCGACCAATCACAGTGAGGGATAATTACGACCTTGTTCTCCAAGCCTTTGGCCTTGTGTATGGTCATAATCTCAATAGCCCTCTCGTTGCGCTCTACACCGACCGATTTGCCTTCGCCATTTTCCTCCCACCAGCGCAGGAATAGACCCAGGTCGGCAACCCTTGTCGTACTGAACTTTGCAACGTGTTCGTGCAGGGCCTGTATGTAGGCGGTATGAGGTGCGAGGATAGAGTTGTAGCGAATAAGTATCTTCTCAAAGGCCTCCTCTGGCGAACTTACGCGAAGCGTATCGAGGAATGCAACCTCCTCGTCGCTTAATGTAGCGTCGAAACGACAGGCGTTCTGATAACGATTGTATATGGCCAGACTAATCGAGTCGTTGCGGTTTGCAGCCAATCGCATAACGGCAAGTATAAACGATATGGCGTAGGAGTTGTTGAGTGAAAGAGCCTCTTGTGTCGTGATGTCGAAGCGGTAACGCTCATCTTCGCTGCCTGCGGCCAATAGTTGTTGGGCTATTGCGTAGGATTCGCGCTTGCGACGAATGAGTATGGTGATGTCGCAAGGCTTGTAACCCTGGTCGATTACGCTCTTTACGCACCCAACGATGTCGGGCTCATCGTCGTAGACCGTCACCGCAACATAACCTTCGTGAAGGCTTTCGCGCTTGGCTGTCTGGCCGTGGCCTGCATAGGCGTTGGCGATGGTGTTGTAGAGTTGTTGGTGCTTCTGTTGCGATATGAGGCTACGCTCCAATGCCGAGTCAAGCATCGTGTTGAGTCGGGTGTTGTCGTCGGCAACGAGTTTATCGAAGATGTCGCGGTTGAACTCGACTATGCGATGCAGACTGCGATAGTTGTCGTTCAATGGCTCGGTAGCATACTCAATGCCACCCTGACTTATATCTTCGGGTGCAATCTTGCCGAGAATTTTCCAGTCGCCACCACGCCAACGATAAATCGACTGCTTGATGTCGCCTACGAGTAGAACGGCTGTATTGGCACTCTGCGACATTGCGTTGCGCAACAGCGGAAGAAAATTTTTCCACTCCTTGAACGACGTGTCCTGAAACTCGTCAATCATATAACGCTCGAAGCGAGTGCCAACCTTTTCGTAGATGAAAGGAGCGTCGCTTTCGGTGACAAACTCGGCTATTGTGTGCTTCGTCTCGGAGAGTAGCATCGTATTCTCCTCTTTGCAAATTTCGACTGATTTGCGATATAGGTCGTTGAGCAGGGCAAAACTGCGATAGTTTTGGAGTAGCAGGTTGCGGGAGTTGGCCAGGGTGTGAATCTCGACAATGCGAGCCATCATCGGTTGTAACCGCTCGGCCAGGGCTATGAGTTGCGGAGTGCGCTTGTTCTTTGCAAACCACTGCTCCGGAAGGTCGTAAGCGTGGGCTAAAACAGTTGGCGTCGGAGCCTTTGTGTCGCCTGTGGCGATGCGGTCAAAGTAGGTGGTAAACGAACGCGAGAAGTCGCTATGCGAATATCCGGCCTCGCTAATTGCTGCCGATGCTTGTTGTGCCAATTCGCGCAGGGCCTCGATTTGTTGGTCAGCCTTGGTTGTGTAGCGGAATACGATGCGCTTCAACTCCTCTTTGTCTTTGATGCGCTCAATCGGACCTTTGGTATTCTCTTTGAACAACTCGCGTTGAAGGCGCATAATGCCTTCGCGTATATCCCAGCGCTCACCTGCTTCGATGCGGTCTTGTGCCATATCGTGAACCCAACGTTGCAGGTCGGCATTGCTGTCAATGCTCTCCAAAAGTGCATCGACACTCTTTGTGATAATTGGCGCTGTGTCGAGTTCGATTGAGTAGTTCATCTCGACGCCCAACTCTTTGACAAATGCTCGCAGAATACGTTGGAAAAAGGTGTCGTTGGTTAGAATCGAGAAGCGCGAATAGTCGTGGAGAATAGCACGTCGAACGCGCAATGCTCGTTCGCGCAAAACCTTTTCGCTCAATCCTGTCTCCTCGATAAGTTTTTTGAGATAACTGCTCGGCTTGCCGATTGCAAGTAGGTGGATTTGGTTGAGAATACGCGACTTCATCTCCTCGGTAGCCTTGTTGGTGAAGGTTACGGCCAGGATATGACGATATGCGTGTTGGTTAAAGCCGCCACCGACAGCGTCGGGTTGGTCGCCAAGCACGTCGAGTATGTATTTGTAGGCAAGGCGATAGGTCTTTCCCGAACCGGCACTTGCATTCAAAATTAGGGCTTTTGCGTTGCTATTCATCTTATCGACAAAGATAACGATTTCATCGTAAAATCGAACGTCTTGCGCCAAATCTTTTGCCTAAAAACTCAAAAAGTTTGGACAAAGAAGGCGTGGGAGCGGTCGCAAATCTATTTTTTTTGGCCACGATAGTTGGCTGTTTGCAAAAAAAGCACTATCTTTCCTACTCGAAATTAAAGAAGTTGATTATGAAGTGTAGATTTATGATATTGATGTTGCTCCTCGCTGTGGCCCCAATCGCAATGGGTCAGACGAGGGAGGGGTTCACTCCTGTTGGTGCCGATTCGACGTTGGTTGCCGCTGCACAAGCCGCTGCGGTGTCGGTTCCTAAAACCGATTGGCTTGCACCGTTTACGAAGGTGTCGGTCGATGGTCCGATGACAATCCGTTTCAAGAGGGTTACATCGCCCGAGGAGTTGAAAATCGTATATGATACGAAGGGTAATCTCGCATCGCGTTTCCGTGCGACAATCGATAAGAACGGGGTGCTGAATATCACCGAGCGTTTCGATACAAAACTTACCACAGCGCAGACCGAGGTGACGCTCTATTTTATGAACCTCGATTTTATAAAAGTCTCCCACGCAACGGCCAAATTCGAGGACACAGTTAAGGGCAATATCCTCGATGTCTCGGTTTCGGGTGGCGCAGTGCTAACCTTGCCGATAGAGACGCTCGATGCAAGTGTGGAGTGTACAGGTAAGAGTGCATTGATTTTGAGTGGTCGGTCGCGATATTTCAAAATCGAGGTATCGACCGCAAAGGTCGATGCATTTGCGCTCGAAACAGTTGCTCTCAATGTCAATGCTTCGCACGGTGCCGAGTTGAAAATGACCGTCACCGAGCGATTGGAGGCTGTTACCTCGACCTCGGCAAAACTATTCTATAAGGGTCACCCTCGTATTATTCGCAATCGCAACTCGCTCTTTGGTGGCGATATTGTGGCTGTTGATTAGTGGTTATGGAGAGCTTTTTGTCGGAGGTTGCTCATAGTTTGAGCAATAAATATGGCGAAGAACTTTCGTCGCTTACGATAGTGTTCCCGTCGCAACGTGCGCGCCTCTTCTTTTGTGACGAACTCTCCAAAATTGCCGACCACCCAATGTGGTCTCCGCGTTTCGCTTCGATGGACGACCTGATGTCGGAGGTTGCGACTCTGCAATCGGCCGACCGTCTGCGATTGGTTGTCGAACTCTATCGCATCTATTCGAAATACCACACCGAGAGTTTCGACCGTTTCTACCATTGGGGCGAGGTGCTTATTTCCGACTTCGATATGATTGATAAGTATTGTGTCGATGCCTCGATGTTGTTTCGCAATATATACGATATCAAGGAGATAGAGTCGGACGTGTCCTATTTTACACCATCGCAACTGCGCTTCGTGCGCGAGTTCTGGGGTGCGTTGTGCGGCGAGGGGCCTGTGTCGGAGCAGAAGCGCCGATTTTTGGCTATCTGGCGTACGCTTGCCACCATATACGAGGAGTATCGCAATCGCCTGCGTGAATTGGGTATAGGCTATCAGGGTATGATTTACCGCGAGGCTGCCGACCGTATTTCTTCGACAACCGAGCCTCTGCTTACCGAGTCACGTTATGTTATAGCGGGATTTAATGCGCTGTCGAAGTGCGAGCAGGTGCTGCTGGATTATATGTCGCGCAACTGCCGTGTCGATTTCTATTGGGACTACGACCTCTATTATACCGACTCGCGAGCTTTGTATCGCCACGAAGCCGGTATGTTTGTTGCCAAGAATGTCGAGCGATTTGCTTCGGCCGACGAAATTTCGTGCGACAACTTTAAGAATATCGAGTCAATCGACGTCGTATCGACGACAACTGCCGTTGCGCAATGCAAACATATAGTCTCGATTTTGCGTGATATTGCCGGTCGTGATGCGGAGGGCCGTCAGCGACCTATCGATAAAAATACGGCAGTGGTACTGACCGACGAAAATCTGCTGATGCCACTGCTCTATGCTCTGCCCGAGGAGTTGGGTAAAGTCAATGTTACGATGGGATATCCACTGCGTAATACGCTGACCTACTCGTTCGTAGAGCGCCTTTTGGAGTTGCAGAGCCACGCTCATAACAGGGAGGGCGATGCGACATTCTACCACGTCGATATAGAGGGTCTTTTGACTCACCCTTATATAGCCGAGACCGCTCCAACCGAGATTGCGGCAATCCGTCGACGAATCTTGGAGGAGCGTATCTTTAATGCCCCGAAGTCGATGCTGTCGCCAACGCCATTGCTCGATGCTCTCTTTACGGCTGTGACCGATAGCGATGCATTGCTGGACTATTTGGTTGAGGTGTTGAGTCGTGTTGCACAATGCGAATACTCGGGTTGTGATGTGCGCTATCGTTCCGAATACTTGTCGCTTGCGGTCGAGCAGTTGGTTCGTCTTCGCAATATGGTGTCGAAGTGTGGTATGGAGTTGCCGTTAAAGGTCTGCTATGTCATTATTCGTCGTCATCTTCAAGGTGTTAAGATTCCGTTTAGCGGAAAGCCGTTGGAGGGTTTGCAGATAATGGGTATCCTCGAAACGCGTAACCTCGATTTTCGGAATGTGTTGGTCTTGTCGATGTCGGATTCAACCTTCCCTGGTGCGCGAATTGCCGACTCGTCGTTTATTCCGCACAATCTCCGTATGGGATACGACTTGCCAACGTCGGAGCATCACGAAGGCGTTTATGCCTACTACTTCTATCGACTTATTCAGCGTGCCGAGCGAGTCTGGTTGCTCTATTGTTCATCGTCGGACGATGGCAGTATTGGCGAGCCGAGCCGCTATATCCGTCAGTTGGAATACGAAACTTCGATACCGATAACCTATACCAAAGTCGGCGTAAATGTCCACACCTCAACAGCGCCACCGCTTACGGTCGAAAAGGGCGAGCGTGTGATGGATAGACTGCTGGGTTTTACAGATGGAAGGCGAGCAATGTCGCCAACGGCATTTTCGCGCTATGTTCAATGCCCGATGAAGTTCTATTTTGCTTCGATTGCGGGGTTGAAGGTTGAGAACGAACTTACCGAGGAGGTGGATAATATGCTCTTTGGTAATATCTTCCACAAATCGGCCGAACTATTCTACACACCACTGCTCAATGAGGCTAATCCGGCACAATCGATTAAGCGACATATAGCCGATGGTAGTGTCGAGAGGGCAGTCGATGAGGCTATCGCAAAGTGCTACTATAATGGCGCGTCAAAGCGAGAGGTATTGCTCACGGGCGAAATAGCAATTATTCGAGATATAGTGTTGCGCTATCTGCGCGATAATGTGCTGCAATATGATATGCGTCGCAACGATTTTGCAGTGTCGGCTCTCGAAGCGGAGGTCGTTTGCGATTTTCCGTTTGAGTCAGATGGTCGCAAATTCTCCCTTCGCTTCAAAGGTTTCTCCGATAGAATCGACTCGCTCGATAATGGAATGTTGCGCGTGATAGACTACAAGACCGGTAGGCCGGTTCTCGAATTTGGTAGCGTCGATGCGCTGTTTAATGGTAAGGCCGACGAGCGTATGTCGAACTTTATCAACACGTTGCTCTATGCTATGATGCTCAACCACAATACGGAGCGTGATGTGTTGCCCGAGTTGTACTATGTGCGTGCTATGACCGAAGGGCAAGCAACATCGTCGCTTGTCGATAAGTCGCGAAAGTCGAGCGGCGATAGCTATTTGCAGTTCAAAGAGGAGTTCGAAAAGCGTGTCGAGGCGGTGTTGTCCGAGATGTTTGATTCGAGCCTGCCATTTGTGCAGTGTGCCGATGTCGCAGCTTGTCAAAAGTGCGACTTTATCGATATTTGCGCCCGTCAGGCAGAGTAGTTAGCAGGGTGGTTAGAATAGGAGTTCAACCTTGATATAGGCTGCACCGCTCGCTTTGGCTGCCTCCAATCCAATCTCCGAATCCTCGAAAATAAGGGTCTCTTCGGGCTTTACATTCTCTATCTCCATAACCTTCAAAAAGGCCTCGGGGTGTGGCTTGGGGTGTGTGACCTCATTGCCCGTCAAAATGCCGTCGAAGCTATCTTCGATGCCGAGGTGGTGCATCACGTTGGCAATGTTGTCGGGGTGGCCCGTCGATACAATCCACGCCCGTCCTCCCGTAGCACGAAAGGCTTGTACAAAGTTCCAGAGCGGGGTGTTGAGTGTTACCAGGTCGAAATGTGAAGGGTAGATATCGACCTTGCGCTGGCGGATACGCGCTCTATGTTGAGGGTCGTCGAAGCCAAGCGATGCAAGAAATTCGGGGCAACGCATACCAAAATATCGCTCACGATACTCCTCCAAACCAATCTCGATGCCCTCTTCGCGTAGTGTTTCGATGTAGGATACGGCATTTGCGCGACCCGTGTTGGCGAGCGTGCCGTCGAAATCGAGTAGTAGGAGTTTGGTCTGCATAGTCTTGCGATTGTCGTTTGCGCAGGTTAGTCGAATGATTGCATACCCGATTGAGCTATGCGTATGATTTTTTGATACTCGTCGGGTGTAAGCTCCATAAAGAAGTAGTGTATCGGGTCTACGCGTACACCCTCGTAGCGCACCTCGTAGTGGAGGTGGGGCGCGAGCGAAAGGCCCGAGTTGCCCGAGAGGGCGATGATGTCGCCTCGACGAACCTTCTGACGGCGTTTAACCTTTGCGCTTTGCAGGTGGCTGTACGATGTGGTATAGCCGTTGCCGTGGTCGATTACGACCGTGATACCCGAGGTTGAATTGCGACCCAGGACCTCTTTAACGGTGCCGTCGGCTGTGGCAAATATGCGCTCACCTTCGGGAATCGTGTAGTCGATGCCCTGGTGCGATTGCAGTGTGCGGTAGAATGGGTGCATCAACATACCATAACCGGCTGTCAGCAGCGTCAGATTGTGGTTGATGACGGGCTGTATCGATGGAATATTGTTGCGTCGGTCGCCCATTGCTTCGAGCCGAGAGTGTAGCGTGGAGTAGGTTGTCTCCAACTCGGTGAGTGTCGATTCAAGACGGTCTACCGACGAGGTCATATCGCGATACATCTTGCGATTTGATTGTTCGAGCAATCGCTCGTGAAGAGCTACGCGTTGCTGTTCATAGTCGGAGTTGAAGTCGTAGGGGGTCGATTCGAAGAGTATTCCGAATATGTTGTGGTCGCGTTCGATGACATTCTCAACAACCAAATTCAACGAGTCATATCGCTCCAAAAGTCGGTCATATTCGGCGCGAAGTCTGTCGGTCGAGTGGCGCAAATGGTACTCGGTCGGGGTGTCGAACATCAGCGAGAAGAGTGCAAAATAGATGAGGATAGCACCCAACCAAGTCAGCAACTTGATGGTAAGTCGTGACAGGTTGTTGCGTATCGTACGACGCTCTTTGTTCTCCAAATCTTCGCGCTGTTTCATAGTCATTATTCGGTTTCGAGGTCGGTATTATGCTTCATATTTTCGATGAGTTGCGTATACTCCTCTTTGGTCATATTGCGGTTGAAGTAGTTTACCGGATTGACGTGGCGACCCATATATATAACCTCGTAGTGTAGGTGTGGGCCTGTTGAGCCACCCGTCGAGCCAACCTCGCCGATGATTTGACCTCTGGTTACACGGTCGCCCTTCTTGACGAAAATCTTGTTGAGGTGGGCGTAGCGGGTTTGGTAGCCGAAGTCGTGGTTGAGCAACACCTGACGGCCGTAGCCTCGACGACGGCGACCCTGGTCGGTCATCTGTACAACGGCATCACCCGTTGCATAGACAGGCACGCCTCGCTTACACGACATATCGACGCCCTTGTGCATCTTGCGGGTCTTGTATATCGGGTGTCGCGCTCGCATACCAAACGAGTAGAACCATTCGAGTTGGGTGCGGTCGATTGGCCAGATAGCCGGAATTGCAAACGACATACGCTCCTTGTTCTTGGCCAAAATCTGCAACTCGTCGAGTGAGCGCGAGGCGGCGTAGGTGTAGCGGGCAAGTGCGTCCATCTCGCGCCAAGTGCCGACCATCAGAGTCGAGTATTCGTCGCCCTGTAACGAAGCATATTTTGAATCGGGATAGGCGGTGTGTATGCCGCTGATATTGAGCGTATCGGCCGAGAAGAGTATGCGATAGACGTGTTGGTCTCGGTAGCGTATATCGTCGATTTTGCTCTGCAAAGTACGGATTCGGTCTTGCAGAATGTTATACTTGATGACGAGTTCGCGATTGTCGTTGTCGATAGAGTAGAGCTTTGGTGTGTAGAGGAAGTGCGATGCTACCAGATTTATCACCGAGATAACGATAAAGCCGAGTAGAATTTCGCGCAAAAGAGAGTATCGGGCAAAGCCTTTGCGACTTTGACCTTGTGGCGATGGTATGTTGTTTTGCTCGTTTGTCACAATCGTACTCTCCGCAGGGGTCGTTTTTGCTGTTTTTGTGGCGAAAAAACGCAATATTCTTAATTATATAGGTGCAAAATTAGTGTAAATTTTATACTTTTGCAACCTGAATGAGTATCGGTGTGCCGTAGCGATGAAAAATATCATCGAAATAGGCTCGATATGATTCGAAAGTAGTAACGAAAATAGAAGAATAAATATTATAAATCAGATGAAATCAAACCAAATCAGACAGGCATTTCTCGACTTCTTTGCAAGTAAAGGCCACGAAATTGTACCTTCGGCACCTATGGTTGTCAAGGGCGACCCGACGTTGATGTTTACCAATGCGGGTATGAACCAGTTTAAGGATATTTTCCTCGGCAATGCTCCGCGTAAATGGAACCGTGCTGCCGACTCGCAGAAGTGTCTGCGTGTATCGGGTAAGCATAACGACTTGGAGGAGGTTGGTCACGATACCTACCACCATACGATGTTCGAGATGCTTGGTAACTGGTCGTTTGGCGACTACTTCAAGGCCGAGGCTATCGCTTGGGCTTGGGAGTTGCTGACCGAGGTCTATAAGTTGCCAAAGGAGCGTCTCTATGCTACCGTATTCGAGGGTTCGGAGGAGGACGGTGTTCCATTCGACCAGGAGGCCTACGACTATTGGTTGAAATATCTGCCGGAGGACCATATTATTCGCGGTAACAAGCACGACAACTTCTGGGAGATGGGCGAGACAGGTCCGTGTGGTCCTTGTAGCGAGATTCACTTCGACTTGCGTGACGACGAGGAGATTGCCATAAAGCCTGGTCGCGAAATGGTCAATATGGGCCACCCACAGGTTATCGAGATTTGGAACAACGTCTTTATGCAGTTTAACCGCAAGGCAAATGGCTCGCTCGAACTGTTGCCTGCAAAGCACGTCGATACGGGTATGGGATTCGAGCGTCTGTGTATGATTATGCAGGGCAAGAAATCGAACTACGATACCGATGTTTTCCAACCTACTATCGCTGTTTTGTCGCAGATGTCGGGCAAGGAGTATGGCAAGGAGGAGGCGACCGATGTTGCAATGCGAGTTATTGCCGACCACCTTCGCGCTATCGCATTCTCGATTGCCGATGGTCAGTTGCCGTCGAACGTTAAGGCTGGCTATGTTATCCGCCGTATCTTGCGTCGTGCCGTGCGTTATGGCTATACATATCTCGGCTTCAATGAGCCGTTTATCTGTCGCTTGGTGCCAACTTTGGTTGCGCAGATGGGCGAGCAGTATCCCGAGTTGAAGGCGCAGCAGTCGCTTGTTGAGCGCGTTATCGAGGAGGAGGAGGCATCGTTCCTCCGCACCCTCGCTACGGGTATCAACCTCTTGGAGGGTGTTATCAAGGAGTGCGACGGTAAGATTTCGGGTAAAAACGCATTCTTGCTCTACGATACATACGGATTCCCTATTGACCTTACGGAGTTGATTGCCAAGGAGCACGGCGTGGAGGTTGATTTGGAGGAGTTCGACAAAGAGTTGCAGGCCCAAAAGGAGCGTTCGCGTAACGCTGCTGCCCAGGATATTGACGATTGGAAGGAGCTTATTCCGGAGTTGTCGAGCGAGGAGTTTATCGGTTACGATACGCTCGAAGCCGATGTCCGTATTGCTCGTGTGCGTAAGGTGCAGACCAAAAATAAGGTTTCGTATCAGATGGTATTCGACCGTACTCCATTCTATGGTAACTCGGGTGGTCAGGTTGGCGATACGGGCTATATCGAGTCGGCCAACGAGAAGATTGAGATTGTTGCGACCGAGAAGGAGAATGGTCTGATTATCCATATCGCAAATCAGTTGCCAGAGAATTTGGAGGCCGAATTCCGTGCTGTGGTAAATCCTGCAAAGCGTCAGAGCGCAGCCAACAACCACACCGCAACCCACCTTCTCCACGCAGCATTGCGCAAGGTGTTGGGTTCGCACGTTGAGCAGAAGGGTTCGATGGTATCGCCTGATTCACTCCGTTTCGACTTCTCGCACTTCCAGAAGATGACCGACGAGGAGATTCGTGCCGTAGAGCGCGAGGTAAATGCCAAGATTCGTCTCAACTCGCCACTCGACGAGAACCGCGAGGCAACGCAGGAGGAGGCGCAGGCCGCAGGTGCAATGATGCTCTTCGGTGAGAAGTATGGCGACAAGGTGCGTATGGTTCGCTTTGGCGAGTCGGTTGAGTTGTGTGGTGGTACCCACACCTCGGCTACGGGTACTATCGGTATGTTTAAGATTGTATCGGAGTCGGCTATCTCGGCTGGTGTCCGCCGTATCGAGGCTGTTACGGGCGAGAAGGCCGAGGCTATGATATATACAGCGCAGGATTTGATTACGTCGCTTGGTACAATGCTCGGCAATTCGCAACTCGTTCCAGCAATCAAGCGTCTGGTCGAGAGTAACGATACGCTTGCCAAGGAGGTTGAGGCAATGCAGAAGGAGCAGTTGAATACTCTTACGGATAGCATTTTGGCCAACACACCTGAAACGGAAGGCTACTTTGTTGTTGCTCGCGAGATGCACCGCCCTGCGGAGTTCGTGAAGAACTTGGCCTACAATTTGCGCACTCACAAGTCGAACCTCGTTATGGTTGTCGGCTCGAATGTAGGTGGCAAGGCAACTTTGACAATTATGCTTGGCGACGATGTTGTTGCCAAGGGTGTCGATGCAGGTGCCGTTGTTCGTGAGGCTGCGAAGGCTATCCAAGGCGGTGGTGGCGGTCAGAAATTCTTTGCAACGGCAGGTGGTAAGAATCCTGATGGCTTGACCGAGGCTATCGAAAAGGCAAAGGCGTTGATTTTCGCTGCGCTTCAATAAATGCAAAATTAAAATGTAAATTAAAAACTATACAGATATGGCTAACAAAGTTCTGTTAATGATTTTGGACGGTTGGGGTATTGGAAATCATACCAAGTCCGATGCAATCTATTCGACAAATCCCGAGTTTATCAACGCACTGACGGCTGCCAATCCGCACGCCGAGTTGCGTACCGATGGCGAGAATGTAGGTTTGCCGGAGGGTCAAATGGGTAACTCGGAGGTAGGTCACCTCAATATCGGCGCAGGTCGTGTCGTATATCAGGACCTCGTGAAGATTAACCGCGCTTGTAAGAGTGGTTCGATTTTGGAAAACAAGGAGATTGTAGCTGCGTTTGAGTATGCCAAGGCTAATGGCGTGAATGTTCACTTTATGGGCTTGTTGTCCGATGGTGGTGTTCACTCGTCGATTGACCACTTGTTCAAACTATGCGATATCTCGAAGCACTATGGTATTGAGAATACCTTTGTACATTGCTTTATGGACGGTCGTGATACCGACCCGAAGAGCGGTAGGGGCTTTGTTGAGGCTTTGGAGGCTCATATGGCACAATCGACAGGCAAGATTGCCTCGATTATCGGCCGTTACTATGCTATGGACCGCGACAAGCGTTGGGAGCGTGTTAAGATTGCCTACGACTGCTTGGTTGATGGCGTAGGCGAGAAGGCTACCGATATGGTTGGTGCAGTTCAGAAGTCGTACGACGAGGGTGTAACCGACGAGTTTATCAAGCCTATCGTAGCGGTTGATGCAGAGGGCAACGCTGTTGGTACTATCAAGCCAAACGATATGGTTATCTTCTTCAACTACCGTAACGACCGTGCTCGCGAGATTACCGTAGCCTTGACACAGCAGGATATGCCGGCAGAGGGTATGCACACAATGCCGCTCTACTACTGCTGTATGACTCCATACGATGCATCGTTTGAGGGCTTGCACATCTTGTTCGATAAGGAGAACGTACAGAATACTATCGGCGAGTATGTTTCGTCGCTTGGTTTGAAGCAGTTGCGTATTGCCGAGACCGAGAAGTATGCCCACGTTACATTCTTCCTCAACGGTGGCCGCGAGGAGAAGTTCGAAAACGAGGAGCGTATCTTGGTTGCTTCGCCAAAGGTTGCTACTTACGACTTGCAGCCCGAAATGAGTGCATACGAGGTTGCCGATAAGTTGGTTGGCGCACTCGACGAGCAGAAGTACGACTTTATCTGCCTCAACTTTGCAAATGGCGATATGGTTGGCCATACGGGTATCTACGAGGCTATCGAGAAGGCGGTAAAGGCTGTCGATGAGTGTGTGGCGAAGGTCGTAACATCGGCAAAGGCCAACGGCTATGAGGTTGTTGTTATTGCCGACCACGGTAATGCCGACAATGCTATCAACGAGGACGGTACTCCAAATACGGCTCACTCGCTCAACCCTGTGCCTGTTGTAGTTGTTTCGGAGCGTGTGGCAAAGGTCGAGAACGGTATCCTGGCCGATGTTGCTCCAACGGTGCTGTCGTTGATGGGCGTTCCACAGCCAAAGGAGATGGAGGGCCACTCGCTTGTTACCTTTAAGTAGTATATAAATAGGTATGTTGAGCAGAAAAGTTGCCGCAAAGTTGGCAACCTACGAAACCCCATTCTACCTCTACGATGTAGAATTGCTACATCAGACGTTGGAGAGCCTGATGTCGATGGCGTCGAAATACGACTACAAGATTCACTACGCTATCAAGGCTAACTACGACCCTCGTTTGTTGCAGATTATTCGCCAGCACGGTCTTGGTATCGATTGCGCCAGCGGTAACGAGGTGCGTTGTGCTATCGAGGCCGGCTTCGACCCAAAGACGATTGTCTATGCGGGCGTTGGTAAGCGCGACAAGGAGATTCGTTACGCTATCGAGCAGGGTATCTTCGCTATTAACTGCGAGTCTATCGAGGAGATGCACGTGGTGAACGAGATAGCGGGCGAGATGGGCAAGGTCGTAAGTGTCGGCTTGCGTGTCAATCCCGACATCGACCCTCGCACTAACCATTGTATCGATACGGGTCAAGCCGATAGTAAGTTCGGTATATCGTACGAGGAGATTTTGGCCAGCGTCGAGGAGATTAAGGCGTTGAGAAATCTCGATGTTATCGGTATGCATATCCATATTGGTTCTCAAATTCGCGAGTTGCACGTCTTTGAGAATATGTGCAACAAGGTCAATGTGATTGTCAAAAACCTCACAGACCTCGGCTTCGAGTTGGAGTTTGTTGATGTTGGTGGTGGTTTGGGCGTTAATTACGATATGCCTGAAAATGAGCCTATTCCGAACTTTGCGTCGGTGTTTGCCATTATCAAACAGCACCTCCACGTCGGTAAGCGTGAGGTGCATTTCGAGTTTGGTCGTTCGATTGTTGCCGAGTGTGGCGAGCTGATAACAAAGGTGCTTTTTAATAAGACAACAGCAACGGGGCGTCGCCTTGTGATTGTCGATGCAAGTATGACTGAACTTATCCGTCCGGCACTCTATGGCTCCTATCACAATATCGAGAACATAACCTCCGAGAGTGAGCAACGTACCAAATATACCATCGTGGGTACGGCTTGCGAGAGTACCGATGTCTTCGACGAGAACGTGTCGCTTCCATTGACCAAGCGAGGCGACCTGCTGACGCTCAAAACCGCAGGTGCTTATGGTATGTCGATGGCGTCGCGATACAATCAGCACGATTTGCCGGGGGCGGTATATAGCGACGAATTGTAAGGACTTTTTACAAAGTATGATACTAAAAAAGGAGTTGAGATTATTTCTCAACTCCTTTTAAGTATTCGCTGATATTCTCGGCGATGCGTCGAATTAACTCTTTGCGGGCAACGTCGGCTGCCCACGCAGTGTGAGGCGAGGCGACGAGTGCGTAGTTGTCCGTAAGGTCGTAGAGTGGCGATGAATGTAGTGGCTCGCGCGAGAATACGTCCAGGCCTGCACCAGCTATTGTTCTGTCGTTCAGTGCTTTGGCGAGAGCCTCTTCGTTGATGATGCCGCCACGGGCAACATTTATGATAATCGAGGTCGGCTTCATCTTTTGCAACTCCTTCTCGCCAATCAGACCCTTTGTCGCAGGGGTAAGAGGACAGTGGATTGACACAACGTCGGCCCAACCGAGCAACTCTTCGAGCGGCATCTGCGGATACTCCTCCTTGCGCACTGCGCCCGAAGTCGAGGTGTATGCCACTTCGCAACCGAGAGCCGAGGCAAGGCGTGCCACTTCACGACCGATTGCGCCCATACCTATAACGCCCCATTTCGAGCCGCGCATCTGGCGTACAGGGCGGCCAAAGTGGAATATATCCTCCGTTGCGGCGTATGCTCCTCCTTTGAAATAGTTGTCGAAGTAGGCGGTGTTTTTGAAGAGCGACAGTGCAAAGGTCAGTGTCGCCTCGGCAACCGACGAGGTCGAATACCCTGCAACATTCTTTACACCGATGCCAAGTTCGGCAGCCACCTCCAAATCGACGTTGTTCATTCCCGTCGCAGCAATGGCGATAAACCGAAGGTCGGGTAGAGAGCGGAGTGTGTCGGCTCGCAAAAGAGTCTTGTTGGCAATGACCACCTCGGCCCCTTTGCAACGCTCCAAAACCTGTTCCTTCGAGGTGCGGTCGTAACCTACATATTCGCCCAACTCCTTAATAGGCGACAAATCCATATCGCCAAGCGAATATTCATCTAAAAATACAATCTTCATATTTAGTTTTTAGTCTCTTCTATAAGTTCTCTGATTACTACCGATGCGCAGCTGATTCCGAATGTTGCGGGCATATACGATACGGTGCCGACTTGCGATTTGTGGTTTTGCTCTTCGCATAGAACCATCGCGCCCTCGACGGGTGGTTCGGCCGAAAATACAGCCTTAAATCCCTTGCGAATACCAATCTTATGTAGTCGCTTGCGTAGCATATGCGCCAACGGACAGTGATGGGTCTTTGAAATGTCACAAATTTCGACCTTCGTCGGGTCTAATTTTGCCCCTGCACCCATCGAACTGACAATAGGGTAACCACGGTCGATACAACCCTTTATGAGTGCCAATTTTGGCGATAGCGTATCAATCGCATCTATCACATAATCAAACGTTTCGCTATCGAGCAGTAGGTCGGTCTTTTCGTCTTTGATATAGTCGTTTACAACTCTCAAATCGAGCGCAGGATTGATGTCGCGCAAGCGCTCGGCCAACACCTCGCTTTTCGGGCGGCCGATGGTCGAATGTAGGGCGATAAGTTGGCGGTTGATATTGCTCTCGCCTACGCAATCCGAGTCGGCGATGGTCATCTTGCCGATGCCGCTGCGTACCAACATCTCGGCCGCATAGGCACCTACGCCGCCAAGTCCTACGACCAGCACATTGGCCCTTTGCAGAGCCTGCATCTTCTCCTCGCCGAAGAGTAGTTTGCTACGTTCAAGCCACATAATTTCGCTACCTTTTTTACAAAAGTAGTGAAATGAATTAAGAATTAAAAATTAAGAGTGAAAAATTCTCTCGAAATTCTCTTTTGTCGCGGTCGTAAGGTCGGCAACCGAAACGCCTCGCAACTCGGCAAGGCGGGCATAAATTGCCTCTATCGGAGTCGTGCTTTCGTCGGTCTCGACAAAGAGCGAGGAGAGTGGGGTGTGGCGCATCGCTTCGATGGTTTTGGGCGAGCGGAACGTGCGCTCCCCAAATGAGAGGTAATATCCCTCTGCAACAGCACGTTGCGCTTGTTCTGTCGAGCCTATGAAACCGTGAAAAATAACCGCCCTCAAACGATAGTTGCGCAATATGCACATAACCTCCTCAAAGGCGCGAACGCAGTGCAGAACAACGGGCTTTTTGTGCCGTTCGGCGATGGCTAACTGCGCCCTGAAAATGCGCTCCTGCTCTTCGCGTGAAACGTCGCACGCAAAGTCGAAACCTATCTCGCCAATGGCGTCGGCTGCGACCGCTCGGCACTCAACTTCGGCGATGTCGTCGGTTGATGCGTGCCAGGGGTGAACTCCCACAGTCTCAATGGTTTGTGCGTGAGTGTGCGTATTATGCGTGTGAATATCTACGACCATAGCGAACGTAAAGATATGTAAAAAATAACAATAATTGTGAAAATAATAACACAAAAGAGAATAATGAGGCAAAAAAATTCGTATCTTCGCGGGCGAAATATTATAGAGTTAGGGAAATTCTAATTTTTCATATTAACCAAACAATAATTAACAAAACAGTTTTAACATGTCAAAAATCATTAAACTGTGCAAGGGTTTGGACATCAAACTTCAAGGTGCCGCAGAGCGTAAGATGACGGTTGCAGCCGCATCGACCGAGTACGCGGTTTCGCCATTGGATTTCGAGGGTGTCACTCCAAAGATGCTGGTTAAGGTTGGCGATACGGTTAAGGCGGGTACTCCGTTGTTCTTCGATAAGAACAAGCCGGAAGTTCTCTTCACATCGCCTGTCAGCGGTACTGTTGCTGCTGTCAATCGTGGTGCGAAGCGTCGTATCCTCTCTGTTACCGTTACTGCCGATGCAACTATCGCATACGAGGAGTTTGAGCGTCTCGATGTTGCCAAGGCTTCGCGAGAAGAGATTGTCGCCCTATTGCTGAAATCGGGTTTGTGGACGTTGCTCATTCAGCGTCCTTATGGTATTATCGCCAATCCGGCTGATATGCCGAAGTCGATATTTGTGTCGGCTTTCGATTCTGCTCCGCTTGCTCCCGACTACGATTATGCGCTGTCGGGCGACCAGGAGGCTTTGCAGAAGGGTTTCGATGTGCTTCGTCGCCTCACCGAGGGTAAGGTTCATCTCTCGTACAATGTCGAGAAGGCCGAGCCAAAGGTTACGGGTGTAGAGCTTCACGCTTTCCGTGGTAAGCACCCTGCCGGTAATGTTGGTGTGCAGATTCACCACATCGACCCAATCAACAAGGGCGAGAAGGTTTGGACCGTCAATATTGCCGACGTTGCTATTATCGGTCGTTTGTTCCTCTCGGGTAAGGTCGATATGACCCGTGTTATCGCTGTTACCGGTTCGGAGATTTCGGCTCCTTGCTACTGCAAGGTTATCGCTGGTGCGCAGGTTGCGTCGATTGTTGCCGGCAACGTTAAGGCCGATGCTCACGCTCGCGTAATCTCGGGTAACGTGCTGACAGGTCGCAAGGTTGAGGCTGATGGCTATCTGGGCTACTACTCGAACCAGCTGACTCTCATTCCGGAGGGCGACTGCTATGAGTTTATGGGTTGGGCTATGCCTCGTTTCAAGAAGTTCTCGGTTTCGCGAGCATACTTCTCGTGGTTGTTCCCTAACCGCAAGTATAATCTCGATACCAATCTCAATGGCGAGGAGCGTGCGTTTGTCGTAACGGGCCTCTATGAGAAGTATCTGCCTATGGATATCTATCCTGTTCACCTCCTCAAAGCGATTATGGTTGGTGACCTCGATAAGATGGAGGCTCTCGGTATCTACGAGGTTGTCGAGGAGGATATTGCATTGTGCGAGTTTGTAGACCCGTCGAAGACCGAGATGCAGGAGATTCTCCGCAAGGGTATTAACTTAATGATTAAGGAGGGTGAATAATGAAGGCACTTCGTAATATTCTTGATAAAATGAAGCCGACCTTCTCGAAAGGCGGCAAATTGTCGTTCTTGCAATCGACCTTCGGTGGTTTTGAGACATTCCTCTTTGCTCCAAACGCCACGACAAAGCACGGTTCGCACGTTCGCGACTGTAACGATATGAAGCGTACGATGATTGTTGTCGTATTGGCTCTCTTGCCTGCAATGTTGTTCGGTTGCTACAACACGGGTCGTCAGGCCGGTTTCGAGGCTTGGGATATGGCTTTCCTCTATGGTTTGGCTAACTTCCTCCCAATGCTTATCACCTCGTATGCTGTTGGTCTTACAATCGAGTTCGCCGCAGCCCAGATGCGTGGTCACGAAATCAACGAGGGTTTCCTCGTATCGGGTTTCATCATTCCGCTCATTATGCCGGTAGGTACTCCGCTTTGGATGATTGGCCTCGGTACTGCATTTGCCGTAATCTTCGGTAAAGAGGTATTCGGTGGTACGGGTATGAACGTATTTAACCCTGCAATCCTCGCGCGTGCATTCGTATTCTTCGCCTACACTCCGCAGATGTCGGGTGAGAAGGTTTGGTATACCGACAACAACTTCTTTGGTCTGTTCGAGGTTCCAACCGCTCTCGATGCACAGACGGGTGCAACCGCTTTGGAGAAGATTGTTGCCGATGCTCCACTCCCAACTTGGCAGGAGGCATTCTTTGGCTTTATCCCTGGTTCGTTCGGTGAGACCTCGACTTTGGCTATTCTTATCGGTGCTGTGATTTTGCTCTTTACGGGTATCGCATCGTGGAAGACTATGGTTTCGGTATTTGTCGGCGGTTTGGCAATGGCCTATCTGTTCGATTTCTTTAACGCTGGTGCAATCGGCGCGAAGGAGGTTGAGCCTTATATGCAGTTGCTTATCGGTGGTTTCGCTTTCGGTGCTGTATTTATGGCTACCGACCCTGTAACCTCGGCACAGACCTCGACAGGTAAGTATATTGTAGGCTTCTTGACTGGTGCTATCGCAATCTTGATTCGTGAGATTAACCCTGCATATCCGGAGGGTATGATGCTTTCGATTCTCTTTATGAATGCGTTGGCTCCGCTGGTTGATTACTTTGTGGTTGAGGCTAATATCCGTCGTCGTAAGAATCGTGTTAAAATCGCTAAATAAGGAGGATAGAGATATGAAAATCAACACAAATAGTAATGTATATATCATCATCTACTCGGTAGTGATGGTAGTAATCGTTGCAGTTCTCCTTGCAGTGGCTTCGCAGTCGTTGAGCGGTACACAGAAGGAGAACGAACTCAACGAGAAGAAGTCGCAGATTGTCAAGGCTCTGATGGGCGCACAGTCGGAGGAGGTAGCATACGAAGATGTTATCGCCGAGGCTGTGATTTTGAACGCTAATGGCGAGGCGGTATCGACCGATGTCAATGAGGTGTTCAAGTCGCTCAACAAGTTGAAGGAGACTTTCGGCAATGGCCAATATCCAATCTTTGTTGCCAAGAATAACTGCGTTGTTATACCTATGTATGGTGCAGGTCTTTGGGGTCCTATCTGGGGCTATATCGCTTTGAAGGAGGATATGAATACTGTTAATGGTATCGTGCTTGCTCACCAAGGCGAGACTCCGGGTCTGGGTGCCGAGATTGCAACCGAGGCTCACCAGAGTATGTACAAGGCCAATAAGACCATCTATGAAAACGATGAGTTGGTGGGTATTACCTTGAAGAAGGGTGGTGCAACCAAAGATGCCGAGGGTAATGTAAGTGCTCACGAGGTTGATGCCATCACAGGTGGTACAAAGACTTCGGAAGGTGTGACAAATATGATTAAGGAGTGCCTTAACTACTACAAGCCTTATTTCGATGCAAAGCGTCAGCTTATGGCCGAGGCTTCGACAGAGGTTGCGGTAGAGGGTGAGTCTAACCAAATAAACACTGATAACAATGGCAAGTAATAGTTTGAAAAATCTGACAGCGCCACTCAGTGGCAATAACCCTGTCATCGTTCAGATACTCGGTATCTGTTCGGCTTTGGCTGTTACCGTCCAACTCAAACCTGCTATTGTTATGGGTTTGTCGGTTATGGTCGTAACGGCGTTCTCCAACCTTGTGATGTCGCTTTTGCGTAAGGGTGTCCCTTCGCGAATCCGTATCATCGTTCAGTTGGTTGTTATCGCAGCGTTGGTAATCCTTGTAGACCAGGTGTTGAAGGCCTATGTATACGACGTATCGAAAGAGTTGTCGGTCTATGTGGGTCTGATTATTACCAACTGTATCGTGATGGGTCGTGTCGAGGCCTTTGCATTGCAAAACAAGCCTTGGGATTCGTTCCTTGATGGTATTGGTAACGGTGCCGGTTATGCACTCATTCTGATTATTATCGCATTCTTCCGCGAGTTGCTCGGTTCGGGTAAGTTGCTCGGTTTCGAGCTTATCCCACAGGATTGGTTCATCAACAATGGTGGTGTCTACGCTAACTGCGGTTTGATGCTCTTCCCTCCGATGGCACTCATCATCGTAGGTTGCATCATCTGGGCGCACCGTTCGTTCAAAAAGGATTTACAGGAAAATTAGGAGGATAGAATATGGAGACTTTGAATTTGTTTATTAAGTCGATTTTTATCGACAACATGGTGTTCGCATTCTTCTTCGGAATGTGTTCCTATATTGCTGTATCCAAGAACGTTAAGACTGCGCTTGGTTTGGGTGCTGCGGTTACATTCGTGCAGACTATGACCGTGCCTCTCAACTACCTGCTCAACGAGTATGTTCTCGCCGAGGGTGCGTTGTACAAGTGGTTGCCAATCGAGGCTCTCAAAGATGTAGACCTTTCGTTCCTCACCTTTATTGTATTTATCGCCGTTATTGCAGCGTTTGTACAGTTGGTTGAGATGATTGTCGAGAAGTTCTCGCCAACGCTCTACAACCAGTTGGGTATCTTCCTTCCGTTGATTGCCGTGAACTGCGCCATTATGGGTGGTTCGTTGTTTATGCAGCAGAAGGTCGATGCCGGTGAGATTGCGTCGTTGGGTCAGTCGGTAGTCTATGGTCTTGGCTCGGGTATTGGTTGGTGGATTGCTATCGTTATGATGGCTGCTATCCGCGAGCGCCTTACCTATGCAAAGATTCCTGCAC
This sequence comes from Alistipes sp., assembly GCA_045629905.1. Lineage (GTDB taxonomy): Bacteria > Bacteroidota > Bacteroidia > Bacteroidales > Rikenellaceae > Alistipes. The sequence goes on along the minus strand of JAZQSA010000018.1, from coordinate 18,529 downwards.
CGCTCAAAGGCCCTGGTATTGCATTTATCATTACCGGTTTGATGGGTATTGCGTTTATGATTTTCTCGGGTATCAAACTCGGCTAATAAGTGGAACCTTTCAAAAGAGTTAAAAAATGAATTTTGCAGATATTAATATAAATGAGATTTTGTATGCCATCGGAGCGTTTCTTTCGGTAACACTCCTGTTGGTGGCCCTGCTGCTCTTTGCCAAGGCAAAACTTACTTCGTCGGGTAAGGTCAGCATCGACATCAACGATGGCAAGAAGGTCGTAGAGGTTGAGGCAGGTAGCAACTTGCTCGCAACTCTCGCGACGGCCGATATCTTCCTTCCATCGGCTTGTGGTGGTAAGGGTGCTTGCGGCCAGTGCAAGTGCCAGGTTCTCGAAGGTGGTGGCGATGTGTTGCCAACCGAGAAGGGCTTTTTCAACCGCGCCCAAATCCGCGACCATTGGCGTTTGGGTTGCCAGGTTAAGGTTAAGGAGGATATGAAGATTGCTGTGCCTGATTCGGTACTCAGCATCAAGAAGTGGGAGTGCGAGGTTGTGTCGAACCACAACGTTGCAACCTTCATCAAAGAGTTTGTCGTTAAACTTCCGGAGGGTGAGCACCTCAACTTCCGTTCGGGTGGTTATATCCAAATCGACGTTCCTGCAATCACTGTTGATTACAAGGATATCGACGTAGACCCACAATACGAGGAGGATTGGGTTAAGTTCGGCCTTCGCGATTTGAAGATGGTCAATCCGGAGCCGCAGGTTCGTGCTTACTCGTGCGCTACCTATCCTGCCGAGGGCGATATTATTCGTCTGAATGTGCGTATCGCAACTCCTCCGTTTGGTCCAGACCGCAAGATGTTGCCTGTTAATCCGGGCGTCTGCTCGTCGTATATCTACTCGCTCAAACCAGGCGATAAGATTACAATGTCGGGTCCATTTGGCGAATTCTTCTTGCCAGACAACTTGCCTGATACACAGGAGCTCATCTTTATCGGTGGTGGTGCAGGTATGGCGCCTATGCGTTCGCACATTATGCACCTCTTCAAGACCGAGAAGACCAAGCGTCCTGTTACCTTCTGGTATGGCGCACGTTCGCTCAAAGAGGCCTTCTATTTGGAGGATTATGCCGAAATCGAGCGCGACTTCCCTAACTTCAAGTTCAACCTTGCTCTCGACCGTCCGGACCCAGAGGCCGATGCAGCAGGCGTAGACTACAAGGTGGGCTTCGTTCACAATGTTCTCTTCGAGAACTACCTCAAAAACCACGAGGACCCAGAGGGTTGTATCTACCTTATGTGTGGACCTCCGATGATGGTTGCATCGGTCGAGAAGCTTCTCGATTCGCTCGGAGTGCCACCGGAGAATATTCTTTACGATAACTTCGGCGCATAAAAAGCATTCTGATTGGTGAATTTCTCACCAAAACGTCGATAGCCCGATTGCTCACATAGGTCTACTATGCTGCGCATCGGGCTTCTTGTTTGGCACGAAATTCCCTCAATCATCTCTGCTTTTTTTTGAGTGTCGTGCGGACTCGCTTTTTGTTTGGTGTGAAATTTACTCGCTAAAATCTGCGCTAACAAAACGCATTTTAAGCAGCGATAGCTGCGTTATACTTCCATAATCCGCTTGCTCATTTACGTTCAGTAAACCGCGCAAGCGGACCTCTTCTATGCTTTGCCCGCCTCGGTCCGCTCTTGGCTTGGCGTCAGCGATGGTTGTTAGAGGCGTGAGGGGAGTTAATAGGTGTTATCGGTATATCGACCTTGTTATACAACTTCTGACACAACAAGGGCCTGTCCAAATATTAGACAGGCCCTTGTTCTTTATGCCAAGCACTTCGTTGCTACGATAGTGCAATAAGTATCAGGATTTGTGCTGTGAATATTCGTAGGAACATCGTTAGCGGATAGACGGTTGCGTAGGCAACTGCGGCGCGGTCGTTGCTGCCAACCGTATTTGCATAGGCGAGTGCCGGTGGGTCGGTCATAGCGCCCGACATCAGACCCATAATCGAGAAGTAGTCGATGCGAAGCAGTTTGCGTGCGATGAAGCCCGTAATAATCAGCGGAATGATGGTGATAAGCGCACCGTATAGAATCCACCAATAACCCTCGTTGGTGAGTGCATCGACAAATCCCTCGCCTGCACCCAAACCGACGGCCGCAAGGAAGAGCGAGATGCCGATTTCGCGAATCATCATATTAGCCGAGTTGGTCGTGAAGGTGACGAGTTTGTAGTTCGGACCATATCGAGCCACAAGGATTGCGACAATCAGAGGGCCACCGGCCAAACCAAGTTTGACAGGCTGTGGAATGCCGGGGAACATAATCGGAATAGAGCCAAGCAACACACCGAGGAAGATTCCGATGAAAATCGGAAGCAGATTTGGGTGGTCGAGACGGCGCACCGAGTTGCCGAGGATTGCTGCAACGTGGTCAAGGTCGTTCTTGCGACCAACGACAACTACGACGTCGCCCATCTGCAATCGCAATTCGTAGGTTGCGACGAGTTCGACACCTGCGCGGACAACTCGCGTGATGGTGACGTTGTAGCTCTCGCGGATATGCAGGTCGGCAATGTGTTTACCATTGATGGCCGACTTTGTAACCAATATTCGGCGCTTTTCGAGGTTCGATGTTGCACTCTGCCAAGCCTTATCGTCGATTTCGACACGCTCGCCGACAAGCGATTGGATTAACTCTACGTCGTTACTGCGGATAACGACACGCAGAATATCATCGCTTTGCAAGACGGTCTCACCCGATACGATTTGTTGCTGATTGTCGCGTATCATACGGGCTACGACAAACTTACTGCGGGCTATCAACGCTACCTCCTCGACACTTTTGCCAACGATACCCTTGTTGGTTACGCGGAGGTCGATGCGAATGGTTTGCGCTCCGCCACTTCGCTCGGCTACCACCTTCTCGCGCTCCAACTTGACGCGGAACAGGTAGCGAATAATCAACATCGAGATAATAATGCCGATAACACCAAGCGGGTAGGCTATTGCATAGGCTTGCGCGAGGGTGTTGTTAAGGTTGCCGGCTTCGGTACCCTTGATGTCGGATATGGTTTGCTGTGCAGCACCAAGTCCCGGGGTGTTGGTGACAGCACCCGAGAGAACGCCAACCATTGTCGTCAGCTCTTCGCCCGTCACGATGTGGATAATATAGCAGGTAGCGCAACCGAGGGCTATGATTGTTACGGCCAACATATTGAGTCGTATGCCACCCTCTTTGAGCGACGAGAAGAAACCGGGACCAACCTGCAAGCCTATCGAATAGACAAAGAGAATCAGACCAAACTCTTTGATAAAGTCACAAACTCTCGGGTCGATACCCAACTCAAAATGCGAAAGCAGGATACCTACAAAGAGTACCCACGTTACACCGATTGATACCGAGCCGAATTTGATACGGCCAAGCAACAGACCGAGCGCAATGGTCAAACCTGTAATCAATACGGCGTGTGCAATGCTATTGCCCGTAAATAGTTCAATCAACCAAGCAAAATCCATTTGATAAAATATTTAACTCTTCCTAACCTTTAACCTATTTGCAGTGTGCCGAGATTTACGATATTATTTTCGGCTGCAATGATGGCGCAAAGATACAACTTTCCGATAGTTTTTCAAATATTTTAATATTAAAATATCTTTTCTTGTCAGCTACCCCCCCCCGAAAGTGGGCTATGCTCTATCGCAGATAGTCCTCGAAATAGTCGGTTACCTTCTGCATCAGATGCACACGCCACTTGCCACGTACGTTATGTCGCGAACGAGGGTATGGGAAGTAGTCAACCGGCACGTTTGCCACTACGCAAGCATCGACGAACGAGAGCGAATGTTGCCATACCACCACATCGTCAATCGCGCCTTGACAAATCAGCAACTTGCCTTTGAGGTTCTTGGCTTGCGGAATGAGCGATGTCGCTGCGAAACCCTCGGGGTTTGTCTTTTCGGTCTCCATATAGCGCTCGCCATACATTACCTCATACCACTTCCAGTCGATTACAGGACCACCCGCAACGCCCACTTTGAAGACCTCGGGATAGTGGGTCATCAGCGAAATGGTCATAAATCCGCCATACGACCAGCCGTGAACGCCCACACGCTCCTTGTCTGCCCACTTGTGCGAGAGTAGCCACTGCATACCTGCCATCTGGTCCTCCATCTCCGCTTTTCCGCATTGGCGGTGGATAGCCTTTTCGTAGTCGGCGCCCTGATTGAGCGTACCACGATTATCCATCACAAAGACAACATAACCTCGTTGCGCCATATACATCTCCCAACGACGCAACTGCGCTTGGAACGAGTTGGTAACCATCTGCGAGTGCGGACCGCCATAGACGTAGAGGATTACGGGATATTTCTTGTTCTCGTCAAAGTCGAGCGGCTTGATAAGGCGATAGTGGTTGTTGTAGTTGCCACAAGCCGACTTCACCGAGCCGAGTTCGATAGTCGAGTAGTTATAATCTTTTGCAGGGTTGTCGGCACGGAACACCTCACGATAAATCTTGCCATCGGTCGAGCCTACTGCCACTACGCGCGGAACATTCAACGATGAGTAGTTGTCCGAGAAGTATTTTCCATCAGCCGAAACGGTGCAGGTGTGCCAACCCTCGCCACGAGTAAGTTGCTTTGTCTTGCCATTGCGTAGCGAGACGCTGAACAGATGTCGCTCTACGGGCGAAACCTCTGCCGAGTAGTAGAAGACCGAGCGGTCGTTGTGCGCAACATACGCAACATCGGCATCGACCTTTGTTAGTCGTTCGGTTGTGCCCTTCGAGAGGGAGTGAATGTAGAGATTTTTATATCCGTCGCGGTTGTCTGTGGTGTAGATAAATCGGTCGTCGTCGATAAAGCGAATAGGGTTGCGAGGCTCTACCCAGCGGTCGTTCTGCTCGGTGAGAATGGTCTTGATGAAAGCACCTGTCTTGGCGCAATAGGCGTTCAGATGCATATCCTTCTGCGCGCGATTTAGCACCTGCACATAGATTGTTTTCGAATCTGGCGACCACGAAAGGTTTGTGAGGTAGCGCTCCTCGTCGAAGTCGGTTACGTTGAGATATACAACCGTCCTGGCTGCAACGTCATATACGCCGAGCTTTACGTGCTCCGATGCCATACCGTTCATCGGGTATTTGATATCAATCAGGTAGTTACCCTTAATCGAGGTAATGTCTACCAACGAGTAAGTTGCAACCCTCGACTCGTCCTTCTGATAGAATGCTACGCGCGAATTGTCGGGCGAGTGAAATAGACCACCGTCAATGCCGAACTCGTTGCGCGATACAGATTGTCCGCATACAATATTCTTGTCGGCAAAGTCGGTTATATTGTGCTTTTTGCCTTCGCCATCATACCATACCACATTGTTGTTCCATACGCCAGCCTTGTTGCGGAGTGGGTTAGGCATACCGATAAGGATTGGCTTGCTCGACAGCAACTTTCCTGTGCGAATGTCGTACTGCTCAATCTCTTTGCCGTTGGTGTGTTCGTAGATTGCCGAGTTCTCCTTATTGAAGCGTATGTCGTAGTTCTGCGGTACGAGGTCGCGATTGAGTATGGCATCCTCCATTGTCAGCAATCGTCGCTCCTCGGCCAGTGCGGCCAACGTTGTTGCGACGAGCAAGAGAAGTGTTAGCAGGAGTCGTCTCATCGTTAGAATAGATATTTTTGGGTCTTGATACGTTCGATATATACCTCAATCTCCTTCCACGCCTCTTCACCGAGTGTTGTGCCGACAACCTCGATAACCTTACCGGCTGTGATTGCTCCAATCGTACCACATTGGCGCAACGATAACCCTTCGCATAGGCCATACATAAAACCTGCTGCGTAGAAGTCGCCCGCACCTGTTGTATCGACGCGTTTGGCTGCGGCCATAATGCCGACGTGAATAACCTCGCCGTTGTACTTGATGAGCGCACCGCGCATACCAATCTTGACGATGGCAAGTGGGGCCAACTCCGATATGTATTGCAGTGCGTTGATTGGTTCTGCCTCGCCCGAAAAGACCTTTGCTTCGTCTTCGTTGGCAAAGACTATATCGACATAGCTGCTGACGAGCTTACGCAGGAAGTCGAGATTCTCCTCAACGACGTTGAAACTTGCAAGGTCGATGGCGACGTGCAAACCGCACTCCTTGGCGCGACGTGCAACCGACTCGATAAGCGAGTGGTCTTGTACCAAATAGCCCTCGACATAGAGGCAATCGTAACCCTCGAATACGGAGTTGGAAATCTCGTCGGCCTTCATCTCCAACGCTGCGCCGAGATGCGTGAGCATTGTACGTTCGCCATCGGGCGATATGAGCGATACGCATTTGCCGGAGCGATGTTCGCCACGGAAGATTACGGGTTCGATACCGAGATTTTCGAGCGCCTTCTCGAAGAAGTCGCCTGTCGTATCCTTACCGACCTTACCGATAAATCCGACTTTGGTGCCAAGTCGAGCCATCGCGCGGATTGTATTGTCGGCCGAACCGCCGAGCGATAACGAATAGGGTAGGCCTGCTACCGATTTCGATATTTCGGATTGCAAGTGGCTATCGACGAGCGACATCGAGCCTTTTGCTATATTATAGGTGCCGAGTACGGCGTCGGATTTGAGGTTTACAAGCATATCGGTCAGTGCGTTACCGATGCCAATTACTCTCTTCATAAATTGTGTTTGGTTTTAGTGTGGGTTATATTGAAAGTATCTTTACAAGTTCGATGTTGTCGCGTTTGACGCTTTTGGTGTGGCTCAACGCCTGGGTAAATGGAATGTATGCCGTTTCGCCATTCTTTACACCGACGATGATGTTGCGCTGACCTTCGCGCAGAGCCTCGATAGCCGCAGCTCCAAGTCGCGAAGCGAGTATGCGGTCGGCAGCGGTTGGTGAGCCTCCGCGTTGCAGGTGACCGAGTATCGTGACGCGAGCATCGTATTGCGGAAACTCCTGCTCGACGCGCTTGGCAAGCCCCATGGCGCCTCCGTTCGCAGGGTTCTCGGCTACGAGAACGATGGCCGAGTTCTTACTTTTGCGAAAGCCATTGTCGATAAGCACTTTGAGTTGGTCGGCCTCGGTCTCGGCTTCGGGTATAATGGCGGCTTCGGCTCCTGCCGCAATAGCACCATTGAGTGCCAAATAGCCGGCCGTGTGACCCATAACCTCGACAAAGAAGAGTCGCTCGTGCGATGTTGCCGTGTCGCGCAATTTGTCCACAGCATCGACAATCGTATTGAGTGCTGTGTCGTAGCCGATGGTGCTATCCGTTCCCGAGAGGTCGTTGTCGATAGTTCCAGGTAGGCCGACAATCGGAATATCAAACTCCTCGGCAAAGATTCGTGCGCCCGAGATTGTGCCGTCACCACCGATAACCACAAGAGCATCGATGTTGGCCGCACGCATATTCCGATATGCCAAAGCGCGACCCTCGGCCGTGCGAAATTCGTTGCATCGTGCGGTTTTGAGAATTGTTCCGCCTCGTTGTATGATATTGCTGACACTCTCGGAGTGAAAATCGATAATCTCGCCCGTTATCAGACCCTTGTAGCCGCGCATAATGCCCTTGACGTGCCAACCGTAGTTGATGGCGGTACGCGTCACGGCTCTGATTGCGGCATTCATACCGGGGGCATCGCCTCCCGATGTGAGTATTCCTATGGTTTTTATGGTTGCCATATTTGGTTGCAGTGCAAATATCGTTCAAAGGTACAAAAAAAAGAGACACGAGCGAAATATCGATGCCTCTTTGTGATAGGTTTTGTTTCGAATAGGATATTCAACCTCTCTATTGGTCGATGCTTGGTGCCGTAGGGTCGGCTACGAGCATCTTGTATTCGGTCGAATCGACAACCATAGCAGGCTCTTCGGCGGCTTCGCGAATCTCCGTTACAGCCTGCTCGATAATGGCTGGATTTACAACGGTTTCGATGGTTGCTGTACTGTCGCTAAACCAATCCTTGACACACTTTACACCTGTAAAAAGTGTGCAGGCGAGTAGCAAAATCCACATAATAAAGACTACGGCAAGTGTCCACCATTTAGGGCGACGCTCGATGATAAGCATCACGAAGAGGTAGATTGTCGAGATGAGCGGAATCAGAGCCAACGCGATAAGCATCATCATAAATATATTGCCACTATCGCCAAGTATCGAGCCAATCTCGCCGAGGTTGCCGACATTTATCAGGTCGGAGAATATACCGAACAGACCTGCCAAAGCGACGATAATCAATCCGATAGATGTGATTGCGAGCGGAACAATGATAATGCCGACTACGATTTTGAGCATTATGAGTAGCGCTCGACCGAGGAAATGGACTACTTTGGCGAGTGTCGATTTTGCCTTCTGCTCGGTAGTTGCCGATGGGTGGTTGGCTATCGCGCTGGCGGTGATGCGCTGGCCGTCCATTTCGAGTTTCTGACGGGCCGAAATGGCAGCCGGTACGGCAAACCACATAATCACATAGGATAGTATCAGTATCAGGAAGAGGTTTATCGAGAAGGTTGCTATTGCCGAGCCGACAAGCGGAATTACACCGGCAAATGAGCCGATAAGAGGCACGAACAACAATAGTCGAACTATCGAAGGGTCCATATTGAAATAGCGGGCCAAACCTGCACATACGCCACCGAGTTTGGAGTTGCTCATATCGCGGTAGAGACGGCGTGGAATTCGAGCCTCCTTTGCCCCTTTTGGAGTGTTGTCGTCGCTGTCCGAAATCTCCTCTGCCGAGCCGAGTTGAGTGATGATATTCTCAACGAGTGGCAACGCAACGCTCTGCGACGAGTCGCTCTGGGTCGATAGTATCAATTCGGCTATGCGAGCCTCGATGTCGGCCAAAATCTCCTCTTTGTCGGGGTTGTCGGCATAGGCTGCCGTGAGTGAGTCGAGGTAGGCTTGGAGTCGGGCGTATGCTTCGTTGTCGAAGGTAAAGGCGATACCCGATATGCTGCAATTTGTGATTTCGTTCATAGTCTATTCTTGTTTTTTGATGGAACTTGCACCCGATGCCGATTCGAGTATCAGCTGGCAGTTACCCGAATAGGTTATCGATGAGGCCGATGAAGCCGAGGCCGAGAGGTGTTCGCTGCACTCTATCTTGGCCTTCGAAGTGCCATTGGCCTCGATGTTACAACTGCGTGCTTTGGCGGTTGCGCTCGATGCGCTATTGACCTGCAAATCGAGTTGGTCGGCCTCGAAGTCGGAGGCACGAAGCAACGAGGCTCCGCCGATTTTGAGGTTTGATTGCGCACATTTGCCCGACAGAGTGAGTGCCGAAGCGCTCGAAATATCGCCCCGTATCGAGTCGCAAACGGTCGTCAATTCGACTCGCGAAGCCCCCGAAGCGTTGATTGCAACGCGTGCGGCATTGGCCGAGAGCAAAATGCTCGAAGCGCTCGAAGCGTCGATGGCGAGTTCTCCGTCGATTGCAAGTTGCGGGTGTATGGTGACCGATGCGGCTTGCGAAGCCTTGATGGAGGTCAGTCGCTTGTTGTTGGGTATATAGACCTCTATAATATCGTTGCGCGACAACTCTTGGTTGTTCTCAACGTCGGCCAAAAAGACCCCATCCTTGACCGATAGAGCAACGTGTGGCATAGCACGGCGTGAGGTGCGAATAACAATGTTGCCATCGGTTCGGTTCTCGACAATCAGGCGAATACGCTTTGCAATGCGTATAGAGCTAAATTGCATAGCGCTGCTTCGAGCCTCCATAATAATATCGTCGGAGGAGGCTGCAAAGCATACCGAGAAGGTGGCAATCGTAGCAAGCAGTGCGATAATATGGCGTTTCATAGCGCTTCGCTTATTGGTTTTGTTTGTTGCGGATTGAGTCGATTTGCTCAACGAGTGTAATCCAAGCCTCGTCGAGTTGAGCCAGATGACAACGACCTTCGTCGGTTAGTGCGTAGTATTTGCGCGGAGGTCCTTGTGGAGACTCCTCCCAACGGTATGTCAGGTAGCCCGCATTCTTCAAGCGCGTAAGAATAGGGTAGAGAGTACCCTCGACAACAATCATCTCGGCGCTCTTCAACTCGGTAATAATAGCAGGCGCATATTGTTCGCCCGATGCAAGTATGGCAAGTACGCAATAATCCATAACGCCTTTGCGCATCTGTACCTTTATGTTCTCCTCTTTCATAGCTTCTACTCTGTTTTTTTGTTAGTGTTGAAAAAATCGACCTTCTCCTCCGGCATTACAATCCACAAGATGATGTAGACGATGAGCGGAAGGCCTATCCAAAATAGTGCAAGCATAATCAGTCGCATTGCTACCGACGAGATGCCGAAATAGGCCGCCAAGCCACTGCAAACACCTGCCAAAAGGCGGTCGTTGTACTTGCGCTCGAGGCGACAGTGTTTGGTAGTTGTGTGCGGGTCGGCTTGCTGCTCTTTGCTCTCCTGCGAGCGCTGTGGTCCGAAGACTTCGGGTGACCCCATACGTTCAATGGCAGCCTCGACTGTGCCGATAGATACCACCATCATCGGCGAAGTGAGCGTCTCGCGAAATATCTCGCCAAAACGTGCCTCGATGTCATTCATTACCTCGTCGGGGTCGCTTACGCGGCTACGAACATCGTCCAGATAGGCCGACAATCGAGCGTAAGCATCGGTGTCGAGTGTAAAAGCTACACCGCCGATATTGGCATTGATAGTCTCTTTCATAGTTTTGTATGTTGATTAATGTGTGTAAAATATTCTCATTTATGCTGTTATGGCGCTCTTTTAAGCCACCTCTAATAGCATTTCTACTACTTTTATGTTGCAAATATAATACATTGTTCAGTACTATGCAATAAAAAGTAGTGAAAAAGTGAAAATATTTTTATCTTACTACGATATGTTTGATAATGGGAAGAGTTCCGTTTTGCACCTTAACTGCCTGTAAGCAGATTGGCCAAAACGGAACTCCCTAATAAATATATGGTGTGGGGTGAGTAGCCCCGCTCTCTATCGTGTAGGCTGTAAGAAGAATCGGAACACTTGTTGCTTGTATGGAATTTGGTAGTGTTCGAATGGAATTGCACCCCAACTATTTTGGCAGATGATACCCGATTGCGCCTTGTCGATATTGATGTAGGTGTTGCCATCTTTTTCGAGCAACTGCGGATATTTGCGATAGTCGTTAGAGTGGATATCAATCTGCTCCATCGGATAAGGGATTGCAGTAGCCGAGAATAGGGTGTCGGAGATAATCTTGAAGCCGACGCCATCGCTATCGGCAATGGCCCAATACCTCAAATCGCAATGCGCACCCGACTCTTGTGGTCGTGAGTAGGTCATACAGAACTGGTCGGCAACGCGCTGCTTGTATATTCCGATAGGAGTGCCACTTTTACGGTCGGCATAACTCTCCGAGCCTCCTGCTCCGTAAAATTCGACAGTGTCGAAACTCTCGGGCATAGCGAAGTCCATACCAAATCGGAGCATACCCTTGATGTCGAACTTTGGCTTGCCAGGTTTCATATTCATTGATACGGATATACCACCGTTGCCATCAATTTTATATATGATTTTTACCTTCATACCCAACTCGGCATAGCTATACTCCGTAGTGACAACGATGCGATTTTCAACTCGTTCCATAAGGAAGAGGTCCATATATGTCTCGGGCTCTCTGAAAGCCTTCCACGAGTGGTAGTAGATTGCATTGGCCGTATTTTTGCGCACGCCGTAGTCGTTCTCGGTCATTGCACGGTAGAATTGCGGTTTGAGAGGCTTTGAGATGAGTTGCTTGCCACCTAATGTGTAGCTGCAAATATAACCCTTACCGTTGAACGATACTGCGAAATCGTTGCCCGAAACAGTTCGGCTATCCCAATCCAACGATGGGACAGATGTCTGGCTATCCGATTGTGAGACTTCGCGGAGATGGCTTTGTGTGTTGAACGGCCTTACGACAAATTGATTGAAGGCTGCGCAATGGCCCTTTTCGAGCAGTGGCTCCTCCTCTTTTAGCGTGTATCGTACGGTGAGTATCACCTCGCCTTGCAGAGCCAAGATGTCGCGCTCCTTATATCCCAACTTGATGGTGGTACGCATCTGTGCCGGAACGTTGAGTTCGTCGACCGTGCCGGAGAGTTTGACTGCGCCATTCTCCGATAACTCCCATTCGAGGCGATAGTTGTCGAGACTGCGGAATGTATGCTCATTGTAGACCTCGATAATACCTTTTTTGAGGTCGATGCCGTAGGTCCAGATGTTCTGGTATTGATGCCATACTTCACGTGCGCTTGGGTGTGGCTGGCGCGAAGCGGCAATAAAACCGTTGTTGCAGAATGTTTCGTCGCTTGGGTCGATGTCGTTGTAGCAGCCGCCATAACGGTAGAATGTAACCCCCGACTGCGGCTCTTTCCAAGCAAGGGCTTGGTCTACAAAGTCCCAAATAAAGCCACCCTGATAGTTTGGTTGTTCGCGAATTATATCCCAATACTCTTTAAGACTTCCCAACGAATTACCCATAGCGTGAGCGTATTCGCACTGAATAAGAGGTCGCTTTGGGTTGTTTGAGACGTAGTTCAAACACTTGTCATACGAAGCATACATCGGACACTCGATGTCAGAGTTGTAGTTTTTTGGAATATCCTTGTAGGTGATGTGCGAGGCCTGCTCATATTGTACGGGGCGACTCTTGTCGTAACCCTTAATCCAGTCGTAGCAGGCGTGGAAGTTCTTTCCGTTGCCGGCCTCGTTGCCAAGACTCCAAATGATTACCGACGGGTGGTTGAAGTCGCGCATAACAACTCGCTGATTGCGGATAAGGTGCGCTGCGGTGTAGTTGTCGCTATGAGCAAGACTCTTGTCGCCATAGCCCATACCGTGCGACTCGACATTCGCCTCATTTACAATGTAGAGTCCATATTTGTCGCATAGGTCGTACCAGAGCGGTGAGTTAGGGTAGTGGCAGGTGCGTACAGCATTGAGATTGTGCTGCTTCATAAGCTGTATATCGCGCACCATATCGTCGTAGGTGATTGCATAACCTCGCTCGGGGTGCATTTCGTGACGGTTTGCACCTTTGACGAGTATCGGCAGACCATTGACAAGCAGTTGCGAATTTTTAATCTCAACGCTGCGGAAACCGACGTTGAATGCGGCCGACTCTGTCGGAATCGATACGACTATCTTGTAGAGATATGGGGTCTCGGCGCTCCAACAGTGTACCGATTTGATACTCTGTCGCAGAGAGGCTTTGCCCTTGGTCGGGGTCAGACTCTGCTCGAACAGAGTCTTGCCATCGGCATCGGTAAGCGTTACGGCGATGCTCTTAACGCCCGAGGTGACATCGACGTTGAGGTCAAGAACTCCGTCCGTATATTCGTTTTCAAGACCTGCCGTAAATTTGACATCTTTGATGTGGGCCTTGTCGCGAGCATATATATAGCAGTCGCGAGCTATACCCGACAATCGCCAAAAATCTTGGTCTTCGAGGTAGGAGCCATCGCACCAGCGGTGAATCTCCATCGCAAAGAGATTCTTCTCTCCCGCCTTGACAAACTTCGTAATATCGAACACGGCCTCTATCTTGCTATCTTCGCTATATCCGACCTTCTTGCCGTTTACCCACATCGCGAGGTTTGATGTTGCCGAGCCTATATGCACAAAAATCTGCTTGCCACGCCACTCCGCCGGTATCTCGATGTGACGACGATAGAGGCCGACGTGGTTGCGCGTTGTAGGTACAATGGGCGGATTATCCACGAAAATATTATCCCACGCATAGCCTTTGTTGCTGTATAGAGGGTCGCCATAGCCATTCAGCTCCCATAGTCCCGGTACGGGCATCTTCCCCCATTTCGAGTCGTCGAACTTGGTCGAGTAGAAGTCTGTCGGACGCGAATCGGTCAGGTGCTTAAACCACACAAAGGCCCAATCGCCCTCTATCGAACGATAGGCCGATGAGTGCTTGTAGCAACTGCCTGCGATAGCCTCCGAGGCGGTCGGGTAGACGATAAAACTCGAACGCATCGGCTCGCGATTTTGCTCAAAAACGTTTGGGTCCTGATGTGGCAACATCACCTCTGCTGCCCTAACCGAAACGCAACACAAAGCTGCTAATAGGATAAATACCTGTCTCATTGTATCTCCAAATTTATTGCAATAATTTGTCATAAAGATATAAAAAATTTCAGAACTAACTACTTTGAGCGCATAATTTAATGGGATAACTCTCTGATTTTATAGGCTGATAAATACAAAATACCCACGAGTTTTTGCTCGTGGGTGTTTTGTATTCTTTTATCAGACAACTAATAACTTACCATTGCGTAGAATCAACGATGATAAATCGTCTCTACTAATTGGGTATTATTGCCAATCATCGACCTCGCCATCGAGTTCAATCTCAATCTTCTCCTGATCAGGTGAGGTGTTGAGCGTTACAGTTATGGTATGCTGCTTTCCTGGACGGAATGACATACTTGTTTCGAGCAAATATGCTATACCTCCCATCGTAATCTCGATAAGAGGTGTTCTTCGCTCTATGAACTGAGGTACTACGATTGCATCGAAAGTGTCTGCATCGACTTTACGCATATTAATTGTCTTGCGACCACCCTGCGGATAGGCTTTGAGCGAACCAATTGTCCAATCCACAATTGCAGTTGTTGCTGTATTGTAGATATGCACGGAGATATCCTCGGGGAGTTCTCCTTCGTACTTTGCACCACGCACAATATCAACTACCACACGGGTCATCATATGGTTAAACTGCATCTTCACAGGATAGTAGTGATCCTCAGCAATTGGCGGGGTGCAGACAGTTTCGTCGTCGTCGGTGTAGGTTGTATAAGGTGGTTTAATCTTCTCGGTCTTTGCCCACATAATATCCGACGCCTCATATCCGCCGAGCACGCCATTAGCCGACGGTTGCGACTGATCTGTCGCCACCTCGAAATAGACATCCTTCAACGAGCCAGATGGCTGATATGGATAGAAACCATAGAAGTCGCAGTGAGTTTTCGACCAGTAAAGTGGGCGATCACTCTTCCACTCTCGACCATTATAGGTCATCTTCTCGTTATTGATGTAGTTGCCCAAAGGCTGCACCTCGGCAATCTCATCGCCTGTGTATTCCACGACATAGAGGCTCATTTGGTCGCCTGCCTCGAAGTTTGTAAGTGTTGCACGAGTGCCACCCATCACTGCCTCGATGCGTATTTCGTTGGGGCCAAAATTAGAATTCTGTTCCACAACGTCATTATCCTTGCTGCAACCCATAGCCAAAAGAGTTGCAACCGACAAAATAAATATACTCTTTTTCATAGTGTTTCCTCCTTTGATTATTTATTAGACTTCTTGAGTTGCGGTTTGTCGCCCATAAATTTCGGCGGCATCTGTTTTGCTGCCGATGTGCGCATTACTGGTGTCTCCTCGACAGAGAGTTTTGCGCGTGTTGTGAAGTCGTTGTTCGACGCATCACGCACATCGTTGGCGTAGAAATCCTCGAGCGAGAACTCCAAGCCTGCGTAGCGCATTATGCGCTCAACCATCTCCTGACGCGAGATTGCCGAGTAGTATGGAACATTGTTGTTCATACACGAGTTTGCCTCCGAGCGATAGATGCCGCGAGAGTGGTAAAAGCCTCCCTCGTACATATCTACCATATCCGTATAGTCGGGATGTGCAAAGAGGTGTGCCCACTCGACTGTCTTATGGTCACCATTAAGCGAAAGATTGCGATACCAACCAAAACTCTTGCCTAAATAGAAACTATTGAGGTGATCGCAGCAGTTGCAATTACACGAATGAATAAAGACGTTGTGATAAATATACTCATCCGCCAACTTCGCAAAGCCGTGACCACCCGCTTCGTGCTGCACAATACCGCGGAAGTCGAATGGATATGCATCACGGCTCATAGGGCAGATTGCAATTGCCGAGCCATCACCCCACATATAGCAGATACCGCCATAATCCTCGGTATTCTCGACCATTACAACAAGAGTCTTATTCAGATTACCCTCGTTTACCTTATCTGCCTTCATTGCATACTCGTAAGTTATATCGGTATCGGGAGTGATGCCCTCGAGCGAGTACTGCGAGCCAAACTTGACATCTTTTACGAGGTTAACACTACCCATACCCGAATCGGTGGACATGCCGACCACGGTATAGACATTAAAGTAGTCACGATAGCTCTTGTATGGCTCAATTGCAAAATAGTAGCCGATAGCCTCGTTTATACCATTGAGGTAGCTACCCATAGCGATATCTCTCGCATCGAAGCAGTCGCCCATAAAGACGATGTTTACACCACCACCCTTGGTTGCAGTTTGGTTGGTAATAACCTCGCCGTCATAGCGGTCGCAGTCATACTGCTGAACTGCCATCTTTACGGTGATATCTTCGCCTTGAGCATCCTTCTTGTCGGTTAGTTTGAAGATAATCTCGCCGGCGCGACCTGCGTGGGTTTCGCTTGACCAATTACCCCAAGTATCCATCTGCTCAAATGTAAAGGTTTCGCTTGTGCGTGCCATTTCGCTTACGGTGATGGTCACCTCGGTACGACCTACACCCGACGATGGGGTTACAGTTACCCACTCCGGGCAACTCTCTACGCACCAAGCCTCACCCGATGGCACGCGGAGCATATACTCCTTTGAATACTCGGCATTGAGCGTGCGGAAATGCTTGCGCGAAATCGAGAAATCGTAGTAAGCACTGATACGATTGAAGTCCGACCAACCATTCGCAGTCTGGTAGAGCGGCACCGACTGCTCGGGCACCTCAAGTGTAAGATTCTCCTTGCCCACACCATCAAATGCGCCATCACCTACCACGGGAGGTGTCGTAGCATTACACTGCATCTTGGTTATATAGTAGCAGTTATTGAACGCACCCGAGCCAATGGTAGTTATTGTAGAGGGTATTACTACCGAGGGTAAAAGACTACAACCTTTAAACGCACCTCCTCCAATTGTTATAACTCCCTCAGGAATAACTAATGGCTCCGAGAGTCGTGCATTGTCTGAGAATGCAATCCCTCCAATTTTTACCAATTCGCTACCCTCTTCAAATACAATACTTGAAAAGCCGTTAATACGGAACGCATCGCTTTCGATAATTTGGACCGATTTAGGAATAATTAGCTCTCCCTGGAATTGATTATAGTAAAAAGCACTATTTCCTATTTTGGTAAGATTTGAACTTAAAGTCAATTGTCCATTGAACTCGCAATCAGAAAAAGCGTAGATACCTACATGTTTAATATTCTCCGGAATAACCAAATCACCTGTAAAACCGCAATTGCTGAAACAGCTAGTTGGAATTTCAGTTAATTTGGAGGGGATAGTTAATGTTCCGCTAAGCATAGAGCAACCATAGAATGCACTAGCTCCTATAGACTCAAGAGTCTCAGGAAGGGCAAGGGTACCGGCAAGCATATAGCATCCATTGAAGGCGGAACCGCCTATAGTCCTGAGATTAGCAGAGAGTTGCAGAGAGGAGATATTTGTTTGATCAAAAGCATAATCTCCGATCTCAACCACATCGTCGGGAATAATAAGAGCACCTGAGAGTGTTGTGTACGAGAAAGCTTCGCGACCAATCCTTGTAACCTTCTCGGGGAAGACAAAGTTTACTAATGATGATTTTCGTTTAAATGCATAATCGGGAATCTCGGGATCACCTTTGCCATAGTTACCATTTATCGAGTAACCATAGGTTTCTATATTAGAGTTAGGATATTTAGCCTTAGCTTGTGCGGTAGCCTCCTCATTAGAGGTTGGAGACTCTGTAGTAAAATAGATTTCTCTATACTCTCCGTCTATATATCCGTACCAACACCATCTCCAATCAGCAATCTGCGTCTCCTTAAGGTTGATTGACTGTAAGATATCCATCTTATCTCTCATAAAGGTGAAGTCGGCAGCACATATTTTACCGCTGACCTTAAGGTTTTTGATCTTGGCAGGGTTCTTCTTGTCGGCAAGAATCTTCTCCTCGAGAGTTCCAACCTCCTCGCAGTGAACTACATAGTACTGGCGAGCCTCGCCACCGTGGGAGTCAAGGTCGGCAACCCAGTCGATAATCTCGGTATCGGTAAGTATGAACTCATACTCGCCCGAATGCTTCTTCTTATTGATTTTGATAGTAAACTTGCTCTGCTTGCCCGCCTCATAGGTAAAGGATGCAGGGATCCACTCTTTCAATTCATTCTGCACCTTATATTTAAAGGTATAAGGAATACCGTTGATAGTAATGCTAAAGAGAGTTAGTCCCGCATCGACGCTCTGCGGAACGACGATAGCGCGGAAGCCCTCGGCGCCACTCTTCATAACGATACCCTCTCTGGCAGCCTTACCCGTAGCGGTAACCTTACCGGTAGAGAGGTCAATAGTCGAGGTGCGGGTGGTGTTCATAACAAGCACTCCCTTCTCTAACATATCGAACTCGCCACTCTCGAAGCCATCGCCCTCGGCAAGGATAACATTGGCACACGCCATCTTATGGTTGAACTTAATCTTAACCTTATTCTCACTCGGCGTTACATTCTCGGTCTTGCCCCACAAGAAATCCGACATAGCG
>JAZQSA010000017.1:0-7206 GCA_045629905.1 Alistipes sp. | reverse complement strand
CGTTAAGGGCGTTAGAGGCGTAAGGGTTTCAGTCTACCCAGTCTACCCAGTCTACCCAATCTACCCAGTCTACCCAATCTACCCAAACTACCCATTCCACCCCCCCCTATCAAAATTTTTAATTTTTAATTTTTAATTTTTAATTCCAAAAGTACTACCTTTGCGGTGCAGATTCGGTTCATCGCTGCCCTTATGGGGGAGAGGAAAGTCCGAGCAACATAGAGCACCGCACAAGTTAACGGCTTGATATTCGGGAGGGTATAGTAGCGTAACAGAGAATAACCGCCACGAGCGCGTCCTTCGGGGGTGCGGCGGGGTAAGGGTGAAAAGGTGGGGTAAGAGCCTACCGCGAGGGCAGCAATGTCACTCGGTCAGTACGTCTTGCGGGTTGCAAGGTTATGTATATCGACAATTAAGGGTTGCTCGCCCAATGTCGAGGGGTAAACCGCTGGAAGCGACAGGTGACTGTCGTTGTAGATAAATGATGAACTAAAACAGAACTCGGCTTACGGAATCTGCTACCGTATTTGGCTTGTCTGACTATTGGGTTAGACGAGCCAAATCTTTTTTTGATACCTCTGCGATTTGATTCCGTAGCCGAGGAGTGTGTTACCCACCCCCTAAATCCCCCTCCTGTGAGGGGGACTTTGTCGCGAAGCTCCGAGTGCGGAATCTGCTACCGTATCCCTATACCGAAAGGTGTGGGGATTTTTTTTGGTAGGGGCGATGGGTAGTTTGAGTAGACTGGGTAGACTGGGTAGACTGGGTAGCCTGAAACACTAACGCCTCTAACGACCCTAACGCCTCTAACGACCCTAACCTTCCAGCCTCCCCAGCCAAACCCAGCCTCCCCAGCCATCTGCTAAATTCCTCGCAGGTAGCTTGCGGTGCCGGTCAGGTCGCACATCAAGAGGTCGAGAATCGAGAGGTTTGGCTCGAAGGGCATACGGTCCGAAAAGAGTTGGAAGTAGGGTGGCGTGACGATGCTGCAAGGGCGATGCTTTGGTCGCAGGTCGATGTCGCCCGCCGAGGCGTGGATATACTCCTGCGAGAAGCGTGGCGCGACGCGCAGTTTGGCGAGTGAGCATACAGCCTCGAAAATCGCACAATTATACTCTACAAGCCCCTCGGTGCGCTCTGTGTAGAGGCGTTCGATGCGGTCGGCAACCATCTCGAAGTAGGGCGACGAGCGATAGGCCGAGACGATGGCCGTCCAGTGGCGATGTTGCCAGCGTGTCGAGTAGTCGATGCGCAGGTCGGTGACGGGGGTTTGAGGGCGGTTGGCACGCACGAGAGGCACCGAGAGCGACATCACTCCGTTGGCGGTCATTATCGCGGTGCGGTTGCGTTCCGAGCGCTTTATGTAGTGTTCGCCGAGGTCGATGACGGCCTCCTCGGCCGCCACGAGGCGGGCAAAATATTCGATGTTGCCCCAATAGACCGAGGGGAGAATCAGACGACCCATACTACTCGGCCTCCCTCCAATCGCCATTGGCCTTAATCAACTCGATAAGTCGGTCGAGAGCCTCCTCCTGCGGTACGTTGCGCTCGACACACTCGCGACCCTTGTAGAGCGATATGCGACCTGCGGCGGCTCCGACATAGCCGTAGTCGGCATCGGCCATCTCACCCGGGCCATTGACTATGCAGCCCATAACGCCGATTTTCAGACCTTTGAGATGCGAGGTGCGGGCCTTGATTTCGGCCAGCGCTCGCTCAATATCGTAGAGCGTACGGCCACACGAAGGGCAGGCGATATATTCGGTTTGGGTAAATCGCGCACGCGAAGCCTGCAAAATCATCAGCTCGACCTCGTGCAACTCCTCCTCCGAAATCTGCGGAGCGTCAATCCACACTCCATCGGCCAGGCCGTCGAGCAGGAGCTGACCCATATCGGCCGCTGCACGCAGTGCAACCTCCTCCTTCGACCCCTCGTAGTGGCGGCGGATAACGACAGGCGTTGCATCGTCGCGGTTGAGGATTGCGGCACGCCACTCGGCTGTCGGGTTCGAGGTTGTGGCATCGAGTACGATATAGTCGTCACCCATCTCGCTATGCGACACAATCGGTGCCGAGGTGCGACGACGATACTCGGTCGGGGAGTAACGCTCGGGGTGCAGAACCTCGAACGACCCTTCGCGCTTGGCGAAGTGTTCGACCAACATACGTGCAACGGGTATCTCGTTCTCGGGGGCTTCGGTCAGCGAGACGCGGATTGTGTCGCCCACGCCATCGGCCAGCAGTGCGCCAATGCCGACGGCACTCTTTATGCGACCCTCGATACCGTTGCCCGCCTCGGTAACGCCCAAGTGGATAGGGAACGACATCGACTCACGCTCCATAGCCTCGACCAGCAGACGGTAGGCGTGGACCATTACGCGCGTATTGCTCGACTTCATCGAGACTACGACCTGGTCGAAATTCTCGCGCACGCAGATTCGCAAAAACTCCATAGCCGACTCGACCATACCGGCAGGGGTATCGCCGTGCGAAGCGACTATGTGGCGTGCCAACGAGCCGTGATTGACGCCTATGCGCAGCGCCACGCCACGCTTGCGACACTTCTCGATAAGGGCCTCCAACTCGCCACCATCGGTGCGGTAGTTGCCGGGGTTGATGCGCACCTTATCGACCGCGTCGGCCGCAATCGATGCTATCTCCGGCACAAAGTGAATATCGGCCACCACTGCCGTCGTGTATCCATCGCCACGCAGTCGCTCCACGATTGCGCCAAAGGCCTCGCCCTCGCGCTTTCCTTGTGCCGTGAGGCGGACTATCGGCGCACCTGCATCGGCAATGCGCTCAATCTGCTCGACCGAGGCTTCGATGTCGGCCGTTGCGGTGTTGGTCATCGACTGCACAGCAATCGCGTTGTCGCCACCGATTACGACTCCTCCGATGCGTACGGGGAGCGTTTGACGACGGGTAAAGGTGGTAATATTCATAACTGACACTGTTTTCTCATTACAAAAATAGGAAGAATATTGAAACTTCGTACCGATATTTACGTTATTTTCTTAAATTTGCGATATGAAAAGCCCGTTGGATAACTCGATAATGTATGTATCGGGGGTCGGAGAGGTGCGTGCTTCGTTGCTCGAACGCGAACTCGGCATACGCACATTGCGCGATATGCTCTACCACTTTCCGTTCCGATATATCGACCGCACGCGCATATTTCGCATCGACGAGATAGGCGACTCGACCTCGGCTGCCTACGTTCAGATTCGCGCCAAGATTGTCGGCAAGAAGAGCGTTGGTGAGGGTCGCAAGAGCCGTTTCTCGGTCTTTGTGAGCGACGGTAGCGGCTCGGCCGAACTTATCTGGTTCAAGGGTATAAAGTGGGTCGAAAACCGCTTGGAGGTGGGGCGCGAGTATATCATCTTCGGCCGTCCCAACTTCTTCCGTGGCGAGTTGTCGATTGTCCACCCCGAGGTCGAGGTTGTCGAGAAGGCCCTCTCGCGCAAGACAAATAGCGGTATGCAGGGCATCTACTCGACCACCGAGCGACTCTCGACCGCACTCGGCACAAAGGGGCTCTACAATATCATCTGCAATCTGTGGGGTAGCGTGCAGGGGCGTATCGAGGACTATATGCCCGACTATCTGCGCACGCGCTACGGCCTCATATCGCTCGAAGAGGCGCTCTACAATATCCACTTTCCGCAGTCGAGCGAGCGATTGCGCCAAGCACAATACCGCCTGAAATTCGACGAACTGTTCGGCATACAACTCAACATACAGAGTCTGCGTGCGGCGCGTGTCGGAGCAAGGGCCGGCTTCCTGTTTTCGCGTGTGGGCGATGCCTTCAACACTTTCTACCACTCGCGCCTGCCGTTTCCGCTGACGGGTGCGCAGAAGAGGGTTATCAAGGAGATTCGCAACGATACGGTCTCGGGCTGTCAGATGAACCGCCTCTTGCAGGGCGATGTGGGTAGTGGCAAGACGGTCGTCGCGCTAATCTCGATGTTGCTGGCTATCGATAACGGCTACCAGGCCTGTATGATGGCACCGACCGAAATTCTCGCCCGACAGCACTATGCCACCATACAGCGTATGGTCGAGGGTATGGGTTTGAGGGTCGATGTGCTGACGGGTACTTCGCGAGCGAAGGAGCGACGCGAGGTGCTTGCCGCATTGGAGGAGGGTCGCACCAATATCCTTGTCGGTACCCACGCACTCTTGGAGGAGAGGGTTCGCTTCTCGAACCTCGGCTTTGTCGTTATCGACGAGCAACACCGCTTCGGTGTCGAGCAACGCGCCCGACTCTGGACCAAAAACCAACAACCGCCCCACATACTCGTTATGACCGCGACGCCTATTCCGCGCACGTTGGCTATGACCATCTATGGCGACCTCGACGTCTCGGTTATCGACGAGTTGCCACCGGGTCGCCGTCCGATACGTACGTTGCACTACAACGATTCGGCCCGTCTGCGCCTCTTTGGCTTTATGCGCGAGCAGATTCGTGCAGGTCGTCAGGTCTATGTCGTCTATCCGCTTATCAAGGGGTCGGAGAAGGCCGACTATATGAATCTCGAAGAGGGCTTCGAGGCTATCGTGCGCGACTTCCCACTGCCGGAGTTCCGCGTCTCGGCCTGTCATGGCAAGATGAAGCCTGCCGACAAGGAGGAGTCGATGCGCCAATTCAAAGATGGTGAGGCCGATATTTTGGTCGCAACGTCGGTTATCGAGGTGGGTGTCGATGTTCCGAACGCAACGGTTATGGTCATCGAGTCGGCCGAGCGATTTGGCCTTTCGCAGTTGCACCAGTTGCGTGGCCGTGTGGGTCGTGGTGGCGAGCAGTCGTACTGTATCCTGATGTCGGACGAGGAGTTGTCGAAGGATTCGCGCACTCGCTTGGAGGCTATGTGCGAGACGACCGACGGCTTCCGCCTTGCCGAACTCGACCTGCGTCTGCGCGGTGCGGGCGACATCAACGGTACGTTGCAGAGCGGCTCGGCCATCGAACTGAAAATTGCCAACCCTGCACTCGATAACGCCATATTGCAGACCGCCCAGAGCGCTGCGATGGCAATCCTCGCGGCCGACCCTGCACTCGACGACGAGCGACACCGCCCACTGCGCGAGTTGAAGGCCCGCTACTCGACCGAGCGGCGTGAGGACTTCTCGATGATTTCGTAGTGCGCCATACAATAGAAGTAGCGAGAGATGCGTTTTAATAGCAGAATGTGTAAAATCCGACATATCGTATCGACCCTCGTGTTGCTCGTTGCGACACTCTCGGTCTCGGCCCAACTCTACTCGGTGGGCGAGCGCTTGGAGTATCGTGTGGGCTATATCGCCAAGATGTTCCCAAATACGGAGGTGGGGTCGGTCGTTATCTCAACGTCGCTCGACACGCTCGCCTCGAAGGGGGTCTATCGGGTTACGGGTCACGCCAAGACCTTGCCCGCCTATCGCTGGTTCTTCAACCTCGACGACCGCTACGATATTCTGGTCGATACCGCAACGCTTCGCACCCAGCGCTTCGAGAGCAACCTCCACGAGGGCGACTACACCTTCCCCAGCCACTAGCGCTACGATTGGTCGGCTATGAGTATCGAGACCTGGGCGCAGAGCCGAGGTCGCACACCTCGCACCCGTACGATGAGCCTCACGCCACGCAGTATGGACCCTGTTTCGCTCTATTTCAATATGCGCGCGGTCGATACCGACACGTTGCAGGTCGGCAAACGCTACGACTTGGAGATGGTCTTGGAGGATACTATCCGCGTGCTGAAAATCAGAATGGTCGGGCGCGAAATTTGCAAAGTTCCGCAGATGGGCCGCTTCCGCACCATCAAACTCGCCTGCACGATAGGCACAAGCGAGAGCTTCTCGTTGGTCGATGGCGTCGAGTTCTTTATGTGGATTAGCGACGACCGCAACCGTGTGCCGCTGATGCTCTCGTCGCCAATCAAGGTGGGTAGCGTGAGGGCGTACATAACCTCGCTCCGAGGGCTGAAATATCCGCTCGACTGCCGTGTAAAATGATGTAAAACCACCACCGAGAGTTGTATAATGCAAAAATTTAATACCTTTGTCGGTGCAAACATACTATAACTATGGAAAATAACCAGTTTGAACAGGAAAAGAGGGAGCCGATTTATACCCCTGCTCCCAACGATAATGAGCGTTACGACGACTACGACTATGAGCCGTCGGCCGACGATACGGCCAAGAAGTCGATTCGCGGCTACCGTGTCGTAATCGTAGTTTTGGCCCTGATTTTGGCAGGCGTGTCGGTCCTCTACTTCAACCTCAACCGCCAACAGCAGGCCGACTATGAGTTGCTGAAAATCGACCGCGACTCGATTCAGAGCGACCTCACGCAACTCATCGACGAGTACGACGACTTGAAGTATCAGAACGATACCATCGCTGCACAGTTGGCCAAGGCGTCGGAGATGGTCGAGCAACTCAAACGTGAGCGTCGTTTCAACTACAATAAGCTCAAAGCCTATCAGAAGGAGGTCGGTACACTGCGTGCGGTGATGAAGACCTACCTGCGCCAAATCGACTCGCTCAATACCATCAACAAGAAGGTTATCGGCGAGAATGTCTCGCTGCGCAAGGAGATTTCGACCGCCAACCTGCGTGCCGATGTGGCCGAGGAGCGTGCAACCGAACTCGAAAACCGCGTACAGCAGGGTGCAGTGCTTCGCGCCCGCGATATTGCGATGGTCTGCCTCAATGCGAAGGATAAGGTTGTGTCGCGCATCAGCCGCGCCTACAAATTGCGCGTCGATTTGACCCTCTCGGCCAACGAACTCGCCAACCCTGGCAACCGTATGGTCTATGTGGTGATTATCACGCCTGACGGCTACCCACTCGCATCGGAGCCTATCCGCAGCTTCGACTATCAGGGCGACAAGAAGGTCTATTCGGCAGCCCGCGAGGTCGATTATCAGAACGAGGACGTCGATGTAAGTATCTACTACGATGGTAGCGGATTTGTTGCCGGCGACTATAAGATTGCAGTCTATACCGACGGCAATATGGTCGGCAGTAGCACCGTCACAATGCGATAACCCACAGGGTTAGCACCAAATAGAATAGGCCTCCGAACGGGGGCCTGTTTTTTTGGGGGGGGGTGGAATGCAGAATGCAAAATGCAGAACCGACGACAACTGACGCACGAAGCAAGAGCAGAAGCAAAATTTATTTTGATTATGCCTTGCAAGAAGGAAGAAAATGGAACAT
>JAZQSA010000016.1:0-14002 GCA_045629905.1 Alistipes sp. | reverse complement strand
GCTCGTAACGCAAAGAAATAAAGGAGAAAAAGATATGGCAAACAGAACTATTGTAGCCTCGGCTCCACATATTCACGGCTCGCTTTCGACAACGCGATTGATGTGCGATGTTATCATCGCGCTGTTGCCTGCGTTGGCGGTGTCGGTCTATGTCTATGGCTGGAAGACGTTGGCTATCACGGCAGTATCGATTGGCTGCTGTGTGCTTTTCGAAGCGTTAATTCAGAAATTTTTGGTGCGTGGCAAGCAGACCATAACCAACCTCTCGGCTGTCGTGACGGGTCTGCTGTTGGCAATGAATATGCCGGCAACCGACGACTCGTTGTGGGTTGTTGCTATCGGTGCTTTGGTTGCTATCGGTGTTGCGAAGATGCCTTTTGGTGGTCTTGGCAAAAATCCGTTTAATCCTGCTATCGTAGCGCGTGTATTCTTGTTGATTGCCTATCCTGTGCAGATGACATCGTTTGCATTGCCTTCGACCGAGGGCTTTGTCGATGCCTACTCGGGTGCTACACCGTTGGCAGCGGCCAAGGCTGGTCTGCTCAATGTTGCCGAGTACGATGCGCTGGGTATGTTCGTCGGAAATATGGCAGGCTCGTTTGGCGAGATTGCAACCTTGGCGTTGTTGCTCGGCTTTGCCTACCTCTTGATGCGTCGCGTTATTAGCTGGCATATCCCTGTCTCGATTTTTGTTACCGTAGCAGCATTTGCGGCTATCTATGGTGCATTCTCGTTTGATACACCACACCTCGTGTCGAACTATGTGCTGTTGCATCTGCTCTGTGGTGGCGTGGTGCTTGGTGCTGTGTTTATGGCTACCGACTATGTGACCTCGCCAATGACTACGAAGGGTATGGTTATCTATGGCGTCGGTATCGGTGCAATCACGATGATTATCCGCTTGTGGGGTGCCTATCCCGAGGGTATGTCGTTCGCTATCCTGATTATGAATAGCGTTGTGCCTCTTATCAATAAGTATGTTAAACCTCGCCGTTTCGGCTCGAAAAAGTAGGAGGAACGCAAGATGAAGAGTTCATTGAAAAATATGGTGCTGGTGCTTTTCTGCATCACGCTCATCTCGTCGGCTTGCGTCGGCTTGGTAAATATGATTACCGTCGAGCCTATTCGCGCAGCCAAGGAGGCGGCCGTTAAGGAGGCTTTGGCGCAGGTGTTGCCCGAATTTGATGCTACCGAAAAGAGTGAGCATACGGCCGATGAGTTGCCTATTGTTGCCTACAAGGCTACAAAAGATGGAGAGGTCGTAGGTTACGCTATCGAGTCGCAGACAAAGAATGGTTTTAGCGGCTTGGTACGCTTGATGGTCGGCTTCGATACGAAGGGCGTAATCTTGAACGTCAATGTGTTGGAGCAAGCCGAGACGCCGGGCTTGGGTGCAAAGATGACCGAGGAGGGTAATCCTCTCTTGGCAAGTATTCAGGGCAAGGAGGCTCCAAAGACCAAACTGACCGTAAAGAAAGACGGTGGCGATGTTGATGCTTTGACTGCGGCTACCATCTCGTCGCGTGCCTATGCCGAGGCTGTTGCGCGCGCATACGCGGTATTTAAGGTTGTGGCCGGCTGGGAGAGCGAAATCCACGCTACCACAGGTGCAACAAAAACAGAAAAGGAGGAGTAACTATGGCAAACAAAGTAACAATGTTCTTGAAAGATAAGCTGCTCCTTACTTGGCGTGGCGTTGTGAAGGAGAACCCAACCTTCGTGCTGGTTTTGGGTATGTGTCCTACGCTCGGAACGACCACCTCGGCCGAGAATGGTTTTGGTATGGGTGTGGCTACGATGGCGGTGCTGATTATGTCGAATATGGTGATTGCGCTAATCAAAAACCTTATCCCCGACAAAGTGCGTATTCCTGCGTTTATCGTAGTCATCGCATCGTTTGTGACCGTTATCCAGATGTTGATGCAGGCCTTTGTTCCTGCGCTCTACGCATCGCTCGGAGTCTTTATTCCGCTGATTGTCGTGAACTGCATTATCCTCGGTCGTGCCGAGGCCTTTGCGTCGAAAAACGGAGTCTTCGATTCGGCTCTCGATGGTGTCGGTATCGGTTTGGGCTTTACGCTCTCGCTTACCGTTATCGGTGCAGTGCGTGAGGTGTTGGGTAGTGGTGCAATCTTCGGCTACGACCTCGGTTGTGGCGATTATATGCCACTCGTATTTGTCCTTGCGCCGGGCGGTTTTATGGTGCTGGGCTTTTTGATGGTATTGTTCAACAAATTCTTAAAGAAATAGGGCTATGGAGATTACATATTTCGCAATTATCATAGGCGCGATATTCGTAAATAATGTCGTGTTGGCGCAGTTCCTCGGCATCTGCCCTTTCCTCGGTGTGTCGTCGAAGGTCGAGACCTCGATGGGTATGGGAGCAGCCGTAACCTTTGTTATGGCGTTGTCGGCTGTGGTTACTTGGTTGATTCAGACCTATATCCTCGTGCCGTTCGGTATTGAGTATATGCAGACGATTGTCTTTATCCTCGTTATTGCCGCGCTGGTGCAGATGGTCGAGATTGTATTGAAGAAGGTGTCGCCATCGTTGTATCAGGCTCTCGGTATCTTCCTGCCGTTGATTACCACCAACTGTGCAGTGCTTGGTGTAGCAATCTTGATGATTCAGAAGGAGTTTTCGTTGTTGCAGGGTGTTGCTTATAACGTATCGACAGCTCTCGGCTTTGGCTTGGCATTGGTTATCTTTGCCGGCTTGCGCGAGCGTATCGAGTTCGAGGAGGCACCAAAGGCTTTCCAGGGTGTACCTATCGCCTTGATTACCGCCTCTATCCTTGCGATGGCGTTTATGGGATTTTCGGGTTTGGTGTAAACCCGATTTTATGCGATGTGTACTGCTGCTAACCTTCTGCCGGTATTAGATGCAGTTCATCGCTATCAAAATAGCCGAGCGTGTATCGTCTAAATGTAAGTTTATAATTAAAGCCGAGTGGAGTTTCACTCGGCTTTAATATTTGTTCTACTGCTTGATAGTTTTGAGTAGTATGGGTTTGAGTAATTCGGTCCAGCGACGATAGCCCTTGGCGTTGAGGTGTATGCGGTCGTCGAGGAAGAGGGATTCATCAATCGATCCATCTGCCCGTAATAGTGGCGAGCAGGTGTCGATGAATGTGAGTTGCTTGCTGTGGTTGGCATAATCGCGCATTAACTCGTTGAAGGTGTGTTGGCGGTCGCGTATAGCCTCACGTCGTTTGGAGTGCTTGACAGCAAGGAAAAAGACCGGCACATCGGGAAAGTCGCGATTTAGTCGTGCGAAGAGTATGCGGTAGTGGTCAAACAACTCGCCAATCGACAGGTCGCCCTTCTTGCCCTTCATATCGTTATCGCAGTAGACAACAAGTGCTTTTGGGCGGTAGTCGCGCATCACGGTAGGGTAGTTATAGTGCAGGTCGCGCAGCGTTGCACCTCCATAGCCGCGATTAACGACTTTTAGTGGAGCAAAGTCCTCTTTGAGCGACTTCCAGAGTCGTATCGAAGAACTTCCAAAAAACAAAATATCACACTCTCTGTCTTCGGTTTTGGCACGCTCGTTAAGCGCGACAATATCGCGTTGTTCGTAGCGCTTAATCCACTCCATGTCGGCCGTACAATTAACCTCGATGGACTCGTGGATTTCGTAGGTCGTCGAAGCCGAAGTTTGAGTAGCACTCTTTTGTGAATTGCAAGCCGTAAACGTGGCAATAGCAATAGTTAGCAGAATAAATTGTTTCATCATATTGCTTTTAGGTCTATCTGGTTCTCAAAAACAACTGCGTAAGCAGTAGATGATGTTCCACTCTATCGTACCTTATCCCAATAACGCCCGATAAATCTCGGCACATACCCACGCATCGGTTGCGGCATACAAAAGTCCCCCTTTTTTCAACCGACGCCAAGCAGAGAGCCGAAAATTGATTTTCGGCCGAGGCGCGAAGGAGGGAGACCGCAGGTCAAAGGGGGATTTAGGGGGAATGTCTATATAACCTGCGATGCAGGCGATGTATGCAATCAGCCTACCTTATTTCAATAACGCCCGATAAATCTCGGCACATACCCACGCATCGGTTGCGGCATACATCGTCTGCTGCTGCGTGAGCAGTTTTGCCTCCCAGTTGCTCAATCGTTGAGCCTTTGAGACCTTTTTGCCGAGTACGATGCCCGAAATTTTGCGCAGGCTCTTATCCTCGATGCCGTAGTTGCCGACCATACTTTGCAGGTCGATAAAGCCGTTGGCCGTAAAGTGGCGCAAGGCGCAAAGGCCGACAATGTCGTTCTGCACGGCTGCACCAATCTTCAATATTTGGCCGTCGTGGAGTAGGGCCGTAATCTCTTTGAGTAGCGGTATGCGGTTGAGTCGGAAGAGGTAGCAAGTGCCTCGTCCGTAGAGTTGCAACAGCGATACACGGTTTGTTACACCGGCCTTAAACGAAGGTCGGGTCTCGGTGTCGAAGCCGATAATCGTGGCTTGTGCCAGGTCGGCACAGGCCTGACGTGCAGCGTCGATGGTCTCCACCACGACAATCTTGCCGTCGAACTGTATCGCTTCGAGAGCCGAAACCTCCTCGTTTGATATCGATGCTTTGAATCGTTTCACAGCGCTATGCTCTATTTGCGACCCTTTTGTGCAGCCTCCTGCTGACGCATCAACTCCTCGTACTTCTGCTGGAAGCGCGACTTCTTACCTTTGGTATTCGCCATCTTTGTAGCCAGGCGTGCGCGGATTGCATCGTCATTTACGAAGCGACGGATTGCGAAGGTCTGAATGATGGTGATAAGGTTGGAGAGCAAGTAGTAGTAGCACAAACCGCTCGAATAGTCGTTGAACCAGAAGAGCAACATTGCCGGCATCATATATACGGTCATAAACTTCATACCGGCCATTTGAGGTTGCGTCGACGAGGTCATATTGTAGTTGATGTAGGAGTATACGAACATTACGATACTCATCAACAGACAGAAGAGCGAGATGTGGTCGCCATAGAACGGAATGTTGAATGGCAGGTCGAGAATGCTGTCATACGACGAGAGGTCGTCGCTCCACAAGAATGACTTGCCACGCAACTCGATAGAGGCAGGGAAGAAGCGGAACATTGCAATCAGAATAGGCATCTGAATCAACATCGGGATACAGCCACTCATAGGGTTGATGCCCGCCTTGCGATATAGCTCCATCGTTGCCTGTTGCTTCTTCATTGCGTCCTCCTGGCGAGGGTATTTTGCGTTGATAGCCTCCATCTCCGGGCGTAATGCACGCATCTTGGCAGTCGAAAGGTAGCTGCGGTAGGTGAGAGGGAAGATAAGCAACTTGACAAGCAGAGTCAGGATGAGGATAATCAGACCAAACGACTCGATGTAGTTGTTCAGGAAGTTGAATACCGGAATTACAACCCAGCGACTGATGAAGGTCGAGAAAATCCAGCCGAGAGGAATGATGCGCTCCATTTCGAGCGAGTTGCCATTCTCGTCGGTGAGCTTCTTCAATACAGGGAATAGGTTTGGACCGAGGTAGAACGAGAAGTGGTACTCGTCGGTTTGAGGGGTGTATGCCAACGCACCATTCATCGAGAAATTCTTGATGAAGCCCGACTTCTCGGGTGCGGTGGAGTATTTCAGGTCGGCATACTGCAAGTCGCCATCACGAGTGATGAGTGCCGAGGTGAAGAACTGCTGCTTGAAGGCAACCCAATCGACCGACGACGAGATGTTCTCCTCTTTGGTAGTGGTCGATATGCCGAGGTCCTCGATGTCGTTCTCGCCAGGCAGGTGGTAGGCGATGGTTGTGTAGGTGTTCTCGTTCTTGAAGCTGCGCTCGTTCTGATAAGAGCGGTTGCTCCAAGCAACGCCAACACTCGTCTGGTTCGACATCAGAGGCGAAAGCCCGTTCATACGAACGTCGAAATCAATCATATAGTCGCGCTCGGGAGCCGTCGTATTGTAGATGGTGTAGACGAAGTCGAGCGAAGCCGTACCACCATCGAATGGCAGACGCATTGTTACAACCTGCTTGTCGTCGAGCTTCTCAACGGGCATCAGCTCGAAGTTGTGCTCGATGGTCTGCACCTTGATATGACGATGGTTGTTGTGCAGATAGAAGGTCATATTGAAGAGTGCGCTCTGTGGGTCAAAGAGCTTGACCTGCTCGTTGCGCTCCTCTTTTGGTGCATAGCGGGTATAGTCTTTGTCTTTGAGTGTCACGTCAACCATCTGACCGCCACGGGTCGAGAATGCGATAGCGAAGAGGTCGTTCTCTACAACCTTCTGCTCAACGGTCGGAGCGTCGAGAATCAACTGCGCCTCTTCGGGCGAAGTCTGCTCGGCCTTTGGTGCTGCATCTTGCTCGGTAGGGGTGGTTGTTGGGGCGAGGGCCTCGGAGGCAGCCTCGGCCATAGCCTCGATTTGCTTCTGTGCAGCTTGCTCTTTGCGCTGCTCCATCTTGTAGCCGTTGTACCACATATAGCCGAGGAACAACAGACCGATAAGGACAAAGCCTATGATTGATTGCTTGTTTTTCATTGTCTAATCTCTACTTCTTTTCTTCTGTTTTAATCTATTTTTGCGAAAACTCAATAGCTGCACCCACGAACGATACAAAGAGTGGTGCAGGACGCTCTACCGAACTCTTATACTCGGGGTGGTACTGCGTGCAGATAAACCACGGGTGCTTCTCCAACTCCATAACCTCGGCAAGGTTGGTGTCGGGGTTGATGCCGACAACCTTGAAGCCTGCCGCCTCGAATCTTTCGCGATAGTCGTTGTTGAACTCGTAGCTGTGGCGGTGACGCTCGATAACCGAGGTGATGCCATAGGCCTTTGCGGCACGCGACTCTGGTGCGAGCGTGCAAACATAGCCACCCAAGCGGGTTGTGCAGCCCTTCTGCTCCTCCATAATGTCGATAACAGGGTTCTTGGTTGCCTTGTCCAACTCGCTCGATGCTGCGTCCTCGATACCCAATACATTGCGGGCGAACTCTACGACAGCGCACTGCATACCGAGGTGAATGCCGAAGAACGGAATACCCTTTTCGCGAGCGTAGCGTGTAGCCTCAATCTTGCCGTCGATACCGCGACGACCTGCACCGGGAGCAACCAATATACCCGACATACCAGCCAAAACCTCCTCGGCAGTCGATTGCGAGATGCGCTCGGCGTTAATCAGGTGCAACTTGACCTTGCAGTCGTTCATCGCTCCGGCGTGAACAAACGATTCGATAATCGACTTGTAGGCGTCGGGCAGTTCGGTGTATTTACCCACGAGGGCAATATCGACACTCTTCGACGGGTTCTTAACCTTGTCTACAAACTGCGCCCAAGCCGTAAGGTCCGAAGTGGTCTCCTCGGCCGAGAGTCCGAGACGCTGCAATACAACGCCATCGAAATTCTGCTCGCGCAAGCGCAACGGTACCTCATAGATTGTAGGCATATCGACCGACTCGATTACCGCCTCCGGCATCACGTTGCAGAAGAGGGCAATCTTGCGTTTGAGCGACAAGTCGAGCGAGTGCTCGGCACGAAGCACCAATACGTCGGGTTGCAGACCTTCGCCAAGCAGAGCCTTCACGGAGTGCTGTGCAGGCTTGGTCTTCAACTCTTTCGATGCTGCGAGATATGGCACCCACGCGAGGTGAATGTGAGCCGAATTTTGGTAGCCGAGTGTGTTGCGCAACTGGCGCACCGACTCGATAAACGGCAACGACTCGATGTCGCCAACCGTACCACCAATCTCGGTGATGATAATATCGTACTTCTTGGTCTGACCGTTGAGTTGCATACGACGCTTGATTTCGTCGGTGATGTGCGGAATAACCTGCACCGTCTTGCCGAGAAATTCGCCACGACGCTCCTTCTCGATAACGCTCTGGTAAATCTTACCCGTCGTTACAGTGTTGTTCTTCGAGGTCTCGACGCCCGTAAAACGTTCGTAGTGGCCCAAGTCGAGGTCGGCCTCGGCACCATCGTTGGTGACATAACATTCACCGTGCTCGTATGGGTTCAACGTGCCTGGGTCTACGTTGATGTATGGGTCGAATTTCTGAATCGTTGTGACATAGCCACGCGCTTGAAGCAGTCGAGCGAGCGACGACGAGATAATGCCTTTGCCGAGTGATGAGGCAACACCACCTGTTACAAAGATGTATTTAGGTCGTGAGAGTTTCATAATTGTTTATATTTCAAATTGTTAATATTATCTATTGTCTACGAAAGACTAACGGCGATTACTCGCCGTCAATCATTTTGATTTTCTCTATTGTGTCAGCCATTTCGCGCTTTGTCTTGGCAATCTTCTCCTCGACGTCGGCTATAAGGGCCTCGGCGCCTTTCGAGTGGGAGAAGAAACCGATATTGTTCTCCAAGGTGGCAATCTCCTGCTCCAACTGGCGTACGCGGTTGAAGAGTCGCTCACGCTCGCTGCGCAGACGCTTGTCGCCCGACGAACGCATCGACGAAACGCGCTCCTTGAAGCGGTCCATAGCCTGCTCGCGACCTGCGCCACGAACCAGGCCGAAGAGTCGGTCTACGGCTGCCTTGTAACGCTTCTGCAACTCCTCCTTATGCTTGATAGGCACGAAGCCGATTTCGCTCCAACGGCGCTGAAACTCCTTGATAGCGTCGTAGCCACCCGCCTTTACGTCGGCTGCAAGCATCTCCTCGATAAGGGCCTCCTTGCGAGCGAGATTCTCCTCGTAGCCATTCTCTATCGTTGCGTAATGCTCTGCTTTGCGCTCGAAGAACTTGTCGCACGCAGCGCGAAAACGCTTCCAAATAGCATCGGCGTGGCGGCGCGATACTGTACCGGCCTGTTTCCACTCGGCTTGCAATGCCAAAAGTCGCTCGGTAGCCTCTTTCCAATCGCTGCTCTCCTGCAACGCCTCGGCTTGCTCGCAAAGGGCCTCCTTGTGACGGAGATTCTCCTCCATGTCGCCCTTTACCTCGCTATAAAATGTGCGCTTTGCCTCAAAGAACTTGTCGCACGCAGCGCGGAAACGCTCATAAATCTGCGCATTGTCGCGCTTTGGCGCAAAACCGATTGTGCGCCATTCGGCCTGCAATGCAAGCAACTGCTCGCCAGCCTTGTTCCACGCCTTGTGGCTCTCGTATGTAGCGGCAATGAGTGCTTCGACTGCAACGCACAGAGCCTCCTTGCGGGCAAGATTCTGCAACTGCTCCTCCTTGATACCCTCGAAGTACTCCTGATGGCGACGGTTGATAATCGACGATGCGCTCTTGAAGCGGCTCCAAAGCGGCTCCTTATGCTCGCTTGCAACAGGGCCGATTTCGCGCCACTCGTCGTGGAGCTTCTGCAATTTGTGGAATGCCTCGACAACTGCCGCAGCTGTGGTCAGGGCCTCGGCCTGCTCGCAGAGTGCGCTCTTGGCCTCGAAGTTCTTTTTCCAATCGAGGTCGCGCAACTCTTTATTGATATTGACAAAGTCGTAGAAGTTCTCGACGTGGAGGTTGTAGGTCTCCCACAAATCCTTGACGTGCTGTTGTGGTACAGGACCTGCCGCCTTCCAACGAGCTTGGAGTTCGCGGAAACGGTTGAAGGTGTTGCCGAGAGTCTCTTCGCTCGAAATCAGACCCTTCAACTCCTCGATAATTTCGAGTTTGGTCTTGTAGTTCTCCTCTTTGATTTTGTCGGATATGTTGATAAACTCGTCGCGACGCTCACGATAGCTCTTCAACAACTCTTTGAGTTGAACCTCGTCGGCATCAACTTCGATAGCATTCTCTACGGTCGCCTCTTCGCCTTCGGCTGCCTGCTTTGCTGCATTCTCGGCACGACGGATTTTGTAGAAGGCGTTTTTGATGGCATCGACTTCGTTGCGAATATTCTGAACAGGATTTGTCGAAATCAGGTTGGCGAGCATCTCGACGAGTTCGCCCTTGCTCTTGCCATTAACACTCTCCTCCAAGCGCTCTGCCACCGCATCGGCACACTCCTCGACTTCGGGCGTTTGCTCGGTGGTTACCACCTCCTCTGCCTCGGCAGTGGTCTCGATGGTTGTTTCGATTTGAACTTCGGTCGTTGTTTCAACGAGCTGATTTTGCGTATCCTCGGCAGTGCCGACAGCCTCTGTCAAAGGGGCTTGGGAAGGTTTAATGGTAGTCATTGTAGTTTTGTTTAGTGTTGGTGCGCTGTTTTGGCGCACAAAAAGTTTCGCACAAAGGTAATAAAATTATCCATTCTTCCAAGGCTATTATTATGAAATAATAACCTTACGGTCGAATTTTGGCGATAAATGTGATTGTTTTTGTGAAAAAGTTGTATATTTGCATCGTAATAATTCCCCGAAATCTTTTTATTCAACACACAAGCAGCGAGCCTCCGTCGTGCGTAGAGCATCGTTGCGAGGTGCTTTTTTTGTTATCTCTGCTACGGCCGTTGCTGGGTCGGTGGTTGGAGGTCTAAATTATTGATTTACATTCTATTGTGCTGTGAGTGCGGTTCTTGCGAACCTTGCTCCTGCGCTGGCTCTTTGACGTGTTGTCGTGTAGCGAAAATGTAAATCATTGTTTAACCCTAAAATCATAAAAAGAGATGAAAAAAAGAGATTTTTCCGACCCATTCGATGCGGCTTGTCCGCAGCTCCCTATCTACAAACCGGCAGCCTCGACACGAGGTGACGGAGTGGTTGTCTTTGGCGAGACTTTGCACGAGTCGTGTCGTGGTTTCGATGCCGAGATTCGCAACGCTCATAGCGAGCGTGCGCGTGCTATTGCACAGGCGCGATATGCTATATTCCTATATGAGCAGTTGCGTCGATTCCCTGTTAGGATTTGGCCGCAGGTGTTGTGTCGAATCCATATTTTGTGCGGCAAGGCGTTAGAGACGCTCAATGCTCGTCGCCATTGTCCCATAACCTCCCGATTGCGCGAGATTGACCGCTTTGCGGCCGACTTGCTCGACTACGATGCGCTATAAATGACGGCCACCCTCGACGTGTGCCACAATCCGAAATTCGGAGCGTGGCGGCTTGTTCGGGGGTGGCTATTTTTTTTGTCGCAAAAAAGTTCTATCTTTGTCGAAATATTGCTCGCTTCGGGCTTGTGATTTGATGTTTTATAATACGATGAAAGATATGAAAAAATCGACCTCATATTCGATTGTGTCGCTACTTGGCATTGTGCTTTGTGTGCTGACCGTTAAGTATTTTGTTACGACACACGCCTCGCTGTCGAGCGCAGAGTCCAAAGTTGAGGAGGTGCGTACGATGGTGCAGACGCGTTGCTTCGAGCGCCACGATGCTTTGCGCCGTTGGGCTATTGCCGTCGAGGGGGCGCGTGTGATGACCTCCATATCCAACGCCAAAGTCGTATATACCGACTCTACACGCTTGTCGGTAAAGGAGATAGGCGACTTGCTCTCGGCCCAAAATCGTAAGGCCGAGGCTTTGCGTAAGGCAGACACGATTGCCCTGAATGGTATGGCTAAACGCAGCAAGAATAAGCTCGCTCGAATAGGCTTTGTTAATGATAAGCTTATCGCTCGCCACAATGCGTTGGTCGAGGAGTTTAACGCTTGTCGCAACGCCTTTCCGACCGTTGTTGTTGCTACGTTACTCGGCTTTTCGGAGTTGGAGCCGATAGTTGTTGCGGAGGGCGATGATGACGCTCTGCAATTCGAGGACTTTAAGACTCCTGTGTTCGATATTCGCAAGCAATATTTCAATCGCGCTGCGAAATCTCTCCGATTCAGCACCTACTAATCATTCGCCAAGGCGCTATGTCTTCTCATAATTGCATATTGGTAGTCGATGACGAGGTCGATATTCGCGAGTTTATCTGCTATAATCTTACTCGCGAGGGCTATTGTGTCCATACGGCGGCTGATGGTGTTGAAGCGTTGCGTATAGCCGAGGAGGTGCGTCCGCAACTGATTTTGCTCGATATGATGATGCCCGTGATGGACGGTGGTCAAACTTGTCGAGCGCTTCGCCAGCACCCCCTGCTCAAAGATACGATGGTCGTATTTCTTTCGGCCGTGTGCGACGAGGATTGTAAGGTGGCGGCCTACGAAGCGGGTGCCGATGACTATATAACCAAGCCGGTGAGTATGAGGGTGTTGTGTAGTCGCGTCAATGCGATTATGAAACGCTATGCCGAGCCTTCTGCTTCGATTTCGTTCGACGAGAAACGTCGTGCGTTGAAGACCTCCGAGGGCGAGGTCGTACTGCCTCGCAAGGAGTTCGAGATTTTGCGTCTGCTCTGCTCCGAGCCGGAGCGAGTCTTTACGCGCGAGGAGATTTTCCGTTCGATTTGGGGCGAGGAGGTCGTTGTCGGAGACCGTACGCTCGATGTCCATATCCGTCGTCTGCGTCGCAAGGTTGGCGACGAGCGGATAGTGACGGTCAAGGGCGTCGGATTTCTCTACAAAGGTTAGTCGGAGTTACTTTGCCCGACGACGTTCAATCTTTATATATTCGGTATAAACAATTCGCGTGTGGGGGTTGCTCGATACAATCTCCTGTCGCAGAGCCTTTGTGCCGTAGCGGAAGAAGAGAAATCGACGCGGTACGCGATGGACGATTTGGTGCAGTGTGTCGATGCTCTCGACGTTGCAACGAACGCTGTCGCGACCTATCAGCCCGTCGATTTTGACCCACGGGTCCTGCCAACGAAAAATCTTTAATGTGTCACGCACCATCGAACTCGTGTCGCGAACGAATATGGTGTCGCGTAGCGGTGTGGCGACGTTGAGCGCAGTTGCCGTGATACTCTTTGCCGAGGCTTCGAGCCGTCGCAGACGTATGCCGAGTTCCTTGATGTGCTTGGCGTCGGCCTCGCGCAACTCTTCATACTCGCCACAACGTAGCCGCAGGACCTGTATCGCTGCCGCATCTTTGTCGGCACGGGTGCGATAGTGTTCGACTTCGGCGCAGAGCGAACTCTGATTCTCTCTCAATCGCGCCCGTTCGTCGGAGAGCGAAAAGATTGTCGCCACCATCAGAGCTATGGCCGTGGTGGTGACAAGTGCATAGATAGCAAGAAATTTTCTCATAATAAATAGGTGTGTTTAGGGGTGAATAGATTGCTGACCATACCCCGCGAGGGGTTGGTCGAAGTGTCGAATAAGTTTCCGATGGAGTGGGGTAGTCGGATATGCAACCCCGCTTCTTGATTTAAGATGTGTGCAAATATACAAAATTTGAACACGCTTGTCAATAGTTTAACACGGAAAATTCGCCCAATGGCTATGAATTTCAAAAAAAGTGGCGAAAAGTTTGGTCGTAACGAAAATCTGTATTACATTTGCACACCGATTCGGGAACGAATCAAATGGTGGATGTAGCTCAGCTGGTTAGAGTAGAGGATTGTGGTTCCTAAGGTCGTGGGTTCGAATCCCATCTTCCACCCCTGAAAACCTTATAACAAGTTTTGTTATGAGGTTTTTTTTGTGTCTATACCTGATGTATTCCAAACAAAAAACTTGCCACAATGACCTGTAAAACACTAATTTAAGGATGTTTTACCCATAGTCATTGCCTCATAACAAACCCCATATTCCAATACTTTGGGTATTGTCAATAAGGGGTGGGGAAGATGTG
Organism: Alistipes sp.; assembly: GCA_045629905.1. Classification (GTDB taxonomy): domain Bacteria; phylum Bacteroidota; class Bacteroidia; order Bacteroidales; family Rikenellaceae; genus Alistipes. Next base: position 458 of record JAZQSA010000016.1, on the reverse strand, counting down.
ATTTTACCCCCATTTTGAGACCTATTATGAGACCACTTTTTAAGGTCACATAAAATGCCATAACTATTTAATACCTAATATGTTATGTGGAATATTTCATTCTGTTGCAGGGTGGCAAAAGTTACCAAAGATGGACTTGCACCCATTGAGATGGTCATCACAGTAGATGGTCAAAGGAGTTTTAAAAGGTTATCTATGAAGGTATCCCCAGAAGAATTTAAGAGGTCAATCTCTTGTAAAAGAGATAATTACATCAAGCAGTATTGTGATAGTGAGAGAGTAAAGGTCTATGAGATTTTTAGGAAGTTGGAGATGCTGGGTATGCCCATCACCCCTACCATAGTCAAGGAGGCACTTGATAATAAGGGCATCACCACAAGTTATAGACTCTCTAATCTACAAGAGGACTTTACTGCAATAGTTAGTAGGAGGGTTGGTGTGGACTTATGTCTTAATGT
>JAZQSA010000015.1:0-153380 GCA_045629905.1 Alistipes sp. | reverse complement strand
TACATTTGTATTGATTACAAAATGATAATTAACAATCAGTTCCAAGGATTTTGTATAAATATTTGTATATACAAACATCTGTGTAATATTACAAATGTAAATAAACGGTGATTTATCGTGTTGTTTTGAGAAGAAATTGAGATAATCGCACCCTTGTAAGGCATTAAATTATTGACACTGTTTATATCGCCTTATATTATGTTAAATATTTATAGCGGCGTATAAATAAAAACGCTCCTATATATCACTATATAAGAGCGTTACAAAGTTGTAAACACTACCCTATTTGCTTAATTCCTGGGCTATTTCTTGAAACTCATTTGGAGCAAGTTTGAGCTTTTCTTTGCGGAAATCGACGTCGTTTTCGCTATTCATAGGGATTAAATGTATGTGTGCGTGCGGTACTTCGAGGCCTAAAACCACCATCGCTACCTTTGTACAACCGCTAAAAGTTTTGATTTTTGTCGCAACCTCTTTTGCGAAGAGCGTCATACCTGCAAGCGTGTCATCGTCGAGGTCGAACAGGTAATCCACCTCGCACTTGGGAACTACGAGTGTGTGGCCCTTGGCAAGCGGATTGATGTCTAAAAATGCGAAATAGCGGTCGTTTTCGGCCACTTTGTAGCAAGGAATCTCCCCTGCTATGATTCTTGAAAAGATGGTTGCCATACTCTTTTATTTTGTCTTGTTTGTGTAATTGCGCACTATCTCTACCCTTTCGTTTGTAGTTTTATGTTTGCTCCCTGGTTGGGGCGATACTATTCGTCGTATTTCGGGCGGAGAATCTCGGAGTATAAAACAGCCTTGCGCAGGTCGAAATTCTCGGTAGCAAGGCTATTTGTAGTCGATTTCTGTTCGTTATTTAGGGTTTGCGACTCTTCTGTGGTTGGCGTACTACTCTTTACGGGCGTAGGTGCCGCAGATTTTGGAGCGTGTGCGACCATTTGCGCCTCTTGTGTAGCAAATGGAGTGCGATTGTTGTGTTGCACGGTTGATTCGAGGCGCTGTTCGCCTTGTGCTTGACGTGCAATGGCGGCCTGATACTCCTGCTGTTGCATCAATGCGGCCGCTTTTGCCTTGTTTATGGCTATCTGCCCTGCAATCTCAGCTTGTATCTGCGCAGGGCTTTTCTTGCCCGATATGCTCTTGAAAAAGGCTTTGACGATGAATACAAATACCAAAGTCGCGCCAATCACGCCGATAAGTAATATTGTGATTGCGATTAGTATCGATAACTTCTCATTGTCTATCATAGCTTACTCTTTGTTTTCGATGTTGCTACGCTTGACCGACTCGATGCCTTTGACCTGTCGGAACTTATCCATTAACGCGTTCAGAGCATCAATATCTTGCACATAGAGGCTGATTTTACCCTCGAAAACACCATCGTGGCTACGGATAGATACCTCGCGTATGTTGATGCTGAAATCGTCCGAAATGATGCGCGTAATCTCGGAGAGCAGACCCATACGGTCGATGCCTCGCAACTCGATTGCAGAGAGGTATGACACGGCCTTGTGTTGCGACCATTTGATTTGGTCCTTGATGATGTTCTTGCCAAAAATCGAGGCCAAGCGGTCGAGTTCGCTGCACGATGCTTTGTGGACCAGGATTCGGCCCGTGGCAGGGTCGCGGAAACCTACGACGCTATCGCCCGGGAGTGGGTTGCAGCAGGTTGCGATAACGAACTTGTCGTCGTTGATAGGCGGCGTTGTGCCACTCTCCTCTTCGTTGAGAGGTTCGTCGTCGCCCGAATCGGTGTCGCGCCACAACTTCCAGAATTTCAGTATTTTGCTTGCCGAGTTGGATTTCAATATCTTGTCGAGATTGTCGAGGCTGATGATGCCTGCGCCAATCTTGCTGTATAGTTCGTCCTTATTGCGGCAGTTGTATGCCTGCATAACTTTGCGCAGAACTCGGCCGCTTGCTGCGATGTTGAACTTGGCGAGTTTCTCGTCGAAGAGTGCAAGGCCTCGTTCGATATTGTTCTGCTGCTCGCGCTTGAAGAAGCTTGTGATAGCTTGCTTGGCCTTCGTGGTTGTTACGATTTCGAGCCACTCGGCCTTTGGTTTGGCTCCCTCGGCTGTGATAATCTCTATCTGGTCGCCCGAGTTTATCTGCTTGGTGACAGGCTCAATTTTGTGGTTGATTTTAGCCCCTATGGCCTTGTTGCCTATCTTGGTGTGAATGTCGTAGGCGAAGTCCAATGCGGTTGCACCAAATGGTAGCGAGCGCTGTTCGCCCTTTGGTGTAAATACAATAATTTCAGACGTGTATAGCGATAACTTAAAGTTATCCAGGAACCCAACAGCATTCTCCGTCGGGCCATTCAGGGCCTCGCGAATCTTGTTGAGCCAGCTGTCGAATGCATCCTCGTTTTGTGAAAGTGTTGCGCGCTTGTATTTCCAGTGGGCTGCAAATCCGTGGTCGGCAATCTCCTCCATACGCTGTGTGCGAATCTGTACCTCTACCCATACGCCATTTGGGCCCATAACTGTCGAGTGCAGGGCTTCGTAACCATTGGCTTTCGGCATCGAAATCCAGTCGCGCAGGCGGTCGGGTTTGGGAGTATAGAGGTCGGTTATCGAGGAGTATATCTGCCAGCATTGCGTCTTCTCCGAAGGGAATGGTGTCGCCTGGAATACGATGCGAATGGCAAATAGGTCGTAAATCTCCTCGAATGGAATTTGCTTGCGCTGCATCTTGGTCCATATCGAGTAGACGCTCTTTACGCGGCCCGAAATCTCGTACTTGATGTTGTAGCGGTCGAGAACCTCGATGATTGGGGCGCAGAACTTGTCGATATACTCTTGTCGCTCGCTCTTCGACTGCTCGATTTTGCGCGAAATCTCCTCGTACTCCTCCGGGAAACGGTGTTTCATACAGAGGTCTTCGAGCTCACTCTTTATAGGGAAGAGGCCGAGACGATAGGCCAAAGGGGCAAAGAGGTGGATAGTTTCGCCTGTAATCTTAATCTGCTTGTCGCGTGGCATAAAGCCGAGCGTGCGCATATTGTGCAGACGGTCGGCTATCTTGATGAGTATCACTCGCACATCGTCCGAGAGCGTTAGCAGTACCTTGCGGAAATATTCGGCTTGGGCCGATGTGTCGGCGTTGAATACTCCCGACATCTTGGTCAGTCCATCGACCATCGAGGCTATCTTGTGGCCGAATATGCGCTCCATATCCTCGACCGTGTAGTCGGTATCCTCCACGACGTCGTGCAAGAGGGCTGCGACGACCGACTTTACTCCGAGGCCAATCTCATCGACAACAATTTTGGCTACGGCGATAGGGTGCAGAAGGTAAGGCTCGCCCGAACGGCGTCTTACCCCCTGGTGAGCCTCCTTCGCGAGGAAGAAGGCTCGTTTGATGAAGTCCCAATCATCGTCTCCGCGACAAATCTTGGTACACGAGGCGAGCAGGTCACTCCACGCCTCCTCTATGAGTTGTTCATCTCTATCGTCGTAGTCCATAATGGTTGTTATTTGTTGGCGTTCATCGCTTCGCGAACCTTTGCCTCGATTTCGTCGAGTAGAGCCTTGTCGTTGGACAGCAACTCTTTGACGGCATCGCGACCTTGTCCGATTTTCTTCTCTCCGTAGGAGAACCACGAACCGGCCTTGCGGATAACCTCGTAGTCTACTGCAAGGTCAATAATCTCGCCAACCTTCGATATACCCTCGCCGAACATAATGTCGAACTCGGCCTTTTTGAATGGAGGTGCAACCTTGTTCTTTACGACCTTGACCTTTGTACGGGTACCGAGCTGCTCGTCACCGTCCTTGATAATCGAGGTACGACGGATATCGATACGCACGCTGGCGTAGAATTTCAGTGCATTACCACCGGTTGTGGTCTCTGGATTGCCATATACGACGCCAATCTTGTCGCGCAACTGGTTGATGAAGATGCAGACAGTCTTGGTCTTGGCAATCGATGCTGTGAGCTTGCGCAAGGCTTGCGACATCAGTCGAGCCTGCAAACCCATCTTCGAGTCGCCCATCTCGCCCTCGATTTCGGCCTTTGGCGTAAGAGCCGCAACCGAGTCGATGACGATGATGTCGATTGCGCTCGAACGAATCAGCGAATCGGCAATTTCGAGCGCTTGCTCTCCGTTGTCGGGTTGCGATACGAGCAGATTTTCGACATCGACACCGAGTTTTTGTGCATAGAAACTGTCGAATGCGTGCTCTGCGTCGATGAAGGCAGCGATACCGCCCTGCTTCTGTGCCTCGGCAATCGCGTGGATTGCGAGAGTTGTTTTACCCGACGATTCGGGACCATAGATTTCAATTACACGGCCCTTTGGGTAGCCACCTACGCCGAGAGCCATATCGAGGGTTACCGAGCCGGTTGGGATAACCGGTACGCTTTCGATGTTGTCGTTTGACATCTGCATAATCGAGCCTTTACCAAAGTCCTTCTCGATTTTTGCCATTACCGCCTTCAAGACCTTCATCTTTTCGGCGCTCTGTGTTGTTTCGCTCATAGTTATTTGGTTTTATTTATATTCAACTTGTGTTGTTTGTCTATTTGCTCCATTTGTCGGAGCCTCCGCACATTGTGCCGAAGCTGTTGGCCATCATCACCAAGAATACCAAAATGCAAAATACCATAGTTTCTACCCTATTGTAACTTCTTGGTACTCTTGCGAAGTGAGGCCCAGGCCACCCGTCGCTTGTTTGCAAAAAGCAAACTTCTCCTCAAAGTTAGTTATTTTTTTCATAAAAAGTGCTGTTTTTGTGATTTTTTTGATTGCTACGCCTCGATTAACCCCAAGTGAAGCTCCCTACAATCTGCGAGTTGAACTCCTCTTCGGTGTTGTTGATGCGACGCATACAGGCAGGACAGCGTATGGCGACCTCGGTCTCGACGTGACATTCGCATCCTACGCACGAACGTATTGCGCCAAAATCGTTGCCTGCAATGTGCAGAAATTCGGTGTTGCAGTGTTTGCATCGGATAGTGTAACTTGCTCCCATAGTTGTAAAGTTTTTAAGGTTTATTTGTGTTTTGTTATTTGTTTCTGGGTGCAAAGTAAGGGGTGTTTTGTGACAAGTTGTGACACAAAATAAAAATCGTCAAAAAAAGTGAGAAAATAGTTTAGGGGGTAATTAAAAATTACACGATTACAGAAGTGTGTAATCGTGTAATTTTTTAATTGACCGCGAGGGCCGTATGTGTTGCGGGCCTACTACCCCGCTTTGGTTACTGCTTTGGGATAGAGGCGGCCTTTACGCGGAAGTAGTTAGGGTACGAGCCGCTTGCCTCGGTTACCTCCCAAAGGCGGTATTCGTAGTGGTTGCCCCACGATGCAGGTCGGTCCTTGATACGGGTATCTTCGCCTGTGTCGTTGTCGATGTAGTTGCCGATAAGGGCGTGCCACTGCTTGATACGCGCGATAGATGTGGTGTAGTAGAATGGGCCCGACGAGGCGCAGAGTTCGTTCAGGGCATCGACGTAAATCTTGCGGTAGTCGCTGAACTGCAAAATCTTGCCGATAAGTGGCGAGGTATTCGTATCGCCCCAATTAAGTGGGTCGTGACGTGCTGCATCGCTCTGTACGCCACAGTTGTTCGACGTGCCGAGCGTGTTGTCGTAGTCGTATGGGAGGAAGTAGAACTTGTAGTTCGAGGTGTCGGTCGAGTTGAAATAGATGTAGTAGTTGTTCATATTATTCCAATAGTCGTCCCACATACCGAGCACAACATTTGTGGCATATGTGCGCAGCAGTAACTCGATGTCGATGGTCTGACCGAGCCAATCGTGCAGAGCAGTGCCTTGCAGGTCGCGCAACTGCTTCATAAAGTGCAGGAGTTGGGTCTTTGCGTTAGGCAGGTCGGACTCTTCGGCCTCTTTGAGTTCGTAGACGTGGTCGTAACCATCGTCGTAGCCGATATTGCAGTTGCGGTCGCGGTCGTAGTTGAGCGATGCACCCCAGGCGCACTTCCAGAGGTAGCCCTTGTGGTTCTCGAACTTATCCTTGCGCCATTTGAGGAAGCGGTCGTCGATAGGCTCGTACATACCATATACGCCATAGTAAGCCTCGTTGGTATCGCCCTCGACGTGAACCCACAGACGGCAGTACGAACTCTCGGCTGCTGTCCAGACACCAAAGCGACGGAAGAGGTCATAGCTGTAAATTTCGCGGCAGTATGCAGGGTCGTCCTTGAACCATTTGAGGTGGATTTTACGCACTCCGCGCAGCGAGTGTTCGTCGTCCTTAACATACTTGCGCAGGTTGAGCATAAAGTGGCAGTGCTGCCAATCGGCTTTGTTGGCTACGTGGTGGCTGTTGCCCGCCTCGGGACGGCGACGCGATGTGTTGCCGCGCAGACGCAGACCTGCATCTTTGATGGTGTAGGTTGTGCCTTTGAGCCAAATCTTGGTGTCGCAGTGGATATATTCGGCAGTGTTTGGGTCGCGGTCGTACTCGTCGAGCAGACGATTCCACTCGTCGAGAGGTACGCTGATATGAATTTCGGGTAGCGACTCCATATCGAATACATAGGCGCGCTCGTCGCCCCACTCTACCGGTGGTGTCGGGGTTGGGTTGTTGCCTTCGCCACCTTCGTTTTCACCATCTTCGTTGCCGCCATTGTTGCCTCCTTCGTTGTCTCCCTCGTTGCCTTCGTTGCCGCCATTGTCGCCACCTTCGTCGCCGGTATTACCGCCGTTATTCTCGGTGTTGGGGTTGTCGTTTGGTAGGGTCTTATCCTCGCCGCAAGAGGCGAGAGATAGCGCACCGAAGAGCAGACACGATGCGATGAAAATCTTTAATGCTTTGTTCAAAATCATTACTGCTGTTTATTTTAAGTTTTTGTTTATGTAATTGCGTATATATTCCACAAGTTCAGGCGAGTCAATAATCTCTATATCGTCGAGCAAGCCGATGACGAAACGACCTACTCCGCGCATATCGGCAATATCGGTCGAGAGCGTTATGCGCCCGTTGCTGTCGGTTGTGATGTCGCGCTCGGCAAGCGGATACTCCTCCAAAAGCAGATTGTGTGCCAGTGGGCCGAGTCGGAGTGTGACGTGCTGTTTGTGGTTATCGTCACAGTTGAAGCGGAAGATGTCCGTAAATTGCGCTTTGTGTAGTGACTGGTGACTCCAAGACTCGTTGGTGGCCTCTACCCTGTCGATGCGAGCCGTTTTGAAGAGGCGACAATCGCCCTTTGTGTGGTCGTAGCACCAAACGCCTATGTAGTTGGTCGTTAGCGCAAAAGGCTCAACCTTGCGGTCGCTTGTGGCGTGCGACGATTGGTAGTTGCGCAGTACGACGCACTGCTGGTTCTCGATGGCGTCGATAAGAGCGTGGACGTTGGTCGCGTTGTGACCTTTGACTATTGTGTCGGCCAATGTACGGCTGTCGTAGACCGAGTATAGTTTGCGTTTGAGGTTGAGTTTCAGAGTGTTGGTATCGTCGATGCTCTCGATTGCACGACGCAGGATTACGGCCTCCTCTTCGGTGAAATGGACGAGTTGCGAGATGTCCTTAAAGTGGGGCGAAGCCTTGTCGAGGCGGATAAAGTTGCCTCGTTTTTTGACGACAAAACCCGCCTCGCGGAATGTGTCGATATAGCGGTATATGGTGCGACGCGACATTGAGAGTCGCTCCGCAAGGTCGTCTACCGAGTATTCGACATTGGCAGTCAGCAACTTCATCAGTCGCAACATTCGTTCGAGCTTTGGCTGGTCCATAGCGCAAAGATAGTAAAAATTTTAGAAAGAGGTAGTCTTTCGGTTTTATGCGTTGCCATAAAACAAAATTACACGATTACGGGGGTGTAATCGTGTAATTGTTCTATTGTTGGTCGGCATTATGTCGCAACATATTTCTCAATCTCCTCGACCTGTGTGCGGAATGTCTTGTCGGTATCCATCAGGTTGGAGATGGTCTTGCACGAGTGCAGAACGGTGGCGTGGTTGCGGTTGCCGATGGCTGCACCGATAGCTGTCAGAGGCATCTTGGTATGTTGCTTGGCCAGGTACATCGCCAACTGGCGTGCTATGGCCACCTCGCGGGTGCGCTCCGACGATTCGAGTCGCGAACGCTCTACATTCATCTCGCGGCATACGACGTCGAGTATGTGCTCGATGGTTATCTCCTTCTGATAGAGCGAGATGTAGCCTTTGAGAATATCCTTTGCGAGCGATATGGTGATGCGCTTACCCATAAACGAGGTGTTGGCGATGAGCGACGATATTGCGCCCTCGATTTCGCGCACGTTGGCCGAGATATTGTCGGCAAGGTAGAGCGATACCTCGTCGGGAATTTCGGCACTTAACAAGGCTGCTTTCGACTGGATAATCTTAATCTTGGTTTGGTGGTCGGGCGTATGGATTTGTGCCGACAGACCCCACTTGAAGCGAGTGAGCAGACGCTCCTCGATATCCTTCAACTCAACGGGTGGCTTGTCGGATATAAGTACCAGCTGCTTACCCGACATCTGCAAGTGGTTGAAGATGTTGAAGAAAGCCGACTGCGTACCTGGCTTACCCGACAACTCCTGAATATCGTCCAAAATCAACACATCGACCATTTGGTAGAAGTGGATAAAGTTTGGAACGTCCTTGTTGATGGTTGCAGCCTGATATTGGGCCTGGAATTTGCTCATCGGCACATATAGCACCTGCAACTCGGGGTGGCGGAGGCTGATTTCGTTACCGATGGCTTGTGCAACGTGGGTCTTACCCAAGCCCGAGTCACCATATATATATAAAGGGTTGAACGGGGTGTTGCTACCGGGCGTAACCGCTACCGACATACTCGCCGAGCGAACCAGGCGGTTGCACTCACCCTCGACAAAGGTTGAAAAGGTGTAGGCCTTGTTGAGTTGTGGGTCGATGCGCATTTTTTGCGCGATGCCTGGAATTATAAAAGGATTTCGTATCTTTGAGGCGTCGAGTTGTGCATTGGCTGTTGGCGCTGCTGTTGCTTCGTTCGACTCCGAAGGTATTGCAGCCTGCGGGTCGCTCTTTGGTACGGCGTAGCTGATGCGCGTTTGCTGACCGAACATCTCGGCGATGAGCGGACGCAAGATGCGAATATAGTTGCCCTCGATTTGGTCTACGAAGTTTTTGTTCGGCACGCGAAGACGAAGGCGCGACCCATCAAATTCCAGCGGAATGATAGGGAGAAACCATTTGGCGAACTCGTCTGCCGGGGTTTGGGCCTTGATTTGGCTTAAACAGTTTTGCCAAGCGTCTTTGTATGTTACCGAAGTAGTTAGCATCGTATTGATAGTCAGAGTGTTGTTGTATAAATTTGGGTTACTGTCGCAGGGTGTTGCCTCGAAGGCTCTTCGTTTGACAATGCAAAGTTGTGAATAAATTTATATTAAAAAAAATGGTCGCTCTATTGTTTATTATCTTTTTTATGTTATAGGGTGAGAAACTTTATTTTGAGTGACGATTTTAACTCGCTGATTGTGAATAATCGGAAATAATTTTGTATATTTGCAATTAGAGAAATTAAGAATAGAACAAAAAATAAACATAAGTAAAACTAATACCTAAAAACTATGGCTAATTTAGATGAATTGGTAATGAGCAAGGCTCAAAAATGGCTCGACGGCGATTACGATGAGCAGTCGAAAGCCGAGGTGCGTAACCTTATCGAGACTAACCCGAAGGAGTTGGTTGAGAGTTTCTATAAGGACCTCGAATTTGGTACGGGCGGTCTGCGTGGCATTATGGGTGTCGGCACCAACCGTATGAATGTCTATACCGTCGGCTTTGCAACGCAGGGCTTGGCTAATTATCTGAAAATCAATTTCCCAGGCGAGGAGATTAAGGTGGCTGTTGCTCACGATTCGCGTAACAACTCGCGCACCTTTGCCGAGCGAGTGGCCGACATCTTTGCTTCTAACGGCTTCCGCGTCTATCTCTTCGACGCTTTGCGCCCAACGCCCGAACTCTCGTTTGCAATTCGCGAACTTGGTTGCCAGTCGGGTGTGATGGTTACTGCTTCGCACAATCCGAAGGAGTACAACGGTTACAAGGCCTATTGGAGTGACGGTTCGCAGGTGACTGCTCCGCACGATACCAATATTATTAAAGAGGTAGAGAAGATTACCGAGGTGTCGCAGGTGCTGACGGGCCTCAATGCCGAGAATATCACAATCCTCGACGAGGCTTTCGACGAGAAGTATCTCGCGGCCATCAAACAGTTGCAACTCTCGGCCGAGAGTGTGGCTCGCTACCACGATATGAAGATTATCTATACCCCACTTCACGGTGCGGGTGTGCGTCTTACCCCTGCATCGCTCAAAAACTTTGGCTTTACCAACGTTATCTCGGTGGCGGAGCAGACGGTGCTTGACGGTAACTTCCCTACCGTAGAGTCGCCAAATCCGGAGAATCGTCCTACGATGAAGATGGCTATCGACCTTGCAGAGCGTGAGCAGGCTGACCTTGCGATGGCTACTGACCCTGACTCCGACCGTATCGGTTTGGCTTTGCGCAACTCGAAGGGCGAGTATGTTCTGCTCAATGGTAATCAGACCCTTGTGCTTCTGATGTGTTACCAGCTGACTCGCTGGGCCGAGTTGGGTCGCATCAAGGAGGGGGACTATGTCGTAAAGACCATCGTAACCTCGATGATGCCCGATGCTGTGGCTGCGGCCTATGGCGTGAAGTGCTACAACTGCCTCACAGGCTTTAAGTATATCGCAAAGATTATCCGCGAGAACGAGGGCAAGACCCAATATATCGGCGGTGGCGAGGAGTCGTTTGGCTACCTTGCGGGCGACTATGTGCGCGATAAGGACGGTGTATCGGCTTGCTCGCTTGCAGCCGAGGCTGCTGCTTGGTGTCGCGACACGAAGGGTGTGACACTCTATGAGTGGTTGCAAGACCTCTACGTTAAGTTCGGCTTCTACCGCGAGGGTCTTGTGAATGTCGTACGCGAGGGCAAGGACGGAGCGGAGCTCATTCAGAATATGATGGTTGAGTATCGCGCCAACCCACCAAAGTCGCTCTGCGGCTCGCCTGTTGTCGAGGTCTACGACTACAAGACGTTGGAGGTAAAAGATGTTGCTACGGGCAACGTGCGTCCAATCGAGGGTGTCGAGGATAAGAGCAACGTATTGCAGTGGATTACGGCCGACGGTACAAAGGTGTCGGTGCGTCCATCGGGTACCGAGCCAAAGATTAAGTTCTACTTCGGCGTGAAGGCCGACCTGCCTTCGGTAGAGCAGTTCGACGAGGTTCAGGCTGCACTCGATGCAAAGATTGAGGCGTTGAAGGTCGAGTTGAAACTCGTGTAGGGTCTATTGTTTAGACTGATTATATAGGATTACACAGATTACAAGCCTTGTAATCTGTGTAATCTGTATAATTGACCGAATGGGTAATGACCTCTTTCGGTGACTCCCTCTTTGGAATTGATAACCTAATACTATGAAGAGACTTGGTCATCTGTATCGCCGTGTGCGGTACTCGGTTCGTCGCCTTGTGCGGCTTTTTAAGATGTTGCTCGACCTGCTGCTTACAAAGCCGCTTGGCGAGTTGCGCAGTCCGTTGCTCTGCTTTCTGTTGCAGATATTCCGCATCATCTTCTTCACCATAAAGGATATGGGTGTCAATCGCACCAATATCCGCACAGCGTCGTTGTCGTTCTATACGCTGATGTCGCTTGTGCCCTTGCTTGCGGTGGTCTTTGGCGCAGCAAAGTCGATGGGCTATATCGAGGTGCTGTTGTCGCACCTCTACGACCTCTTTCCGCAGTCGCCCGAGATTGTGGACTACTGCGTCGATTTTGCGGAGCGCACGCTTGCTCGTACGCGTGGCGGACTGATGGCTGCTGTGGCGGGTGTGACGATGACGTGGTCGGCCGTAAGTCTGATGGACGAGTTGGTGAAGGCCTTTAACGATACGTGGAAGGTTACGGAGCGTCGCAATGTGGGCCGCTATGGAGCTTACCTTGTGATACTTATCTTCTTCCCTGCGTTTTGGATTAGTGCCGAGGGTCTGCGATTCTATCTTGGCGACATCTTTGGCGTGAGCGAACATCTGCTGTATCGTATCTCGGGCGATTTGGTCTCGACCGCTATCGAGTTGGGTGTCTTTGTCCTGATATATAAGGTAGTGCCCCACGCCCACGTTCGTTGGAGTAGCGCGGCTGTTGCGGGATTGACGGCAGGTGTCGTGTTTCAACTCTTCCAATGGCTCTTCGGTACTGGTCTGCTGTGGGTTACGTCGTATAGCGCAATCTATGGTAGTTTTGTGGCGTTGCCGCTCTTCCTGCTGTGGTTGCGCAGTTCGTGGCAGATACTGCTCACGGGCAACGAACTCTCCTACGCATTCCAACATCGTACGCAGTTGCAAAATCAGTGGCTTGTGTCGATTGAGGAGCGCGTGAAGTTCTTGCAGTTGCTTATCAAACGGTAAAGGCCAGGGCGATTAAAAATTCAAAATGCAGAATGCAAAATGCAAAATTGGGTAGGTTATTTTCGGACTACTCATTATACCCGACCTATTCAACCAAAACAAAAGACCACCCAATAAGTTTGGGTGGTCTTTTCATTGAGCGGCAAACGGGGCTCGAACCCGCGCAACTGCGTTGCATTTTTTGACATTTACACCCCCGACCCCTGAAAGGGGCGGAAAGGGTCGCTTGTCAAACCCCTCTTGCCTTCAAAACAAAGGCTTCGCTTTTCTATTGAGCGGCAAACGGGGCTCGAACCCGCGACCCTTGGCTTGGGAAGCCAATGCTCTACCGACTGAGCTACTGCCGCAAATGGCACGTTGTGAGAGCGTTGCGCTCCGACAACGTGCCTATCTCTCTGTGGTTATTGCAACAACTTTGCAAGTGACTCCAAGTTCTTGGCGTTGTGCAACTGCTTGCCCTCGGTGGTGTAGCAGTGGTCGATACGCTCCTTGAAGTAGGCTTCAACCTTGTTGCGGACAACCTTCATTGTGCTGTTTACCAAGCCGTTCTGCTCTGTGAAATGCTCGTCGACGATGGCGTAAACCGCAGGTAACCAACGGTCGGGGAACTCACCACCCCACTCGCCACCTGTGCGATACTTGCCTACCTCGGCATTGATAAGGTCGGCCGCAGCGGCAGCCTTATCACCCGCATACGAAGCGAGTTTAGCTTTCAGCGCATCGCCATTTGGTACGATAACGGCAATGGTATATGGGTTTTGGTTGTTGTAAATCATAATCTGGTCGATGTATGGCGACTTATCGACAATCGCCTCCTCCATACCCTCTGGACTGTATTTCTCGCCATCGGCCGAGATAAGCAGGCTCTTGAAACGGCCCAAAACGTAGAGGAAGCCGTCCTTGCCCATATAACCCATATCGCCCGTGTAGAGCCAACCATCTTTGACGGTGTCGGCCGTAGCCTCGGGGTTCTTCCAATAACCGGCCATAACATTCTCGCCCTTGATGACGATTTCGCCCTTCTCGCCAACAGGCATCTCGCGACCCTCGTCGTCGAGAATTTTCAGGTCGAGAGGCTCGATAAGGCGACCCGACGAGCCGAAGCGGTGTTGCTTGTGGCCGAGCGAGTTGGTCGAGATGATAGGAGTAGCCTCCGAAAGACCATAGCCCTGGTACATAGGGATACCGATTGCGTAGAAGAAGCGTTGCAACTCCGAGTCGAGCAATGCACCGCCACCAACGAAGAAGCGCAACTCGCCACCGAAGGCCTCACGCACCTTGCTGAATAGGATTTTGTCGAAGAGTGCCACGAGTGGAGAGAGCATAAAACGCCAACCACGACCTTTCGTATATCCGTCCTGATTATATTCGTACGCAACCTTCAACGCGAAGCGGAACAGACGCTCGGTCGTTGCGCCTTTGGCGTGAATCGACTGCTCGATGCTCTTGCGGAAGTTCTTGGCGAGAGCCGGTACCGAGAGGAGGAAGTGAGGTTTCACCTCGCGGATATTGAGCGGAATATTGCGCAACGTAAGCATTGGGGTCTTGCCAACCTGAACGGTTGCGACCGCTGCACCGCAGGCAATCATAATATAGAAGCCGCAGACGTGGGCAAAGCAGTGGTCGAGAGGCAAAATGATGAGCGTGCGGTAGTCGGACGGAACCGAGATACGCGACAGAGCCTGCTCAACGTTAGCTGTATAGTTGCGGTGTGTGAGGACTACACCCTTTGGGTCGGCTGTTGTGCCGGAGGTGTAGGTGATGGTTGCATAGTCATCGTTCTGCAAAGCCTGACCGATAGCCAGAAACTCCTCACGATGGTCGGCCAAGTGCTTGTCGCCCAAAGTCTTAACCTCGTCGAGTGAGATTTCGCCATCTTCGAGCGAGTCGCCATCGAAGACTATGATATGGCGGAGCAATGGCAGTTGCTCCTTGATGCGACGAATCTTCGGCAGTTGGTATTTCGACACGAAGATTGCCGTAACGTCGGCGTGACGCAGACGGAACAAGAGGTCGCCAACCTCCTCCAACTTAATCGACAACGGTACGCTGATAGCGCCTGCGTAGAGCAGACCCAGCTCCGAGATAATCCAGTTGTTGCAACCCTCGGCAAGAATCGATACGGTTGCTCGTGGCTCGATACCGAGAGCGGCCAAACCTGCACCAATGCGCAGTGCCTCGACCTTAACTTCGGCATAGGTTGTAGGCTCAAATACTTTGTCGCCCTTCTCCAAGAGGAAGGTCTTGTCGCCATACTTGGCAACCGACTCTTCAAATAGGTCAATAATTGTTCGTTTCATAGAGTAAAATAGACGATTGTATATTGGCTGTGTGTGTTAATCCATCTTCAATACGGCAAGGAAGGCTGTTTGTGGCACCTGCACTTGGCCGATTTGGCGCATACGCTTCTTACCCGCCTTCTGCTTTTCGAGCAACTTGCGCTTACGCGAAATATCGCCACCGTAGCACTTCGCCGTCACGTCCTTGCGGACAGCCTTGACCGTCTCGCGGGCGATGATTTTCGAGCCAATGGCGGCCTGAATAGCGATGTCGAACTGCTGACGTGGGATAAGTTCCTTCAACTTCTCGCACATCTTGCGACCAAAATCGTAGGCGTGTTCGGCATAGATAAGCGACGAGAGCGCATCGACAGGGTCGCCATTGAGCAGAATGTCCAACTTGGCCAACTTGCTCTCCTGGTAGCCTGTGCGGTGGTAGTCGAACGAGGCGTAGCCCTTCGAAATGCTCTTCAACTTGTCGTAGAAATCGAATACAATCTCCGACAGTGGCATCTCGAAATTGACCTCCACGCGGTCGGTGGTGATGTAGGTCTGATTCTTCATTACACCTCGCTTATCGATGCAGAGTTTCAGCACGTTGCCGAGGAAATCGGCCTTTGTGATGACCTGCGCAAGGATATATGGCTCTTCGATTTTGGCAATCTTAGTAACCTCGGGCAGACCCGAAGGGTTGTGGACTTCGACCGTCTCGCCCGAAGTGGTCGTGATGTGGTACGACACGTTCGGAACAGTTGTGATGACGTCCATATTAAATTCGCGATAGAGACGCTCCTGGATAATCTCCATATGCAGCAGGCCGAGGAATCCGCAACGGAAGCCAAAGCCGAGTGCGAGCGAACTCTCGGGCTCAAATGTAAGCGATGCGTCGTTGAGTTGCAACTTTTCGAGCGAGGCGCGTAAATCCTCGTATTGGTCGGCCTCGACAGGATAGACACCGGCAAAGACCATAGGCTTCACGTCCTCGAAACCTGCAATAGCCTCGGTACAAGGGCGTGCAACCGAGGTAATCGTGTCGCCAACCTTAATCTCTTTGGAGTTCTTGATACCCGAGCAGATGTAGCCTACATCGCCAGCCTTAATCTCGGTGCGAGGTTGCATTTTGAGTTTCAATACACCGACCTCGTCGGCATCGTACTCGCTACCCGTGTTGAAGAATTTGACGTGCTCACCCTTCTTAATCGAGCCGTTAAAAACGCGGAAGTAGGCAATAACGCCACGAAACGGGTTGAATACCGAGTCGAAAATCAGAGCCTGCAATGGAGCATCTTCATCACCCTTTGGAGCAGGAATACGATTTACGATGGCCTCCAATACCTCATCGACACCTTCGCCCGTCTTGCCCGAAGCACAGAGGATTGAGTCGTGGTCGCAGCCGAGCAAATCGACAACCTGGTCTTTTACCTCGTCAATCATAGCCGACTCCATATCAATCTTATTGAGGACAGGGATAATCTCCAAGTCGTTACCCAATGCAAGATAGAGGTTCGATATGGTTTGGGCCTGAATACCCTGTGTTGCATCGACAATCAGCAACGCACCCTCGCACGATGCGATTGCGCGCGATACCTCATACGAGAAATCGACGTGTCCCGGGGTGTCAATCAGGTTGAGTGTATAGGTTTGGCCATCTTTGGCCTTATACTCCATCTGTATAGCGTGGCTCTTGATGGTGATACCCTTTTCGCGTTCGAGGTCCATATCGTCGAGGACCTGCGCCTGCATCTCGCGCTGGTTGAGCGTGCCGGTTATCTCCAACAATCGGTCGGCAAGGGTCGATTTGCCGTGGTCGATATGTGCAATAATGCAAAAATTTCTGATATTCTTCATAGCGCGGCAAAGATACAAAAAAATATTAAATACATAGTATTTATTGCGCTAAATAGAGTTTGTTGCCCCAATTTTTTTGCGGGGCGATGGCTGTTGGGTGGTCGTTGTGGGTTGATTGGTAGAGCGATACGCACCTATTTGAGCAACATACCGGCGATGACGAACGTTGCCAACGAAAGACTCGCCAGACCGTTGAGAGTGCCAAAGGCGATGCCGATAGAGCGTTGGCGTGTTGGGGTTACAAGTATGTGTTCGAGGATAATGCAGCCGCAGAAAAGCGCAACACCAATCCACGTCAGCGCGTTGCACGGCAGGTAGAGGAGCGTAAGGGCGATAAGTGTCGCAATGCTTACGATGTGGAGCGCGATGCTGATGTAGAGCGAAGTTGCAACCGAGAAGCGTGAAGGTATCGAGTGTAATCCTCGTTCGCGGTCGAAGGCTGCATCTTGAAGCGCATAGATGATGTCGAAACCACCGCACCAAGTCATCACAAGTAACGATAGCAGAAGTGGCGCAATATCGAATGTTCCGCATACGGCGATATAGGCTCCTGCGGGTGCTATACCAAGCGACAGACCAAGTACGAGATGGGCCATCGAGGTAAAGCGTTTACAATAACTATACACCATCACAATCGCAAGAGCAACAGGCGAAAGCAGTGCTGTAAGTAAATTGATACTTGAAGCGACTGCAACGAAGCCGATAGCGTTGATTATGACAAACCAAAGTGCGCCTCGTGGCGAGATTTTACCTGCTGGAATTTCGCGGTTTGCGGTGCGCGGATTTGCGCTGTCGATATGGCGGTCGGCCCAACGGTTGAAGCCCATTGCAACGTTGCGGGCGAGTACCATACAGAGCAGGACTTGTGCGAGTAGCCACCACGAAAATTGAGCCTCGGTCGAGGTGAGAGCATAGGTAAAGGCAATAAGTGCGAATGGCATCGCAAATATGGTGTGGGCGAACTTGACGAGGCCCATATAGTCGCCGATTTTGCAAAATAGTTTGTTCATAGCATCACAAAAGTATAAAGAGAAATCCAAAATTCAAATTTATTTTGTATTTTTGCACGATTTGTCGTGCGCGGGCATAAAGGCGCGGAGGCGCGAGTGTGCTACGGGTGCGACTTAATCGGAGAGTGAAATAACGTAAAAACAGAGAAATATGAACGTATCTTTTAATTGGTTGAAAAATTACATCGACCTTGACCTTACAGCCGAGCAGACGGCAAAGGTGCTGACCGACATCGGTCTTGAAGTCGAGGGTTTGGAGCGCGTTGAGACCATTCGTGGTGGCTTGGCGGGTGTTGTTGTGGGTGAAGTGCTTACTTGCGAGGAGCACCCCGATTCCGACCATCTCCATATCACGACTGTCGATGTTGGTGGCGAGGCTCCGTTGCAGATTGTCTGCGGTGCTGCCAACTGTCGCAAGGGTTTGAAGGTGATGTGCGCAACCGTTGGTGCGGTACTCTATCCCAATGGTGGTGACGAGGAGTTTAAGATTAAGCGTAGCAAGATTCGCGGCGTAGAGTCGCTTGGTATGCTGTGTGCCGAGGACGAACTCGGCATCGGTAACAGCCACGCAGGTATCATCGAATTGCCCGAGGAGGCGGTTGTTGGTACTCCTGCTCGCGAATACTACAATATTCAGGACGACTACCTGATTGTCATCGGCCTGACGCCAAACCGTGCCGATGCAGCGTCGCATATTGGCGTTGCTCGTGACTTGGTGGCCTATCTCCGCGCACAGGGTCACGATGTGGCTCTGCGTATGCCTTCGGTCGAGGCCTTTGCGGTCGATAGCCATTCGCTCAAAATTGACGTAGAGGTTGAGAATACGGTGGCTTGTCCTCGCTATGCGGGTGTTACGGTTAAGGGTTGTCGTATTGCTCCGTCGCCAGAGTGGTTGCAAAACTATCTGCGTGCTGCGGGTATCAATCCTAAAAACAATCTGGTCGATATAACCAACTTTGTACTCTTTGAGCTTGGCCAGCCGTTGCACGCCTTCGATGCTTCGAAGATTGCGGGTGGCCGTATCGTTGTGAAGTGTTGCGAGGAGGGTACTCCGTTCGTTACACTCGATGGTGTAGAGCGTAAGTTATCGGCTTCCGATTTGATGATATGCTCGGCCGAGGCTCCTATGTGTATGGCAGGTGTCTTTGGTGGCAAGGATTCGGGTATTAGCGATACTACGACCGATGTGTTTATCGAGAGCGCCTATTTCAACCCTGTTTCGGTGCGTAAGACGGCCAAGCGTCACGGTTTGAATACCGACTCTTCGTTCCGTTTCGAGCGCGGTATCGACCCGAATATGCAGGTCTATGCCCTCAAACGTGCGGCTCTGTTGATGAAGGAGCTGGCCGGAGGTGAGATTGCAAGCGATATTATCGACATCTACCCTACGCCTATCGACCATTTCCGTTTCGACTTCTCGTTGGCACGCGCAAAGGCTCTTATCGGTAAGGATATTCCCGACGAGACAATCCGCTCGATAATCGAGGCTCTCGATATTGAGATTGAGCGCGAGCAAGATGGAGTGTTGTCGGTGGCTGTTCCTCCTTATCGTGTCGATGTTCAGCGCGAAGCCGACTTGGTGGAGGACGTATTGCGCATCTATGGCTATAACAATGTCGAGATTCCGCAGCACGTCAATTCGACCTTGTCGTATGTTCAGAAGCCAGATAAACCGCGTTTGGTAAATATTGTGTCGGATATGCTGACGGCTCGTGGCTATACCGAGATAATGTCAAATTCGCTTACCAAAGCTGCATACTACGAGTCGTTGCAGTCGTACAAGGCCGAGAACTGCGTGAAGATTCTCAATCCGCTCAGCGCCGACCTTAATGTGATGCGTCAGACGTTGCTGTTCAACGCTATGGAGGCTATCGAACTCAATGTTAATCGTCGTAATGGCGACCTTAAAATCTATGAGTTTGGTAATTGTTACTCCTACCACCCCGAGCGAGTTACCGAGGAGAGTGGCCGTTTGGCGGCCTATGCCGAGAGTCACCGCTTGGCGATTGCTGTAACGGGTGTTGCTGTACCGCAGTCGTGGAATGCAAAGGCCGAGCGAGCTTCGTTCTACACGTTGCGTGCGGCTGTCGAGTTGCTGTTACGTCGCTTTGGTCTCGATATCTATGCACTCAAATGCGAGAGTGTCGAGTGCGACCTCTATGGCGATGCTGTCGAGGTGTTGGCTAACAATAAGCCGTTGCTGACGATGGGTCAGGTGTCGAATCGCATCTGCAAGATGTTTGACGTGAAGCAGGAGGTATTCTTTGCCGAGATTGACTTTGACCAGCTCGTGAAGGTTACTCGCAAGCACAAGGTTGCAGCGCAAGAGTTGTCGAAATATCCGGAGGTTAAGCGTGACTTGGCTCTGCTTGTAGACCGCTCGGTTTCGTTCTCGACATTGCGCGATATTGCATTTGCAACCGAGCGTAAGTTGTTGAAGAGTGTCGCTCTGTTCGATGTATATGAGGGTGATAAGTTGCCAGAGGGCAAGAAGTCCTATGCGTTGAGCTTTATCCTCGAAGATAAGTCGCAAACGCTGACCGATAAGGCTATCGAGCGTGCGATGTCTGCCTTGCTGGCTGCATTTGAGAAGCAAGTAGGTGCATCTATCCGCTAAACAGGTTAAATACCAAAAAAGACGGCTTTCCGTAAATCTCGGAGAGTCGTCTTTTTGCTTGTGCGTTGGTAGCCTATTTTATAA
Source organism: Alistipes sp. (assembly GCA_045629905.1). Classification (GTDB taxonomy): domain Bacteria; phylum Bacteroidota; class Bacteroidia; order Bacteroidales; family Rikenellaceae; genus Alistipes. The sequence continues at coordinate 133,143 of JAZQSA010000015.1, read as the reverse complement.
TCAGTGGGCCGATAACAACATTGTCTTCGGCATCGCTACGGTCGGTGGCGATGGCTCTGATTGCGTGAACTTTGGCAGTAGGTCGGATTGTTGCGCCGCCGTCGTATAGGTCGGCTACCCTCTCCCAACTGTGGCCATCGTAGCAAATCTCGACGTATCCCTTTAAGAATAGGCATCGGCGCAGATGAACGTGGCCTGTTTGCAATGTGATTTCGCGACAATTGATAGCCTCGGCAAAGCGATATTCAATCCAATCGCCTTTGCGGGCTGCTCTGGTTGTGCGGGCTATCGAGTTGGTATATTTGGCTGGGTTTGTTAGCGGTGTCTTTGACGATACCGGCATCGAGGTTGTTACGCTGACTTGTGGCGTGAGGCGTTTGTGGTAGGCTTCGCTACCTGCTTTTGGACTGCGACCCTTGCCGTGGCGGCTCTCGAAGGCGATGTATTGTGGTTCGTCACACGCGAAAGGTTTGGTGTAGCGTAGGCTCTTGTTTGTGCGTGTATCGGTATAATATAAGGTAGAGCCGTCGTCGGTTGTTGCCGAAAGTTTGCCGTTGGCATAAGTTACTTTTGGTGGGAATAGGCGGTAGGCGATGCCCATTGCGTCCATACGGTCGTAGTGAGAGCCGTGCAGAGCAGCGTAAAACTGCTCCCAACCGCGTTTTGCACTACCCGACCACGCAAGTTCGGCCACAGCGCATAGGCGCGGGAATAGCATATAGTCGAGGTAGTCGTTGCTCTCGGGCGAGTGAGCGATGTAGAGTTCGCTGAAAAACGAGGCCTCGATACCGGCAACGCCCTCTATATGTTGGGGTGTAAAACCTTGTTTGGCAAGGTCGAATGAGAGTATTCGTTTGGCGTCGATAATCGCAGCCCAGATATGGCCATCTTCGTAGGCCGACTGCTTCATATCGAGATAGAAATATTCGCCCGGCATAACGATTGTCGGATAGCCTCGCTCGATAGCTTTGCGACACGCCTTTGTGTTCTTCCAGCCATATACGCGAGTGGTTTGTGGCAGTGTTCCACCGTCGATGGCCTCGTTCCATACGGCCGGTTTTTTGCCATATTTGGCGAGGATTTTTGTCGTGCGGGCTATGAAGTAGTCCTCGATTTGCTCTTCGTTTTCAAGCCCCAATCGACTCTTTAATGCCTGGCAGTCGGGGCATTTTCGCCATTGCGCCATATTGACCTCATCGCCTCCGATGTGGATATATTCCGATGTGAATATGGTGCTTAACTCGGCTACGATTTCGTCGATTAGTTTGTAGTTCTGCTCCTTGGCAGCACACCATACGTTGCGAATTTCGATATTGTTGGTTGTAGCACCATTGGGGGTGTAGTTACATAGAATATCGCTCCGAATTGCTCCGAGAGCCTTGCTGTGGCCTGGCATATCTATTTCGGGGATAACCTCGATGTTGCGTGAAGCGGCATAGGCGACAATGTCGCGCAGCTCCTCCTGCGTGTAGTATCCACCCCACCGCTCATCGAACTTTGCGTAGCGTGGCTGTACGGGCGAATCGCCTCCGCGAAAACCTCCGATAGTCGCAAATTCGGGGTGTGATTTCAGCTCGATACGCCAACCTTCATCGTCGGTTAGGTGGAAATGCAACTTGTTGAATTTATGGTATGCAAGTAGGTCTATATAACGCTTTACTCTATCTGCCGAAATCCAGGTGCGGGCAACATCGAGCATAAAGCCACGATAGGCCATTGCGGGCTTGTCGTTGATTTGACAATGCCCAACCTCGACCGGTAGTCGGAGTGATTTGCTGTAAGCCTCGGTAGGGAGCATTTGTAGCAAGGTCTGTACGCCATAAAAGACTCCTGCCGATGAGCCTCCGATAATGCGGATATTGTTGCGGTCGATAGTGAGACGATACTCCTCTTCGGCCAGAGTGCGATTGATGCCGAGATAGACATCGCCCGACATAACCTTGTCCGACGATAGGATTTGGCGGAATGGCAGGTGGTCGAGCAGATATATGGCGGCATCGCGAGCCGAACGGTCGTAGACGAGCGTTGTTTTGTTGGTTATTGCAAATGTGCCGTCGCTAAACGTTGCCGAAGAGGGCTGTGGTAGGATGTTGGCTGCAAACAGACTCTGCGTGAGCAGCGTGAAAATTATAAATAGTCGCTGTTTCATCGTTTATGTTGGTGAAAGTTTTAGACAAAATTAGTATATTTGTCGCAAATTTACAATTTATTGTTATGGATAAGAGATTGGAGGCTACGGCCCGACTTATAGAGGTGATGAACCGTCTGCGCAAAGAGTGTCCGTGGGATAGAGAACAGACGATACATTCGTTGCGCAACAACACTATCGAAGAGACGTTTGAGTTGGTTGATGCCATTACCGACAACGATATGGAGGGCATCAAGGAGGAGTTGGGCGACCTGTTTTTGCATATTGTATTCTACTCGAAGATTGCCGAGGAGCAGGGAGCATTCGACCTCGCCGATGTGGCCAATGCTGTGTGTGACAAGCTTATTTATCGTCACCCACACGTCTATGGCGATGTTTTGGCCGAGTCGCCCGAGGAGGTAAAGCAGAATTGGGAGGCTCTGAAATTGCGTAAAAAGGCTCGTAAAAGCGGTGTCCTGGGAGGTGTGCCTCGTTCGCTGCCAGCTATGGTTAAGGCGTTCCGCATCAGCGAGAAGGCGGCAGCTGTGGGCTTCGATTGGTCGTCGGCCGACGAGGTTTGGGGCAAGGTTCACGAGGAGATTGCCGAGGTAGAGGCCGAGATGCAGAGTGGCGATAAAGAGCGTTTGGAGGCCGAATTTGGCGATTTGTTCTTCGCTCTGATTAACGCTTGCCGCAAGAGTGGTATCGACCCTGAAAATGCGCTCGAAGCAACCAACAAAAAGTTTATTCGTCGCTTCAACCATATCGAGAAGCGTGTGGCCGAGCAAGATAAAATGGTCAGCGAGGTGCCGCTCGAAGAGTTGGAGGCGTATTGGCAAGAGGCGAAGCAATAGTGTCGCTATTGCGAATTAAAAATTAAAAATTAAGAATTAAAAATTGCCAAATTACCAATTGAAAAAATTAAAAATCACCAAATAAATCTACTGAAATGGCATACATTAAATCTGTTAGAAATCATACGCCAGAGGTTGGCGAGGGAACGTTTGTGGCCGAAACGGCAGTGTTGATTGGCGATGTTACCGTAGGTCGGGATTCGTCGCTTTGGTACAACGTTGTGTTGCGTGGCGACGTAAATAAGATAACAATCGGCGACCGTACGAATATCCAGGACGGAACGGTAATCCACACCCTCTACGATGGTTCGCCCAATCCGTCGCAGACCCATATCGGTAACGATGTGTCGGTGGGCCATAATGCGACAATTCACGGTGCAATAATCGAAGATAACTGTCTTATCGGTATGGGTGCAACAATCCTCGACAACGCTGTTGTGGCTTCGGGTTGTATCATTGCAGCCAATGCGTTGGTGTTGTCCAATTCGAAGTTGGAGCCAAACTCGGTCTATGCCGGTGTTCCTGCCAAGAAGGTCAAGGAGGTTACTCCCGAGCAGCGTGAACATATCATTGGTCGTATCGCCCGCGATTACCGTATGTATGCTTCGTGGTACGACGAGGAGACGAAATAGAATCGGTTTGAGTCAAATAGACTCGTAATAAAAGTTGTTGAGAGATGAAACTTCCTCGCAAGGCGTCGTTTACATATTTGCTGGTAGCCTTGGCTATCAGTCTGATAGTCAATTTCTCATATCTGCTGCTATTGGTTGTAAATCCTGTCGAATTTGAAGGACCGATTGATGGCGAGAAGTATCAGCGGCCGATAGTGTCGGGGCGTTTTATAGGGTCGGTAGATGGTTATGGCTATATTATCGCCGATAGTGGCGATAGTGTATATGTGTCGCGTCGAGGTGTTCGTATGATGAACCTTTCGAATGGCGATGTTGTAGAGGTAGAGACCATACCGCAAGATAGTTACCCAAATAGTCACCCAACCGTCAATCGTCTATTGGTGCGTGATGGTAAACCATTCGACCGCGCAACAATGTATCGTCGTCCGAATCAGGTGAGCGAAACCATATATCAGATTCTCTACTATCTGCTCGTGTCGTTTGTTATGCTGATAGTTATGAATATATCGCGCTCAAAAAGAAACTTTACAATAGGTAATTTTACAAAACGTGCTGCGGTATGTATAATAATAGGTGTAGCAGCCTATTTCTTGGCGCCTACAACCAACTTTCGTACAGGCGAGACATTGTTGGTCTATCAGAGTCGTCACTTGATGGATTTGGTGGTGATGCTAAAATGCCTTTTTGTATTGGCTGTGACGTTGCTATACTCGCAAATCTATGTGCTTACCTATCAGCGTCAGCAGATGGTTTTGGAGAATGAGCGATTGGCGGGTATAAATCTCTCGACCCGTTATAATATGTTGGTCAGCCAAATATCGCCTCACTTCTTCTTCAATTCGCTCAACTCGTTGTCGATGCTTGTGCGCGAGAAGGACGAAAAACGAGCATTGGAGTATATCGACCAACTCTCATATACGTTTCGATACATAACCCAAAATGGCAATAATAGCGAGCTTGTAACTCTCGACGAGGAGTTGGAGTTTGCCGATGCCTATTGCTATCTGTTCCGTATCCGCTATGCCGACAAGATATTTTTCGATATCGATATTGACCCGCAATATCGTTCGTGGCGATTACCGGCATTGTCGTTGCAGCCACTTATTGGTAATGCTGTGAAACACAATGCGATAACCTCCAAAAATCCGTTCCACGTCAGAATCTATACCGATGATGGCTGTTTGGTTGTAGCCAATCAGCGCCGTCCGTTGCTGACGCCGCAAACGGGTACGGGTACGGGCCTGAAAAATTTGTGCAATCGCTACGAGTTGATGATAGGTCGCAAAGTCGATATTTGTAGCAACGACGAGGAGTTTGTTGTTCGATTGCCATTGATTAAGGTGTAGTCTGTTTTTTTTGAAGTTCGATATTATGAATGTATTGCTTATAGAGGACGAGACGGCTGCTGCTCACAACCTTGCCGCCATATTGCATAAGGTTGTGCCGGAGGTGCAAATCGTTGATACGATAGACACGGTGGTCGATAGCATCGAGTGGCTGAATAGTAATCCTGCTCCCGACCTGATTTTTATGGATATACATCTGTCGGACGGAGAGTCGTTCAGGATTTTCGATAGTGTGAAGATTGAGACTCCGATAATCTTTACTACGGCCTACGACCAATACGCGCTCAAAGCATTTCAAGTCAGTTCGATAGATTACCTGCTCAAACCAATCAACGAGCAGTCGGTTGAACGGGCTATCGCGAAGTGGCGCGTGCTTACCAATGTCGCCGAGCGCAAGGAGTATGTCTCGCGAGTCGAAGAGCTTGCCCATCGTCGTCAGAGCGAATGTCCGACCTTTTTGGTGCGATTTCGCGATAAGATTATCCCGCTCTCGTGTGACGATATAGCATACTGCTACACCTCCGACGAAAAGGTGTCAGCATATAGCCACTCGGGCGACCGCTATCCGCTCGAATATACGTTGGAGACTTTGCAGGGAATGTTGCCACAATCGCGCTTCTTCCGAGCCAATCGCCAATTTATTGTGTCGCGTCGTGCAATTGCCGATATATCAATATGGTTCGGTAGTCGATTGGCTCTAAATCTTTCGCCCCAAGCCCCCGAAAAATTGGTAATATCGAAGGCCCGAGTACCCGAGTTTAAGGCGTGGCTGACAAATTCGGCTGATGAGTAGGGCGATTCACCTCGCAAAATGGTTGTTTCACGGCAAAATAGATGCTGTGAAACAATTGTTTTATTACTTTTGCCACCAAATTTAACACACCACAAACAGATAATGAAAAGATTTGTAACATTTTTGATGACGCTTATGCTCGTTCTGCCTGTCGTAGCACAGCAGCGAGGTAAGGTCACATTCTCGTTGATTGATGCCCAAACCAAAGCAGGTATTATGGGCGCAGTAGTCGAGGTGTCGCAGAATGCCAACCCCGACAATCGTCGTCACTATACCTCGGGTTATGGCGGTGCTGTTGAGATTTCGGGCCTTAACTATGGCGAATATACGATGACGGCAACTTTCCTCGGTTATGGCGATGTAACCCAAACTTTCAAGGTTGTGGCCGCTACCCTCTCGTTGGGAACAATCGAGATGAAGGAGAGTTCGACCCGCATCGAGACTGTCGTAAAGGAGGTGCAAGCGTTGCGCGCATCGCAGAGCGGTGATACGTTGAGCTACAACGCAGGAGCTTTCAAGGTATCGGCCGATGCCGATGTCGAGGGCTTGTTGAAGAAGATGCCTGGTATAACATTCAATAATGGTTCTGTCGAGGCGCAAGGCGAGACTATTAAGAAGATTTTTGTCGATGGCAAAGAGTTTTTTGGCGAGGACGTTAATACTGCAATCAAGTCGCTTCCTGCCGAGGCTGTGGACCGTGTCGAGGTCTTTAATAAGTTGAGCGACCAAGCCGAGTTTTCGGGTATGGACGATGGCGAGGGCTACAAGGCCATCAATATCGTAACCAAGACCGATATGCGTCAAGGTCAGTTCGGTAAGATGTATGCCGGATATGGTTATCAGCCCGATGCCGACGATGTTACGTCGAATCACAAATATACGGTCGGAGGTAATGTCAATTTCTTCCAGGGTGATAGCCGTGTGTCGGTTATTGGTTTGTTCAACAATATCAACCAGCAGAACTTCTCGTTTGAGGATATTCTCGGCGTGACGGGCCAAACCGGAGGCGGTGGTGGCCGAGGTCGTGGCGTGGGCCAATATATGGTGCGCCCGCAGAATGGTGTCGCGTTGGTAAATTCGATTGGTCTAAACTACTCCGACGTGTGGGGTCGTAAGGACCAGGTAAAGTTCCAGGGAAGTTACTTCTTCAATAACACCGATACCAAAAACCTCTCGGAGAGCGATACTTGGTACGAGCACCCATCGCCTATTGATACACTGCATACCGAAGGTCGCTCGCGTACGATAAACGGTAACCACCGAATCAATGCTCGTCTCGATTGGAAAATATCGCGTAACCAATCGTTGATGTCGCGTACATCATTTAGCTATCAGTCAAACGACCCGACTTCGACAACCTATGGCTATCAATATGGCGAGAGCGGTCTGCTCTATCAGCAGGATTATAAGGAATCGAACTACTCGGGTATATATTTTAACGAGTTCTTGCAGTATCGTGTAAAGCTTGGCAAACCTGGTCGTACCTTGTCTGTTGATGGTCGTTTTACCTATCGCGACCGCCAAAACGAGCGTTATCTCTCATCGAATCAGGCAATGTCGATTTCGCCATATCAGGAGCTCTATGACCAATATTTTGGCGAGGGCAAAGATTGGTATGAAATGGCTGCAAATCCAACTCTCTACTCGCCTGTTTATCAGCATATAATGTCGCCAACGCGTCTTTATGAGGTGCGAGGAACTGTTGCCTATAACGAGCCATTGTCGCAGTCGAGTCAAATGAGTATTCAGTATAGATTTGGATACGAGGACGAGCAGAAGGACCAAGATGCATTCTATACCAACTCGACTTGGGGCGACCCAACAGCCAATAGTCCGATGACTCGCGCAAGTAGTAGCGGTTATTGGACGCATCGTGTTGGTCCGGGCTTCCGCTACTCGAAGAATAAGAATACGATTGTTGCCAACGTCTATTATCAGCGTTCGTCGCTCGATGGCAATATCTCGGGAGGTCAGAAGGACGATATTCGCAGAACATTCAACAACGTTACCTACTTTGGTATGCTCAACTATGCATTCAATCGCGAGAATACGATTCGTATGTTCTTCCGTTCGGGTACCGATGCACCGGAGATTACCCAGTTGCAGAATATATTTGACGTGTCGCAGCCACAATATTTGAGCATTGGTAATAAGAACCTCAATCCTTCGTTTATGCACCGTATCAATTTCCACTATGTTCACTCCAACTTGGAGAAGGGCCGTACGTTTATGTGGATGTTTATGATGCAGAACTATCAGAATTATATATCCTCTTCGACACTCTATTGTCCAACGGGCTTTGAGTTGTCGCAGTTCGGCAATATCGAAATTCCGACCAATTCCAAAGGCGAGAATTATACCCCGCAGCGTATCACGTCGTATGAGAATATGAACGGATATTGGAATTTGCGTACGCACGTCAGCTTCGGTTTACCGCTCAACTTTATGAAGTGTAACCTCAATATGACGGCAGGCGTGAACTACAATATTATTCCATCGGCCGTATATGAGAGCCTCGATGATATGGTCGCTCACAAGTTTACGACCAACTATGCCAAGAATATCGGCTACGATGCATCGGTGACATTGGGTAGCAATATCTCGGAGAATATCGACTTTACGTTGTCGTGGAACGGAACATATAATCAGGCGTGGAATACGGCTGCTAAAAATGGTGGCAAGAACAACTACTTCTCGCACACTGCTTCGGGCTCGTTGAAATGGGTCTTCTGGAAGGGCTTTACCTTTACAGCCGCTTGCTCCTATATTCAGTATATTGGCTTCACGAACGATTATAACGAGAGTTATGTTCTCTGTAATCTCTATCTCGGTAAGAAGGTGTTCCGCAACCAGCGTGGCGAGATTCAGATTGGTGTAAACGATGTTGCCAACCAAAATACGGCTTTCGTTCGTAACACGGGTTCGGCATATACGCAGAACTTGCGCAATAGTGTGATTGGTCGCTATTTCAGCATTCAGTTTGTCTACAACCTGCGCCACTTTGGTAAGCGTGGCTCGAAGCAGGCAAAGGACTACGACTATGTGGAGTCGAAAGGCTCGGTCGGAATGAGCAACGGCAATGCAGGTACGCGCCCATACGGATTTGGTCGCAGATAGTGCGCTGAAAGATATATAAAGAGTGGCCGTTTGTGGTGTGGGCTACTCTTTGGCCCTCGAATGTTTATCGTTCGGGGGCATTTTTTTTGTGATGCGATAGGCGGATTGGTTAGTCGCTATCCTTGTGGCGCAACTCTATAACCGTCACCTCGGGCTTGGCACCGATTCGCATAAAGAAACCGACGCAACCGATACCGTCGTTGATGTATAGGTAGTCGTTGTTATTGCGCTTGTAGAGTCCGCTCCATTCGTTGTAGAGGAGCATTGCGGGAGAGAGTGCGAAATCTCCACACGAGAACTTAATCTGTGTAGCGTGAACGTGGCCGGCAAGAGTTAGGTTGTATCTCCAAAAGGCGTTGTCCCAGAGCTGTGGCAGGTGGCTTACGCAGATGCTGAAAGTGTTGTCGGGTATCTGGCGGTACAGGCGTTGCGGGTCGTAGTCCTCGGGGGCGTTCAGCGCGTGCTTAAATTCGAGCAGACGGTCCGAGAAATCGATGCCTGTAATGGCTATCGAATCGCAGTCGCGTGTGATGTATGCGGTGTTGTCGCGCAGTAGTCGCCACCCTATTTTGTCTATTTTCTCGGCAAACAGACGGGTATTCTCGTGGCGTGACAGAGTGACGCTATCTTTGATATAGACACCCGTATCGTGGTTGCCGAGTACCGATATGACTCCGTCGCGAGCCTTGATATTCGCGAGAATTGCAGCAATTTGGGGTGTTATTTCGTCGTGACGGATATGGGTTAGGTCGCCAGCAAATACAATAGCATCGGCTTCGGTCGAATTGATAATCTCGACAAGGCGCGCGCTCTCCTCCTCGGGGTTGAGCATCGAGCCTATATGCAGGTCGGCAAAGAGAGCAATGCGATAGCCGTCGAAAGATTTTGGGAGGGTTGTGTAGTATAGGGTTTGGTGGTTAGTGGCGATATTTGTTCGCGTGTGCGCTATGCCGACAATAAGTTGTGTAAGTACGACTGTGCTTAACGTCGAGCCGAGCGCAAGGCCCAAACGTCGATGGCGTCGTAGCGGAAGCCAACCGATATAGAAGGCTATGCGAGTAATAAGGGTCGATATGTAGATTGTGAAGAGCCACGAGGTGACGTGCATTACCGAAGAGGTGTTGTCATCGACAAAGTGGCCCATAATGAGTGTTGAGATGATTGGTGCGATGGTTATGATTGCGATGAAACCAATCCACGCGCAACGAAGCAAAATGGAGCGGGTCGCAGCAAAGATGCGACGTGAAGCCAAGTAGTCGAGCAGCAGGCAAATGGCTGCAACGGAGATAAATATAAACTTAATCATAGACGCAAAGATACAGAATTGCTGTAAAATAGCAAATCTTATGTATGGCTACCGATAAGTAGTTGGCATACAACTTGCATTTTTGGAGCGTGTTTAATACTAAAAACTTGTGCTTATGAGAAAATCATTACTATTGTTAGTAGCGGTACTTTCGGCATTGACAGCAATGGCCGAGGGGAAACGTTGGTCGCGTCACCATCAGGCAGGCGAACCGACCGTCTATATTATATCGGTGAAGGAGACCGATACGATATGGAGTAATAATCCGGCATTAGCATCGTCGCAGGCTATGATGCAGCGCAATGCCGCAGCAAAATCGGCCGTAGCCGACCACCGGGCAGCGATTCGCAAAGGTTTTCAGCAGTTGGCCGAGCCGAGCGTGGTCTTTGCCAATAGTCGCAACTCATTCTCGTTTGCGGTCGGTGGATTTGTCGATTTGCGTGCCGGATATGGCTTTAATTCGACGGTCAATAATATCGATATGGTGCCATTCGATGTGCCTGTTGTGGGTGGCTATGCAAACAAACAGCAGTTGCGAATGGACGCATCGACCTCGCGCGTATATTTCAGAGGTTTGGCCAATACCAAGCATTTGGGGCAGGTTGAGATATTCTTCGATGTCGATTTTCGAGGTGGTGGCATAGGTAGTTATACCCCACGTTTGCGCTCGGGCTATGTCTCGATGCTTGGTTTGACGGTTGGTCGCGATGTGACAACGTTCTGCGACCTTACGGCGGCTCCGACGACAATTGATTTTCAAGGCCCGAATGCCTATAACTTCAATTTTGCGACAGTTTTGAGATACGAATACTCCTTCTTGCGCGATCATTTGAGTTTTGGTGTTGCTGCCGAGTTGCCAAAAGTCTCGGGTACTTATGGCGAGACGCTCTCCCCTATCCCGCAACGTGTTCCCGATTTTCCGCTCTATTTCCAATATGCTTGGGGTGCTAAACGCGATAGCCATATCCGTGCTTCGGCGGTGTTGCGCAATCTCTACCTTCATAACGACGCTCGTAAAACCAATACCGACCTGTTTGGCTGGGGTGTACAGTTTAGTGGTACGATTCGCGTAGTGAAGTTCTTGCGACTGTTTATGAATGGTGTGTATGGCGAAGGTATTACACCTTATATCCAAGACCTTACGGGTAGCGGTCTCGACTTTACTCCAAATCCTGCCGACCCGACGCGAGTTCAGACTATGCCAATGTATGGTTGGCAGGCGGCGGCACAGTTCAACATTTTGCCAAATCTGTTCGTGTCGGGCGGTTATTCGACTGTTACTGTGTGTAAAAAGAACGGAGCTTATGCCGAAGATGAGTATAAGCAGGGTCAATATGCCTTTGGAAACGCCTTCTATCACATAACTCCGCGACTATGTGTTGCAGTCGAGTACTTGTGGGCTAATCGCAAGAATATGAACAATATCGACGGCTCGGCAAATCGTGTAAATATGATGGTTAAATATAGTTTCTAATCGGGCCAGACAACCTTTTCGGAGGGCGATTTTTGATAATCGCCCTTTTTTTGTATCTTTACCAAAATTTATCGGATATGGAACTCTATTTTCAAGGCATTATCATAGGTGTCGCAACATTTTTGATTATCGGCCTATTTCACCCGCTCGTTATCAAAGGCGAGTATTGGTTTGGTGTAAAGTGCTGGTGGGTATTCTTTGTAATGGGACTTGTTGCGGTGGTCGGCTCGTTGTTGGTGGCTGACGTATTATGGTCTACCCTGCTTGCCGTATGGGGTGCGTCGTCGTTTTGGAGCATTGGCGAACTCTTTGAGCAGCGTAAGCGCGTCGAGCGAGGTTGGTTCCCAAAGCGTGAGAAGAGGTCGTAGTCTATGAGTGTAGGTCGTCTCGTTGCTCTTTTGGTGTGGTGTGTGGTCGCTGTTTCGTGTGGCGTTGCACCCCAATCGCCCGATGTCGTGGCGGAGGTGGCCGATACGGTTTGTAGCGAGCGACGCATCAGACTCCTTTTTGCGGGCGATGTGATGGCTCATCTGCCCCAAGTCGCAAAGGCTAAAACGGTGGACGGATATGATTTTGGCCCGTCGATGCGGTATGTTGCACCACTGTTTAAGCAGGCCGATTTGGCTGTCGTAAATCTCGAAACCACTCTTGCTGATACCTTGCCATATAGCGGTTATCCGCTTTTTAGAACGCCTGCACATCTGGCCGAAGCCTTGTCCGAAGCGGGTGTCGATGTGGTGATGTTGGCCAACAACCATTGTCTTGATGCCGGTTGGTCGGGTGTGAAATCGACTCGCGAGATATTATCGCGCAATGGTCTGCTATATACGGGTGTCGCGCTCGATTCGTTGCAGTACGAGGCGCAGACACCTCTTATCGTGGAGCGCAATGGTTGTAAGATTGCATTTCTAAACTATACTTATTCAACAAACGGTAATCATACAGAGCGCAACGAGGTAGTTGGCCGTATCGACACGGTTGCTATGGCTCGCGACCTGAAAAGGGCTTCGGAGGCCGATTTGCGCGTGGTTTATCTGCATTGGGGCGATGAATATTCGCGCGTTCCGAGCATCACTCAACGTCGTGTGGCTGCCTTTCTGCGACGTAGTGGCGCAGAGATTGTTGTTGGGTCGCACCCTCACGTTGTGCAGAGGACCGAATGTGATAGCTGTGGTCTCTTGCTCTATTCGCTCGGTAATTTTGTGTCGAATCAGCGATGGCGCTACTCCGATGGCGGTATTGTGGCCGAGGTCGATGTTGTGTTGAGAGATGAGGGGCGCGACTATGCTCTGAATGTCGAGCCGGTGTGGGTCCGAAAGTCGGATTACGCCGTTCTTCCAAAGTCGGTTGCCGATACCCTTGCGATGTCTGCCGAGGAGAGTGCGGCATACAATCTATTTATAGCCGATACCGAGGCGCTGATTTGCGGAGAGTAAAAATCGACGTTTCGATTTAACCTTTCTCGCCAATCTGTATCTATATAAGTGAAACCGCATGCAAACAAGATTGGAAATAACCCACAGAGGCGACGTCGTTCGCCAGATTCGTGCCGGCGAAGATAGGGCGCAGGTTCTCGACCTGATAATCTCCCGATATGGAGAGCGGCTCTATTGGCATCTGCGACGAATGGTGGTGTTACACGAGGAGGCAGAAGATGCATTGCAGGATACGTTTGTGGCTGCATACAATGCTCTCGATGGTTTTCGAGGCGAAAGCGAAGGCTCTTTGATTGTTTGGCTGTATAAGATTGCTACAAATGTGGCTATTAAGATGTTGCGACGACGACGTCGGTCGATATTTGTTTCAATCGATGCGGTCGGTGCCGACTTGTTGGCCGATTATGAGACGCAGATAGCCCCCGATGCCGACGAGATTGCGGTACGGTTGCAACGGGCGGTGGTTGCTCTGCCGGTAAAGCAGAAGTTGGTTTTCAACCTTCGATATTACGACGAGTTGTCGTTCGAGGATATATCGCAGGCTACGGGTATGAGCGTTGCAACATTGAAGGTTAATTACCACTATGCGGTAAAGCGAATAAAGGAGCAGGTAACAATATTTGATTATGAAGAAGAGCAGTAAAATAGGTATGCCCTACCGATTGGGTGAGGGCGAGATGGAGCAGACTTTGGACCGTGCGCGTCGTGCCGTGGCCGAGGCTCGTATGGGCGAACGCAAAACTATCCGCCCAATGGTGTGGCGATGGGCTGTGGCGGCATCGCTTGTAATAGGCGTGGCGATTGCTTGGGTAGTGGCGACCGAGCAGCCTGTGACCTACGACGAATTTATAGCACAAATGTACGAGATGCCACAAGATGTGCTATATGATATGTCGATAGATGTTGTTGAGTATGAATTAGATGAAACCTTTTTATAAACCAAATTCTAACTATTATGAAAAAGTTGTTTTTATTGGTTGTTTGTGTTGCTATTGCAACCACAACTCTCGTAGCGCAGCCACGAAGTGAGGCTGATAAGGCAGAGGCAAAGGCTCGTATGGAGCAGTTGATGCAGACACGTTTGGAGATGCTCAAAAATGAGTTGCAATTAACCGATACGCAATATGCGGCTTTCGAGCCTGTTTATCGCGACTATCGTAAGGCTCTCGACCGCGTGGTAGACCGCAAAGCTATGCGTGTCAAGAAGGAGGATATCAATAACGAAAACGCATTGAAGGTTGTCGCGGCACGATTGTCGAATACAGCTGTTTCGACCGCCGTAAAGCAGCGCTATCTGGTGGTATTTACCGAGGTTATCGAGCCTATACAGATTGAGCGTCTTTATCGTATCGATGACCGTATTGCTCGCGAGGCTCGCAAGGTGGCGCAGTATAGTAAGAAGTAGTCTGCGGAGCGCTTATAGAGGCGAGGCTGTTCAATCCGATAAGGGTTGTGACGGCCTTTTTTATTTTTGGCTTCCAACTTTCATCTTTATTTTGTATCTTTGCCCGATAAAGCGAAAAAATAAAAAATAGATATATTATGGCAGACGAAAAAATCATCTTCTCGATGGTGGGCGTATCGAAGACGTTTACCAACCAAAAAAAGGTGTTGAACAACATCTACCTCTCGTTTTTCTATGGTGCTAAAATCGGTATTATCGGTCTCAACGGCTCGGGTAAATCGACGCTGATGAAGATTATTGCAGGTATCGACAAGAACTATCAGGGCGAGGTGGTATTCTCGCCAGGTTATACGGTGGGCTACTTGGAGCAGGAACCGCAACTCGACAATAATAAGACCGTTAAGGAGGTTGTCGAGGAGGGTTGTGCCGAGACCTCTGCGCTGTTGAAGGAGTATGAGGAAATCAATATGAAACTCTGTGAGCCAATGAGCGACGATGAAATGAATCGCTTAATCGAGCGTCAGGGCGAACTCTACGAAAAGATTGACCAGGTTAATGGTTGGGAGTTGGATAGCGTGTTGGAGCGTGCGATGGACGCACTCCGTTGTCCTGCACCAGACCAGAGCGTTGCGGTGTTGTCGGGTGGTGAGCGTCGCCGTGTGGCGTTGTGCCGACTGTTGTTGCAACAGCCTGACGTATTGTTGCTCGATGAGCCTACCAACCACCTCGACGCAGAGTCTATCGACTGGTTGGAGCAGCACTTGCAGCAGTACAAGGGTACAGTTATCGCTGTAACCCACGACCGTTACTTCTTGGATAATGTGGCAGGTTGGATTTTGGAGTTGGACCGTGGCGAGGGTATTCCTTGGAAGGGCAACTACTCGGGCTGGCTCGACCAAAAGACCAAGCGTATGGCTATGGAGGAGAAGCAGGAGTCGAAGCGTCGCAAGACTTTGGAGCGCGAGTTGGAGTGGGTTAATATGAACCCATCGGGTCGTCGCGCCAAGAGCAAGGCACGTTTGTCGGCTTACGACAAGATGCTCAACGAGGATACAAAGCAGAAGGAGGAGAAGCTCGAAATCTATATTCCGAACGGACCACGTTTGGGCGATGTTGTTATCGAGGCTAATGGCGTGTCGAAGGCCTTTGGCGACCGTGTATTGTATGAGGGATTGGACTTCAAGTTGCCACCGGCAGGTATCGTGGGTGTGATTGGCCCTAACGGTACGGGTAAGACTACCCTATTCCGTATGATTATGGGCTTGGAGGAGCCTACAAGCGGAACTTTCACCGTAGGTCAGACCGTAAAACTTGCCTATGTAGACCAGCAACACAAGTCGATTGACCCCGAAAAGACTGTCTATGAGGTGATTTCGCAAAATAGCGAGTTTGTGCAGTTGGGTAATCGTCAGGTGCCGGCTCGTGCCTATGTAGCGCGCTTCAACTTCACGGGTGCCGACCAGGAGAAGAAGTGTGGCGTGTTGTCTGGTGGTGAGCGTAACCGTCTGCACCTTGCATTGGCACTCAAAGAGGAGGGCAATGTAATCCTGCTCGACGAGCCTACCAACGATATTGACGTGAATACCTTGCGTGCATTGGAGGAGGGTTTGGAGCACTTTGCAGGTTGCGCAGTAGTTATCTCGCACGACCGTTGGTTCTTGGACCGTATCGCAACCCATATCCTCTCGTTTGAGGGCGATGGCAATGTAATCTTCTACGAGGGTTCGTACTCGGAGTATGAGGAGTGGAAGAAGACGCAAGGTATGGATACTACCCCACACCGAGTTAAGTATCGCAAATTGGTTGAGTAGGAGAGTAAATGCAAAATGCAAAATGCAAAATGCAGAATGCAAGATGCAAGATGCAAAATTTTATTAAATAATTCTGAATTTTGAATTCTGAATTTTGAATTTATAAGTTTTATGGCACAGAAACCATCAATACCAAAGGGAACGCGCGATTTCTCGCCGCTCGAAACGGCTCGCCGCTCCTATATTTTCAATACTATCGCCGAGGTATTTCGCGCCTATGGCTTTTCGTCGATTGAGACCCCTTCGATGGAGAATCTTTCGACCCTTATGGGTAAATATGGCGAGGAGGGCGACAAACTCCTCTTCAAGATTCTCAATTCGGGCGACTTTGGCGCAAATCTCAACGATGAGGAGGTGCGTCAGGCTCATCGCATCTGCGAGAAGGGCTTGCGTTACGACTTGACCGTTCCGTTTGCTCGCTATGTCGTGCAACACCAGAACGAGATTACATTCCCATTCAAGCGCTACCAAATTCAACCTGTATGGCGTGCCGACCGTCCGCAGAAGGGTCGCTATCGCGAGTTCTACCAGTGTGATGTCGATATTATTGGCTCGCGCTCACTCGTAAATGAGGTTGAGTTGATTTCGATTGTCGAGCGTGTGTTTGCGAAACTCAATATCAATGTGGTGTTGAAGCTAAACAACCGCAAGGTGCTCTATGGTATTGCCGAGGTTATGGGTCACGCCGACAAGATGATTGATATTACCGTGGCAATCGACAAACTCGAAAAGATTGGCTTGGAGAATGTTAAGGCCGAGTTGGCAGAGCGTGGCATCGAGGCGGAGGCCGTGGCGAAGTTGGAGCCTATCCTTACGTTGAGTGGCTCGACAGCCGAGAAACTCGCGCAACTCGAAACTATCCTTGCCGAGAGCGAAACGGGCTTGAAGGGCGTAGAGGAGTTGCGTAGCGTCTTCAATATGGTAGAGTCGCTCGGACTCTCGTTGGAGATTGAATTGGACCTCTCGTTGGCTCGTGGCTTGAACTACTATACGGGTGCAATCTTTGAGGTGAAGGCAAAGGATTTCGCTATTGGCTCGATTTGTGGCGGTGGTCGCTACGACAACCTTACGGGTATCTTTGGTATGCCCGATGTGTCGGGCGACGGTACCTCGTTTGGTGCAGACCGCATCTACGATGTTATGGTTGGGCTCGATTTGTTCCCCGCCGAGGTTACCTGTCTTACAAAGGTGTTGTTTGTCAATCTGGGCGAGGCCGAGGGTCTTGCATCGTTGCGTTGTGCAAAGGCATTGCGTGAAGCGGGTGTTGCTACCGAGGTATATCCCGATGCGGCAAAGATGAAGAAGCAGATGGAGTATGCCAACCGTCGCGAGATTCCGTATGTTGTTATCATCGGTAGCAACGAGTTGGCCGAGGGTAAGGCAACGGTTAAGAATATGGCTACCGGCGAACAGCAGAGCGTAGCGTTCGAGGAGTTGAGTGGCATCGTCCTCTAAAACGGGCGAGTAGCATAAGGTGAAAAGTCGGTGCATAGTGTTGTGCCGACTTTTTGCTGAAAAATGCGAGGTAAATCTAAAAAATGTATTAACTTCGCGATATTATTCACACACACATTATGATACAAACACAAACAGCAGTCCGCAATGATGCGGAGGATTATGGCGAACCGGTGATGTCGAAGGTCGTTAAGGCCGGCCGCCGTACCTATTTTATCGACGTAAGAGCCACTCGTGTGGGCGATTACTTTTTGACGCTTACCGAGAGTCGTAAATTTACGAAACCCGATGGTTCGCAGTCGTTTGAGAAACATAAGATGTTTCTGTATAAAGAGGATTTTGCCAAATTTACCGAGGCTTTGGACGAGGTTGTAGCATTTATCAAGCGTAGCCAGCCCGACTATTTTAACGAAGAGAAGTCGGAGTAGCATAGCGGCTTTTGATTTAGGCTACGGGGCGATATAGTTGATACGTTAGATATAGAGGCAAATTTTACATTCTGCATTTTGAATTTTAACCTATGGAGTCTTTGGGTTTTATAGAGTGGTGCTTGGAGCATCTGAACTACTGGACTATCACGCTGTTGATGGCTATCGAAAGTTCGTTTATTCCGTTTCCGAGCGAGGTGGTTGTTCCGCCTGCGGCATATAAGGCCGCTGCAAGTGGAGAGTTGAATGTGTGGTTGGTTATACTCTTTGCTACGCTCGGTGCGGTGATAGGTGCGTTTATTAACTACTACCTTGCTGTCTGGCTCGGCAGACCGATTGTCTATAAGTTTGCTAACAGCCGTCTGGGCCATATGTGTTTGCTCGATGAGCAGAAGATTGTGAAGGCCGAGGAGTTCTTTGTGCGCTATGGTGTGGCGGCAACGCTCATTGGTCGTCTTGTGCCAGCGGTGCGCCAGCTTATCTCTATTCCTGCGGGCCTGGCACGAATGAATCCCGCCAAATTTGCACTATATACCGCTATTGGTGCAGGTTTGTGGAATGGGGTGTTAGCAGCACTCGGCTACTTCCTCGAATCGGTAGTGCCGGAGGAACAACTTGTTGCTACCGTGACGGAGTATAGCCACGAAATCGGCTATGGTATTATGGCGGTGGTGGCGTTGGCTCTATGCTACCTTATTTATAAGGGAGTGAAGAAATAGCGAGGTTTTTTCAAACTGAAAATTAAGAAAATCGCCAAGCAGAAAAATCAATCTGCTTGGCGATTACTTTTTTCGATTACAATCTACTACTTCCAATGTCGCTTGAAGCGGCTTTTTCGACCCGCACACAAAAAAAACGCCTCGAAGAGAACAACGACACACTAAAATCACTACCTTTGCAACAGTTAAAGTTAGGTTACCGGATTTTATGGAGCAATATGCCCCTCCCCTATATTCGTGTATAGGGGGGGGTAATTTGCTAATATTCAGCGAGTTACAAGCGGGCAATATTGTCACGGCACCGAATCAGAGGCGTTGTGTGTCATATTGCGCTGTCTATTATCAGATGGTGGGCCACGCACTACTGACAAACTTCGCTGAAATATACACATTATAAATTTATAGGTATAAAATGATGGATATCTTTGAAAAACGCAGGTATGTAGCACCACTGATTGAGTTGTGGTGCTGTGAACCGGAACAGGGTTTTATGCTCTCAACCTCCAACGATGGCGGCCACACGGGAGGAGACTCTTTCTACGAAGAGGAGGATTAACCAAAACCTAAAAGTGATTATGAGAAAAACTACTATATTCATTGCAGCAACTCTGCTAATGGCAGGGTGTTATAAGGCCGAGTTGGAGAGCCCCATCAACGGCAACCCGGAGGGTCGCAATATAACCATTATAGCGGGTCAGGGCGAATCTCGCGCCTATGTGAGCGAGGTTGGTGCCAACGCCTCAACCTCAACTGGCTCCTACTCGCTGGCTTGGGATAAGGGCGATGCCATAGGCCTCTATCTCGACGGCCCTACGACCGAAAACAACTGCCGCTTCACCTCGATTTCGGGGCGAGGTGTTAGCGAGGCTCACTTTGTGGGCAAACTCCTCGGCGATGAGACGGAGGGCAACCACTCCTACTACGCCTACTCGCCCTACAACCCCAATGCGGGCGTTTCGCCCACAGCCGTAGCGGGTACGCTGAACGCAACGCAGACCCAAACCGACAGCGATGGTACACACATCGGCAAATATCTCTTCGAGACGGCCAATGCGGAGGCTCCCAACAACAATGGAGCAACCCTCACCTTTACCAACCGCTTCTCGATACTCAACTTTAAAGTTAAGTATCGCGCAAAGGGTGTCGGTGGCGAGACCGAGGACTTCTCGGGCGTAAAGGTCTCTGGGGTGCGCGTATTCGTGGCCGAGCCGACCAACGACGGCTCCGATATGCACCCACTCTTCGGCACCGACTATATGTTGGCGGGAAATTTCACGGCCGACATAACCAAAGAGCAGCCAACAATCAAATTTAACAAAGACTCATACAGTTGGATTGTCGAGTGCAATCTCGCAAACGAGACGGTCGTACCCGGTACAACCGACAGCGAGGCTATCGACGTGTGGGTGGTTGTCAATCCGATAAATATCGGCGACAAGAAACTCGTGGCCGAGATTGTGACCAACCGAGGCGTGTTCCAGACCTCGCGCTCAATCAAAAGCAATGGCGGACAGTTGAAGGCCAACTCCGTATATGTGCTTCCGGCAACAATCAAAACACCAAAGGTTACACCTCAAATATACCCTCTGTGGACCGAGGAGAAGAGTCCAAACACATTCTTCAAGACGCTCCAACTAAATGGCGAGGTGACCGAGGAGGCCGAAGAGTTGAAACCATCGAACTGCTTTGTCGTCAAGCCTAACAAACTCTATAAGTTTAAGGCCAATGTCTGCGGTCGTGGTGCTGCGGGTATGGCGGCTATGGGCGTGTATAGCGACACCCTTATCGGCGACTACCCTGTCAAGGCCAACGGCTCGCTCTCGACACTGCTCAAAGATGAGGACTACATATACTTCAAGACCACCGAAGCCGGCAATGCCGTAGTGACTGTATATTTCGGTGGTACAGCACTTTGGAGTTGGCACATCTGGTCCATCACCGATACGCTCACCGATGTTGAGGTGGCCAAGGGTGTCTTTATGCTCGACCGCAACCTCGGCGCAAGAGAGGCTCTGACTACTTCGCTCATAAATAACGCTGGTACTTTCGATGTTCGTACGGCAGGCCTCTTCTATTGCTGGGGTTACAATATCCCTTATCCGGGTATGTACGGATATCTTAAAAACAGCATCAACCGAGACTACAACACAATGGCTATTGGCCAGAATCTCTATAATTACTACTACAAAGGCTCTACCCCGACGTTGGTTAAAAAACGATACATCGTGCCGGCCAACACGTTGAGCACTTCGGTATTGGCTCCATACGCCCCTGCCGACCTCTGCTCCAACACCGAGAAGAATCCAGAGACCGACAGTTATCTGCGAATGTGGGGTTACTCCGAAGACGGAAACTACAAGAAGAGTGCCTTCGACCCGTGCCCATACGGCTATATGGTGCCACCTGTCGATATATTCGGTCAGTTCAACGACAAGGAGGGAATCAATGAAGAGGGTATCAACTCGGCAACATACAAAGGACAGGTTATCTCGTTGAGTTACAACAACAATATAACCTATCTGCCAAAGATGGGTATCGTAGGTCTGTCGAGTTCCGACACTTCGAGTAGTTGGCGACACCAGAACCAGGGTCAGGCATACTTATGGACTGCAACACCTGCCGAAGTGAGCGAGAATGGCGGCCAGATGAGCGTCGGCTCTTATAACCCCGATACAGGTGCATTCGGTAGTTCTTTCGTCAATGATTGTAACAACCGACGCGGAATGGCTCACTACATCCAGAGCAACATTCACTACAACTTTGGTATCAGCCGATTCCAGGGCTGTCCGGTGCGTTGTATCCGTTGTCCAGAGGAGCAGTAGAGCGGCTCTGTTGCAATAAAAGTGGGTGTCCAACAAAAATTTGGGCACCCACTTTTTTTTGGGGTTGGCGCAAGGAAATGTTCGGCCGAGAGCAAATTTTACTACTAAGGATTAGCGAAACACTTTCGCTAATAAATATGTCTGCAATCCGATTTGGGCTGCAATACAAATTTATAAATAATTTTCGAGAGTTGCAAAATGTGAGTTGAGAACGCCAAGAGAGATGGTATTGTACTGCGCTAAAAACCAAAAAGTTTTCCGCGCCCCGCTTTACGTTCTCTGTTTTTTACTATCTTTGCATTATGAAACACTTTGGGTTAATTGGTTTCCCCCTCGGACACTCGTTGTCCGCATCGTACTTTGGCGAGAAGTTCGCCAGGGAGGGTATTGATGCGGATTATACGCCACTTGCCATCGAGAAGGTGGAGGAGGTGCTACCCCACTGCGAATATTTGGCGGGTTTCAATGTTACCATTCCGCATAAGCAGACGATTATACCCTACCTCTCGGCTATCAGCGAGGAGGCAAAAGCTGTTGGTGCTGTAAATTGCGTAAAGGTTGCGCCCGATGGATTGGTGGGCTATAATACCGATGTGGAGGGTGTCCGCAAATCGTTGGAGGGGGTTGCGCTCAAAGGTGCAAAGGCTCTTGTGCTCGGTACGGGCGGAGCTTCGAAGGCTGTGCAATATATTCTGCGCGAGGCTGGCGCGGAAGTTGTGGTTGTTTCGCGCGCAAGGGGTGCTGCCGACCTGACATATGAAGATTTGAGCGAAGAGTTGGTGCGTGGGGTCGATGTTGTAGTGAATACAACTCCGCTTGGTATGTGGCCTAATGTCGATGGCGCGCCAGATATGCCATATTCGGCTCTATCCGAGCAACAAACACTCTTTGATTGTGTCTATAATCCGAGGATTACGCAATTCTTGAAGCGCGGAGCGGAGCGCGGGGCGCGTATAATTACGGGTGACACTATGTTCTATGCCCAGGCCGAAGCCTCGTGGCAAATCTGGAATGAGTAGGCTGTCGCTATTGACGCAAGCCGAGCAATATAGACGCCTGCTCGGCATCATCGTAAGGGACTAATAGTTGTGCCGGTATGGCTACTGCGTAGGCGGTAGACATATGTTGGTTGCGAACTTCGGCATATATTCCGGCACTTGCAACAACGCTTTTTGCCATTTGAGCCTCGGTGTATGAGGCATACTCTGCGATGACGACTAAATCGGAGGTTTGCATAGGCGAAATGCTATTTTTGGTTTGTGATAGTAAAATTAGCAATTTTGTTGAAAACTTGCAATGCCGTAGGAGGTAATCATCAAAAAAAAGACTTATATTTGTAAAAATTATGTAAGACTTCGATTTAATATGCACGATTTCGTTCATCTTCACGTACATACGCAATATTCGATATTGGACGGTCAAGCCTCGGTGCAACGCCTTGTCGATAAGGCTATCGCCGATGGTATGCGAGGTATTGCCGTGACCGACCACGGTAATATGTTTGCCATTAAAGAGTTTATGAACTATGTTGGCAAGGTGAATGGTGCGAAGGCAAAACGTGAGAAGGAGCTGAAAAAGTTGCTCGACAAGATGCTCGCTTTGCAATCCGATAGCGAGGCACTTACGGCACTCTTGGCCCAAAAGCAGGCCGAAGAGTCGGCTTTGAAGGCGGATATAGAGGCTGCGAAGAGGGCTAATAAGGATTTTGAACCGAGCGAAGAGCAGTCGAAGTTGTTGGCCGACCTCGGTGCTTCGATTGGCGACCTCTCGGCTATGCAGAAGGAGTTTGGCTTCGACGAGTCGAAGGCTCGCGAGGTTATCGAGGCGATGGTGGCTACCCCGCCGTTTAAGCCGATTATCGGTTGTGAGGTCTATGTGGCGCGTCGAGGGTTGGGCTTGAAGAGTGAGAAGGTTGACCTCGGTGGTTATCACCTTATACTCCTTGCGAAGAACTTTAAGGGTTACAAAAATCTTATCAAAATAGTTTCAAAAGCGTGGACCGATGGTTTCTATGGTCGTCCGCGTACCGACCATCAAGAACTCGAAAAGTATCACGAAGGCCTGATTTGTTGCTCGGCTTGTTTGGGTGGTGAGATTCCTCGACTTTTGCAGGACGACCGCTTGGAGGAGGCCGAGAAGGCTGTGCTGTGGCATAAGAGTATCTTTGGCGACGACTACTATCTCGAATTGCAGTTGCATAAGGCGACCGTCGAGCGTGCCAATCACGAGGCATACCCGATGCAGTGCAAGGTGAATGAGCATCTTGTGGCATTGGCTCGCAAGCACAATGTTGGTTTGGTATGTACCAACGATGTTCACTTTGTGGAGGAGGCCGATGCCGAGGCGCACGACCGACTGATATGTTTGAGTACGGGAAAGGACCTCGACGACCCTAAACGAATGCTCTATTCGAAGCAGGAGTGGATGAAGAGTCGTGCCGAGATGAATGCTATATTTGCTGACGTTCCGGAGGCGTTGGATAATACCGTCGAGGTTTGCGACAAGGTGGAGCTCTACTCTATCGACCACGCGCCGATTATGCCGATGTTCGATATTCCGACCGAATTTGGGACAGAGGAGGAGTATCGTGCGCGTTTGAGTGAGAAGGACCTTTTTGATGAATTTACGCAGGACGAGAACGGCAATGTCGTGATGGAGGAGGAGGCTGCCAAGAAAAAGATTGAGAACCTTGGTGGCTACGAGCGCCTATATCGTATCAAGTTGGAGGCCGATTATTTGGCTCACTTGACGATGATTGGCGCGAAGAGACGTTATGGCGACCCACTCGACGAGGAGGTGGCCGAACGTTTGAAGTTCGAGTTGTATATAATGAAGACGATGGGTTTTCCGGGCTACTTCCTTATCGTGCAGGACTTTATCGCGGCGGCTCGCGAGCAACTCGGTGTTTGGGTTGGTCCGGGTCGTGGTTCGGCGGCAGGTTCGGCTGTGGCCTACTGTTTGGG
Organism: Alistipes sp.; assembly: GCA_045629905.1. Lineage (GTDB taxonomy): Bacteria > Bacteroidota > Bacteroidia > Bacteroidales > Rikenellaceae > Alistipes. The sequence continues at coordinate 108,454 of JAZQSA010000015.1, read as the reverse complement.
AATTACCCAGATTGACCCGATTAAATACGACTTGCTCTTTGAGCGATTTTTGAATCCCGACCGTATCTCGCTTCCCGATATCGATATCGACTTCGACGACGAAGGTCGTGGCCGAGTATTGGATTGGGTGACAAAGAAATATGGCAAGGAGAAGGTGGCTCATATCATTACCTATGGTACGATGGCTACCAAGATGGCCCTGAAAGATGTGGCACGAGTCCAGAAGTTGCCACTCACGGAGTCGGACCGTCTGTGCAAACTTGTGCCCGACCGTATTACCGACCCGAAGGATAAGGATAAGCAGCTGAAAATCAATCTCAAAAATGCGATAAATGCCGTTCCTGAATTGCAGCAGGCCGAAAATTCGGACGACCCGATTATGCGCGATACCATAAAGTATGCGCGACAACTCGAAGGCAATGTCCGAGGTACGGGTGTGCACGCCTGCGGAACAATTATCTGTCGCGATGCCATCACCGATTGGGTGCCGGTTTCGACGGCCGATGATAAGGAGACGGGCGAGAAGATTCTCGTAACCCAATACGAGGGCTCGGTTATTGAGGATACGGGACTTATCAAAATGGACTTCCTTGGCTTGAAGAACCTCTCCATTATGAAAGATGCGGTAGAGAATATCAAGCGTATCAAGGGGGTTGAAGTCGATATTGATGCTATTCCGATTGACGATAAAAAGACATACGACCTCTATTGTGCAGGCCATACGCTCGGAACGTTCCAGTTCGAGTCGGACGGTATGCAAAAATATCTGCGCGAGTTGAAGCCTACGGTATTCGAGGACCTTATTGCGATGAACGCCCTCTACCGTCCCGGCCCAATGGATTATATACCCGACTTTATCGACCGTAAGCATGGCCGTAAGCCTATCGAGTATGATATTCCTATAATGGAGAAGTATTTGAAGGATACCTATGGTATTACGGTCTATCAGGAGCAGGTGATGTTGCTCTCGCGACTGCTCGCCGACTTTACACGAGGTGAGGCCGATACACTGCGTAAGGCTATGGGTAAGAAGATTTTGGCTAAACTGATGGAGTTGAAGCCGAAATTCCTTAAAGGCGGTACGGCAAATGGTCACGATAAGAAGGTCTTGGAGAAGATTTGGGAGGATTGGGTTAAATTTGCCTCCTACGCCTTCAATAAGTCGCACGCAACTTGCTACTCTTGGGTAGCATATCAGACCGCATACCTCAAAGCGAACTATCCGTCGGAGTATATGGCAGCGTTGCTCAGTAGCAACCTTAACGATTTGACGACACTCTCGAAATATATGGAGGAGTGCCGACGAATGGGCATCAAGGTTTTGAGCCCCGACGTCAATGAGTCGATGTTGCGCTTTTCGTCAAATAAGGCGGGCGATATCCGTTTTGGTTTGGCTGCAATCAAGGGTGTCGGCGAGGCTGCAACCAACTCGATTATCCGCGAGCGCGAGAAGAATGGCCCATATACCGATATATACAACTTCTTTGAGCGACTCAACTACTCGGTGGTCAATCGTAAGTGTATTGAAAATATCGCCTATGCGGGCGGTTTGGATAGTATTATCGACTTCTCGCGAAGCAAATTGTTTGGATTTGATTCGCGTGACCAGTCGCAAACTACCCTGCTCGAACAGTTGATGCGTTACGGTCAGGGATATGTTCAGGAGCAGAATAATGCCCAGCAGAGCCTATTTGGTGGCGATATGGGTATGTCGGCAATTCAGCGACCAAGTGTGCCTGTATGCGATGATTGGAATCGCTTGTATGGCCTAAATAAGGAGCGCGAAGTGATTGGTATGTATCTCTCGTCGCACCCTCTCGATGAGTATCGTTTGATTATCGATAAGTTGTGTAATGCGCAGGTGTCGGAACTCGATAAGCTCGAAGAGTTGGCCGGTCGTGAGATTGTTGTTGCGGGCGTAGTCTCGTCGGTTGAGCATCGCACGACGCGTGACGGTAAGCAGACCTTTGGTATTATGACGGTCGAGGATTATGGCGGTAAGCACGACTTTGTCTTCTATCGCAAGGATTATGAGCGTTTCCGCCCGATGATGTACCCCGAGTACTACCTCTTAATACGAGGCTCGGTGCAGGCTTCGACCTTCTATAAGAAGGAGGATGTTAATCGAGAGTCGCCCGTAACGCGTATCTACTACAACATCTCGTCGATGGTGCAACTCAATAATGTGGCCGAAGAGTTGAAGGAGATACACTTGACGTTGCCTGTCGAGTCGCTCACCGACGAATTTGTAGAGGAGTTGGTTGAGACGGTGAAACATTCGCGCGGTAAATCAACCTTCCGCCTGACGCTTGTCGAGCCGAAAGAGGGTGTGACTGTTAGTCTTCACGCCAAGAAGCGCAAGGTGCGTCTTTCGGAGCAGATGTGTGAATTTATTAAGAAGCACGGCATCGAGTATTCGTTTGGATAAATTTTATAAACTATTTAATATCAACAGTTATGGCAATTCAAATTACTAATGAGAATTACGAGGCTTTGGTAAATGACGCGAAGCCTTTGGTTATTGATTTTTGGGCAGAGTGGTGCGGTCCGTGCCGTGCTATTGCTCCGCTGGTAGAGAAGGCTGCCGAGGTCTATGCCGACAAGGTAAACATCGGTAAGTGCGACGTTGATAACAACGACGATATTGTTGCTCTGTATCGTGTTCGCAATATCCCTACCCTTATCTTCTTGAAGGGCGGCGAGGTTGTTGATAAGCACGTTGGTGCAATTTCGGAGGGCGATTTGACTGCAAAAATCGAGGCGTTGCTCTAAACTAACCCACGACAATTAGGCAAAACCCCAAGGCTGTGTGTGCGGTCTTGGGGTTTTTGTATGCCTTGTGTTGGGCTATTTCTCGAAGTGCTGATAGTCTTTGATTGTCTTGTAGTCGCCACCCCACTCAAATCCACGAGCAAGAAAAAGTTTGACACACAGGTCGTTGCGGTCGAGTTTGTATGGGAAATTGCGGCTTCTATCGACGTAGGGTTTACCTGCTGCCGGTGCTATGAGTGTGCCACTTTCGCGTACCTTGACGTATGGGTTGTAGAGTGGATTGATGTCGATGGCCATTCCTCGGCTGTGGGCCGAAAGGGTGCGACCCGAAGGTATGTGGCGATAGTTGAAAGCCGAAGAGTTATTGGCTGTCATCGAGCGCTCGTCGTCGGCTCCATACTCATCGACCAATACCATACGCTCGATTGGGTAGTGAGCATCGAATAGTTGGCGAAATATATAGAGCAAATCGTCGGCTATGGCGCGATTGCAGAGAATCTCTCCGCGCAATATGCGGCCGTCGAGCGTGTAGTGAAGTAGCGACAGATAGCGCAACTCGTCGAGGGGTATTTTACACTCTGCTTTATAGGACCGACCCTTTATGCGGGCGAATATAGCCTCGTCGATTGGATAGGCACGAAAGCACTTTTCGATACCGACGCGGGTAATGTCGGCCGATGTGACCTGTTCGCCAGCTTTGCGGTTGAGCATATTTTGAGCCGTTGCAGTGAGGCCTACGAGTAGTAGTAAAAGTATGGTTGTTAGGTGTTTCATAGTGGCTACCCTATCAAAAAGCGATTTTTAGGCAGGTAGGCAACAACGCGAACAACGATGCAACAAACAATAAAGGTGAGTGTCGCAGAGGTGAGTATGGTCGCGAGGGTCGATAAGTGCCAGCCGAGTACGGTTGAGTGTATGGCAACGAGTGCAAACATATGCATAAGATAGATGCCGTAGCTTTTTTGGGAGATGAACCGTATTGCGGGATAGATGCCACCCGTGTAGTTCAACTTCTTGAAGATTAGGAATATGGCTATGGCTGTCATCGCTACACTTGTCGAGCAGAAACGCCAACTCTGTTCCATCAATACGGCGAGGTCGATACTCTCGTTTACGGGGTATTCGCTCGGGATTTGCGACCAAAACCAAAGTGCTGCAATAGCGTAGCCTATAATCCACATCGGTACAGCCACAGCGAGCGTGCGACGCCACGACCAATCGATGTAGGTGCGGATATAGTGGCCGATAACAACGTAGCCGATAAAGCCGCTAATGTAGTATAGCGAACCAAATTCGTTCCAGTTGGCCTCGCCCCAAACCTCCGTGCGGCCAAAGAGAGCGAGAGCAGCCTGATGTAGAAACGGCACAAGTGTCGAGAATAACCACGCGCCGATAAATATCTGCTCGCCACGTTTTGATATGCGCTCAATCCACGGCGAAAAGATTGGCATTGCGATATATACGCCGAGGAGCATATATACAAACCAAAGATGGCCGGAGTGCATATTGAAGTTGAGAGCGAGGTTGGCAAGATTGGCCTTCGCATCAAAACCATCGCCACAGCCCCACATCGGCACAATAGCGTAGAGCAGGCTCCATATTGCAAAAGGAATGAATACCCTTGTCAGGCGTCGCGCAAAAAACTCTCGTGTCGAGCCCTTTATAGGGAAAAGCAGATAGCTCGAAGTTAGGATAAAGAGCGGTACGGCACATCGCAGGGCCGAGTCGATAAGCGTTACCCATAGAGCGTCGGTGGCGTTGGCGATATACGTTCCTTTGCCACCGAGGTAGAATGGCTCGCAGGCGTGAACAAGTATTACCATAAAACAGGCCACAACACGCAGATAGTCGAGAAAAACGATGCGAGGTTGGTTTTGCTGCATATATTTCGGGTGTTGTTTTAGGCAAAGATAATAAAAAAAGGTTGTCTGAAAATAATATCAGACAACCTTTTGTTGAAATTGTTTGTCGAGCGGCTATTTCATCGTTCCGAAATAACTACTGCGAATAATCAACTCTTCTAAATCGTAAATGCGTTTCAGGCGTTCGTCGGTAGTTGTGGCGTAGTCGCAGTTGTTAAAGTCGTACTCTTGTGTCGCCTCGATATTGGTCATAGGCGGGAAGAGTCCTGCATATTTGTCAGGTTTTAATCCCATTAACTGCAACATCGTCGGATAGACCTGGCTGTGGCAGAATACTACTTCTTTATTACGCTCGTTTTGCTCCTTCCAATCTGCTCCCGTATTGATGAAAATAGCCGGAATATATGGTGAGAGTTCTTGACGCATAGCATCACTGTAATACGCTTTTGGTATCTGATGATCAGAGGTTATGACGATAAGTGTGTCGTCGTAGACTCCCCTGTCTTTTAATGCTTGAATAAAAGAGGCTATTTGGTCGTCAAGATAACGCGCACGACGCATATATTCGTGCAAAGCAGTATCTTGAATATTTGAGAATAAAATATTACATTTTATATTTGAATCGTGAGTATATGGCACATGCATATTGCTAGGAACTATTAATGCACAAAACGGACGTTGTTCTGACGGGATTTTATTTGCTGCCACCTCAAAAATAATTTTATCATCAACCCATCCTGATGCGTTAATATTTTCAGATGTAGGTCTTATATCTCTATTCTGATCAAATAAATCAATCATTCCCACTGATTCACAAACAGTGTTTTGTCTCCAAAAGTGACGATGTGTACTTACAACGGTATAGGAGTATGTGTTGTCTGTTTTTGACATCTCTTTTGCTATTGAAGGGTACTGATTGTAAGGATAATCTGTTACAAATACCGACTGCCTCAAACCGCTAAGCCCTGTCATAACAACAAATTGTCCTCCTATAGAGGCCGCAGCGTGTGTGAGTTGATTAATATTTGGACAGAATAATGTTGTATTATCTTGGCTTAATGTGTATAAAGTTGGCATGATATTTGGTGATATGCATGCAGTGTTTAGAGACTCCATTAACATGATGACAAGATTCGATTTCTTGGGAACTTTGCTAGCGTTTTTACATACTAATTTGCAATTATGTTTGATTATTTGATTTATTTCCTCACTTTCAATATTAGAAAGAGAAATCGTTGGCGGAATTGCGTTTTGTAGTTGGTATGCGATGATAGGAAAAAGGCCAAATCCAATATAACACGTTACAGGGTTATTACGGCATGTATAAGAGAATTCTTTTTTGCAAGTTTGTATGCTATCCCAGTGTAATACATTATTTGTTATGTAATAAGCGGGGACGTAAGTTATCATTATACATAGTAAACTGATGATAATATGACTTTTATAATTAAATTTTGAATGGCTATAGCGGATATACATAAATACAAGCATGCATAGGCATATATAAATAAAATCATACCATTTAATTAAGGCAAAAATGCTATCCCATAGGCCATTGAGTTGTTGAAACTCAAAAATCATTCTGATGGGAAAATACATGTTAAATGATCTGTGATATAATAGATTTGCATACGAGAAAAATGTATATAAGATGGATAATATAGCGAAGATAGTATAGCGATATTTTCCAAATAATGCGATAATGCTAATTAGTATGCTTGCAAAAAAAGAGGAAAAACATAATATGCTAAATATGTGTTTCAAAGACCCTCCTTGTTCTATATTGAAAATAATAGGCCCGGCAATATCAATTAAAGTAAATATAATTATGAATATTATAAGATGTATGCTTTGATTTACTAGAGACGATTTAGTTTGCATATTAATCACAACATATAGCCTGCAACTCCAACGGGCCTCTAATAATAAATAGAAAGTGTGGAGTTGATTAGTTTATCTGACACGAGGCTCTGGAATGCCTTTACCACAAATAAACAATACCCCACACTCGTATCTATCTACAAGAATGGGGTAAGCCCCTATTGAAGAATCAATACGGAGTGACGAGTGTGTTGCTCTCCTTGTGGTAATGAAATTTTCCAGATTTCGTGTCAAGGATAAAAGCTAATACACTTTCATCAAAAAATATGTATGTCAATTGCTTGACATCTGCAAAGATAATAAAAAAAGGTTGTCTGATATTATTTTCAGACAACCTTTTGTTGAAATTGTTTGTAGAGTGACTATTTACGCTCGGTTTCGATAAGCGAAATAGAGCGTTGAATAAAGTCCGAAAGGTTCTTGCCTTTGAGCATTCCGTTCGAGAGCAGTGCGAGGTCGATAATCTGGCGAACAAGCGCATTTTGTTTGCCAATCTCGCGCAAACGCTCGTTGCGCTCATCGCGCAGCGTTACGACCTTCTTCGAGAGTTCGGTGCGCATTTCGCGCTCTTCGGCCGACAACTCCTCCTCCTTTTTATCCTTTATAACCTCCTCGAAACGATGCTCCTCGGCTACGGCTGCATCGATTTTCTTGGTGGTTGATTTGAGTTTGTCACCATAGGCCTTCTCGACGTCGGCAAGAATGTCGAGGACAATCGGGTGGTTGCCATTTACGGCAATCGTGAAGTTGTCGGGCATTTGGCCGTAGAATTGACTCATACCTCCCCCGCTCATCTTCGCTATATCCTTCATACGGCGCATAAACTCGTCTTGCGTGATGACAATCGGAGCCTCGGAGGCGTTCATTGCCTCGAAGGTGATGTTGTAGTGAATCTTCTCGTCGTCGGGCATTTGACTCTCGAAAACGGGGCGCATAATCTCCTGTTGAGCCTCCGAGAGCGAAATCTTCAAATCCTCCTTCTTGCGAATAAGCTTCTCGACGATGTCGCTGTCGATGCGCACAAAGCGTGTGCCTTCGTTCTTCGACTCGTACCAATTTATGTAGTGGCTGTCGAGCTGTCCGTCCATTATCAGAACGTCGTAGCCTTTGGCCTTGGCTGCTTCGAGTTGGGTGTGCTTGCCGATAGGGTCATCGACGTAGAGCAGACAGAGCGTATTGTCCTTATCGGTCTGATTCTCCTTGACAAGAGCCGTGTACTCCTCGGCTGTGAAGTACTTGCCGTCGGTATTTTTCCAGAGCATAAATGCAGGAGCCTTCTCGGCAAACTTCTCGTCGGTGAGCATTCCGTATTGGATAAATATTTTCAGGTCGTCCCACTTCTGCTCATATTCCGGGCGCATCGTGTTGAAGAGCTCGGCCAAGCGGTCGGCTACCTTGCGGGTGATGTAGCTCGAAATCTTCTTTACGTTGCTGTCGCTTTGCAGATACGAACGCGACACGTTGAGCGGAATATCCGGCGAGTCGATTACACCGTGCAACAGCGTCAAGTATTCGGGAACGATGCCCTCGACCTGGTCGGTTACAAAGACTTGGTTGCAGTAGAGCTGAATCTTGTTCTTCTGAATCTCGAAGTTGTTGTGAATCTTTGGGAAATAGAGGATACCCGTCAGATTGAACGGATAGTCGATGTTGAGATGAATGAAAAACAGAGGCTCGTCGCTCATCGGATAGAGTTCGCGATAGAACTCTTTGTACTGCTCCTCGGTAATCTCGGACGGCTTGCAGCTCCAAAGCGGTGCTATGTTGTTGATTACGTTGTCTTTGTCGGTATCGACATATTTGCCATCTTTCCACTCCTTAATCTTGCCAAAGTGGATTGGAATAGGCAGGAAGCGGCAATACTTTTTGAGCAGGTCGCCCACCTTTGTCTCGTCGCAATATTCGGCACACTCCTCCGAGAGGTGGAGAACGATACTTGTTCCGCGTTCGCGTTTTTCGCTCAACTCCTCCATTTCGTACTCCGGAGAGCCGTTGCAGCTCCAATGTACAGCCTTCGCATCGTCTTGGTACGACTGTGTGAATATTTCGACCTTGTCCGACACCATAAATGCCGAATAGAAACCCAAGCCGAAGTGTCCGATAATTGATTGGTTCTGATATTTGGCAAGGAACTCCTCTGCGCCCGAGAAGGCAATTTGGTTGATGTAGCGGTCGAGTTCGTCGGCCGTCATACCTATACCTCGGTCGGTTACGGTGAGCGTTTTTGCATCGCTATCGACCTTGATGTCGATATTTATCGCGCCCAACTCTCCGCTATAAACGCCTGTCGAGGCGAGTGTTTTTAGCTTTTGGGTGGCATCGACAGCGTTTGATACCAACTCGCGCAAGAAAATCTCGTGGTCGGAATAGAGGAATTTCTTGATTACGGGGAAGATGTTTTCGGTCGTTACCCCGATAGTTCCATTTTTTGTCATAGTTGTATTTGTGTTATATTAGTATTCTGTTTTATGGATATATCCAATCAAAGTGTATGCCAATGGCGATTTGAGGCCGATGGTCTGCCAAAGTGACATACCGAGAGGTCGGGTGTGTGACAAAATTGAAGTTGTTTGCCGCGCCTACCCTTTTGCAGCCCTCGATTGTGCAACCGTTCCACCTGCTATTTGCTTGCGCTTTGGTCGCTATGCTCGGCCAGATATGTTACGGCGAATATGTATTGTGCAACAAAGTACGAGGCCATAATAACCACTCCTGCATAAGGGATTCGCTCGACAAAACGATTCCACGCGATGCACGAATCGGAGAACATAAATGTTATGGCTGCAAGCATATACCACAATCTGTATCGTTGTTGGGCGGTTGTCGATATGGCCATTATGCTTATGAGGAGTATGTATAGCAGGCACGCCCACTGTTCGGTGGCGCGCTCGATGTTGGGAACGATTTTCGCGGCAAGGCCGATTGCTGTCGTTACGATAATGGCGGAGCCGATATATGCAATCGTGTCGAATTTTGCCCGTCGGACGAAGTATGCCGTAAATAGTAGGTGCGCAACGGCAAACATACCAATTTGGAGTATGAAGTTGCGATGTTCGCCAGCCAAATCTCCCAAGGCCGAGAATAGAAAGGCCATCGGCATAATGGCTAGTCGACGTGGTGAGAGGGTCCAAGTGAGAATTGTGAGCAGACATAGAGGCAGTGTCTTGACGACATCGTTTGCGAGTTGCCCCTCAAAACCCAAGTGACGGCCCACAAAATAGAGTGTGACGGCTATTGCAAAGCCGATGGATAATAGCAAGATACGACTTTGTAGCCTCATATTATTCGAAATGTGGTCGTAGCGTGTCGATTAACTCCTGTGGTGCGCGACAAGGTCGCATACGCTCCATATTGACATAGCCGAGAACTGTGCGCCCTGTATTGAGTAGCTTACCCTGCTCATTAAATATTTCGTATTCGACAATCAGTCGCACTTCGGGCAGTTGCGTGAGTGTGGCGCGTACGGTCAGCAGGTCGTCGTAGTAGGCGGGAGCTTTGTATTTTGACTCGACCTCGATGATTGGGGTTACTATACCCTGCTCCTCCAATAATGAGTATGGCATACCGATACTACGGAATAGTTCGTTGCGAGCCGCTTCGTAGAAAACGATGTAGTTGGCGTGATATACAACGCCCATCTTGTCGGTGTCGCGATAGAGAACGCGTATGGTTGTATCGTGTGAAATCATAGTGCGATAGTTAGATGACTTGACGCAAAGGCTTTGCCTGCATCGATGCCGTAGTTGGTAATTTGGACGCGATTTGGCGAGCCATTTATTGTGACATTGTAGTTGCCTGGCGGTGGCAATAACTTGTATCGGTCGGTGGCAATAAAGCCATCTTCGTTGGCTATACCTATTATAATATAGGGGTGGCCTGTGAGTTGGGCTGCAAGAGCCATATCGCCACGCTCGATGGTTTGGCGAATGATGGTAGAGCTGACTTTGTGTGTATCGACAAGTTGCTGTTCAACCTCGGTGACGCGCAGAGTGCCACCATTGGCTAAAAGATAGGCATAGTCACCACTCTTGTTGTGTCCAAAGTGGTGGTTGTAGCCGATGACCAACTCCTCGATGCCAAGACGTCCGACAATATAATCCGAGATAAAGACCTCGTGGGATAGACGGCTGAATGGAATGTCGAAGGGGATAACCAGCAAATAGTCGATGCCAAGACCTTCCAGAATGGCCGTTTTCTCCTCCAATGTTGTTAGCAGACGCAGCCCCTCGTCTTGTTGGAGCGTTATGCGTGGGTGTGGCTCGAAAGTTAGCACCAGACTCTCTCCGCCAATGGCTTTGGCTCGACTTATAACCTTGTCGATAAGCTGTCGATGCCCACAATGCAACCCGTCGTAAGAGCCGATAGTCGCTACTGCGTGCCGAAAATGCGGAGTGTTGTCGAAGCCTCTGAGAACCTGCATTGTGTGCTACTGATTGTTATTATTGTTCTCCTCGTTGGCCTTGACGAAGTAGGCTACCTTTTCGAGTGAGGTTGTAATATCGTAGTTCTCGACAACGATGCCTTGCGGGAAGTTGAGAGGTGCCGAAGTAAAGTTCAATACACCCTTTATACCCGCATTTACGATTGGAATGACGAGTTGCGAAGCCGCTTTGGTTGGTAGCGAAACGACTACGATGCTGATGTCGTTATTGGATACTACCTCTTCGAACTCGGACATATGGTAGCACGGAATTTCGTCGATTGTGTGGCCGACCTTCTCGGGGTCGATGTCGAACGCTGCGGTAATGCGCAATTTCAACTGTTTGCTGTTGAAGTACTTTGTGATGGCTTGACCCAGGTGGCCCATACCGATAACAGCGATATTCATATTGTTCTCGCTGTAAAGGATATTGTTGATAAAATCAATCAGGACCTTAACGTCGTATCCCTTTTTTGTATCGCTCGAAAAGCCGATGAGCATCAGGTCGCGACGAACTTGCACGGCCGTAATACCGTGAATGCCGGCGAGGACGTGTGAAAAGACGTGAGTGATACCTTGACGATGGCACGAGAGCAGCGTACGACGGTATTCGCTCAATCGCTCGATAGTCTTTTCGGGTATGTTGGTCGGAAAGTTAGACATCTTCTTCTATTCGGTTGTTATTGTATAGTTGCTGTTGTAATTAACCCTCACCCATTCGTTGTTGCGACGGGTTGTATGGTCGGAGGTGTCGAAGTTGTATGGTGTTTGCAGAGGCGTGAAATGCTCGCCTTGCAGACCTGTGCCAATGTTCGAATATAGCGACGAAACGAATATTATGGCTGCGTCGTAACCTCGGTATGTATATAGCGAAGGTAGCGTATTGAAGGCTTTGGTATAGCTCTTCGAGAAGTTGAGTACGCGGGCATTGCTGCGGTCGATATGGTAGGTCGATAACATTACAACGTTGTTGGCGAAGAATAGCGAGCGGTCGATGTTACGGTAACGATTCCAACGGCTATTGCCAAAGACTACATACGGAGCGACCTTGCACGAGCGTGCCGTAAGGGATATTCGAGCCGATGCGAGAGCTGCCAAGATACGGTCTACCTCGATTTCGTCGGACGAGAGAATGACAAAGACGGTCGGTTCGTCGGACTCCAATAGTGGTGTCATATCGCTCGGGGTAGGCTCAACCTCCTTGCCCTCAGCGCGAGCCTTTTCGCGCTCTTCGATAATCGATTGATGTTCGTAACGATAGAGGTGTGTAAGGTGTGGTGTTGTGCCAATAATCTTCTCGGCTTCGGTTTGGAAGTCGGAGTCGATGGTGTCGGAGGTTATAACTACTACCCTGCGACTGCCGTCGAATAGGTTGGCTATTTTGGTATATTTGGCATCGAGTCGAGGCGACATCTGAAAGACTGCATTGCTCTCGAATTGCGACATATTGGCAAGTGGCGAGACAATCGGAATGTTGCGTTTCTCGGCGTGACGCGAAACAGGTATAACCTCGTCTTCGTAGACCGGTCCGACGATAAGGTCGGCTTGCGATAGTGGCTCGCTATCGAGAATCGACGCTATTGTGGTGTGGTCGTGGCAGGTGTCGAATACATCGAGGTCTATCGAATGGCCAGCCATACGAATACTGTCGATACCCATCAGGAAACCCTGGTAGAAGTCGATATAGTTCTGCGAGGTTGTGCCTCGTTGGGTGAAAGGTAGCATCAGGGCCACACGCGCCGTCTCACCGGCTTTGAGCGAACGAAATACGATGCTTTGCGGCTTTGCCTCACTCTCTTTTGAGCCATCGCTGGTGCTTTGGGTTGAGTCCGATAGGATTTTAGGAACTTTGATGATTGCTCCTCGGCAAATCTCGTTGCTACTCTTCATTTGGTTGAGCGCCAAGAGCTGCTCGACAGTTGTGCCAAATCGCGAAGCGATATTTTCGGCATTCTCGCCTTTGTGTACGACGTGGAAGCTGTAATCGTTGTCGGTTACGCTGTTCATCGCTGCACTCTGCTCTGCGACCTCGGTCTGTGCCTCCTGCTCGGAGGTTTGGCCGATTTCGCTACGACGGATATAGAGTTTGGTGCCTACGGCCAAGTGTGCAGGGTCGACGTTGTTGTCTTCTATGAGCGTGTTGAGCGAAATCTCATAGCGACGCGAGATGCCAAAGAGAGTCTCTCCACGCTTTACGGTGTGGGTCTGGAACTGCTTTTTAGGCTTCTTGACCTTCTTTTGATTCTGCTTTGCGAGCGGAATTTTCAACGCCTGGCCCGCTTTGAGACCATCGACAAGCGATGGGTTGATGCGGGTAATCTCGTCGATAGATATACCGAAACGCTTGGATAGCGAGTAGAGCGTGTCGCCCTTCGCTACGTTATAGATATTGTATTTTATGCCGTCGATATAGACAATCTGCATATTGCCCTCCTTGTTGTCGGCCAAAGCGGTTGCAGAGGTCGAGAGTGTCAGGGTGGCAACAGCCGCACCAATGAGAAGTCGATTGAGTGAGGCGAGTTTGAGTTTTGTCAGCACTATTTGGTTCTTAATTTGATTTCCGTAAATATCTTTTTGGTGTATTGAGGAAAATCACCCTTCATAAGCCAATCGTAGTAACTTGGGTCGATTGTGGTAAATACTTTGGCCACGCTTTGACCCTTGTATTTGCCGAAATTGAATATCTCTACCCCATTCTCATCGAAGCCTATGCGACCTGCGAAGTCGGCCGTTTTGCCACGCGACGAGAACTCCGAAAGGTAGTCGATGTTGTTCTCCAAGTCGGAATATGTGTCGAGTTGAGCCTTCAAGACCTCGTATGTTGCCATTGTGTCGGCATCGGCACTATGTGCTGCCTCCAACTCCTTTCCGCAGTAGAAACGATAGGCCGCAACGAGTGTGCGCTCCTCCTTTTTGTGGAAGATGTTCTGTACATCGACATATCGTGCGCGACGGAAGAAATCGACATCGACACCGACGCGCAAAAACTCCTCGGCCAACAATGGAAGGTCGAAACGGTTGGAGTTGAACCCACAGAAGTCGCAACCTTCGATATAGGCTTTGAGCGATTTGGCAATTTGGCGGAATGTTGGACAGTCGCGAACGTCGTCGTCGGTGATGTGGTGAATATCCGAGGCCTCCTTCGGGATAGGCATCTCCGGGTTGATGCGCTTTGTCTTTGCGCTACCCCCGTCGATGCCTCCGTTCGGCATCACCTTTACGACCGAAATCTCGACGATTCTATCGCGTGAAATATCGGTGCCGGTAGTCTCCAAATCAAAGAAGACTATCGGCTTGGTGAGATTCAATTCCATTGATGATTACATATTAATCACCATAGGCATCTGCAACATCAGTGTATCGCCGCTCTGTGGCTCGTCGCTTACAGGCTTGAATACACCTGGGCGAGTAGAGTCGGAGTACTCGACGGCAACGGTTGGAGTCTCAATGTTCGAGAGAATCTCGACAAGCAGAGTCGATTTGAAGCCGATAGTGATAGGCTGACCCTCGTAGCTGCAATTTATCGACTCGTTTGCCGAAGCCGAGAAGTTGGTATCCTGTGCAGCCAGCGACATCTTGTTGTTGGCGATGTTCAAAATTACGAGGTTAGTCGACGAGTTGGCACATACGGCAACACGCTTCAAACCATTGAGGAACTCTATGCGGTCGATGAGCATCTTGTTAGGGCTGTTGGTTGGAATAACCTTCTCGTATGGAGGATAGTTGCCCTCGATGAGGTGGCAGACGAGAGTATAGTTTTTGAGTGTAAAGATTGCATTGTTCTTGTCGAAGCTCAACTTTACATCCTCCTCCTCGCGCAGCAACAGACCTTTGAGCAAGTTGGCAGGCTTCTTTGGAAGGATAAACGAAGCCTTGATTTCGCCCTTGCAGCCGGTCGTATATTTTACGAGCTTATGCGAGTCGGAAGCAACGTATGTAATCTTGTCGTTGTCGATGTTGAAGAAGATACCCTTCATCATCGGCTTCAAATCGTCATCGGTAGTTGCGAAGATTGTCTTATTGATACCATTGATGAGTGTATCAACCTCCATTGTGGTATCGGTGCGCTCTGCATCGAGGGCTGGGATTGCAGGATAGCTGATAGGATTTACGCCCGGAATCGACGAGCCTCCGCTATGCCACGAAATCTTAATCTCCCAAGTCTCCGGATTGACGTCCAATACGAGCGGCATCTCCGAACACTCCTTCAATACGTCGAGCATAAACTTCGAAGGGGCTGCAACAACACCCTCGCGCTCTACATTATCGACTTTGAGTGTGCCGACAAGGGCGGTTTCGAGGTCGAACGTGGTGACGCGAAGCTCGTTATTCTTCAACTCCATATGGAAGTGGTCGAGAATTGGGAGCGTGCATTTGTTGTTGATTACCTTGCCGGTCGTGGTGAGGAGCGACAAGAGAGCCGAACTTGATACTGTAAATTTCATAGTCTTTTTCTGTTTATTGTTTGTTATTGTATTCTTGTTTGATATTTGTCTTGTTTAGAGCGTTGCGAGGCGGTCGAGTGCGTTCGCGATCATATTCTTTACAAAAGGTTTGTAGTCGGTGCAAGCATCGAGGGCGACGCGCTGTGCGATGATGGTGCATATCGTTGCGGCGCGGTGGCCCATCAATGCCGATAATCCGGCCAAAGCCGAACCCTCCATCTCGAAGTTGGTTATACGGCGACCCTCGAACTCAAAACTCTCGATTTTGGCATTAAGGTTGGGGTCTTGCGGTTGCAGGCGTACCCAACGGCCTTGTGGAGCATAAAAACCGGGAGCCGAGATTGTGATACCTTCACGCGTGGAGTCCTTAAAGAGCTCGAAGAGCGAAGCGTCGGCATCAATAAAGTATGGTTTTGGAAGCAACTCGTTCCAGCCGGTGTGCTTCATAAAGGCTTGCTCAATCGGGAGGTCACATACCTCGTTGCGGTTGGCGTAGTAGTTGAGCAGACCGTCGAAGCCGACCGAAGTGCGCGAGAATACAGCCTCGCCTACTTTGATGTCGGGCTGCAATGCGCCCGATGTGCCGAGGCGTACAAGGGTTAGTTGGCGGAATTGCTCCTTTACCTGGCGGGTAGCGAAGTCGATATTTGCCAAAGCGTCCAATTCGGTGACGCAAATGTCAATATTGTCGGTGCCGATACCTGTCGAGAGGACGGTCATACGCTTACCCTTATAGGTGCCCGTTATGGTGTTAAACTCACGACTCGATACCTCGCACTCTTTCGAATCGAAAAACGATGCGACCAATGCAACTCGACCAGGGTCTCCGACGAGGATTACGATGTCGGCAAGTTGCTCGGGTTTGAGGTGAAGATGGAATATCGAACCGTCTTCATTTATTATGAGTTCTGATGCTGGAATGACACGTTTGTTGTTCATAGTTTTTGGTATTTGTTGGATAATTGGCATAAAAGTAATATATTTACATCGTATTTCAAAAATTTTGCAAAACTTTTTTATTAAAAATAAAAAACTAACCAGATTTATGACTTTAATTAAATCAATTTCGGGTATTCGAGGTACAATCGGTGGTGAAATCGGAGATAATTTGACACCAATCGATATTGTTAAATTTACGGTGGCCTACGCTCGCTTTATGAGCGAAAAACATTGTGGCAAACGATTGACTATTGTCGTTGGTCGCGACGCTCGTATTTCGGGCGGAATGGTCGAATCGCTTATCGAGGGAACGCTGCTCGGTTGTGGCGTCGATGTGATAAATGTTGGACTTTGCACAACGCCTGGTACAGAGATGGCCGTTATAACTCATAAGGCTGATGGTGGTATTATCATTACCGCATCGCATAATCCAAAGCAGTGGAATGCGCTGAAACTGCTGAACGAAAAGGGTGAGTTTTTGAACGACTCGGAGGGTAAAAAGGTGTTGGAGTTGGCCGAAGACTCGGATTTTGATTTTGCCGATGTGGATAGCCTCGGTCGCGTAGTTCTGCGCGAGGATTTCAATGAGGTGCATATTAATCAGGTACTTGCGTTGCCGTTGGTTGATGTCGAGGCTGTTCGTGCGCGGAAGTTTAAGGTTGTGGTCGATGCTGTCAATTCGATTGGTGGTGTTGTGATTCCTGCGCTTTTGGAGCGTCTCGGTTGCGAGGTTGTGAAGTTGAATTGTGAGCCTACGGGCCACTTTGCCCACAATCCGGAACCGCTGCCACAAAATCTGACCGAAATATCGGAGGTTATTGTCCGTGAGGGGGCAGATTTGGGTATCGTTGTAGACCCTGACGTGGACCGTTTAGCCTTTGTTAATGAAGATGGCTCGATGTTTGTCGAGGAGTATACGCTGGTTGCTGTTGCCGACTATGTTTTGTCGCAAATGGTTGGCAATACCGTCTCCAACCTTTCGTCGTCGCGTGCGTTGCGCGATGTTACCGAGTCGTATGGTGGTTGCTATTCGGCATCGGCTGTTGGCGAGGTAAATGTTGTTGCCAAGATGAAAGAGGTTGGTGCAATTATCGGTGGCGAAGGCAATGGCGGAGTGATATATCCGGAGTTGCATTATGGTCGTGATGCGTTGGTTGGAACAGCTCTGTTTTTGACCTATTTGGCAAAGCGCGGACTCTCGATGACGCAGCTTCGTGCAACCTACCCCGCCTACTTTGCGTCGAAGAATAAAATAGAACTTACGCCGGCTATTGATGTAGATAAAGTGTTGGTTGAGATAAAGTCGCGTTATGCTAATGAGCAAGTGAATGATATAGATGGTGTAAAAATCGACTTTGCGCAGAGCTGGGTACACCTTCGTAAGTCGAATACCGAGCCTATAATTCGCATCTACACCGAGGCAAAATCGATGGCCGAAGCCGATGAATTGGCTCAAAAATTCATTGCCGAAATCAAGGAGATTTGCAACTTATAATATATAGATGTATGGAGAGAGTAAAGCAATATATCGACTCCAATATGGAGCGATTTGTAGACGAATTGTTTGAGGTATTGCGCATACCGTCGATTAGTGCTGTTGCGGAGTATGCCGGCGACCGTCAGCGTTGTGCCGAGCATTTGGCTGCTGCATTGGTAAAGGCGGGTGCCGATACAGCCGAGGTTATTGCAACCGAGGGTGCTCCGCTTGTATATGCCGAGAAGATTATCTCGCCAAAGGCCAAGACTGTATTGGTTTATGGCCACTATGATGTGATGCCACCAGAGCCTCTGAACGAGTGGCGTAGCGAACCGTTTGAGCCGATTATCAAAGATGGTCGTATCTGGGGTCGAGGGGCCGATGATGATAAGGGTCAGTCGTTTATGCATATCAAGGCATTCGAGGCTATGTGTGCAACCGATTCGCTGCCTTGTAATGTCAAATTCCTACTCGAAGGCGAGGAGGAGACGGGCTCTACCCAAATCAGCAAATTCTGCGCATCGCATAAGAAGATGCTCAAAGCCGATGTGATTTTGGTTTCCGATACTTCGATGCTGTCGTGGGATACTCCATCGATTACTTGCGGTTTGCGAGGTATTGCGGGTGTCGAGGTCTCGGTCTATGGCCCATCGTCCGACCTCCATTCGGGTATCTATGGCGGTGCGGTTCATAATCCGGCAATGGTTTTGTCGAAGATGTTGTCGCAGATGGTCGATGAGCATGGACACGTTGCTATACCGTCGTTCTATGACGATGTGCGCGAGTTGTCGTCGGCCGAGCGTAAGGCGTTAAATCGTGTGCCTTTCTGCACGCGTCGCTACAAGGCTTCGATTGGTGTTGGAGCTGTTGCGGGCGAGGCTGGTTATACGACTCTCGAACGTACGGGAGTGCGTCCGACATTCGAAATTAACGGTATGTGGAGTGGTTATACGGGCGAAGGCTCAAAGACCATAATCCCGGCCGTAGCGTCGGCAAAGATTACAATGCGATTGGTGCCATATCAGACCCCCGATAAGATTACCAAACTCTTTGCGACCTATTTCAAGAGTCTTGCGCCAAAGGGTGTTAAGGTCGAAGTGCGCCCTACTCACGGCGGAACACCTTATGTGTCGCCAACCGATATGGCTGCATACCAGGCGGCTGCAAAGGCTGTAAAGAGCGTATTCGGCAAAGAGCCTGTGCCGGTATATTCGGGTGGCTCGATAGGTGTTATCAGTTGCTTCGAGCAGGTGCTTGGCATCAAGTCTATACTACTCGGCTTTGGTCTGTCGCAAGATGCAATCCATTCGCCTAACGAGAGCTATGGCCTCGACCAATTTGCTCGCGGTATCGAGACTATTCCATTGTTTTACAAATATTTTGCAGAGATGTAATTATGAAACGAATACTAACCCTAATATTGGTTGCGTCGTTTGCTGTAGCTTGTACGGCGCGGCCTTATAATACGACCGTCAAGAGCATCGATTCGCCCGAGGGTACAACTATTACGGGTGTTGTCTATTGTGGCGATAAGCCCGTATCGGGCGTTGCGGTGTCGGACGGTAGAAATATCGTGGAGACCGATGCTAACGGTATATATCACCTCGCCTCCCAAAAGGAGTTTGGTGTGGTATTTATCAGCAAACCATCGGGTTACGAAACGGTAATGAAAGATGCTGTGCGTCCTGCATTTTGGGCATCGACAACGGCTTCGTCGAGCGAGTGTGAGCGCCACGACTTTGAACTGAAAAAGGTCGATGAAAGCCGCTTTGCGCTGATGATGTGTGCCGATACGCACCTTATCAACGACGAGGCGGTGTCGGACCTTAAAAACTTTGAGCAGTTGTGTCTTCCATCGTTCCATAAGGCTGTTGAGCAGTGTGGTGATATTCCTATCTATACGATTGGACTTGGGGATATTACTTGGGACAGATTTTGGTATAAAACAGGTTTCAGTATCGAGAGTGTGCCGACTTACTTCGGTAAAATCGGCTTCCCGACTCCTTTTCTGACTGTGATGGGTAACCACGATAACGACCCATCGGTGGCAAACTCTCCAACGGTCGATATCGAGGCTTCGAAGCGTTATCGTGCCGTATTTGGTCCGAATTACTATTCGATGAATATGGGCGATGTACATATCGTCTTGCTCGATAATGTGGTCTATAAAAACGAGGTGAAGCCCAATCAGAAAGTTGCTGCGGGTGTAGTCGGCTCGCGTAACTACGACCTCTATGTCGATGCCGAGCAGTTGGCTTGGTTGCGTGCCGATTTGGCAAAGGTGGAGCGCACTACCCCGCTTGTTGTCTGTATGCACGCTCCGCTCTTTACGCGTAATAGCGATGGCGAGCAGGTGTTTGGCTTTATGGAGGGTAAGGGCGAAGAACTTGTTGAGTTGCTCAAAGATTTTGAGTCGGTACGTATCTTCTCGGGTCATAAGCACCAAAATATTTGCCACACGCACCCCGACTACCCTAATATCACAGAGTGTAATGTGACGGCTATTGCAGGCGACTTATGGAAGACTCCAAGTGTGTGCGGTCGCAACATTGGCGAAGATGGTGGCGAAGCAGGTTTCTACTGCTGTACTTTTGAGGGCGAAAAATTTAGCAAAATGTGGTATGGCGCACAAGGTGGCGGAAGCGCCCCTTTCCGTGTCTATGATATGAAGGTGGTTGGCAAGAAGTACCGTGAAAGCGAACAGTTGCAACATCTCTGTTCGTTACACCCTAATCAGACCAACTATGGCGACCCTGCCTATGCGGACTACATCTATATCAACTGCTATGTTTGGGAAGAGGGTTGCGAGTTGAAGGTTCGTGACCTAAAAACGGGCGAATGGCTTGCTGTTGAGCAGGTTAGCGATAGCGACCCTATGGCGGCCGAAGTTTGCTTTGCACCGGCACAAGCCTCAAAGACAAAGATGAGCAAGAAGGTAAATTCGCTGTCGCGCAACTATCATATGTTCCGTGCCAAGTTGGCGCACTTATCATATAGTGTTGTATTGACTACGCCTTACGACGGCTGCAAATATGAATGGCGTGTGATGGAATAACATTTAGCCAAATATATCTATGAAGAGACTATTTTCTACCCTACTTGTTGGCCTATGCGCGTTGTGCGCCGTATCGTGCGGTAGCGAGCAGGAGGCCCAGATTATTACAACGGTCGAGCCTATTGCCGATGGCGAGTGGCAGTGCTTCCGCAAGGAGTGTTTTATCTTTTCGCCAAGTAGCGCAGAGTTGCGCATTGCGGCCGATACAAAGTATTGGCTATGGATAAATGGCGAGTTGGTTGTTCGTGAGGGCGGTCTGAAACGTGGCCCAAATCCGAACGATAGTTATATCGACGTGTTGCACGACCTGCCGCAGCTCGGCTTTGGTTTCAATACGATAGCCGTTGCGGTGCAATACTATGGTCGCAACTCGTTTAGCCATCGTCCGACAGCAACGCCCGGCCTCTATTTCGATTTGATAACCTCGTGTGACCACATTGTCAGCGACGAGAGTTGGTTGGCGATGCGTTACGATGCGATGTGGGCCCCTGCCGACGAAAATCCTGCCGGATATAAGCAGTATCGTTTGGCCGGTGCAAATGTTGGTTACGATGCACGCAAGGCTATTGATTTTGCCGGCGAAGACGACGAAAATGAGGCGTGGAAAGCCGCTGTTGTAGTCGAGCGTGAGGCCTCGGAATGGGGCGATTTTGTAGAGCGTCCGATACCTATGTGGCGTTGGAGCGAGTTGCGCAACTATGAGGCTACGCGTGTCGACAAAGGTGTATGGACTTGCGACCTGCCATACAACGCACACGTTACACCATATATCAAAATGCGGGCAAAGGGTGGCGAGCGTATCCAGATTTATACCGATGACTATTGGATTGGTCCGGCTCGTTCGTTCTATACCGAATATATTGCACGCGAAGGTGAACAGGAGTTTGAAACACCAATTTGGACTAATGGCCACCAGGTTCTCTACTATGTTCCGGAGGGTGTCGAGGTTGTAGAGGTTAAGTATCGCGAAAGTGGCTACGATTCGGATTTCGTAGGTTCGTTCTCGTGCGACAATGAGTTCTGTAATGCGCTGTGGAAGAAGGCTCAACGCACGTTGTATGTAACTATGCGCGACAACTATATGGATTGTCCCGACCGTGAGCGCGCTCAATGGTGGGGCGATGTCGTGGTTGAACTTGGCGAAGCGGGCTATGTATTCGATGAGCGCGCACACCAACTGACGCGTAAAGCGATTCTCGAATTGATGATGCATCAGCAAGAGAATGGAGTGATTGCCTCGCCTGTTCCTGGTTGGTATCGCTCGGAGTTGCCTTGTCAAATGTTGGCCAGCGTTGGATATTACGGATTTTACACCTACTATCTCCAAACGGGCGACTTGGAGACTATTGATGCGGTATATGATAGAGTTCGTCGCTATCTGTTCCACGTTTGGAATCCTCAAAACAACGGCTTGGTGCATATGCGTCGAGGTGGTTGGCATTGGGGCGACTGGGGCAAGAACATCGATAAGGAGGCTTTGCAACAGTGCTGGTATGGTGTCGCTTTGCGTGGTTTTGCCGAGATGGCGAAGGTAACGGGCCATAAGAGCGATGCTATGATGGCGGAGCAGATGTACGATAAGTTGTTGCACACGTTCAACGAGAAGTATTGGAACGAGGAGCTGCAACACTACAAGAGCGCCAAGTATAAGGATTTGCCCGATGACCGAGTGCAGGCAATGGCTGTTATTGCAGGCTTTGTGCCCGAATCGCGCTACGAAATAATTCGCAAATTCCTCTCGACGCACTACAACGCAAGCCCTTATATGGAGAAGTATGTCTTGGAGTCGCTCTGCAAGATGGGCTACTACGACGATGCACTCAAACGTATGGAGTTGCGTTTTGGCGAGATGGTGCGTGCCAAGTATTCGACCCTCTGGGAGGGTTGGGAGTATACAGGCGCACGCGGTATGACCTACAAATCGGGTAATGGCACCTACAACCATGCTTGGAGTGGTGGTGGCTTGACTGTATTGTCGGAGTATATTGCCGGTATAGCACCGATTGAGCCGGCGTTTGCACGATTCTCGGTACGACCAAATCTTGCGTCGTTGAATAGAGTCGATGCAGTTGTTCCGACGAAGTTTGGCAATATTACGATGCGCGCCGAGCGTCGTAGCGGAGTGCTGACAATCGACCTCGTTGTGCCGGAGCATACTACCGCAGTTGTCGGATTGCCAAAGGGTTGCACCGAATTGCGTTGCAATGGAGCATCGAGCGAGGAGCTGGTTTTGACGGCAGGAGCGTATACGATTTTGGCGCAATAGATATACGCCTGAAAACAATATGGGGTGCTGGCAAACAGCACCACATATTGTTTTGTTGTATTGGCTGATGTTACATCATCTCCTCGTAAGCGTATTCGACTGCGCGATTGAGAATATCAATCAGAGGCTTGGCTGTTTGTAAGTCGAGGAGAATAGTTTTGATTAACTCCTCTCCCCCACGCTCTACGGCATCGGTGTCGAGTCGCTTCATAATACCCAACTCTTTGAGTCGCAACAGCGCATCGTGTTTGTGGCCTGGTGGGAAATCTTTTGGATTGCGTTTGAGTGCATTTTCATCGACAAGTGTAAAACCATTGGTGGCAGCAATTGCTTCGACTATCGCGTCGCCATTGTCGATAATCTCTTCGCGCACGCTACGCAAGATTGTTGGCTCGGGGCAGTGCAATCCGGCATAGATAAAACAGCCCGAAGGTTCGATATGGACATAGTAGCCGGCATAGCCCGATTTCTTGCCTCCGCGTACAACATATATGCCTTTCCAAGTCTTGTATGGTGTTTTGTCGAGGCTGAAACGTGTGTCGCGATAGATGCGGTAGGTACAATCGCGGAGCGATAGCCCGCAAACCGAAGCGTCGAAGGCTGCGATACCATCGAGCAGACGTTGTGCGAAGTCGCGAAATTCCGCCTCCGAGGCCTCGTATAAAGAGCGGTGAGCCGCAAACCACTCTCGGTTGTTATTGCGGCTCACTTCGCTTAAAAATGTCAATACAGATTTCATCGCTACCAAGCAAAGAGTGGGTAGTTGCTCATCAGCGCATTAACCTCGGCACGAACTGTGGCAATATTCTGCTCGTTTTCAGGGTCGTGCAGTACGCGGTCGATAAGCTCAACTATAACCTCCATCTTCTCCTCCTTCAAACCTCGTGTGGTGATGGCAGGAGTACCGAAGCGCAGACCCGAAGTTTGGAAGGCCGAGCGGCTGTCGAATGGTACCATATTCTTGTTGGTGGTAATGTCGGCAGCGACGAGAGCCTTTTCGGCTACTTTACCTGTCAGCTCGGGGAATTTGGTGCGCAAATCAACCAAGATGAGGTGGTTGTCCGTTCCTCCCGAAACGATGTTGTAGCCGCGCTTTACGAAGGCTTCGGAGAGCGCTTGCGCATTCTTTACGACCTGCTGCTGGTACTCTTTGAACGATGGGTCGAGAGCCTCGCCGAAAGCAACGGCTTTGGCGGCAATGACGTGTTCGAGTGGTCCGCCCTGAATGCCTGGGAATACGGCCGAGTTGAGAATTTGCGACATCTTCTTAACGACACCCTTTGGAGTAGTAAGACCCCACGGATTGTCGAAATCTTTGCCCATAAGGATAATACCTCCACGAGGACCGCGCAAAGTCTTGTGGGTTGTCGAGGTTACGATGTGGGCATATTTTACAGGGTTCTCCAATAGGCCTGCTGCGATAAGACCTGCTGTGTGGGCCATATCAATCATAAGCAATGCGCCAACTTTGTCGGCGATTTTGCGCATACGGGCATAATCCCACTCGCGCGAGTATGCCGAAGCACCACCGATGATAAGTTTTGGCTTACATTCGAGAGCCTTTGCCTCCATTTCGTCGTAATCGACACGACCGTCACACTCCTTCACCGAGTAGCTGACAGCGTTGAAGTAGGTACCCGACATATTGACTGCCGAACCGTGCGAGAGGTGACCTCCGTGCGAGAGGTTCAGGCCGAGGAATGTGTCGCCTGGTTTGAGAACGGCGAAGAATACTGCCATATTGGCTTGTGCGCCCGAATGTGGCTGTACGTTGGCGTACTCGGCACCATAGAGGCGACAAATGCGCTCAATGGCAAGCGATTCAACTTTGTCGACAACCTCGCAACCACCATAGTAGCGAGCCGCAGGATAGCCTTCGGCGTATTTGTTGGTGAGTACCGAACCCATAGCGGCAAGTACGTTGTCGCTGACGAAGTTCTCTGATGCAATCAACTCGATGCCGTGCATTTGACGGTTGCGCTCTTGGTCGATTAAATCGAAAATTTGGGAGTCGTTTTTCATATTGTTATATTGTTTGTATGTTTTTTCGTGTGTAAAGATAAGGCGATTTTCAAATAAAATAGTTATCTTTGAGCAAAATTTATTTACATTTTATTTATAAAAATTTCGATTATGAAACTTCTTGCGGGTAAAGTGGCGCTTATTACGGGCGCAGGTAGAGGAATTGGAAAGGCAGTTGCATTGAAATTCGCCGAGAATGGCGCTGATATAGCATTTACGGACCTCGAACTCAACGAAGCCGTTTTGGCTACGGTGGCAGAGTTGGAGCAGTTTGGAACGCGCGTGAAGGCTTATGCGTCGAATGCTGCCGATTTTGAGCAGACTCACGCTGTGGTAGAGCAGATTATGGCCGATTTTGGCCATATCGACGTGTTGGTAAATAACGCCGGTATTACCAAAGATGGTCTGATGTTGCGTATGAGCGAAGCGCAGTGGGATGCGGTTATCAACGTCAATCTGAAATCGGCATTCAACTTTATCCACGCTCTTACTCCGATTATGGCTCGTCAGCGTGGTGGCTCGATTATCAATATGTCGTCGGTTGTTGGCGTCAGCGGCAATGCGGGTCAGTGCAACTACTCGGCATCGAAGGCCGGTATGATTGGTCTTGCAAAGTCTATCGCAAAGGAGATGGGTGCGCGAGGTATCCGTGCCAACTGCATCGCTCCGGGCTTTATTATTACCGAGATGACGGCGCAACTCTCGGACGAGGTGCGTGAGCAGTGGGCCAAGATGATTCCTCTGCGTCGCGGTGGTACGCCGGAGGATGTAGCAAATGTGGCGCTCTTCCTTGCTTCCGACCTGTCGAGCTATGTCAGCGGTCAGGTTATCCACTGCTGCGGTGGTATGAACTGCTAATCGAAGGTGCATTTGATGAATTTTGCGAGGCGATTATTGTTGCTGATAGTGGCTGCGGTTATTGCATCGGCTGTGTCGGCACAGACGTTTAGCGATGTGTCGCCAAATGCCCGTGCAACGGCTATGGGTGGTGCTTCGTTGGCTGTGCAGGGCGACGCATACCCCACTTTCGGCAATGCGGCATCGCCTCTGCTTGCTATACAATACAAATCGATACAGGCGGGCTTCGGCTATACGACCTTTGCGGGTTCGGCAATGCGCCAATATCGAATGATGGCCTTTGGTGGCTATGGCCGTGTGGCTCTGCGCCATATGGTTTCGGTTGGTGGGCAGTTCCTTATCGAGCCACACAACCCTGCTACGGGCCTGCGTTCGGGCGCACAACGTTTCGATTTGGGCTACGGATTTAAGGCGAGCGACTGCGTGGCGGTGGCCGTTACGGGTCGCTATCGTCGCAGTTATGGCCATAGCGGTATGGCGGAGAGCGTTGGCGACTTCGATAGCGGAGGCTTCGATGTTGCACTCTTTGGTCGTTGGCCTGTTCGGGCAATCGAGGGCGCGATGTTCAACTTTGGCGCAAAAATCTCCTATGACTCTACCTCGGCTACTGCTTACGATGCCTATGCCTTTTCGCCTGCTGTTGGTGCAGGCCTGTGGGTGCCGTTTGGCGATGGTCATACGTTGGAGCCAAGCGTTGAGTTGCGATATGGCTATGGCAAGGCTGTCCAGATGACCTCGGCAAAGGTCGGTATCGAATACGGTCTGATGCAACTACTCTACTTCCGTTGTGGTGGCAATGTGTTGTATCTCAACGATTCGACCACCATTGGCTATGGCACAATCGGTGTTGGTGTGCGATTTTTCCACCTGCAATGCGATGTTGCCTACTCGGTTGGTCGTCGAGGAACGCCGATGCACAACGCGGTGCAGTTTAGTGTAGGACTCGATTTTTAACTCGATATTGTTGTTGGGCTTCCAGCAAAAGAGAGGGAGGTGCTGTTTTGCGCCTCCCTATTTGTTTTGTATGTGCTTGATGATTTCGCGACAACCGTTTTCGAGCATATCGAGAACGAGGTAAAACCCTTCGACACCCTCGTAATATGGGTCGGGAACGTAGGTGCGGTCGGGAAATTCGGTCATAAACTCTCGCATACGATACAACTTGTCGAGATATTTGCGCTCGGGAGCCACACGACTCGCATTCTCGTAGTTGCTGTCGTCCATCACCACAATCATATCGAAATCGAGAAAATCCTCCTCGCGAAGTTGTCGTGCGCGATGTGTGAGGTTGTAGCCACGCTCGGCTGCCGCCTTGCGCATACGTGGGTCGGGCAACTCGCCTGCGTGCCAACCTTGTGTGCCGGCCGAATCGACCTCGATAAGCTCTTGCAGCCCCTTGTCGTGGACCATCTGCTCCAATATGCCATTGGCCGCCGGAGAACGGCATATATTCCCCAAGCAGACAAATAATACTCGCTGTTTCATAGGGCAAAGATAACGAAAAAAGTCGTAGCCGCAAATTTGGAGTGGCAACAAAAAAGGAGGCACGTGCCTCCTTCTAATTAAGACTATTGTTGTCTTTATAGTATTCTAAAATCAGGCCGATAATCTCTTTTGTATTCTGTTAGATGCTTAATTATCTCAGCATCTTTAATCATACAAGGAAGATTGTGCGTGAATTCGAGAATTATATCCTCTTTGGTTATTTGAAATGTCTTTCCTACAAGATAGTTGTGTAAAGGTGATGTAGAGTCTGTTACATTATCAGGAGCAACATCAATTGCTTTAATATCGTGTTTAGAAGGCAATAACCTTATGACTATAAATTTTTCATTCTCTGCATTAAGTTCTGATAACTGACTTGATGCTATATCATACAAAACACTAAAATCGTCACTCCTCACAACGTATACTGCATCATACTCAACTCCTTTATGTAATCCATCTTTTAAGATGCTATCCCTATTCTTGGCAGGTGTGATATGATAGAAAGGTAAATTTTTATCGATATATTCTTGTATTGTCATCGCTTTATTCATTCTCTTTGGGTATATATATTAATACAAATACACTTTTTTGTATCTCTAATGAACATTTGACATCTTGTTCATTTGTATATTCAATATGGCAATATGCCTGATATTTTATGTTGTTATTTTCGTCTTTGTAAATTTTGTTGTACTCTTTGATAAGATGTACTTCCATTGGTAGATTAAAAATTTCGATAATATCTTTCTCAATAGATAGGTATTCATTAGTAGGTTTGCGATAAAATTTTTGTAGTCCCATAATTGTAAAAGGTTTAGTGGTTAATAAATAGTTTTTAAGGTTGGTGGCGGTTAGGCCACCAACCTAATTGTTAAATAGATAAATAGTCAATTAAAAAGCGAGGACAGCACGCACTTTGTATGACCTGACCTTACTGGATCCGCCACTACTGCCATTATAAGAATTATACGAAGACTCGCCATTTGAGAACCCAATAAACCACCCATAAGACCACCATGCAATACTACTATTTGGTGCATAATATTCAGTTGAGGACCAATAAGCAGTGGCAGTAAGGGGTGTTTTATTAAATGCTTGGAGAACAATATTAATAGTTGCTTTGTTATTATAAATCGTTTTCAACTCATTTAACGCAGGCAAATACCAATCATCTTTGCCATAATCTGCGCACCACTTAAAAGCGGGATATATGCTTAAATCAGAATTGAGAGACTGAATAGTATTCATATTTGCCATACCATCATATTCATTATTTGCTCTTGCCTTGGTTTCAGGTGTACCCCATTTATATTCTGCTTCTTCAACTGACATCATTCTTCCCTTACTATAAGGTGTTTTTTCGATATAGACAACACCAAGTCCTGTTGTGTCGAGTTTCTTTGTAGCAGTAAGGTTGGTATTGAATAACTCTGCTCCTTTAAGTGCGGTATTTGCCGTAAGATCAATATCAGTAATAGCTAACCCCGAAGCAATCAGTACCTCCAACGCTGTATTATACTGCACATCAACCATCGAAATCTCCGCGTTATTGCTAACGGCGAGATAGGTAAGAGCCGTATTGCTACGCACATTGAGGGCAGAGAGCAAGTTGTCCGAGATATCAAACTCCTGCAATGCGGTGTTTGCCACGACATTGATTTTTGTCAACTTATTGTCATTACAATAGAACTTCACAAGTGCAGTATTATTCGATACATCGAGGGTGGTGAGTTCGTTGTTGTTACATACGAGCGAGGTTAATGCTAAATTCTTGGTAACGTCGAGCGACTGCAATTTACACTTCTGCACATCGAGCGATTCGAGTTGCAACAAGCTCGACACATCGACGCCCTCCAACGTGCTATTGCCCGACAAGGTTGCATTTACGACAGGGGCATAGAAGACAAGCGAGGTGAGGGCGGTGTTGTTCGTCACCGTAACGTCAGTAAATTCGCCATAGAGTTCGAGCGAGGTCACCGCCGAGGTATTCTTGAAGGTGAACGATGTGAACGGCGTATTTTTCGCGGTGAAGTAGAGCGTTGGAGCCTGGGCGTAGCCGTCGATAGAGATTGCCGTAGAGGTAGCATTGATAGCGTTGGTTGTCACGCCCTGCAAGTTGAGATACTGCAAAGCCGAGCAGTTGTCGAGGTTGATGTGCTCGATAGGGTTATCGTTGCAAGTGAGCGTACGGAGCTGCAAGAGGTTTGGCAACTCAATCTTGGTGATATTGTTGTTCGAGCAGTTGAGGGTTACAAGGTTTGTACAAGCCTCCAAGCCTGTAAGGTCGGTAACGCCCTTGCCCGAACAGTTTACCATAGTGATATTATCCGATTCGGCAATCGAAATCTCACCATCGCCATTGTCATCGTAGTTGTTCACAAGGTATGCCTTTAAGTTTGCATCAGGGATATGCAGACCGCCATTATTGAAATATATGGTAGTGGTATCGTCCTTGGTGATTGTTACGGCATTCTGCTGCGCATCGTCCTTAACCCACAACTTAGCCAACGAAGCGTTACCCGAACAATCGAGGGTTTTGAGTGAAGGGCGTGCACTAATATCCAATGCGGTGAGGGCATTGTAAGAGCAATTCAGAGTTTCGAGAGCAGCACACTTTGTAATATCCAACTGCGTGAGTACATTGTGTGAGCAATCGAGGGTTGTCATCTTGGTAAGCAAACCGAGGTTGATGCTCTCCAAAGCGTTGTTAGCACAATCAAGGGAGGTTATATTATCGCTACCGAGATAGATAGTCTTCAATGAGTTCTCGCCACAATCAAGAGTCGTAAGAGCGGTATTTTTGGTAAGGTCAAGCGATGTCAAGTTGTTCTCAAAACATTCGAGCGTGGTGAGTGCTGTATTTTTGGTTAAATTGAGCAAAGAGATATTATTCTTACCGCAGTACAACTCCGTAAGTCCGAGAATTGTGGTAGTGTCGAGCGATGTAATCTCATTGCCTGTGCAGTTGAGCGAGGTGAGTTGCTTGTTCTGCGACACATTGAGCGAACCGAGTTGGTTGGTAGCGACATTCAGCGTGGTCAGACCCTTGGCTGCACTCAAATCGAACTCGGTGAGCTTATTATTCGAGGCATTAAACGACACGACAGCAGTACAACCACTGAGGTTGATAGATGCGAGGCGATTGTTGCTTACATTGACCTCGGTGAGTTTTGCGTTGTTCGAGAGGTCGAGCGATGTGAGGCGGTTGAACGAGCAGTTCAGTTTTTCGAGGTTGGTGAAGTACTCGATACCCGCAAGCGAGGTCGCCTGTGGCATAAGGCCCATAATATCAATCTCGGTAATGTTCTCTGCCTCCACTAACGAAATTTCGCTATCGGCATCGGTGTCGAACTTCTCGACAAGATATGCTTTGAAATTTACGTCAGGAATATAGACCACATTGGTAGTCCAAGACACCATATTTACATAGTCAGAAGTCAGGCAGTTGTAACCATTCGACACCTCCAAACGCACATTAGCCGAAATTTCGTTACGGAAGAAGCCTTCGTCGAGGCCTGCACCCTTAACTACAACTGTCAGAATGCCATCTTTTGCCGATGCGCTCTCGACAGTGAGGTTTACGAACTCGCCAACAGCCGCACGAGTTTGAGCATAGACAGCCTTCACGCTCAATGCCTCCTCCCAAACTGCAACCAACTCCTCGGCAACAGCAGCAGGACGCACCTCGTATTTAAGGGTTGCCGAACCTGCGGTAATTGTGCCATTGCTCTCGGTGTAGTACATTGTCGCCTTACAATCCGAAAACTCGGGAACAAAACTCAACGACTGAATACGCTCGATAAGAGCCGCAATCTGCTCCTGCATATCGGCGATATCGGCCTGCATATTGTAGATGGTCAGTTTGATGGTCTTAACCTCTTGTTCGAGCGTTGCGACACGAGCCTCGATAGCGTCAATTGCTGTATTGACGGCTGCAACCTCGTTATCGATACGTGTATTGATAGTTGCCACCTCGGTAGCGATAGCATCGCGGAGTTGTCCGTTCAAGGTGTTGATGGCGGTTTTGATTGCCTCCTTATATGCCTCGGTAATTTCGGCAGCGGTGTTGTTAAGGTCGCTTCTTAATTGTGCAATAGAGGCTGCATTCTCGGAAATCGCCTGAGCGTTATTGCCTATTGCTGTTGCATTAGCCGAGATAAGTGCGGCATTCTTGGCGATATCCTCCGCATTTTTGGCAATCGTGCGGGTGTTGGTATCGACATTCGACTGCAAAGCGGCAATAGCACTCTTGTTTTTGCCGATAAGTGCCTCGTTTGCCTCAATCAAAGACTTGTTCTCTGCAATCTTTTGATTGTTACCATCAATATCTTCGCTGTTTTCTGCGATTGCTTGTGCATTAGCAGTAATCTTAGTGGCATTATTTGAAATCTTCTCTGAATTATCGGCAATGGCGAGTTTGTTGGTGGCAATTTCGCCCTGTGCCGATGACAAATCCTCTCGCAAAGCATCTATCAACTCCTTGTTGTCGGCAATGTTCTTGGTCAGTTGCTCCGACAGCTCGCTGATAAGGTTTTCAAGATATGCCTTCTGTGCTTCGAGTTTGCTGTTGAATTCCTGCATAATATCGGCAAGCATCTGATTAACCTCCTGCATAGTGTAATACCCCGCAAGTTGGTCATTAACCCACTGTCGCATCTGACTCTCCGACGTCGCAATGGCATCTTTGATTGCTTGTGTATAGGCTGCCTCAACCTCTGTTTTTGCCGTTGAAATGGCATCTGTATATGCTGAGGTAATCTCGGTAACCTTCTGCTGAATATCCTTATCCAAAGTCGATACAGCCGCCTCTATATCCTCCTTAATTTTGGTATTGAGGCGAGTTTCAAGGGCGGTAAGACTTTTGTTGATTGACTCTATCTGCGTCTTGATGCTTGCAACCTCTTTCGCCAATTCGTTGTGCTTTTCGAGTGTCGCAAAGGTGCCTGCAACCCATTCACTTGTAGCGGCACTGCTTGCATATTCCTCCAAGGCTTTGATGCGGGAATCCAGAACTTTATCTTTATCTTGCAAAAGGGTGATGGCTATGTTGATTTGTGTCAGCTCGCCCTCCAACTCCGACTTTACAGATGCGAGCTGTGCCAATACATCTGATTTTGCCGTCGAGATACTGTTTCCCAACTCCTTCTCGATGTTCTCAATCTCTTTGTTGGTCGAGTCGATTGATTTTTGAAGGTTGCTCGCAGCGGTTTGCAAGTCATTGATATATTTGCCCAACTCCTTGTCTGTCGTTTTTAACGCAGGGAGGGTCGCATTGATTGCATCGACCTGCCCTTGAAGAGTCGCAATCTGTGTGTTCTCGATTTTGTCGAGGCGGTCGTTGATGTTTGCAATGTCGCTGTCATACTTTTGACAACCGGGCAGAAGTGTAGCAACTGCCATAATGACAAGTAAAAGTTTTTTCATAACAGTAAGTATTAAATTTTGTTTGTAATGTTTGCGCTGTTATGACAAAAAGAAAGTGTGGAGATGATTCCGTTTATCTAATCGAAGGTTGTGGAATGACCCGTACAAGAATAAACGATACAATGCCCCACACCTGTAATATGCAATAAGAACCGATGTGGAAACATCGATGGCATATATACAAGAGATAGGTGTCGTTCGTTCGTCCTCTTGTACTGAAAACTTCCACATTTTCGATTAAGGACCGCGAAAACACTTTCAATATGTCGGCCTTATGGTCGCATAAACAAACCATTCAGCACTACAAAATTAAAAAGAATTTCCGAAACGAACAACACTCGAAGGGGCATTACAAGTAGAAAATATAATTTTGGGGCAACCATTTATAAAAATCGAGGCACAATGTTGTTTCGGAATATTTATTGCAGAGGGTTGCATAAAAACGTACGGGATATGATATCGAAACTTTCGAAACTTATGCAGCGTTATCGCAAGGTAGACCAGGCGATACTCTTTTTGCGACTATTTGTTGGTGGAATGTTGATGTTGCACGTCATCGGCAAGTTGCAACGCTACAACTTTCTGATTGACGGCTATCCCCCACTGATGTTCAACAATCCCGTGGCCTCGTTTGTGATTCTCACGGGGTTGGAGGCGTTGTTTGCTGCGATGATAATGTGTGGTTTGTGGACTCGGTTTGCAGCGTTTGTGATGGCGCTCGGAATGTTTGTCGATATATTTGTGGTCTTTTCGAGTTTGCGATGGTTTGGTGTCGAACGACAAGTTTTATATATCGGTATATATCTGTTTTTGGTGATTGCAGGTGGTGGGCGCTATGCGATAGACTCTCTGTTTTATCGCAGAAAAAGTTCGGAATGAGTGAAATGTTGGATTTTGAGTAGAGTGTAATATGCGATAAATATCTGATTTATATGCCTATGCATCGGTTTTGTGGCGCGAAAATTTTTGAAGACAAGTTTGCTTAATTCCACAAAAAAGTTGTATATTTGCGCCGCAATTTAAGAAATGGATAAGTAGTATGAATAGATTGTTCTTGGCATTGGTTTTACTCGGCATTGGCTTTGTGGCCGAGGCGCAGGTGTTGCACCAAAAGGTTGAGAATGTTACGCTGAAAGATTTGTCGGGCGAAGCTGTGGAGTTGCCATATTTCGGCGAGAAGAACCTGTTTATATTCTATATCGACCCAGATACGGCGCTCAGTAGTTTTGGTGGCCACGCCAACTATAAATTCTCGGACGAGATTGAGAAGCGCAAGGTGTCGTCGGGTCCAAACCTCTTTGGTTTTGGTATCCTGAATATCGGCGATACAGGTCTGCCTAAAAAGATTGTGCGCAACCAGGCTCGCAAGCGTACGGCAAATAATGGCGGATTGGTTCTCGAAGACCCCGATAATACATTGAGTCGCGCTTGGGGATTGGGCGACTGTAATGGCAAATATATATTTATTGTTGTATCGAAAGAGGGCGAGATTGTCCACTTTCAAAAAGAGAAGGTAACCGAAGCCGATAAAGAGGCACTGTACGAAACCCTAGCAAAGTATAAATAATGAAGATTCGAAGAGTAATAGGTGCGCTGGCCTTTACGATGGTGGTAAATGGCGTGGCGATGGCACAGAGTGAGAGTATCCTTGTTTCGGACAAGGATACTTTGTCGTATAAATACACGCCTATTGAGGCGGCAGTATCGCAACCTTCGGCCCAGGCAGAAGTGGCCTCGGAGAGCGTTGTGAGCGACACTACAACCGTGAAGAAGCGAAAGAATGTTTTTCGCCGAGTGATTGACTATTTTGCCGAGAGTTCGGTCGATAAGTCGTTCGAGAAGAAGATGGACTTCACGTTTATCCTCGGCCCTTCGTATTCGAACAGCACGAGCCTCTCGATTGGAGCGATGGCTGCCGGTCTCTATCGTATCGATAAGGAGAATCGCGCTCTGCCACCTTCGACCGTTTCGGTGTTTGCGCACGTCTCGATTACGGGCCTCTATCGAGTTGGTATAGATGGTATCTGCATCTTTAAGGACGACCGCAACAGATTGCTCTACAATGCAAGCTTCGGCTCGCAACCGACCTACTTTTGGGGTTTGGGATATGTCGCTGCCACAACCAATCAGGCGACAAGTTATCTCTCTAATAAATACCACGTTGAAGCTATTTATCTGCATCGTTTGTTTAAGAACGCCTATGCGGGTGCGAAGGCCGAATTTACATACGCCTATTGTGGCGGTGCGATAAAGCCTATGGTGTTGGAGTATCTCAATGGTCGAAGCACAAGTAGCGCGATGACGGGTTTGTCGTTGCTTTTGGAGTATGACTCGCGCGATTTTATCCCCAATGCCTATAAGGGCGTCTACTTCTCGTTGCAGGGTATGATTCGTCCGAAGGGTCTCGGCTCCAACTCCCATACCTCGTGGGCTGTAAAGGCTAATGTGGCCTACTACCAAAAGTTGTGGAAGGACGCAGTCTTGGCGATGGACCTTTATGGCGAGTTCAATAGCAAAGATACCCCGTGGTGGTACTATGCGCAGATGGGTGGCCGTCAGCGTATGCGTGGTTACTACGAGGGTCGTTTCTCGGACCTCAATGCGATAATGTTCCAGGCCGAATTGCGCCAGCGCGTATGGCGTCGTATAGGAATCACGGTTTGGGGTGGTGCAGGTAATGCTTTTGCTGCATTCGACCGCTTCCATTGGGACCGCACGATGCCTAACTACGGTATTGGTGCGCGTTGGGAGTTCAAGAAGCGTGTGAATATCCGCTTCGACTACGGCTTCGGTAGCAAAGTACAGGGCAAACTTATGCAAGGATTCTTGATTTCGATAAATGAAGCCTTCTAAAACCTCTAAATTACCCAAACTCGCGAGACTCCTAAAAGTCCCGAAGTTTAGTGTGGAACAGATAAAGGCGTGGTGGGGCAAATTCAAGATGACTCCATCTCGCAGAGCGTTGGCTCTGTTGTTGGGCTTTATTGCAACGGCTCTTATCCCCAATTTTATCTTGGCCAATACCGAAATGTATGGTGGTTGGTCTATTCTGGCCGGTATACTGATTCCGCTGGGATTTTATATGGTTGTCGGCTCGGCAATACGTCGTACAGGTACGCCTGTATTGTTGATGGTGTGGGTGATGGTGCTATGTGCTTTCCAAATCGTATTGCTCTTCCTCTATGGTGGTTCGATTATCGGAACCGATATGTTCCTCAATCTCTTTACCACCAATCCGGGCGAATCTACCGAGTTGCTGATTAACCTTGGCGATGCGGTGGCTACGGTTGTTATAATCTATGCACCGGTGCTTGGCTATGCAATATGGGCAAGTCGTCGCCGCTACCGCATCACGAAAAAGATGCGCAAACGCTTCGTTATCTCGGGTTTGGTGATAGGTGTTGTAGGTGGCCTGATGTTGATTCCTGCGCGTGTATCATCGGGCGAATCGGTTTTCCTGCGTGAGGTCTTTCCTGCAAATGTGCTCTACAACCTTAAATTGTGCCTATCAACACAGATTCACACAAAGCGTTACGAGACAACATCGGAGGGCTTTACTCACAAGGCAACACGATGCGACAACCCCGACCAACGCGAGATATACATATATATAATAGGTGAGGCGTCGCGCGCTGCAAATTGGCAACTCTATGGCTACGACCGCAGCACAACGCCACGACTCTCTGCTCGCGAGGATATTATCCCATTCTATAATGTGCTTACGCAGAGCAATACGACGCACAAAAGTGTGCCGTTATTCCTTTCGAGCGTTGGTGCTCAAAATCATTCGGAAATATATCGTCGCAAGGGTTTGGCCTCGCTCTTTTCGGAGGCTGGTTTTAAGACCTATTTCATCTCAAACCAATCGCCACAAGGTGCTATGGTGGACAGACTTGCCAACGAGGCTGACGAGCGAGTATATATCGGCTCTCCGCGTCACGATATGCAACTATTGAAGATGGTTAAGCGTATCATTGATAGTGACGATGGCCGTGACTTGCTCTTTATACTTCATACCTACGGCTCGCATTATAGCTATCATCAACGTTATCCGCGCGAGTATGCATATTTTATGCCCGACGACGATGTGGCTTTGAAGGATTATAATATCGAGTATATTATGAATTCATACGACAACTCGATATATTATACCGATGCGGTGCTGAACGAGATAATCGACTATATAGGCTCTCTCGATAATGTATGTGCCTCGCTACTCTACTGCTCCGACCACGGTGAGGATATTTTGGACGATAAGCGCGAGCGATTTCTTCACGCATCGCCAACGGTTACATACTATCAGGTTCACGTTCCGAGCCTTGTGTGGTTCTCCGAAAGTTATACAGCCCGCTATCCGGAGCGTGTTGCGCGTGCGAAGTCAAACACCTGGTCGCCGATGACGACCTATTCGATGTTCCACACTATTGCCGAGATAGCGTCGATAGAGTCGCCATATTTGGACCCTACGGTATCGTTTGTGGGAGAGAAATTTGATTGCAACGCCAAGCGATACTATCTGAATGACCACAATGAGGCTGTTCCGTTCGATTTGCAGCACGTTGGTCTTAATGAAGATGACCTGCGCAGTTTTGAAAGACACGGAATAACCAACTTATAGAAGATAGAATAGAAAAGGCTACTCGATTGAGTAGCCTTTTCTAATTGTTGGTATTGAAGATTATTTCTTTGCCTCTTCAACCGATACCTTGCGGAACTCCTTCAAGAGTTTCGAAAGCTCCAAAGCAGCCTTACGAGCGCGAGTACCAGCAGCCTTGTTGTTCTTCTCTACCTGAGCAGCCGCATTAGCCTGGAACAATGCGATTTGTGCGTTGATGTTTTCTACCAATGTTTTCATAGTTGTAAAGTATAAATTTTAATTAATAGTTGGTTTTCTTATAGCAAATATAAAACTGCTTTTTCTAAAAAACAAATATTTTGCAACTTAATTGTCTGTTTTTTGTGATTTTAGCGATTTTTTTCGTTGTTGCGGTATGTTTTTTGACTTTGGAGGAATAAAAATCCGAAGAAGTATGTTGATAAAATTTCCGCTAATCTTGTTGTCGATGGTGCTTTTTGCATCGTGTCATCATTCGCAAAAAGGTGGTGACATCGAACCTTTAAGGATTGAGGTTGCGAGTGTTAGGTCTGATACGATTCTCAATCGTCGCAGCTATATCGGAACTCTGGCCTCCAATTATGAGGCCGTTGTTCAGCCTCGTGTAAATGGGTATCTGATTGCAAAGCGGTTTGGCAACGGTATGCCCGTACGTAAAGGTCAGTTGATATTCCAAATCGACCCACGAGAGCAGCAGGCCAACCTTTTGGCGGCACAAGCGGCACTTTCGTCGGCCAAAGCAAAGTTTGCCGAGGCTGCGAATAATTATGCAAGAGCAACTCCGCTGGTCGAAATAGATGCCATAAGTCAATCGCAGTACGACCAATATAAGGCAGAGTACTTGGCTGCCGAGGCTGCAATTAAGTCGGCCGAGCAGAGTTTGGAGAATGCTCGATTGACGCGAGGATATACCGATATGTATGCCTCGATTGATGGCGTGATTTCGTCCTCGTCGGCACATATAGGCGACTACGTCGGTCCGTCGAGCAAATTTCCCACACTTACGGTTATCCAGAATATCGATACGGTATGTGTCGATGTGGCGATACCTATGCGCGAATATTTGCAATATTCGGGGCAGAAATCATTTACTTATGATAATAGTCAGTTGCTCTCCGATATTAAACTCTACCTTGCCGATGGCGCTCTCTATCCTCTTGCCGGCCAATATAGCTATACGAAGAGTTCGGTGGCCGATGCTATGGGTACGATTATTATTGTGGTTGTGTTTCCCAACCCTGACTATCTCTTAAAGCCCGGGCAGTTTGCGAGAGTTGAAGCGAACCTTGGTCGCGGCTCGTTGTCTTTAACTGTGCCACAAAGTGCTGTGTCGCAAGTGCAGAATATAAATTCGTTGTGGGTTATAGATGCGGATAGCACGGCACGCTTCCGCAATGTCGAACTTGGAGAGGTGGTTGCAGGGCGTCGCGTTATCCTCGATGGTGTTGAAGCGGGCGAGCAGGTTGCTGTCGATGGAAATATGAAACTGCGTGCCGGAATGAAGGTTGTACCCCAAATAGAGAGTCGTTATGAGTAAGTTTTTTATATCGCGACCGATATTCTCAATATCGTTGGCAATCGTAATAGTGTTTCTGGGGTTGATTTCGATATTCAACCTCTCGATTGAGCAGTATCCCGATATTACGCCTCCTGTCGTAGAGGTGACGGCAACCTATACGGGTGCCGATGCCGAGACGGTAAACAATACGGTGGCTACACCTATCGCCCAGAGTATTATGGGCGTAAGCGATATGCTCTATATGCAGGCTACGAGTGCCAACGATGGCTCGATGAATTTGCAAGTTGTGTTTGAGGTTGGGTCAAATCCCGATATGAATGCCGTCTTTACGCAGAATAACGTTGCAACAGCTATGGCCGAACTGCCGAGCGAGGTGACACAGCAAGGTGTCGTTACGCGTAAAACACAGACGGGTTTTCTGATGGTCTATGCGCTGTATAGTGACGGCCGTTACGATGGAGAGTTTCTGTCGAACTACGCATATATAAATTTGCAAAATCGGTTGCTGAAAATCGATGGCGTGGGCAAGGTCGAAATTATGGGTGCGGGCGAATATGCTATGCGAGTCTGGTTGCGCCCCGATGTACTCGACTATTACGGTATCTCCACCACGGATATAATCGAGTCGGTGTCGTCGCAGGCGGGTATCTACCCTGCCGGAGCTTTTGGTGCAGAGCCGGCTCCCGATAACACCCAATTTACATATACGGTGACGATGCCTCCTCAATTATCGACAGCCGAGGAGTTTGCCGATATATTGATTAAAACAACGTCGGACGGCAAACAGATACGACTGCGCGATGTGGCCGATGTGTCGCTCGGAAGTGAGAGCTATGGCACACTCTCCTACTTCGGCAATCAACCGACGGCCGTGATAGTGGTCTATCAGCAGCCTGGCAGTAATGCTGTGAGTGTGGGTCGGGCGGTGCGAGCCGAGATGGAACGAATGGCTTTGCGTATGCCCGATGGCGTTGAGTATGCGACGATAGTCGATGCTACCGATAGTATCTCGGCCGGTATCGAGGAGATTATTGCGACACTGTTGTTTGCGTTGGTGCTTGTTGTGGCGATTATCTACCTCTTTATTCAGGATTGGCGAGCAACGTTGATTCCGGTTGTTGCCATACCTGTTTCGATTATTGGTACATTTATGCTCTTTCCTCCGCTCGGATTCTCTATAAATGTGGTCTCGTTGCTTGGATTGGTGTTGGCTATCGGCCTTGTGGTAGACGATGCGATTGTCGTTGTCGAGGCCGTACAGGTTAATATCGAAAAAGGTATGAGTGCCTACGATGCTACGGTCGAGGCTATGCGTAAAGTCGCTTCGCCCGTTATAGCAACATCAATAGTGTTGTTGGCGGTGTTTATTCCCGTTTCGTTTTCGAGCGGAATTACAGGGCGTCTTTTTCAGCAGTTTGCTGTTACGATTTCGATGGCCGTTGCAATATCGACTATCAATGCCCTAACACTATCGCCCGCATTGTGTGCCAAACTGCTTCGTCCGCGAAAGGTTGCCTCGGGTGGCGTGTTTGGAGCTTTTAATTCGCTATTTGAGCGCTTTATGGTCGGCTATATGTCGGCTACGGAGAGAGTTGTGCGAAGGGTAAAACTCGTTGCGCTGTTTGTTGCCGTAACGGGTGTGGTGATAGGTGCTGCGTGGTATCTGTTGCCACAAGGATTTCTGCCCGACGAGGACCAAGGCTATCTGATGGTTATGGTTGAAACGCCCGAAGCCTCGTCGTTGCAGGTGACAAATCGGGCGATGTCGGCAGTCGATAGCGTAGTGAAGAGTCTGCCCGAGGTCGAATCGACGGCTTTGGTCGCGGGTTTTAATATGATTTCGGGAGTGGCTGCGACCAACTGCGGAGTTGTATTTGTCCGATTGGTCGATTTCTCGGACCGTCACGCTTCGGCTATGGCACTATCAAATCGACTTACTGCGATGCTCTATGGTGCAGTACCACAAGCCGAGAGTTATGCATTTGTGCCACCGTCGATTCCGGGTTTGGGTGTGACGTCGGGTGCAACATTCGAACTGCTCGACACATCGGGACGAGGTACTGCCTATCTGGTCGGATATGGAGAGGCGTTGTTGAAGGCTCTGCGCGAGAGTCCGCTTGTGGCTACGGCTACAACGCAATTTGACGCAGGAGTGCCACAGCGACGACTCGAAATCGACCGCGAACAGGCGTTGATGAAGGGTGTGTCGATTTCGGAACTATATTCTCAAACGGCAACATTGCTCGGAGGTCAATATATCAACTCGTTTAATAGGTTTGGCCGTCTATATCGCAGCTTTGTGCAGGCGGCTCCCGATTATCGACAAGATGAGCGAGTGTTTGACGAGGCGTTTATTCTATCCAACGATGGGGAGAGTGTGCCACTATCGACATTGGTAAGTGTGCGCGATACGGTCGGAACGGAGTATGTGTCGCAGTTTAATCTCTATCGCTCGATGGGTGTGACCGTTACGCCTGCCGAGGGGGTGTCGAGTGGTCGATTGATGTCCGAGATTGAGGAGTTGGCAAAACGTATACTACCCGAGGATGTGGATTATGCGTGGAGTGGCGTGTCGTCACAAGAGGCTGCCGAAACAAAGGGACAAGGTGTGGTATATTTGATTGCCATCGTCTTTGTCTTCCTGACGTTAGCGGCGCTGTATGAGAGTTGGGAGTTACCGGTGTCGATATTGCTTGGTGTTCCTCTTGCGGTTATGGGTGCGTTGGTGGCGATGTTGGTAGTGCATCTTTTTAAGGCTGAATTTGTAAACGATGTATATATGCAGATTTCGCTCGTGATGCTAATTGGCCTTGCTGCGAAGAATGCGATACTTGTGGTTGAGTATGCCGACAAAATTCACAAAGAGGAGGGATTGTCGCTTAAAGATGCGGCGATTGAGGCTGCTCGATTGCGTATTCGTCCGATTTTGATGACTGCATTTGCATTTGTACTTGGTGTTATGCCGCTGGCCTTCGCTGATGGAGTCTACTCTACGGCGCGTAATATAATCGGAGTAGCACTTTTGGGTGGTATGTTGGCGGCAACATTGGTCGGAGTTTTTCTCTACCCTGCCCTCTACTATCTAATTGCCCGACTATCGGGCGAAAATCATAAACAAATAACCATTCAATAGCTTGGTGATGCAATACAGAAA
This sequence comes from Alistipes sp., assembly GCA_045629905.1. Taxonomy (GTDB): domain Bacteria; phylum Bacteroidota; class Bacteroidia; order Bacteroidales; family Rikenellaceae; genus Alistipes. The sequence goes on along the minus strand of JAZQSA010000015.1, from coordinate 66,257 downwards.
AGTAATATTGATGTTGGTTGTCGGGTTGCTGCTTATGGTTGCTTGCAATCCACGACTTTCGACTCCCAACGTAACCCTGCCGAAGAGTTATATATATGGGGCAGAGGGTAAATCCGATACGGTCGGGGTTTCGGATAGGTGGTGGGAGATGTTCGACGACTCGCTACTTAACAGACTTGTTGAGCGAGCATTGGCGAATAATCGTAACCTTGCGGTGGCAGTGTCGCGCATCGAGGAGGCGCGTTTGAGCCGAAAGACCACAAGAGCAGCCTTTCTGCCATCGTTTTCGGTCGCCGTTTCGGGAGGGGCTTCGGGTGAGAGTAAAACACCAACTGTTCAATCCTACTCGCTAAAACCGCAGGTGAGTTGGGAGGTTCCTCTGTTTGGCGAATTGCGCCACACTACGGCCGAAGCCGAGGCTAATCTCTCTTATGCCGAATGGCAGTGGCGAGGTGTGAGACTATCGTTGGCGGCCGAGGTTACAACGACCTATTTTACACTCTTGCAATATCGTCGTGACTTGGATATAGCCGAGCGTAGTGCTGCATTACGACGCGAATCGGCAACGCTTATCGATTCGATATTTGGTCGAGGTATGGCTTCAGGCGTGCATCGCGAACAGGCTTTGAGTCTCGTATATACGGCCGAGGCCGATATTCCGCTCTATCGACGTGCGGTCGCACAGACGCTTTTGTCGCTCGATGTGCTGCTTGGGTCGAACCCCGATTCGCTTGCACACGCCTCATTTGATGCAAGATTGATTACCGAGTATCGACCTTTGGATATACCTGCCGGTTTGCCTTCCAACCTATTGTCGCGACGTCCCGATGTGATGCAGGCGTGGTGGCAAGTGCGTCGGGCTGGGGCGGCTGTGGGTGTAGCCCGTAGCGCACGTTTGCCGTTGGTTTCGCTTACGGCCGATGGAGGCCGATTGTCGGACGATGTCGTGAAGGTCTTTACCGGTCGAAATTGGGTTTGGAGTGCGCTGGCCACACTGTCGCAGCCCGTGTTTGGGTTCGGCCGATTGCGAGATGCCGAACGTATAGCACGAGAGCAATATCGTCAGGCCGTATTGGATTATGAGCAGGCTTGTATTGAGGCTGTGGCCGATGTCGAAAAGGCTTTGGTAAGCATCGCCACATATCGCAATCAAACAGCCAAGTATAGGGAGTTGGTAGTGTCGAACAGTCGTATTTCGCAGATGTCTAATGCGTTGTATTACAATGGTCTGTCGGCATATTTAGATGTGATTGATGCCGAGCGTACGCTCTACGACTCGCAGATGCAGTTCTCGAATGTCGTAGCGCAGCAATATATCAACTATGTTGATTTGTGCAGGGCTCTTGGTGGAGGTTGGGTTGATGTGCCTGCAAATAAGTAGGTTTGGAGTTGTAAATATCCGCTTTTTTGGCTATCTTTGTCCGATAATTTTTTTTCGACAAAGATGCGTCTTTCGGAACTTAAAACGGGTGAATCGGCAACCATCGTCAAGGTGCTTGGCCACGGAGGATTTCGACGAAGAATCGTCGAACTTGGCTTCGTGCGCGGCAATCGTGTCGAGGTGCTGCTCAATGCCCCGCTGAAAGACCCTATCGAGTATCGTCTGCTTGGCTACAATATCTCGTTGCGTCGCTCGGAGGCCGAGATGGTTGTCGTCGTGACCGAAGAGGAGGCTGTCAGAAAGATGGCCCGTGCCGAGGTCGATACCCAGGTTGATGACGAATATATTGCGGCTGCCGTAGACCGTCGAAAACGTCATATCAACGTGGCGTTGGTTGGCAATCCGAATTGCGGTAAAACATCGTTGTTTAACCATATCACCGGCGAACACGAACATGTCGGCAATTATAGCGGAGTGACGGTCGGAGCCAAAACCTCCTATTGTCACTATAAGGGCTACGAACTTCATATAACCGACCTGCCGGGCACCTACGCTTTGTCGGCCTATTCGCCCGAAGAGTTGTATGTGCGTCATCACTTGGCCACTACCCCTCCCGATGTGGTGCTGAATGTGGTGTGTGCATCGAATATCGAGCGCAATCTCTATCTTACGACCGAGCTTATCGATATGAGCCAACGTATGGTTATTGGCTTGAATATGTACGACGAGTTGCAGCGAAGTGGCGATAGCCTCGACCACGATATGCTGGGCCGTATGCTTGGAGTGCCGATGGTGCCTGTTATGGGACATACGGGGCAGGGTGTCGATGAGTTGCTCGATACGGTAATCTCGGTATATGAAGGTTGTGACGATAGAGTTCGTCATATCCATATCAGTCAGGGTGTTGCCGAGGAGAGTGTCGCGACAATCAATAAGGCTCTCAAACAGCACGTCGAGGAGTTGCCAAAGTGCTTCCCGCCGCGCTACTTTGCAATGAAGATGCTCGAAGGCGATAAGGATATATGCAATATGTTGCAAAATCACGCTCCTCACTACGACGAGTGGTCGCGTTTGTGCGAAAAAGAGCGTCAGCATCTGCTCTACGACTTGGGCGACGATACCGATGTCGAGACCATTATGGCCGACCAGAAGTATGGATTTATTTCGGGTGCGTTGCGCGAAACCTATGTCGAGGGTCGTAGCAATCGTAAGAGTCTGACCGACCGAATCGATGCCATTGTGACGCATCGGGTGTGGGGATACCCGCTATTTGCTCTTGTGATGTGGGCTGTCTTCTATTGTACGTTCCGACTTGGCGAATATCCGCAACAATGGATTGAGATGCTGGTCGAGATGCTTGGTAGTTGGGTCGAGAGTGTTATGCCGGCCGGAATGGTTAAGGATATGATTGTCGATGGAGTGATTGGTGGTGTGGGTAGCGTGATTGTCTTTCTGCCCAATATTATGATTCTCTATCTGCTTATCTCGTTTATGGAGGACTCGGGCTATCTTGCGCGCGCTGCATTTATAATGGATAAACTGATGCACAAGGCTGGTCTGCACGGCAAGGCTTTTATCCCGCTTGTTATGGGATTTGGTTGCAATGTTCCGGCTGTGATGTCTACGCGTATTGTCGAGAGCCGCAGTAGTCGCTTGATAACAACCTTTATCATTCCGTTTATGTCGTGTAGTGCGCGTCTGCCTATATACATCGTCTTTATCGGGACCTTCTTTGCTGCCTATTCGGGTGCGGTTATGACGGGATTATACCTGCTGGGAATAGTGATGGCTGTACTGACAGCTCGTCTGATGCGACGTCTGCTGTTTAAGGTCGATGAGACTCCGTTTGTGATGGAGCTGCCACCCTATCGTATTCCGACCGTGAAGGCGACACTATCGCATATGTGGGCGCGATGCCGTCAATATCTTCGCAAAATGGGTGGAATGATATTGGTCGCATCGTTGGTGGTGTGGTTTCTTGGTTATTTCCCACGACAGACCGAAGCGGAGAGTGTTCAACAGCAATACGAAACATCTTATATTGGCCAAATCGGTCGTCTGTGTGAGCCTGTACTCGAACCTCTTGGCCTGAATTGGAAGGCGGGTGTGGCTTTGTTGTCGGGTGTGGCCGCCAAAGAGATTATGGTAAGTACTATGGGTGTGCTGTATGCCGAAGATGGTGTGCCAACCGTTGGCAACGAGGAGGTACAATCGCAAGAGAGTGTCGTGCCGAGTCGATTGTATGAACGTTTGCGGTTGAGTGGCGACTTTTCGTTGGCTTCGGTTATTGCGCTGCTGGTCTTTACGCTACTCTACTTCCCTTGTATGGCTACAATCGTAGCAATAGGCTCGGAGTGTGGTTGGAAATGGGCCGTAGGTTTGGCGCTCTATTCGACTGCGCTTGCGTGGGTTTGTAGTTGGGCAGTTTATAATTTGGCGTTGTGGTTATTGTGATTGACGACTATGTGGCAGGAGTTGATAATCGGCATAGTGGCACTTGCGATAGTTGTGGCTATCGCAAGATGGTTGGTCGCCCTGTTTCGCAATCCGCGAAAATCTACTTGTGAGGGTTGTTGTGAGGGTTGCGCCCACAAATCCGATTCAGATAGTCGATGTAGAGAGCAGTGATTTGCGGCCAAGTGAATTGCGCTTTGATACGCTCTCGCATAGCATCGCATTGAGGTTGTAGAGCCTCAAAGTTAGTAGTAGTCCACTCTATTTTTTCGGCTAAATCATCAACATTTTCTGCTTCGACCCAAACGCCGTTGTCGCCCAATCCCTCGCGGTTGGCAGGGATTTCGGAGGCGATAGTTATGCGGCCATAGCTCATCGCTTCGAGTAGAGTGATGGCAAGACCCTCGATTGTCGAAGGTATGCAGAAAATTGCACAATGGCGCAGCAGAGTCTCTTTATCATCCCCATAGACAGCCCCCGTAAATATGATATCGTTTGCCCCATCGGCCAACGAATGGAGGTGCTGTACATAGTCGGGCAGTTGGTCGTTGCTACCTGCAATTACCAATTTATATCCCGATGGTGCAGCCTTACGAAAGGCTTTTATAAGGCAGTCGGGGTTTTTGTCCTGTACCAATCGACCCAAATAGAGCAAATAGCGCTCGTGTTGAAGGTCGTAGCGCGCAAGTATGTCACTGTCGGCAGCCTCCGGGTCGGGCATATTAACAGCCGTCGGAATGGTTATGCACTTGCGGTTGTAGGCCTCGGCGAAGTAGAGTCGCTGTTCGTCGCTCACTACGGCCACGTTGCTGTGCATAGCGGCCGTAAGTCGCTCCATAAAGTGCATAATCTCCTGTTGGGTTGGCGAATATTTGGTACGCTTCCACTCCAATCCGTGACCCATAAGCAGAGCTTTGCGTCCGAACAAGCGTGGAATCCACGACCAGAGTGATGGTGGCCAAGCGTTGTAGTGAAAGATCTCTACCCCATTTTCGCTAAAAAGAGCATCGAGCGTCGAGAAGAGAGAGAGTATAATCTTACAAAGGAAACGGCCGCCAAACGAACGGCGATATACCACCTTGAAGCCATTAACCCACTCCACTGCATTGCGGTCGCTCTCGCAATAGACGATAGGCTCGTGACCCATCGAAACGAGATGCGAGGCGAGGTTAAACATATAATTCTCGATGCCGCCAAGCAGATGAATGTCGCGGCCTCCAATAAATGCAATCTTCATAGTTTTAGCGATTGTGGCGCTCTGTGGTGTGAACGAAAGTCTATTTCTCTTCGCGTAGGCCTTGCAGGTCGTTGTTGCCAACGTGGTAGAATGGGATACACGAAGTATCTACCTTGCCGCCCGTCATCACGCGCAACTTGTTTTTGATGACCCACGGAGCGACCTTCGTGATGTATTTCTTCATCACAGGCGATACCGAGCCAATCATCCAACAACTCTTTGGACAGTGAGCAACCTTGTCGCGAACCTTGCGAGCCTGCTCGCTATTCCAAATTTCGTCGAATGAATCTACGTCGTGAAGGTTGCCCATTGTGTCGAACCAGCAAGAGTGCTCCATACCGTTACAAGGCAATACGTTGCCGCGTGGGTCGATGAAGAAGTTCTCGCTACCAGCCTCGCAAGGCAACATACGGCGGCCACCCTTGATGTAGTTGATAAGACCGAGGTTAAAGAAGGCTCTGAACCACGACTTTGGAGAGTTCTCCTTCATAAGTCGCTGTATGAGTTCGTCGAAGTCGGCACAGACCGTATCGACGTTGGTTACTTTGTTGTCGCTCTTGTGAAAATAGAACGAGTTGTGGAACGATGCGGTTGCAAACTCCATTCGCAGGTTGCGATTGAGTTCGTAGAGGTCGAGCATATCGGGCGAGTTGTTGTTGCTGACCGTGATACCGAAACCAATATCCTTGACACCGATGCGTTTGAGTTCGAGGAGGGTGCGAAGGCCCTTATCGAAGCCACCGGCGCGGCCACGAAGCTCGTCGTTCTTGCACGAGAGGCCCTCGATGCTGATACGGAAGCCGAGCTGTGGGTATTTCTTTGCAAGGGCGATAATCCTATCGGAGAAGTAGCCGCTTGTCGAAAATACGATACGCTTCGTCTTTTTGAGCAAAATCTTTACTATCTCCTCAATGTCGTCGCGCACGAATGGTTCACCGCCAGTGATATTTACGCTACGCATTTTCGGCAGTTTTTCGAGTAGCTCGGGCTTGAATTCTTCGCTTGGGGTTGTTGGGTTATCCCAGATATTGCACATCTTGCAACGCATTGGGCATCGGTAAGTTACAATTATAGAACCGTCCATTTTATTTGTGGTATGTTTTGTTGTTTTAATCCTATTGTTGTGGCTCTTCTGCCATATAGTCGTGGTGCAGAATCGGCCATTATGACAAAAATAGGCATAATTTTTAGAAAATGCAATTATCTATTGCACTTTTTTGATTGTTGAATGAAAAGACAAAAGACACCCAATGGAAAATAGGTGTCTTTTGCGAGGTGGAGGTGGCGGGAGTCGAACCCGCGTCCAAACAGGGAGCCCGAAGGCTTTCTACACGTTTAGTTGTCGTTTAATCCTTCTATTTGAGCCAGGCAGACAACGGCCGAACCCAAATCCCAGCCCCTTGATTTCGCACGATAACCGAGGCACATATCGCACTATCTCTTAATTGATGATACCCCGTATGAGCAGCCGTTAAAGAGCGGAACGACCACTCGGGATACTCGTCGTCCGACAGCCTTGTGTCGGTCGATTAAGCCCAGATTTCCTAGAAATTAGGCAGCGAGTGCATAGCTATTATTGCCATTTGTAGTTTGAGTGTTGTGATTTACGAGACCCCACACAATGCTCGACGTGCTTACCGACAAACTCTGCCCGCTGTCAAAACCGGTCACCCCCTCGGGTGAAAACGGAGCGTGTCGCTTGTTTGAGTGCAAAAGTAGTGCAAAAAAGCGAAACAACAAAATTGTGTGTCAAATGAATGGTTTTGATGTCTGGTTGAAAGTTTTGATAATTGGTTCAAAAAACGGGTAAAAATTTGGTCGTGTGACGAAAAATCCGTATCTTTGACTCTTATAATAAAGTGTTTTATGGAAACGTCTCAAAATTGTGTGGTAGCACTCAAAAATGCGACCATATACCATACCGAAAACCCTTTTGTGGTGCTGTCGGAGCGCAATCTTGACCAATGTGGAGAAGCGGTTTTATCCGATGTAAACATATCGATTGGCAAGGGCGAGTTTGTCTATCTTATCGGCCGTGTCGGAAGTGGCAAATCGTCGTTGTTAAAGACTCTTTATGCAGAGTTGCCGTTGCTCGAAGGCGATGGCGAGGTGTCGGGGTTTGATTTGAGGACTTTGCGTAAAAAGGATATTCCGTTTTTGCGTCGTAAAATAGGTATAGTTTTTCAGGATATGCAACTTCTGTCGGACCGTAGCGTGTATGATAATCTCGAATTTGTTATGCGAGCCACGGGTTGGAGTGAGGCCGAAGAAATTGAGTGTCGAATCGAGGAGGTGCTTGCCGAGGTCGGCCTTATCGAAAAAGCGGCAAAGTTGCCATTCGAACTATCGGGCGGAGAGCGTCAGCGTTTGGGTATTGCACGAGCATTGCTAAACGCGCCATCTTTGATATTGGCCGATGAGCCAACGGGTAATCTCGACCCGCTTACGGCCGATAGTATTGTGCAGTTATTCAAGCGTATAGCGGCTTCGGGAACGACGGTTGTGATGTCTACTCACAACACCTCGATTATTGAGGCTTACCCGTCGCGAACATTGCTGTTTTCGCAAAAACGGATACGCGAAATCGATATGGCGGAACTTCTTAATGCTAAATCTTCGATTTAGAGTTGCATAATCGAAAAAAATATATTATTTTTGTACGTTTTATTAGAATAATCGAAACATACAATATATGAACACGGAACCAGAAATTGTAAAGACGGGCCACGAAGAGGAGTATTCGGCGTCGAATATCCAAGTGCTCGAAGGTCTTGAAGCAGTCCGCAAGCGTCCTGCTATGTACATCGGAGACATCGGTGAAAGAGGTCTCCACCATCTCGTTTATGAGGTTGTCGATAACTCTATCGACGAGGCTTTGGCAGGTCATTGTAACGATATTTATGTAACCATCAATGCCGACAACTCGATAACCGTTAAGGATAACGGTCGTGGTATCCCTACCGACTTCCACGAAAAGGAGGGTCGTTCGGCTTTGGAGGTTGTTTTGACAGTGCTGCACGCCGGCGGTAAATTCGATAAAGGTTCGTACAAGGTGTCGGGTGGTCTGCACGGTGTAGGTGTGTCGTGTGTGAATGCGCTCTCTACCCTGCTCATCGCCGAAATTCACCGTGGAGGCAAAATCTATAAGCAGACTTATAGCAAGGGTGTTCCAACTTCGAAGGTCGAAATTATTGGCGACTGCGAGGACCGCGGTACAATTATCACCTTTAAGCCCGATGCAGATATCTTTACCCATACGACCGTATATCAATACGATATTCTGGCGAAGCGTCTGCGCGAGTTGGCATTCCTTAACAAGGGTATCAACTTGACTATTACCGATATGCGCGAGATAGACGAGGAGGGCAATCCAAAGGCCGAATCGTTCTATTCGGATAGCGGTTTGAAGGAGTTTGTGCAGTATCTCGATGCAACGCGCGGAGAGCGTATTATCGAGTCGATTATCTATCTCGATTCGGAGAAGAATGGTGTGCCTGTCGAGGTGGCTATGCAGTACAACAACTCCTATTCGGAGAACGTTCACTCCTACGTTAATAATATCAACACTATCGAGGGTGGTACTCACCTTACCGGTTTCCGCCGTGCGCTCACTCGTACGTTGAAGAAGTATGCCGATGAGTCGGGTATGCTTTCGAAGTTGAAGTTTGAGATTTCGGGTGATGACTTCCGCGAAGGTCTTACTGCGGTAGTCTCGGTAAAGGTTGCAGAGCCACAGTTCGAGGGTCAGACCAAGACGAAGCTCGGTAACGACGAGGTTGCAGCCGCTGTCGAGAAGGCGATGTCGGAGGCTTTGACTAACTACTTGGAGGAGAATCCAAAAGATGCGAAGGCTATTGTCGAGAAGGTTGTCTTGACTGCAACAGCTCGCCACGCAGCTCGTTCGGCTCGTGAGGCGGTACAGCGCAAGTCGCCATTGTCGGGTGCAGGTTTGCCTGGTAAGTTGGCCGACTGTTCGAGTCGCGACCGTTCGATTGCCGAGATTTTCTTCGTCGAGGGTGACTCGGCAGGTGGTACGGCAAAACAGGGCCGTGACCGTCGTTTCCAGGCTATTATGCCTTTGCGAGGTAAGATTCTCAACGTAGAGAAGGCTCTCGAACATCGTATGTGGGACAACGAGGAGATTAAGAATATGTTTATTGCACTCGGTGTGAAGATTGGTACAGCCGAGGATAGCAAGGCCCTTAATCTCGAAGGTTTGCGCTACGATAAGATTATCATTATGACCGATGCCGACGTCGATGGTGAGCATATCGCAACGCTGATGCTTACGTTCTTCTTCCGCAAGATGAAGGAGCTTATCGAGAACGGCCACATCTACATCGCTCGCCCACCATTGTACTTGGTTAAGAGCGCAAAGCGTGAGTGCTATTGTTGGACTGACGAGGAGCGCGACCGCTATGTAGAGGAGATGGGTAAGGGTACGCACGTTCAGCGATACAAAGGTTTGGGTGAGATGAATGCCCAGCAGTTGTGGGATACAACTATGAACCCAGAAACTCGATTCCTGCACCAGATTACTATCGAGAATGCAGCCGAGGCTGACCGTCTGTTCTCGATGCTGATGGGTGATGATGTAGGCCCTCGCCGCGAGTTCATCGAAGAGAACGCAACTTACGCAAATATTGACGCTTAACGTCGTTACATAAACCAAAGGTTGTAGTCGTATCAATGGCCGCAACCTTTTTTCGTACAACCTAAAAAGAGTCTATTATGGAGGTGACAATTATTGGTGTCGCAGGCGGCACAGGTTCGGGTAAGAGTACCCTTGTTCGACAGTTACAGGAGGCCTTCCGCGAGGAGGATGTGGCAACGCTGTGTCACGACTATTATTATAAGGCGCACCCCGAACTTACATACGAGGAGCGTACGCGTTTGAATTACGACCACCCGCAGGCTTTTGATACCGATATGATGGTAGAGCACGTGCGTGCATTGAAGAATAATGTGCCAATCAATCGTCCCGTATATTCGTTTGTTGAGCATAATCGTACCGACGAGAGCGTTCTCGTGAAGCCATCGAAGGTTATTATTATCGACGGTATCTTGATTTTCGAGAATAAGGAGTTGCGCGATTTGATGGATATTAAGGTCTTTGTTGATACCGATGCCGATGTGCGCTTGGCTCGTCGTATTCTGCGCGACGTTAAGGAGCGTGGCCGTTCGATGGAGTCGGTCATCAGTCAATATACTACCACCGTAAAGCCAATGCACGAGGAGTTTGTCGAACCGTCGAAGCGTTATGCTGATGTGATTATCCCAGAGGGTGGCTTTAATTCGGTTGCCGTTGCGATGCTTATTCAGAATATCCGCTCGATTGTCGATAAATAGTATCTGATAGGTGGAAATCATCGAGTATACAATTATTGCCATCGCGTTGGCGATGGACGCATTTGCTGTCGCCATAGGTAAGGGTCTATCAGTTAGACAGATACGGCCTCGTCACGCGCTTTGCGTAGGTGTGTGGTTTGGAGGTTTTCAGGCGCTTATGCCCGTTGTGGGCTATCTGCTTGGGAGCAGTTTTGCCTCGGTCGTTAAGACCTTCGACCATTGGATTGCCTTTGGCCTGCTACTGCTTATAGGTGGCAATATGATTAAGGAGTCGTTTGGTGGTGACGACGACAATGATGCGTCGCACCACTCCGATTTCTCGTGGCGAGTAATGTTGCCTTTGGCTGTTGCAACATCGATTGACGCCTTGGCTGTCGGTATTTCGTTTGCCTTTTTAGGTTCGAATATTTGGGTAGCTTCTCCTATTATTGGCGTGGTTACAGCAGCGCTGTCGGTTGCAGGTTTGATAGTAGGCAACCTCTTTGGCCGCCGTCATCGCTCAAAGGCCGAACTTGTTGGCGGTGTGACGCTTATACTTATAGGCATAAAGATATTGGTCGAGCATCTCTCGGCCTAATTGCACTACCCTATTTAGGCGCGTTGTTTTGCGCCTAACTCTCAACCAATTTCTTGATTTCGTTAAGTCTGTTAAGTGCCTCGATTGGCGTTAATGAGTTGATATCGAGGCCCTTGATGCTGTCACGTACGGCAATGAGTACCGGGTCGTCGAGCTGGAACATCGAGAGCTGTATCGAATCGGCCGAAACAGTTGGCTTTGGCGATGGCGATTTGCGTTTGCGTGGCGAGGTGCTTGGCACAATCTCGTTGTTGCCGTAGACCTGTTCGAGGCTTTCGATGATTTTCTCGGCTCGTTCGACAATCGATTGCGGCATACCGGCCATACGGGCAACGTGAATACCGAAGGAGTGTTCGGTTCCTCCCCTCTCCAACTTTCGTAGGAATACGACCGTTCCACCAATCTCCTTGACGGTGACGTGGTAGTTCTTGACACGCTGGCACATATGCTCAATTTCATTGAGTTCGTGGTAGTGCGTTGCAAAGAGTGTTCGAGGGTGTGCTGTGCGATGGTTGTGCAGATACTCGACCATCGACCACGCAATCGAGATGCCGTCGTAAGTGCTTGTGCCTCGGCCAATTTCATCGAGCAGTACAAGGCTGCGAGGGGTTATATTATTGAGAATGCTTGCCGATTCGAGCATCTCGACCATAAAGGTTGATTCGCCTTGCGAGATATTGTCCGATGCACCGACGCGAGTAAATATCTTATCGACAATGCCGATATGTGCCGATGTAGCCGGAACGAACGAACCCATTTGTGCCATCAATACGATAAGCGCAGTTTGGCGCAACAGAGCCGATTTACCCGACATATTCGGACCGGTAATCATTATAATCTGCTGGTCGTTGCTGTCGAGCAAAAGGTCGTTTGGAATGTATTGCTCGCCGACCTTCATCAGGGTTTCGATTACAGGGTGTCGCGCCTCCTTTAACTCGATGCGCATACTCTGGTCGAGTTGTGGGCGAACATAATTGCGCTCTATGGCAAGCGTTGCAAATGAGTGCAAAACATCGATAGCGGCTACAACGTTTGCATTCTGTTGAAGTGCTTTAAGATGTTGAGCGACAAAGTCTATAATCTGGTTATATATAGCCATTTCGAGCGCAAGCATACGCTCTTCGGCTCCGAGAATCTTCTCCTCGTACTCCTTTAACTCGGCCGTAATATATCGTTCGGCGGCCGTCAGAGTCTGTTTGCGAATCCACGACTCCGGAACCTTATCTTTGTAGGTGTTGCGGACCTCGATGTAGTAGCCGAAAACATTATTGTAGCTAATTTTCAACGAAGGGATACCCGTTGCTGCACTCTCGCGCTGTTGGATTGACAGCAGAATCTCCTTGCCTCGCGATGCGATGCGACGCAATTCGTCAAGCTCACCATTAACTCCATCGGCAATAATGCCTCCTCGCTGAATTTGGTTGCTGGCAGGGTCGGGGTATAATTCGCGCTCCAATCGCTCGCGCACCTCTTGCAAGGCTTCGATTTTAGTTGCGTATGAATGGAGTGTTTCCGAGTCGGTCGATTCCAATACGGCTTTCAGCATCTCCAACGATTGCAGTGAGTTTTTGAGCTGGATTAGCTCGCGAGGCAGGACTCGTTGCGATGCGATGCGTGATGTGATGCGCTCCAAATCGCCAATGCCTGATAGTTGCTCACCAACAGCGTCGGCAAGCGAGCGGTTATCGACGAGTGTCGAAACGGTGTCGAGGCGACGATTGATGCGGTTGATGTCGAGAATAGGCATAGCTATCCATCGTTTGAGCAATCGACCACCCATAGCTGTATGGGTACGGTCCATCACACGAATAAGCGACCCCTGCTCGTTGCCTGACGAGGCAAAGAGTTCGAGGTTGCGAATCGTGAAACGGTCAATCCAGACGTGCTCGTCGCGGTCGATACGCGATATGGAGGATATGTGGCCAATATTGCGATGCTCCGTAAATTCGAGATAGTAGAGAATTGCACCTGCGGCCGATATAGCATCGTGAAGCGACTCAACGCCGAAGCCTTTGAGCGATTTTGTCCCAAATTGGGTACATAGTTTCTCGACATTGACATCGTAGGAGAATACCCACTCATCAAGGCGATATGTAAAGTGGCGAGAGCCGAAGGTGTTGGCAAAACGCTCCTCAAATCCTCGTTGGTATATTATCTCTTTTGGTGCGAGGTTGGATAGCAGTTTGTCGATATAGGCATCGTCGCCCTCGGCTACAAGAAATTCGCCTGTCGAGAGGTCGAGAAATGCTGCGCCCGTATTATTGCGACCAAAATATACGGCTGCTAAATAGATATTCTCCTTGTTTTCGAGCAGCGACTCGTTGAGTGCAACACCCGGAGTAACGAGCTCGACGACACCGCGTTTGACAAGACCTTTGACGAGCTTTGGGTCTTCGAGTTGCTCGCAGATGGCTACACGTTTGCCTGCACGGACCAATTTCGGAAGATAGGTCTCGACAGCGTGGTGAGGGAAGCCTGCCAATTCTACAAACGAGGCAGCGCCATTGGCACGACGTGTGAGCGTGATGCCGAGTATCGCGCTGGCAGCGATAGCATCGTCGCCAAATGTTTCGTAAAAATCGCCAACGCGGAACAACAGAATTGCGTCGGGGTGTACAGCCTTGATTGAGTAGTACTGCTTCATCAAAGGCGTTTCAACGTGTTTTTTCTCGGTCGCCAAAGTCTAAACTGAAATAAGTGTTATAATTGAACAAAGATACGAAAAAATAACCTATTTCAACTACTCCTCGAAAAATCTTTCGTCGAAATTGACAAAATAGACCCGCTCGGTGGCTCGTGTTACGGCTGTATAGAGCCAGCGGAGCATATCGCGCGTCATCGGCTCGTCGCCAAATATGCAGCGGTCAATAAATACGGCCGACCACTGACCACCCTGCGCTTTGTGGCAAGTGACAGCATAGGAGAATTTGACCTGCAAGGCGTTGAAATATGGATTTTCGCGGATTGCCTGAAAACGTTTTATCTTGCTGCGTATATCGGTATAATCCTTCTCAACCTCGTAGAAGAGTTGCTGACTCTCCTCGTAGGTGAGTGATGGCGAGTCGGAGGTGATGGTGTTTAGCAGAATTTTGCACTCCAATTCAGTGTCGTCGTAGTCGCCAAACGAGAGTGTCGCGTTGGCGAAACGAAAACCGTACAACTCCTCGATGCGACGCAGACGACGCAGACGTGCAATATCGCCATTGGCGACAAAACTCATCGGGCAATTTTCGATACGTTCGGTGTAGTGGTAGTTGTTTTTGACAATCATCAGCATATCGCCACTCTCAATCTCCTCCTCGGCGAAGAGTATATTGCGACGAATGCCCTCGTTGTAGCGGTTGGCTCGCTTGTTCGAGCGGGTTATAACGATGCATTCATCGCGACCGTAGCGGTCGTAACACTCTTGGAGAGCCTCCAAAAGTTCGCCACCCTCGATGCGATGGACGTCGGGGTAATCAAGGTCGAAGCGAGGCGTATCCAATATGTTGTTTTCCAGCATCATACGAATCAGCGTCGCATTGAACAAAATGCCCGAATCCTGCTCCTGTCGAACAACTTCGTCCATCGACTGATATACCACGTCGCCATAGTACTCCATTTGCTGTTGCGATAGCGCCGGGCTGAAAGCCTCCCCTATTGGTGGCAACTGCGCTGCATCGCCGACCAAAATCAGACGACACTGCCTACCGCTGCGAACATATTGTATCAGGTCGTCGAGCAGAGAGCCGCTACCGAATTGTGTGCGGTCGTTGGCTGTGCCGCTATGCAGCATCGAGGCCTCATCGACTATGAATACGCAATTTTGCTCTCGATTTATATTGAGTGAGAATTTTGATTCGTATGACGCATTGGTCTGCTCGCGGTAGATACGCTTGTGGATAGTTAGAGCCTTCTCGCCGGAGTAGTGCGACAAGACCTTTGCCGCACGGCCTGTCGGAGCAAGTAAAACAGTCCGAATGCCTACGGTTTTCAGGGCCGCAACAGTGGCTGCAATGAGCGATGTTTTACCCGTTCCAGCGTAGCCGTTAAGGATAAAAATTCTCGAATAGTCGCTGTCGCAAAGATAGTTTGAGAGGCTTTCGATAATTTTTTCTTGATTTATCGTTGGTCTAAACGAAAATTTTTTGTAAATTTGGCTCGCAATTATGGTACTATCCATTTTGTAAGTGCTTTTAATTTGTTACAAACTTATAATAAATAATTAAAATGGGAAAGAAATTACTTCAAATTATCCTTGCACTTGCCGCTATTGGCTTGGCATTTTATGTCTATGTGCTTATCTCGACCCCTATTCAGTTTGACGAGGAGTTGAAGACACGTTCGGCTGACGTAATCAAGCAGATTAAGGACATTCGTACCGCAGAGCGTCAGTTCAAGAGCAAGTATCAGCACTTTACCGCTGATTTCGACTCGCTTATCAACTTCGTTTTGTATGAGACAATGGAGGGTGAGCGTAAGTTGATTGACGAGGACGACTCGGCTGCAATGGCACAAGCAAAGAAAAAGTATGGTAAGAAGTTTAAGAACGTTGAGAAATTTACCTACTCGGTTAAGGACTCGCTCTTTAAGCACCTTTCGGAGGAGCAGGTAAAGAATTTGCGTTATATTCCTCACACAAACAATCAGACAGAGTTCTATCTCGATGCAGATATTTTGACTACCGAGTCGAAGATTGTTATCCCTACGGTAGAGTGCCGTGCCCCTTATAAGGCGTTCCTCGACACTATTAAGTATCGTCAGGAGGTTATCAACCTTATCGATAGCGATATCAATACCTTCAACAGATACCCTGGTATCAAGTTCGGTTCGATGGAGAGTGGTAACAATGAAGCAGGTAACTGGGAGTAATCAATATCCACTCTATAAAGATGTGTCCATTCAATTCACTTTGGGTGGACACTCTTTTTCTGCGCTGAATCTTCCGCAAGAGGTTGTAGAGTCGGAGCAGAGGGTGCTGTTCGAGATAGCTACACCACGAGTAACACTTGTGCCACACACAGCTTTCGACAATGCGATTGCTGCCGATTATTTGGCGGCCGTAGGCCTGGCGTGTCGAGCAGGAGAGGTTACGGTATGTAGCGAAATGCAAGCGCCTATGGTTGCTGTGATGGCAATCGACAAGCATCTGCTCGACCAAATCGTTGCGACACTGGGCGAGAGAGCGTGCTTCGCCTCGCCACTTCTCGACGAATCGCACGACAATCACAACTGCCTGTATGTACAAATGGTAGAAGGCGTATGCTTCGCGCGTCTTATCAATAACGGCTTGCAGATAGCCGAGGCTTGGGAGGCCAAAACGGCCGAAGATGCACTCTATGGAGTAGCAAAATTATACCAGGCCATTCCAAATTGTCAGAATATACCTATTTATATTAAAGGCAATGCGGAGGTGGCTAAATTGCTGAAAAAATATTTCAAGGAGGTACTATGCGAATAGTTAGTGGTAAGTTTCGCGGACGAAGCATAAATCCGCCACGCAACCTTCGAGCAAGACCGACGACCGACTTTGCAAAGGAGAATCTCTTTAATATCCTGGGCAATATGGTCGATTTCGAGGAGTGCGATGTTCTCGACCTCTTTTCGGGTACAGGTTCTATAACCTACGAGTTTGCATCGCGTGGCGCGCATAGTGTTACGTCGGTCGAGATTAACGCGGTACATCACAATTTTATCCGCCACACGATTAAAGAGCTCGGGGCCGACAATGTCTACCCTGTCAAAGCAAATGCTTTCCTGTATTTGCGTAGCTGTACAAAGTCGTTTGATATTGTATTTTCGGACGCACCATATGATTTGGAGGGTCTCGAAGAGATTGTCGATATGGTTTTGTCTGGCTCGGTGCTGAAAGATGATGGAATTTTTATTTTCGAACATTCGGACAAGTACGACTTTTCGAATCACGAAAATTTTTGGCAGATAAGGAGTTACGGTAGTGTGCAATTTTCGTTCTTCAAAAAAAGTTAATTTTTTGTAAAAAAAGTTGCTTAAAAGTTTGCAGAATGTAATTTTTGCTTTATCTTTGCACTCGCAATCAGGGAACAATAGAGAACTGAAAGCAAAGGTTCTGGTGCGTTAGTTCAGCTGGTTAGAATACGTGCCTGTCACGCACGGGGTCAGGGGTTCGAGTCCCCTACGCACCGCCAGAAACGGATAACTGAAAAGTTGTCCGTTTTTTTGTTTTATTGGGTCTTGCTGGTCGATGGCGGTCGATGGCATCGACTATCGTTGGGTGTTAAGCGATTATTATGTGTGCAAGCGCACAATTACTGCATAACACCCAACCATCGCAAGCGATGTCGCCATCGCCTATTACCAGCCGCTTTTAGGATTTGCGTAGTGCACTGCTCACAAAGAGGGGTTGCGGGGATAGATTATATTATTGCTCGCCTGATGGCTGCGCTGTGATGTATCCCCGCGAGTGCTTTGCACTTCGAGTCCCCTACGCACCGCCAGAAACGGATAACTGAAAAGTTGTCCGTTTTTTTCGTTTATTGCTCTTGTTGGTCGATGGCGGTCGATGGCATCGACTATCGTTGGGTGTTATGGCCATTATTATGTGTGCAAGCCCACAATTATAATATCTCTTACAGAATAACAAACAACCTCTCGACTGTTGTCGGGAGGTTGCATCTGTTTATATATGTCGTTCTGTTAGTTACTTGGTGGCAAAACGGTCGGTAACGGCTGCACAAGCGGCATCGCCCGTTATGTTTAGTACCGTGCGAATCATATCGAACAAACGGTCGAGTGCATAGAGCAGAGGCAGGCCCTCGATAGGAATACCAGCCGCTGCAAGAACGGCTACGACCATAAGTGTTGGCCCTGGAACACCTGCCTGCCCTATCGAGCCAAGCGAGGCGGTGACAGTGATAGCCACATATTGGGCCATCGACAACTCTATGCCGTAGAATTGGGCGAAGAAAAGGGCAACGAGTGTGTAATATATTGCATTACCTGTCATATTGATTGTTGCACCAAGCGGAATAACAAAACCGGAGGTCTGCTTCGATATGCCCATCTTGTCGCAAGCCGATAGCGTCACGGGCAGTGTTGCCATCGACGATGCGGTCGAGAAGGCGATGATTTGAGGTTGAAGCATTGTCTTAAAGAAATGAGTTAGAGGCACGCGCGATATGGTCAGCGTCAGAGGATATACCACGAGGGCCATTATCAGTACGGCAATAATATCAACCCAGAGTAGATTGGCGATTTGAAGCAGTATTGAGAAACCGTAGGAGCCTGTTGCATCGGCCATAAGTCCAAATACACCGATTGGCGCTACCAACATCACCTTGCCGATACACCAAACAAGAGCCTCCAATAGCGAATTGAGTGCATCGGTAATCTTCTGCCGACGCGATGCCTCGATTGTTGCAATGCCAAATCCGACAAATAGTCCGAATACTATAATCTGCAATATATTGCCTTTGGCAAATGCCTCGATAGGATTGGCGGGTATCATACCGATTACTGTATCCCAAAATGATGGTGTAGAGGCTGTACCTGTGTCTGTCGATGATTGTTGCGCAATCGAATTAACTCCGTCGGCACTCAACCCTACGCCCGGCTCGAAAATCAGACCGACAACGATAGCTATAACTATCGAAACGACAGTGGTCAGAAGGATATACCCAATACTCACAACACCTATCCTACCGGCCGAGCGGCTACCACCGAGTGCTGCTGCTCCTGCGATAATTGAGATTGCGACGAGAGGCACGACCAGCATCTTGATAAGTTGAATAAAGAGCGTACCAAGAGGGGCAAAAATCGACGCTTCACTACCCATCAATCCGCCAGCAATGATTCCAAGCACCATCGCTACAATAATCCAAAAACCGAGATTCTTTAACAGTTTCAACATAGTAGTATTCGTATTGGTTATTACAAATATACGAATATTTATATAAACTAAAAAAGCCGCTCGACTTTTCGAGCGACTTTTTCAGTAATATCAGAATCTGCGAACGACTATCGCAACATCTTCAACTTCTTGTCGGCAGGTGTTGCCTTACGAATCGATATTGCATAACCACCACCTGCTGCTACGCGTTGCGAGAGCTTGCTCTTCGATGTGCAACGAACCTCGCGGATTGTGTAGGCCTGTGGGTTGGTTTTGTAGTGCGCATCGGCTGCATCGGCATAAATCTTTGCAACGTATGTTGTTTCAGGGTCGAGGAAGTCGAATGTAATGGTCGATACACGCGCCTCTTCGCCCGATACGCTACCTACAAACCATTTGTCGCTACCCTTCTCTTTGCGGGCAATGGTAATGTATTCGCCAGGCTCGGCCTCGATATAGCGGCTCTCCGACCAATCAATGGCTACATCTTTGATAAATTGGAACGCATCGAGGAAACGCTCATAGTTCTCTGGTGTATCGGCAGCCATTTGCAACGGCGAATAGAGTGTAACGTAGAGCGCCAACTGGTTACAGATGGTTGCATTGACGTGGGTCTGATTGTTGGGATTGAGTTTCGAACACTCCATCTCGAATATACCAGGCGTATAGTCCATAGGACCACCCTGCAAGCGGGTGAATGGAAGAATACAAACGTGGTGAGCGCGAGTGCCGCCAAAAGATTGGTATTCGGTACCACGCGACGACTCATTGCCGATAAGGTTTGGATATGTACGGCAAAGACCCGTTGGGCGCACAGCCTCGTGGGCATTGACCATAATTTTGTGTTCGGCAGCCTTCTTGACAGCATAGAGGTAGTGGTTGTTCATCCACTGGCCATAGTGATACTCGCCACGAGGGATAATATCGCCCACATAACCACTCTTAACGGAGTTGTAACCATACTTGTTCATCAAATCGTAGGCGGCCTCCATATGACGCTCATAGTTGCGAACCGACGACGAGGTTTCGTGGTGCATCATCAGGCGTACGCCCTTCTCGTGGGCATATTTGTTGAGTGCCTCGATATCGAAATCGGGATATGGAGTAACGAAGTCGAAGACATAGTCCTTGGTCTTGCCAAACCAATCCTCCCAACCGACATTCCAACCCTCGACCAGGACTTGGTCGAAGCCGTGCTCGGCAGCAAAGTCGATAAGACGTCGTACGCGAGCGTTGTTTGCACCGTGATTCTTGATAGGAGTACACTTCGTGTAATCGGTTTTGCCGAGTTGTACGGCAGGTACATCGCGGGTGTAGAACCACTCGCTATTACCCGTAATAAGTTCCCACCAAACACCAACATATTTTACAGGTTTAATCCACGATGTATCTTCATAGGCGCAAGGCTCGTTAAGGTTGAGAATAAGGCGCGAGGCCAAGATTTCGCGAGCATCGTCCGACACCATCACCGTACGCCACGGAGTCATACAAGGTGCCTGCATATAGCCTTTCCAACCTTGTGCGTCGGGTGTGAGATGGGTGTTAAACACCATCTTTTTGTCGTCCAAATCGAGGTGCATACACGAATAATCGACCAAAGCAGCCTCGTGGATATTGATATAGAGTCCGCTGTCGCTCTTCATCTGCAACGAGGTCTGTACGCCTGTTGCCGAGAATGGAGTTTGCGACGAGTTAGGGGTAATTGCCTGCTCCATCAAACCGCGAATCTCCGACAAACGCGAGCGATGATACTCATACTCTTGCGTGTCGTAGTCGCCCGGAATCCACCAAGCGATATGGTCGCCCGTCATTGCAAATTGGGTCTTCTCTTCGCGAATAACAAAGTAGGTCAAATCTTTCTGCTCCGGGAACTCATAGCGGAAACCGACACCCTCGTTATAGACGCGGAAACGAATATTCATCAGGTAGTTGCGCTCGGTTTGACGAAGACGTACGCACAACTCGTTGTAGTTGTTACGAATCGAGGTCTCCTCGCCCCAAACAGGTTGCCACTGCTCATCGGCCGACGAGCGCTCGATGCCGAGCAACTCAAATCCGTCGTAGAGAGATACAGGCTCTCCGTGACCGGTCTTGGTAATCTCCTCGCCAAAAGCTATCTTACGGTCTTGGCCTCGCAACTCCAAGCCCATTCCGCTTGGAAGAACAACTTTCTGACCTTTGTAGTCGAGCGAATATGTAGGCGCACCCTTCTCTCCTATCTCGAAGTGGAGGGCAACATCTCCATTGGGCGAAGTTGCAGTCTCCTTGGCCGAAAGCGTAAGAACCGACAATGTCGCCGCTACGATAAATACAAATATCTTCTTCATATAACTCACCTTTTTTAACGGTTAAATTCAACGACAAGGGCCTCGTGTGGTGCTACAACAGTGTTGTTATCGACCGTTACAGCCTCGCCCGTAAGTACGTTGCGACCATTGTGCAACGACGCTCCGATTTCGTTGTAGTTTGCCCACGGAATCTGCTTTGCCTCGCCCGAGTTGTTGATATACACAAACACCGCCTCGGTGTCGTTGTAGCGGAAGTAGGCATAGGTATTGTCGCGTGTCATAAAGTGCTTGGTCATACCATCGTGGATAACACTCTTTGTCTTACGCCATTGCAACAGGCGTTGAGCATGGTCGAACAACTCTTTGTGCATACCTTTGCGACCTTCGGCCGTGAAGAGATTGACTTTGTCATCGGCCCAGCCACCAGGAAAATCGACACGCAGACCGCCGTGGCCTTGCGACAAATCCTTCGAACAGAACATCATCTCGTCGCCATAGAATATTTGTGGAATACCACGCATTGTAGCCATCAGCGTCATCGCCAACTTTGCACGCTTTGGATTTTTACGTACAACGTCGCCAATACGGCCCATATCGTGGTTGCCCGCAAAAATCATCATATTCGAAAGGTCGTGATATACGAAGTCGTGCGAAAGACAATCATAAACGCGAGTCATACCCTGTCCCCAACCCGGGTTGTCGCACGAGAGCGCGTGACAAATAGCCTCCTGCAACGGGAAGTCCATTATGGCTGGAAGGTTGGTGTCGAAGCCGTCTTTGTTGTCGTTACCACCCTGCCAGTAAGCCAACTGTGGTATCGACGAGGTCCAACACTCGCCTACGATGTTAATCGACGGATACTCGTTGCGTACCGAGGCACACCACTCGCTCATAGGCTCCTTTTCGTTGTATGGGTAGGTATCGACACGGAAACCGTCCAAATCGGCATACTCAATCCACCATACAGCCCACTGCTTAAAGTATTGCAAAACGAATGGGTTGTTGAGATTCATATCGGGCATAGATGGTACAAACCAACCACTCTCTTGGAGATTGAGGTCGTACTTTGAGGCGTTAGGGTCCATATTTGTCGAGAAGCAGACGTTGGTGCCCGTATATTCAGGGAAGACGTGAACCCAATCGTTGAATGGCATATCGGTCATCCACCAGTGAGCAACGCCACAGTGGTTGGTCACAACGTCCATAATAACCTTCAAATCCTTCTCGTGAGCCTTTGCTACAAATTCGCGATAGAGAGCGTTGTCGCCAAAACGAGGGTCGATATGGTAATAGTCGGCACAAGCATAGCCGTGATATGTTTCGTGCGGCTCATTGTCGAGCAACAGCGGTGTAGGCCAAATGGTCGTAGCACCAAGCGAGGCAATGTAGTCGAGGTTGTCAATCATACCCTGCAAGTCGCCACCGTGACGGCCAAAGAACTCGTTGCGTGCAGCCTTCTCGGTTGTGCAAGGAGTTGAGTCGTTCGATGGGTCGCCATTAGCAAAGCGGTCGGGCATCAGCAGGTAGATAACGTCGGCTGTCGTAAAGCTTTTACGGTCGGCTGAGCCTTCGCGACGCTGCTCGATTTGGTATGGATACTTGAATTGCTCGTCGCCACGAGTAAATACGAGGTAGTAAGTGCCACACTCGGCATTGTCATCAACCTCGATGTCGGCGAAGATGTAGTTTGGATTGTCGGCTTTGTGTATAGCTTTGAGACTAACACCTTTGCCGCCCTCAATATCGAGCGAATATTCGGATATATTTTCGCCTCCGATGAGTAACTGCAACGGAGTCTTCATACCAACCCACCACGAAAGAGGCTCTACGCGACGGATTTGACCATCGGCATCGGCAATGGTTGCAGGGTCGAATGTCGGAGCTTGCGAGCAAGCGACAAATGCGAGCGCCGACAATAGGGCTACTAACGATTTTTTCATATTATTCGGTAATTATATTCCAACCCCAAGCTTCGAGGTTGATGTTGTTAAACGAAACAGGCTCTTTGGTAAGGTTGGCATAGACCGTAACGCTGTTGCCCTCGACCTCGCGAGTAAAGGCAAATACCCCCTCCGGTACATCTTCGATATATCGGATAGCACCACCCTTCTCTCCTGCGGCCAATGCCGCGTTGTTGTGGCGTAATGCGATGAGCGACTTATAAAAGTCGGCATACTCGTTTTGCTCCCAAGCCGGGATATGGTCCTTCTCGAAGAACTCAAATCGCTTGTTCCAACCCATCTCCTGACCGGTATAGATAAGCGGTTGGCCATTAGGAAGAGTGAATGTCAGCACTGCCATAACCTTTGCAGCATTGCCCATACGCTCAAACTCGGTACCGGCCCACGAATTTTCGTCGTGGTTAGAGGTAAACATCAAACGGAAAGCCTCCTTTGGATATGTAGCAGCATCTTTGGCGATATACTCCTTCAACTCGGCAACACCCTTCTCACCTTTGGCAATAGCATTGAGCAGGTGGTGCAACTCCCAAGCATACGAAGCATCGAACGAGTTGGTATGCAGTTCGGTATGCTCACCCTCGGCCAACATATAGATATGCGGGAAATCTTTACGCAACGAAGGAATTGTTGTCTGCCAGAAATCGAAAGGAACTTCGCACGCCATATCGCAACGGAAACCGTCGAGACCGCGCTCCAACCAGAAACGCATAGAACGCTCCATTGCAGCACGCATATCGTGGTTATCGTAGTTGAGTTTAGCAATGTCGGTCCAATCATACTGAACGATGGTCTTGCCATTCTCGTCACGAACATACCAATCGGCAGCCTCGGTGTTAATCCACTTTGCATCTGGCGAGGTGTGGTTAGCAACCCAGTCCAGGATTACGCGCAAACCCAAGTCGTGAGCCTTTGCAAGGAAGGCGTCAAACTCTTCGAGCGTACCAAATTCGGGGTTAGTGGCACAATAGTCCGAGATAGCGTAATATGAGCCAAGCGTACCTTTGCGTTCCAATACTCCGATTGGATATATAGGCATAAGCCAAACAATATCGACTCCCATCTCTTTGAGGCGTGGAAGATGCTCGGCTGCGGCAGCAAATGTACCCTCGGGAGTGTATTGACGCACGTTCATCTCATAGACAACATCGTCGTAACACCACTCGGGGTGAGCCGTAGGTTTTGTTTCGCAGGCGGTTGCCACAATACAAGCGAGAATAGGCAACCAAAACAATCTTTTCAACATACTTCTAATTTTAGGTTTTATATTATTTAGGAACCGAAGGGCCGGTCAAAGCCCTTCGGTCAATATGTGACAGTTGTTAGTATTTAACAATTGTTACAGTGTTTGGCATATCTGCCAAGTTGAGCGTAACCTCATAAGTACCTGCATCGGTAACTGTGATGTTGCTTGCACCCAAACCGAGCTCGATAGGAGTGTTGAGAGCCGCAGCTCCTGCAACGGTTGCACCGAGGTTGATGCCCCAATCGTTGTTGAAACGAATCTTGAATTCACCATTCGCAGCAAGAACGATATCGGCTATATAGATACCATTACCCTCGTTTGAGAATGGGAAGTCGGTATCCCAGTTTGTGCCATCGATAGTACCGATGAGCGAAGGAGTAACCGCAGTAGCAGTTGCCACACCGGTCTTTGCACGAGCATCGAGTTCGATATACCAGTGGTAAGCACCAAATGGAATCGACGCATCGCCATTAGGCTCTGCCAAGTCGAATGTGTACGATGTACCATCGCGCAACAAACCGCCCAACCAAGATGAGTAGTTAGGATATGTAACTTTGAACATAGCCGAAGTTGCACCCGTACCAGAGTCGTACATATCGACGATACCTGCGTATGCATTCTCGCCAACAAGTGGAAGTGCAGGCGTTGGGTCACCCTGATTCCAGTTGTAGTGACCAAATGCACCTGTGATGCTCAATGTTTCAGGGTTTGGCGAGATGTCGGCAATCTTACCGTCGATAGCCAAAGTGATATTAGTCTTGTGGAAATCAACCTCGAAGGTGTGGTCGCCGGCAGGAGCATAGAGGTTGCTGCCATTGACAACGAGGTTGAGACAGCTACCACCGAGGCTCATCTGGTGAGTCATACCGCCCATATCGACATTCCAGCACTTGTTGAGAACGAGTTTGAACTCGCTATCGCCCTCGAATGTTACGCTCGCCTTGTAGGTCTTGCTTGTTGCGTCGTAGGTCAATTCCACAGGGTTCGATGCATCCCAGCCATTGAAGCCACCAACCAAACCAAGCGAAGTGATGTTGATTGTGGTTGCCTTACGAAGGTCGGTGTGAACATAGTGCAAACCAGCTGCGGCAGGGAGTGCAGTTGCGGTCTCGCCACCAGGATATGCAACGAGAGCGCTTGCCGAGCCACCGTAACGGGTACCGAGTTCGTTAGGGATACGAGCAAAGAGATACTCGCCAGCCTCCGGCATATGGAGCATACCACAGAATTGGCCACTGAATGCGTTGTCGTAGTAGAGAGCTGACATTGCAACAGCCTTGCTGTAATTCCAATTATCAGCCGACGAAGCGATGTAGAGAACATCGTTCTTCTCCATCAATGCACCACCCTCCTCAATCGAGTATGGATAGTCGAAGAGGTTGAGCGTATAAGATACGATACCACTACCCTTCGAGATGAGGTCAGCACCACCAAATTGGAGAGCTGCGCTATCGCCACCGAGCGAAATATCGTACTTGTTACCATCGACATCAATCTCCCACGATTCGTTGAAACGAACCTTGTAAGCCTTGTCGCCGGTAACCTTTGCCGAGCCAACCCAAGCATTGTTGTCGGCGTTGTAGAGCAACTCTACATAGTCTTTATCCCAGCCTCCGACAGCCTCACCAATAAGGCCGACCTTGGTTACAGGGATATCAACCAATTTAAGGTTGTCGATATCGAATGCCAAGAAGTGCAAGCCAACGCTCAAAACGATATTACCTGCATCGGCATCGGTATTGATGACACCCTGCTTCATACCATAGTTAGTACCGTCCGAACCATACTGCGAGCACAACTTCAACTCGTTGCCACCATTAACGTCGCTTGTGATATTCACAAAGCCGCGGAAGATGCCATCGTCGCCAAGCAACAAACGCGATGCAGGCTCTGATGCGCTCCAATTCTGGTAGCCACCAAGAATCCACATATAACCAACCTTCTCATACTCGAAGGTAATAGCCAGAGGCTTCGACGCCTTGCTCTCGCCCGTTGCGAGGGCAGTTGCATTGACGATAAATGTAATTTCTACGCTACCGCTCTTGTTGACTTTGAAAGTCTCCATAAGCGAAAGGTTCTTCGTTGTCCAGTGACACTCGGTTGTCGAACCCAAGATAATAGGGTCCTTACCCACCATAGATGCCGAGAGTACATACTCTACACCTGTCTCGATGCCGAACTTGGCAGCCGTCCACGAGAGGGTGAAATCCTCGGCCGCAGTAATCTCGTTTACGATGACCGACGAGTGTTTGTTAAACTCCGGATTGAGAGTTGGCGTAACCATCTCGTCCGGTTCGTGGTTGCAGGCTCCCAAAACGAGGAGCGCAACAGCCGATATAAGATATTTTACTATTTTCATAATCAATCTCTATTTAAGGCCGGTGGTCGCGAGGGCCACCGACCCGATAAAACACTATTCAGCCTGCTCTACGCTACCCGAATATGGTGAAGGGTTGCTTGTATCGGCAGACAACGCTGAAATATCACCGTGGAAGTTTGCCGAGAAACGAACCTTACCTGTAAGGTCTGTCGAGAGAGTTGCAGGATTGTCGGAAGTAAGATGGTCGAGCGAACCACCCCAAACCATAGGGGCTGCCAAATTGCCACCGCTCAACTGGTAGACGAACTCGCCACCAACGCAGTTGTCGGCAACGCCCGCCCAAGTTTGAGAGCGCATAGCCTTGTAGTAAGCCTCATCGTCAGCCGCTGGCAAACCTACAAGCGAGAGAGCCAATTCGCCACCCACAGCAGCACCAACAACGCTGAAATTATCAATCTTTGTGAGTTTAACCGAACCAGTTGTATGTGTCTCATTAAGGGTTACGCTAATCCAGTAGAGGCCCTCGTCAGCCAAGATGTGAGCAGGGTCACCCTCGGTTGTCATCTTGTTAGGGTCGCCACCGAGGTTACCGGTCCAGTTTGGATTAGGACAGAACTTGAAGTGGCACTTGTCGTCGGCCAAATCGTTGGCTGTACCCTTGGCAGTGCCGAGGTATACAAGACCCTCATATACGTCGCTATATGTGTCGGTCTCCCAAAGAACAGGACTCTGCTTATCAGGTGCCCAGCCCTGGAAGTTACCCGCGATATAGAGCGGACGACGAATCCACGGAACGGTTGTCGCTTCGATGGTGGTAACTCGCATCGAGATAGCCTCCGAAATCTTGGTATATTCGGGATTGTTGGCCGAAATCGACGAAGTCAGATAGAGATAGATTGTCGAGGTCTCCTTGACAGGAAGTGCCAAGCCCTTCTCATTTACGAGAATGTTGTTGAAGGCCTCTTTTGTAATGCTGTAAGAGGTCGAGAAAGACTCACCGAGCAAAACCTTATTCTCGCCATAGGTTACATATAGCGAATAGGTAACAGCTGCGTGATAACCATAATCGACAGCGCTCCACGTGAAGATAACGTCGTTTTCGAGATTATCGTTGTCGATGGTTATATCCGAATGAGGATTGAGGACCGGAGCCTTAACATCCTCTGCCGGCATTGCCACTAATTGGTCTACCTCCTGACACGAGAAGGCAAACAAAGCAACCACGGCAAGCGAAATATATTTTAAGAATTTCATCATTTCGAATCTTTAATGTTAATACTATTGCTAATAACCAGGATTCGGCTTCAAGTTGTCGTTGTTGGTCAAATCGTCAGCCGGAATAGGGAAGAGTTTGAGATGCTCCTTCAAGCCCTGACCTTTGGCAACACCACCCTTGAAAGGCCACAAGTATGTGTCGGATAGGTAACGGTCGTAGCGAATCAGAATAGTACGACGCTGACCCTCCCAGAACAACTCCTTGGTAGTCTCTGCAAATACATCTTCGAGGCTGATAGCGGTGATATTACCCTCCAAACCTGCACGACGTTGCAAATCAGCGATATAGCCAACAGCCTTCGAGTCGGTAGTCATTCCGCCATCGATACGGGTTTTAGCCTCGGCATAAGCCAAATACATCTCGGCTGCACGAATCAATGGGAAATCAACCGATGCAAACGAAGCAAGCGCAGGCTCTTCGCCAAGATAGTTGGTTGTCTCGTCTTTGTAGTTGCGGTTGTTGAACTTGCAAACGTGCCAGCCCTTCGGGAAGTCGGTTGCAGTAATCTCCTTGTCTGTGCAATATTTCAACGATACCAAAGCACGCTTGTCAATCGTAGTGAATGTAGGCTCTGCGCCAACCACTGCTGCATCGACAGCCGCCTCACCAATAAGGTTTGCGACGAACTCCGACGAAGTAACCAAACCTGCCCAGTTTGCGGTAAGGCCGAGATACTTGTCGTTGTTGGTGCTGGCAGCGATGATGTAGGTAGGACCACCATACGATTGAGTCTTGTTGGCATCGTAGCAAGCAGCATATACGAACTCCTGAATAGCGTCAGGGTTTTCGCCATTGTTACCCATAAAGAGCGACTTGTAGCTCTTCGAGAGTGGATACTTCGCGATAACCTCCTCGGCAGCGGCCATTGCATCGGCATAAGCTTCATTATCCTCGACGCCGGTATACGACTTGTGGTTCAAGCAAAGACGTGCAAGCAATGCGTAAGCAGCACCCTTATCGACACGTGGATAGGTTTGTGTGTGAACATCTTTGAGGTGAGACTCGGCCGAAACCAAATCCTCCAACTCGGCCTTCAACCACACGTAGAGGTCGGCCTGCTTAATCTGCTTTGGCTTATAGGCTCCGATAGGAGTAGTCTCGTCGGTGAATGGCGGGTTGCCAAAAGCATCGAGCAATACCCAATAAGCAAAGGCGCGGAGGAAACGAACCTCGGCACGCTCAATAGCGATTTCGGCATTGTTGTCATTTGTGTTACGGAGGTACTCGTTGGCCAAAGTAACCATCATTATACTACGAACATAGGCAGCGTAGATTGCGCTGTTCTTTGTTGTAGTCCAAGCGTTCTTATTTACTTCGGTATTCCATTGGTTACCCCAAACGCACTTCGCCTCGTCGGTCGAGATGGTCTGAATTGACCACCAAGCACGGAGGAACTCCGACTCACCGGCATCGTCTACCGCGATATCGGCACTACCCGGACCCGAGTTACCAACGAGAGTGAATGCACCATAAATTTTAGCCAGCTGACCCAAACGATAGGTTGGGTTCGAATAAACATCGCCACTGGCAATCGTGTTGTCCGACATCGGCTCCTGGTCGAGGTCTCCGACACAGCCGGTGAAGGCCATAACCGCACACGCGGCAAGAATCATTATTTTTTTCATAGTCATTCTCTCCTTAATTAAAAGTTAATACCCAAACGTACGCTGTAAATGCGTGGACGAGGATAGATGTTGCCGTCGATACCGCCTGCAACCGAAGTCTCTGGGTCGAGACCGCTATACTTGCTGAGGACAAATACGTTCTGCACACCGGCAGCAACGCGGATAGTCATACCCGATGCGGTAACATTGCGGAAAGTATAACCGAGGTTGATGTCGTCCAAACGGAAGAACGAAGCGTCTTCGAGGAACATATCCGACAAAGCCTGCGGAGTAGAAGAGTTCTGGGTAAAGCCATATTTAGCACCTGCAACCTGACGGTTTACGAGGTAACCCTTGTCAATAACGTCGCGATAGTAAGCCGTAGCCGACGAACGCAATACATCGTTGAACATATAGTTGCCGAGAGTACCGTGACCGTTGAAGCCGAAGTCCCAATTCTTGTAGGTCAATTTGAGATTGATACCGTAGTAGAAATCAGGATTAGGACTCTTGTTGGTCATATAACGGTCGGCGTTGGTAATCTGACCGTCTTGGTTGCGGTCTACCAAAGCGTTCTGGATAGGTTTGCCATTCTGGTCATAAACCTGCTGCCAGAGGTAGAATGTATGAGGTGCATAGCCCACCATATGGCGCTGTGCGGTATTACCCGTACCACCACCTGCACCACCGAGGTCGATGCTCTCGGTAGGAAGCTCGGTAATCTTGGTGTTCTGCCAAGTACCATTGAGGCCAATCATCAAGTTCCAATCCTCGGTCTCAACAGGTACGAAGTTCAACGAAACCTCGACACCCTTGTTCTCCATCGAACCGATGTTCTGGTAAACGTAGTTCGAGAAGTTACCACCCATAGGAACGCTGACATACGACAAGAGGTCCTTCGTGTCACGATAGTAGACATCGACCGAACCGTTGATACGGCCATTGAAGAAACCGAAGTCGAGACCGGCGTTGTAGGTTGTGGTCTCCTCCCACTTCAACGATGCGTTGTATGCGTGAGGTTTAACAGGATAGTAGAACTGGTCAGGACCGAGTGGATACTGCGTTGTAGGGTCTTGTGCAATCTCGGCATACTGCAAAGCGGCGTAGTTCTCGCCAAACTCCTGCTGACCGGTAACACCCCAACCCAAACGGAATTTCAGAGCCGATACGGCGCGAACGTCACGCAACCACTTCTCTTGTGCCAAGTTCCAAGCGAAGGCTGCCGATGGGAAGTAGCCCCAACGGTTCTTGCCTACGAAACGCGACGAACCGTCGGCACGCATCGTAACGGTGAAGAGGTAACGCGAATCAATCGAGTAGTTCACACGACCGTAGAACGAAACCAATGTGTTGCGAGTTGCATTGTGAGTGAAGTTAATCAACTTGTGGTCGAAGTACGAACGGCTTGGGTCAGCCGGAGCGATACGACCATAAGCCCAACTATCGTTGGCGCTATAGTTGTCCGACCACGAGTAACCGAGCATCGCGTTGATGTTGTGGATACCTACGGTTTTCTGATAGTTGGCATAGAACTCCAAGAGCTGGTTGCGGTGGAGGTTATTGTAATTCTCAAAGCGGCCGAGACCCTTATAGGCATTGCTATCGCCTGTGTCGCGATTCGAGAAAATCGAACCAGGATAGTTGCCCTTGTCACCCGAAGTTGCGGTGATGTCGAGACCGAGATTGAGGTTAAATCGCAAATCCTCGAAACCGTGAATCTTGTAATCCAACTGCAAGTTACCCAAAGCGCGGTACGAGTTGTTGGCGTTCCACTGGTCGTAGAGCAACGACAATGGGTTGCACGCAGTCAGGTCGGTAACCCAGTTGAAGTAACCGTTGTTGGTCGAATAGTCGAGCGTGCCATCTGCATTGTAGTTGTAGAGTGGCTGTGTAGGGTCGAAATATACGGCTGCGCCTACTACTCCACCGTCGATATAGTTTGCACGGTTGTAGATACCCTTCACGTTGAGATTAACCGAGAGGTGGTCCTTGAAGAATTTAGGAGCGAGGCTGAAATCGGCAGTAACACGCTGGTTGTCCGACTTGTGGATAGTACCACCATCGTAAACATAACCAACCGATGCACGATAAGGCATCTTATCCTTTGCAGCCGAACCGGTAATCGACACGTTGTGGTCGGTAGCAACACCTACGCGGAAAATCTCGCTCTGCCAATCGGTATTAGCCTTACCAAAGAGTGCATTTGCACGGTCGGCCATATCGGGATTGGTCGAGAGGATATGCTCCTTAAACTCGGCAGCATTCATCATATCCATTGTATTGTAGTTGTGCTTGATGCTGACACTACCGTTGTACGATACCTTTGGCTTACCATTCGAACCCTTCTTGGTTGTGATGAGAATGACACCATTCGATGCTCGCGAACCGTAGATTGCAGTAGCCGACGCGTCCTTCAACACCGTAAAGGTCTCGATGTCGTTAGGGTTTACGGTAGCCAAACCGTTCGACATACCAACACCTGCCTCTTTTGCAACAGGCACACCGTCGATGACGATGAGTGGGTCGTTGTTAGCCGAAAGCGATGCACCACCACGGATACGAATCTCCGCACCTGCACCTGGGGCACCGTTACCCGATACGATATTTACGCCCGGAACCTTACCACGGAGCAACTCTTGTGGCGATGTGAGCGCACCACGGTTCAACTCTTCGGCCTTCACTGCTATTACCGAACCGGTCATATCGTTCTTCTTGACCGAACCGTAACCAATGACAACCAACTCTTCGAGGGCCATAGCGTCCTCTTCGAGTGTTACTTTGGCCAATGCCGATGACGATGCTACGAGTTGCAAGGTTTTGTAACCAATGTAACTGATTTCAACCATAGCATTACCGTCTTTTACGGCCAGAACATACTGTCCCGAGAGGTCGGTCATAGTACCATTGTAGGTACCGACCTCGGCAACAGTTGCTCCAATGACCGGGGTACCGTTGATATCGACAACGACACCCTTTACCTCATATCCGCCCGATTGAGCCGATACAAGTGGAGGGGTTATTATGCCAAGAAGCATAACGCCCAAACACATAGCTAGAAATTTTTTCATAAACATTGTGTTAGTTAATAAATAGGTTAATTATTATTGATATTACGCATTTTCACGTTTGTCGCTGATTAGTGGCACGGTGAGCGCTCCAAGCAACAGCGCGACACCTGCAATCACGAGCATAATAATCTGGCTGTTGCCTTCGACTACCAAGTTGTAGTGCGTTGCGGCATAGTTTGTGAGCCAGCCAATACCCGACATAATTGCGCCTCCAAGAGCTGCTGCGACAATCTGCGGCAAACAGATTGTGCAGTTAAACAGGCCCAAATATGCACCCATCGAACTACCCGAAAGCGAGTTGGTAAGCATTGCAAACGGCATAGCAAGCATTGCAGCCCACGCACAGCCAATCAGTACGAACGATATAAATAAAAGGTATTGGTCGTGGATAAAATAGGTCGAGACGAAGCCGACAGCACCCAACACAAGGCTCAACGAGTAGGCAACCTTCATTCGGCGGAAGAGAGGAAGGATAATCGCCCAAACGACCGAGCCGATAGCCTGGACAGCGAACAAGACGCCCGTCCAGTCACCAGCAGCCTGATACTCCAACGATGTTGTGTCGGTAGGACTAACACCCCATACATTGCCGGCAATACCACCCGTCGTATAGGTCCACATATACATAAAAGCAAACCAGCAGAAGAACTGCACAACACCAATCTGCCAAAAGGCCTTTGGAGCGTGGAGCAGCAGGTGGATAAGGTTTTTGCTCTCTTTCTCCTCCTCTTCGGTGATGTTGTGGAACTGGGCATACTCCTTTGGTGGCATCTCGCGAACGGTGAGGCCCGTATAGAGAACGCACAAAATCAGGATTGCTGCACCTGCATAGAACGAGTATATAACCGAGTCGGGAATAACACCCTCCGGCGCAACACTCTTAATACCAATCCAAGTGAAGAGGTATGGGAAAAGGTAGCCGACAAGCGAACCGGCATTGCAGAGCATACTCTGAATCGAATATGCCTTCGATTTCTGCTCTTCGTTTACCATATCGCCCACCATCATCTTGAATGGCTGCATCGCCATATTGATTGAGGTGTCGAGCAACATCAACATCACCAAGCCAAATGCCATTGCAGCTTTAATAGTGAGGTTAAGGCTTCCCGAGTTTGGCAACAAGGCCATAACCAATACGGCTACGATTGCACCTGCATAGAGATATGGCTTGCGACGGCCGAGCGAACACCAGGTTTTATCGCTCCAAGTACCCACAAGCGGCTGAACAATCATACCCATCAATGGCGGTAAAATCCAAAAATAGCTCAATTCGTGAGGGTCGGCACCAAGAGTTGCAAATATACGGCTGATGTTTGCGCTCTGCAAAGCATAGGCGATTTGAACTCCAAAGAAGCCGAAACTCAAATTCCAGATTTGCCCAAAAGACAAGTTCGGTTTTCTACTCATATATCAATCTTTTAATTCTTAAAATTTCTTAAAAAGTAATTATACTTCGTCTTCATTTTACAAATTTTAACAAAAATTTCAAACAAGCGAAATGATATTGCACGAATGGTGTGATTTCACTTGTGAAATGTTAAAAAATGCGATTGAACGGAAGGCTGTTTTTGGGGGTTTTCAAAAATCTCATCAGAATGCTTGCATTTTCAATCTAATTGTACTAAATTTGAAAACGAATTGTAGTAAAAAACGGTTTTTACCTAAAAGATGAAAGAATTACGGGCATCGCATATAGTCCATATCTTCGCAGTTGTCCACGCAGCAATCGTTCTTGTCTGCCAAGCGATGAGCATAAGCGATGAGTTGGTACTCACCTCGGCTACGGTTGCTATGATAGTTATTTTGGCAATGCGAATGAAGCAGGGTCTTGGCATTATGGCCGCCTGCATCATTGCCGGAAATATTCTGGGTTTCATTATCGGAACTTATGGTGCAGATATTTTGTCTATATTAGTGAAGCACAATGCAATACTTCACGCCGTAGTGTCGTTTGTTACGACCGAAATAATTGGTTTGAGTCTATTGCTTTTATTCACCTCGCTCGATAGTCACAGACACGAATCATCGGCAACATATCAGCGCGAACGAGGGCCTCGAATTGGCCATATTTTGCTGATTATCGGTGCGCTGTTGTTGATGCGTATCATCTACTCGAAGTATCTTGGCGATATGCTTACCGAGGAGGATGTAACCGCCTCGCTACAACTGCTGTTCAGCAACTCGCTTGCTATTATAGTATTGGTCTGCTTCAATCTGATTTACATACTGATAACCCATCGCTATTCGTGGTTTTCGCACCCGACGGTCTATGTCGTAGGTCTGGTATGTGAGACGGCAGCGACAGCCATCACAACAGCACTTATCCTGGGCTATAATCTGCCATTTACAACCACTACCCCATTCAAGACGGTCTCGTTTGCTCAACTTTGTGCCATAACGACCCTTGTGAGTATGATTATATATGTGGCGGTGGTATTGGTCGATTATGTAATTAGAACGCGTAACCGTATGCGCAACGAGAAAGAGAAACGTTACCTTGCGCAATTTCAGTACAATACTCTCAAACAGCAGGTCAATCCACACTTTCTCTTCAACTCGCTCAACATTTTGAATGGTCTGATTGTTGAGAACAAAAATTCCGAAGCGAGTGAATATACCCGCCGCCTGGCTGCACTATATCGCTATATGTTGCACAACGAAGATGAGCCGGTAGTACGGTTGCAAGAGGAGTTGGCCTTTGTCGAGAAGTATATCGACCTGTTGAAAGTTCGCTTCTCCGACGGATTTTCGATAGAGTACCGCATCGATGAGGCGTCGCTAAATAGTTGTGTAATACCGTGTAGTATTCAAATACTAATCGAAAATGCCTTCAAACACAATGTCGTGCGCATTGATAGCCCCCTGATGATTGTTGTAGGAGCCAACAGCGATTGCGTTTGGGTACAGAACAACGTACAGCCAAAGCTCTCGGCAGAGCAAAGCAGTGGCGTTGGTCTGAAAAATATGTCGAAACAATACCGCAATATGGTCGGTCGCGACATCGTGATTAAGAAAAACGATAAAGAGTATTATGTTGAATTGCCTCTAATCTAAAACACCACAATATTATGAACGTACTAATCATAGAAGATGAGATTATCGCCCAGCAAGCATTGTCGCGAATGCTTACCGAGAACTTCGACGATATAAAGATTTGCGGAGTCTTGGACGGGGTTGGACCAACCGTAGAGTGGTTCGACCAAACGGAGGTCTATCCCGACGTCGTCTTTATGGACGTTGAACTTTCGGACGGAAAGTGTTTCGATATATTCGACCGCATACGCATCGAATGTCCGATAATAATGGTTACAGCCTATAATCACTATGCCGTTAAGGCCTTTGAGGTCAATTCGATAGACTATCTGCTCAAACCTGTTAGCGTTGCCGACCTCGAACGTGCACTCAATCGTTGCCACGAACGTCGCAATTCATCGGAGACAACGGCTCTTAACATCGAAGCCTTGCGCTCGATTGTATCGGGGGGTGGTAAGCGTTACAAGCAACGCTATTTGTTGCGCTACAACGACAAGATTATCGTTGTCGATACGCAACAGATTGCCTACTTCTACTCCGAGGACGGTTCAACCTACCTTATGACTTCGGGCGGCGACAAATACCTTATGGACATATCTCTCGATATGATTTCTCGCGAATTAGACCCTACGCGATTCTTCCGCATATCGCGCAGTTGCATCGTTGCCGACTCGGCGATAGGCAATGTTGCAAAGCGTTTGGGCAATCGCATCAAATTGTCGCTCAAACCTTCGAGCGATGTCGATTCGTTTGTGAGTCGTTCAAAGACAGCCGACTTCTTGGCTTGGCTCGAATCGGGCAAATAGTCAGACAGGAGATTGGGCAATAGTGGCCCAACGTATAGATAATGGTGGCGTATGCAGGAACTTCAAAGTTCGCTTCATACGCCACCCTATCGTTTGTCGCTACTGATAGCCCCTACATCAAGTCGGCTACATTTCGCTGTTTCTTACCCTTTGCTTCGCGTTTTGCCTTTTTAGCCGCCTGCCTTTCGATGTATCGCGACCAAGGCTAAACATCTGTTTTGATGATAAATTCATACTCGTTGTATGACTCATCAACATTTTTCAGCGCTTTAGAGTCTACCGTACGAGCCGAAGTACGGCTGATGATATGCTGTTCCAGATTGAGTTCCAAAGCATAATCGCCACAAGTAGCCTGATACCTGGTAA
This sequence comes from Alistipes sp., assembly GCA_045629905.1. Taxonomy (GTDB): domain Bacteria; phylum Bacteroidota; class Bacteroidia; order Bacteroidales; family Rikenellaceae; genus Alistipes. The sequence continues at coordinate 29,448 of JAZQSA010000015.1, read as the reverse complement.
GTTTGCCCGACGATGTCTCCACGATATTCTGGCCGTGAGTCTTGACAAAGGTGAGCAGTTTGTGATAGGTCTCATTGCTATAACATACGACCTTAACAAACGAGGCCTTATCCTCTTTTCCGCATTGTACCACGATGCGATAATCGTTTTGACTTGGACGGATATCTTCTATGCCATTGCCGAGAATCGCCAACACGTTAAATGCCGTGTTCCAACCATTAACTCTGCGAAGGCCCCAAGTATTGGTCTCGTCATCGTATTTGAAGCGATTTGCCTTAAACTCGGTTTTGTCAAATTTGAGATATTTCGAATAAGGGATTTCTTGTGCATTGGCAACCACACCGATACACGCCGCAAGGATTAGTAGCAATACCTTTTTCATAGTAATTAAGTATTTACGTTATTTTATTGATTGAAATTGAGTTTACCGGACATATACATTATCGTCTTTGAGTTTTCGCTCTCCAATGCGAGAACAAAGTCTGATACCGTACCATCGTCCAACGGCAGAATAAAACTTCGAGCATATGTATTTTCGGCAGAATTTTTATCCTGATTGAGATTAAGTTCTGTCAAGAGAGGCAAAAGTGTATCAAGCTCTTTGTGCATAGCCTGGCACACCTCTGTCGAGGCTTCGGAATAGTCTATAATCGTGATGCCTGTCACGCCCTTCAAAAACTCCTTGCCCATCTGCTTGCTAAGCACCATTTTAAGAAGCCCCAAACCACTACCTTTGGTTACGACCGTACAATCTACGCCTTTGACGTTTTTGTATTGCTTAACAATCTCTCCGACCCTGATTTCAACCTTCGATGGCTCTTGGGCATAACAACAAGCCATAGCAATCACACATAAGGCAACAAATAGGATTACTTTTTTCACAATCTGTTTCATAATAATATATTGCATTGTTATATATGTCGGCTTACGATAATAAAGCAGGCTATTAAAAGTATTACTATAGAAATCAATAGTAGTATGACAAGATATACCAAACTCGTTAGTAGCGACTTAACGATAGCACTAACCCAGGTGCGTGTCGCATAAACCCTACGAAATGCGATCGCCAGATATGCACAGGAGGATATTATCACTATCCATTCCATCACTCTTATCGATGGTGCAACCGTCAGATGAAGTATGTATATACATATCATCAGAAATTCGAGAAGCGCCGTGTAGTGCAGTGCAAAGATGAAATGGTGAATAGGCGGAAGTTTACTCTTGCGCTGAACAAGGCTTAACGAAATCGACAAAAATGGAGCGGTGAGCAATAGAAGCATCGGGAGGTATTGCGATACGATACCCACAATCTCCGTCCAAACAGAGTTGATGATATCCACCGCAACTCTGCCCGCTTCCGCCTCTGTATCGAAACGATAATAGCCCTCGTTGTCAATCAAAAGAACTTTATCCTCGATAAGTACTCGCGGAAGGATAGCAATCCATTTATCTATTCCCTCACCTGCCGTATCCTCTTTTACCTCCAATTTGCTTATGAATTCGGAGTGCTCATTTGCAAAGAATAGAGGTGCTGCCAAAAGAATCGTATCGCGAGGACTTTCTTGCATCTTCTTGACGTATTCGGGATTATCCAACAAGAATTTAAACTGAACGCCTGAAAGCACTCGTTCGTCATTTGTCATACTATGTACAGAACCCGTCATTCTTTCGTGGCCTCCGAATGCAATAAAGAGAGAGATAAAGACAAAGAGCAAGAACATATTCAACTTTAACGGGTGCTCTTGCGATACGAACTTTCCGGCGAGAAATTCGTTAGTCAGTTGGCCCGGACGACGAATCAAGGTCCAGATTGTTTTGAAAAATTGGGAATCCCATATAAAGGCATTATTGAGATACTCTGCAACAAACCCCATAACCGACGGGGTCTTATTGACAGCCTCTTGTCCGCAGTTGTGGCAATACATACCTTTGAGTTCCGAACCACAATTCAAGCAATGCTTGTAAGGTGGATTACCCTGTCCATTATCTCTATTTGGGTTATGCATATTCTGCTCCTATATCTTTTTATTGTTTATCTGCATCGGATTGCACCTCATAAAGAGAGGCGACAATCGACGGCGCAAATTTATACAAAATCGTCAATTTTACCACACATTTTGTTGTCTTGTTCTAAATGAGAAAGGTGCAACCATTCTAACGCGGACCTTTTCACCATTTTGGCGACCCGGTTTCCATTTATTGGGCGCGCTCTTTACTACACGCATAACCTCCTGCGAGAGCGATGGGTCGGGCGATTGCAGAATCTTTATCTCCGACAAATTACCATCTATCTCTACAACAAAACAGACCATTACAGTGCCTTGTATACCATTGCGTTGTGCCGCAACAGGGTACTTCAATCGACTTTGCACCCAATTACGAAATGTCATTAAATCTCCACCCATAAATGTTGGCATTATCTCGACCTTCATCAAAGGTTTATCCTTCGCAGGTTGAGTATCAATGCTCTGCGTAGGCTGTGCCGACGACTCTACAACATCTTGTTGTTGCGATACTTTCGCCTTGCTCGGCTTATTCCTCTTGGCCTCGACTACGTTCGCAGTAGCCAATGCAAGGATAATGGATAAAAACAGAATGCGTTTCATCGTATAAGAAATTTTAGTTAGTCTGAGCCTATTTCACAAACTCTCCAAGTTCGACATAAAGACGTTGAACGGGAAGCCCCATAACATTGAAGAATGACCCCTCGATACCCTCGATGGCCACATACCCTATCCACTCCTGTATGCCATAAGAGCCGGCCTTGTCGAATGGGCGATAGCGCTTTATATAGTAGTCGATTTCGTCGGCTGTAAGGGTGCGAAAACTTACGCTGCTCGACACCGAGAACGAACGACGTCGCTCGGCCGAACGAATCGTGACACCCGTCACAACATTATGTACTCGTCCCGACAGCATTTGCAGCATTGCAACAGCCTCCTCGGCAGATGATGGTTTACCCAATATGTGGTCATCGACAATAACCACCGTGTCGGCCGTGAGTAATATCTCGTCGGCAACAAGCGTGTGTGGATAGGCATCGCTTTTCAACCCCGACAGATACTCGGCAACCTCGTGGCTCGGCATCTGTGGCGGATACTCCTCATTGCAATCAAACGGCTCGGCTACCACGAACGGAATATCGCAGTCGGCAAGCAACTGTCGTCGGCGTGGTGAAGCAGAGGCAAGAATCAGGCGCTTTGATGATAGTTTGTCGTGCAGCAGCATTATTTTATCTGAAAGTTAAGCAGCTCTCTCTCGTCGAGTGTCGCCACCATCGATTCGCCATCTACGACCTGCACCTCGATTGGCATTTGAACAAAGACCAAGTCGCCGGTTTTGAGGGTTAGAAGGTTCGACGCTCGCGACACGCACTCGTCAAGCGACTCTTTAAGTGAAGAGATTAAGAATGTTTGTTTCAGTTGGTTATTTACCGCCAAGCGCACCTCTCCTCCATCGATTTCGGCAGGCGCAACAAAGTCGGGCGAGATTGCAATCGAACGGTCGAAGCAGTAGGCCGATTCGCAAGGCAACCCTGCGCTACGCAAGCGATTGAGTTGTGCGGTATCGACAAATGCAACTCCGATGCCCACACCATCGTAGCAACGCGCTGCAAAACGAGGGTCTATACACTTTGCAATGCGCGTAATACGCACCGCAACACCAACTCCACAACGTATGTCGGTCGGGGTGTTGGGCATATAGAAGTCGTCGTTGTTGCGCAATACCGATGTATCGGGTCGCAACGAAATCGACGGCTCACCAGCCCCAAAGAGGTTCTCTATAACTACTATCTTCATTGTTTCAACGATTTAACTATATCGGCAGCGAAACGACGGCTTGCACCCTCGTCGCCTATCAACTGTCGCAAAGCGGCAAAATCGGTAAGCATCGCCTCGCGTTTCGCGCCTCCCGGCAAGATTGAGCGCAACTCGGCAGATGCAGCTTCGATGTCGAAGCGCGAAGTGACAATTTCGCGAACAGCCTCGCGACCGAGGTTGATATTGACCAACGACACATACGGAATCTTCAAAACATAAGGTTTGAGCTTCTCGTAGATGTACAGAACGTGGTAAAGCACCATTTCGGGAATATTCATCAGCGCCGTTTCGAGAGTTGCCGTACCCGACGTTACAACGGCTGCTGCCGCGTGGTGTAGCGTCTCATAGGTCTGGTCGCACACATAGCGCACATCGGCCGAGCCTATTATCTGCGTATAGAGCGCCTTGTCAATCCACCCTACTGCCGTCACGACAAATTGATACTCGGGGAACTTGCGCGACAATGCTACCATATCGGGCAAATTGACCTTAATCTCCGAGCGACGGCTACCCGCCAACAATGCGACGATTGGTCGCTCATCAAGCCCATTTGCCTCGCGAAAGGCCTCGATTGTCGGCATCTGCTCGCGACGTGCTGCGATAGAGTCGGTCAGTGGGTTGCCACAGAATATCGGCTCGATACCCTTCGAGCGAAAGTACTCTGTCTCGAACGGAAATATCGTGTAGAGCCTATCGACATACTTGCGAATCTCCTTCACGCGCCACTCCTTCCACGCCCATACCTTTGGAGCGATGTAGTAGTAGACCTTTATCCCCTTTGCGTGCGCCCACTTGGCTAAACGCATATTGAAACTCGGATAGTCGATAAGAATCAGCACATCGGGTGCAAAGGCCTCAATATCGCGCTTACAATCGGCCATCTGGCGGAAAATCGTACGCAAATTGGCGATAACCTGCACAATGCCGAAGAACGACATATCGCGATAGTGCATCAGCAACCCCTCGCGACCACCCACCTCGGCCATCTTGTCGCCACCACAAAAGCGGAACTGCGCCTCGCCGTCCTCGGCCTGTAATCCTCGCATCAAGTTACTACCGTGCAAATCGCCCGAAGGCTCACCAGCGACAATGAAGTACTTCATTGTAAATTAAGAATTAAGAATGAAAAATTGAGAATTATTTTTACTCCTCCAATAAATCCGGTCTCAAAGCCTTTGTGCGGGCATAGGCCTGCTCATCTTGCCACTTCGCTATCTCGGCGAAGTTGCCCGAAAGCAACACATCGGGTACTTTCCAGCCATTGAACTCCGCAGGGCGGGTATATACGGGCGGAGCAAGCAAATCGTCTTGGAAGCAGTCGGTCAGCGCCGAGGCCTCGTCGCCAATCGCACCTGGCAAGAGGCGCACGACCGAGTCGGTGATAATCGCAGCAGCCAACTCACCACCCGTCAGCACATAGTCGCCAATCGAGATTTCGCGCGTAATCAGATGTTCGCGGACACGATAGTCGATACCCTTGTAGTGACCGCAGAGGATAATTATATTTTCGAGTGTAGAGAGTCGGTTTGCCTCGTGTTGGTCGTAGCGAACACCATCGGGTGAGGTGAAGATAATCTCGTCGTAGTGACGTTCGCTCTTCAACTTCTCGATGCAGCGGAATATCGGTTCAATCTTCATAACCATACCTGCCTCGCCACCAAACGGATAGTCATCGACCTTGTGGTGTTTATCCTCCGAGTAGTCGCGGATATTGTGGACGTATATTTCGGCAAAACCACCCTCCTGCGCACGTTTCAGTATCGACTCATTGAGAGGCGACACCAAAAGTTCCGGTACAACTGTTAAAATATCTATTCTCATAAAAAATTCAAAATGCAGAATGCAAAATGCAAAATTATCTATTCAATTCAAAATGCTACTTTTCTTTATTATCATTAGACTTTGCAGACAATATAATGCGAGAAATAACATTTGTTATATCACAATTTTCTTTATACAACTTATCATAATCCGCAACGGAAATATACTCACTATCTTTTAAGAGTGATAACCAATACTCCGTTTCGTACGACTCTTTGAGAGCAATGCTCATTTTTGCTATGAAATCATTTTTCGATTGAGCCCTTACAGCCTCGTGCACATTCGCACCGATGCTAGTACCGCTCTTTAATAACTGCGTAGCCATTACTCTTTCGCCACTTCCACTCGCAATACATTTATACACATTTACAACTTTTAGTGCGAAAGCGTAACTCATAGAAACAATAAGATTATCTTCTCTCATAATTTTCAAAATTCATTTTGCATTCTGCATTTTGCATTTTGCATTTAGAAGTTCACCTCTTCATTAAGCGCTTCGACAACAAACGGATTGTAGAGCGATTCGTGGCCGATGGTCGATTTATCGCCGTGACCCGAATAGATGGTGATTTCGTCGCCAAGCGGGATTATGCAGGTCAATATTGAGTTCATCAGCGCGTTGTAGTCGCCACCAGGCAGGTCGGTGCGGCCAATACACTCACGGAAGATGGTGTCGCCCGTAAAGAGCGCACCACTCTCGGTGTGCAGAAGCGATACGCCACCAGGGGTATGGCCAGGGGTTGGAATTACACGCAGCGTCGTCTCACCAAAACCGATTTCGGTTGCGGTTGCGAGGTCGATGTCGATGGTCGGTACTTCGGTTGCATCGAGGCCAAACATTGCGCAATGCGACATCATCTGCTCGGCTATCGACTCGTCGGCCTTCGACATAGCGAATTTAACGCCATAGGTATTTTGCAAAAAGGCGACGCCCAGCAGGTGGTCGAAATGGCCGTGGGTGTTGATTGCCAGTACGGGCGTAAGGCCATTCTCGGCAATAAAATCGGCCAAGACTCTATCCTCGCGAGCCGATGCGTTGCCGGCATCAATAATCGCGCACTCCTTGGTTTGGTCCCAAAGTATATAGGTGTTCTCTTGTAGCGGATTGAATGCAAATTTTACGATATTCATAATTCGGCATTTTAGTTCAAGGAGCAAATATACAAAAAAGAGGGCAAACATCAAAGGGTGCGCCCAAGTAGTTTTTGGAGCGCACCCTATTTGTCGAAATTTATCGGTTTACGGCTATCGGTTCAACTCAAATTTGGCCGACACCGAGTAGGAAAGTTTTATCTTCTTGAACTCTATCGGTGTTGGCGGAGCGGCAACTACCGCATCGAGATTGGCCTTGGCTCGCATCACAACGCCGCTATTGTAGAGAGCAGGGACAACGTCACGATTGGAGTCGTAGATGTAGATACACGAGCCAACGCTCTGCCCTACTGCTTCGGCCAGTTCGGAGGCCACTTGTCGCGCATTCTGCATCGCCTCTTTACGCACGTCGCTCTTGAATTGCTCGATTTTGCTATGCGATACGCGTACAATGTCGATATTCGAGATATTTAGTTTTTCGAGCGCATCGTAGACCGCCAAAACCTGCTCCGACGACGATAGGCACAACTGATATTTTGCCGCAACAAACGAGGTTTTGCGCTTAATGTAGTTGCTCGACATATCGGCTATGGTAAGCGATTTTTCAACGTCTATCCCCAGCGATTTCAGCGATGCTATCATATTGTTGCGCTGTGTCGCTATATCGACACGACCCTTGGAGTCGCTCTCGTCGAGCGTAATCGATAGGTATATCTCGTCGGGAGTTACCTCCTTCTCGGCAACGCCATTTACCTGGATGTAGTTTTCTGCGCTCTGTTGCGCAATGGCCGATGACGCGAATAGCACGACAACGGCTACCAAAATCAAACGTTTCATATCTTATGTTTTAGATGTTTGCTGCAAATATAACGCCCGAGGGCCCGATTTATTGCTCCGAGCCTATCCCTCGGCACAAAAAAACTCCCTACAAATTTATTGCAGGGAGTGAGATTTGCAAGTCGAACAACCACGTTGGACCACTCTAAATTCTTTCGAGTTTTACGACATTCTCGACGTGGTGCGTATGAGGGAACATATCGACGGGTTGCACCGCTACGATGCGATATTTCGCCGACAGGAGCGCCAAATCACGCGCTTGTGTCGCAGGGTTGCAACTTACATAGACAATGCGCTTCGGCTCGGCATTGAGGATAACTTCGGTCACAGGCTCGTCCATTCCGGCACGAGGTGGGTCTACGATTATCACATCGGGGCGACCGTTGCGGGCAACGAAATTACGGTCGAGCACACGTTTCATATCGCCGGCATAGAAGGTTGTGTTGTCGATGCCATTGATTGAAGAGTTGATTTTTGCATCTTCGATAGCCTCCGGAACATACTCAATACCGACCACTTTCTTGCAACGACGCGCACAGAAGTTGGCGATTGTACCCGTACCAGTATAGAGGTCGTAGAGTGTGTCATCGGGTTGCAAATCGGCAAAATCGCGCGTAACCTTGTATAGTTCGTAGGCCTGCTCCGAATTGGTCTGATAGAACGACTTTGGACCGATTTTGAAGCGCAGACCCTCCATCTCCTCGAAGATATGGTCGCGACCTGCGAAGCATATAGGAGTCTGGTCGGTAAGCGAATCGTTCCACTTCTCGTTGATGAAATAGATGATTGAGGTAATTTGCGGAAATTGCTCTTTTACAGCATTAAGCAGTGCCTCAATTTTCGGTTTATCGTCTTCGTTAAACACCACGCACAGCATAATCTCGCCAGTCGAAGTAGTACGAATTATGATGCCTCGCATAAGTCCAACGTGTTCGCGCACATTATGGAACGAATAGTCGTGCTCGATGCAGAACGAGCGAATAAAATCGCGAATAGCATTCGACGGCTCGGGTTGTAGATGACAACGACAAATATCGAGCACCTTGTCGAACATATTTGGAACGTGGAAACCAAGGGCCGGCGCAGGGGTTATATTCTCCCCTTTTGCTATCTCTTCGTAGGTCAGCCAGCGACGGTCGGCAAACGTAAACTCCAACTTATTGCGGTAGAGGAGCTGTTTGGCCGAGCCAAGACAAGGACGAACCTCGGGAATATCGAGCTTACCGATACGAACAAGTTGGTCGCGCACCTGCTGCGTTTTGTGACGCAACTGCTCCTCGTATGGCAAATTCTGCCATTTGCAGCCACCACACACGCCAAAATGCTCGCACACCGGCTCACAGCGCATCTCCGAGCGCTTTACGAAATTAACCGCCACACCCTCCATAAAACGACGATGGTGGGCGCGTACCTGTACATCGACAACATCGCCAGGAACGGTCATCGGCACAAACACCACCATACCCTCGTGGTGTCCTATCGCCTTACCCTCGGCTGCTATGGTTGTTATCTCCAAACCCTCAATAAATGGAAGGGCTCTCTTTTTTCTTGCCATATTAGTCTATCTTTCAATCTTTGGCACAAAGATACGAAGAAATTAAAAATTAGAAATCAAAAAACAAAAATTGCCCCGATTTTATGTACTATTTTGACCAATAAGCCGGGTTATAGCAGATGGGAATCTCGTTCACATCGGCTATAAAACGCAAAAGCGACAGAGTTTAGAAACTCTGCCGCTATCGGAGGTGAACTCGCTGGGGCTCGAACCCAGGACCCCAACATTAAAAGTGTTGTGCTCTACCTGCTGAGCTACGAATTCATCGTGCCAAAACTCGGTTGCCCTTGTTTTTGGTGGTGCAAAGATAGACATTATTTTTATTTCTGCAAAATAATTGCGCTTTTTTAAGCCACCCGACACAAAAAAGCGCTCGACATCTTACTGTCGAGCGCCTTCTATCGTGAGTTATTGACTCCTTGACGGAATACTACAACTCGGTGCCGTTTACAACGACCTTACCGGTATTGGTAAGAGTCTCCTCGTTAATCGCACCATCATTAAAACCAACCATCGCGTTGATATTGTCGGTATTGCCTGCATTGGTAATAGTCATTGTACCGCTATTCGACAAGTTCTGGGCAACAGCATTTGCCGAGTAGTTGTGACCAAGTACCGTACCTGCATAGAACGGAGCAGTCGAATTGCACATCTCGACAGCGATGTTACCCTTGTTGTGGCAATCGTTCATCGTCACTTTCTGCAAACCTGCTACACCACCAACATAGGTAATACTGCTACCTGTCAATTGCGTGTTTATCTTAACGTTAATAGTAGCATTGTTGGTACAGCCATCAACACCATTGTTGCAGAGCGCAATAATACCTCCCGTATAGTTTGCCTTGCTGTTCGAGGTCGAGAGCGTTACGGTTGCTGTCTCGGTTGTCGAGCAGTTGCTGATAACAGCATCTTCACCGGCTCTTGTTATAATTTGAGCAACAATACCTGCGCAACGTAGCGAAGCCTTCGCATCGTCGCTGTTAAGCGTATGCGAACCGCTCAACTCGCAACCCGATACACTTGTGCGTGCATAACCGATAACACCTGCCGTATAGAGAGTATTATAAGCAGAATTAGTCTCGATATTTGTCACATTCGAACCCGAGCTGGAACAGTTCTCGATAACATAGCCATCACCAACGACACTTGCAGAATATATAGTAGTACCGGTCACATTAAGGCCCTTACAACCGGCAGTAACATTGCCCGTATTGTGGCAATCGCTAATGGTCTTCGTACAATATCCTACAACACCACCGGCACGGAAGTTGGCGTTGGCAGCTGTCATACCCATAAGGTTGAGCGCAACGCTACCATTGTTGCTACAACCTGTCACATTGAATGGAACATTACCAATAACACCGCCAACGTATGTATTCTTGCAGTATGTGTTGATATTTACCACACCCTCGTTCGAGCAATTATTGACAGGCATCTGCGAGTAGCCGACAACACCACCTTGCGAAGTTGCAGTACCACCCGTTGCCAAGCAGTAGAATTTGGTAGTCATCTTACCATAGTTTGTGCAATTCGACACACTGTCGGTCGTTGCCGTTGCCTCGAAGATACCGGCAACACCAACAACGCCACCAAATACAGCACCTGCATAAGCACCTGCGCCAGCATTATTGTCCGTACCTCCGGCCCAAACGCCTTCAACATATACCTCGCCAAAATTGTCGCAGTCATGAACAGAATAGAGCGCAGTTGCAACAACACCAGCAACACCGGGGCGAGTACCACCTGCAGTACGCTCACCAACAGGAACGGTATACTCTACATAGCCATAGTTCTGGCAACCAACAACGTCGGCCTCGGCATAACCTACAACACCTGCAATATTACCATAAGTACCACCGGCAAGTTTCTTGAAACTATACTTAACATCACCGCAATTCATACAATTTACAATATCGCCGTGATTAACCGCTTCCGAAGATTTGTGATAGGTTGTTGTACCCAAGACACCACCTGCATAGACATTCTTTGGCTGAACATTGTCAGGGAATTCGATGGTAATGTTACCATAGTTGCTACAATCTACCAAGAAATCTTTGCCGTATGCAGTTTTTGGATTCGAGTTGGTATTGAAATAGGCGACAACACCACCAACCATCAGGTTGTTTGGCATATTCTCATTGTTGGTAACGTAGATATCGCCATAGTTCTTACAGTTCTTGATAAATCCATAACCTGCACCGAACAGACCTGCAACACGGTGAGTACCATTGCTAATCTCCTTTGCCTCTACATCGCCAAAATTGACACAGCCATAGGCAACACCGGTTGGGTGTATCTTCTCGGCAAGGAATGCACACTGCTTATCACCCGTTGCGGTCATTGCTTCGGTTGCAGCCGTAAACTTACACGACTCGTCAACAATCACATTCTTAATTGTACCCGTAATACCTGTAAACAACGGAGCGGTAGTGTTCCAATTCTTCAACTTGTAGCCCTTACCGTTGAATACACCTGCGAAGTTGGTCGTACCAATCGAGGTCCAGTCGGTCACCTTCGACATATCGATATCGGCGCCAAGCACAACCTCTTCATCGGCATTAAGATAGGCCGAATAGTCGCCAGCCTTGAAAGCCTCGCGGAAAGCAATGAGTTGCTCGGCTGTGCGGATAACGATACCGGTCTGCTCCTCGCCAGCGTAGGTGAGCGTTGGCATAGCAAGCATCTCGCCACCCTTCAACTCAACACCGTTGGTTGCGTATGCAGTACGCGACATAGCCTTACCCGACATATCCTCGATAGTCACCTTAAAACCACCCTCGTACTTACCGGCAGGAACAGCAAAGATAACCTCGGCCTTGCCTGCATCGTTGTAAGGAATACCCTCCTTGCCAACAACGTGAATATAGTTCAGACCTTCGCTACCCGAGAATCCAGGTTCTTCTTCCAGTGGAAGTACCGATAACTCACCCGAAATAGGCTCGCCGTTAAGCGTCTCGATAGTCACACCACGCAAAGCAACATCGTCGCCTTTGGCGATGGTAACCTTTACGAAGCTGAAAACGTGCTTCAAAACCACCGACGATTTGTCATCGTTAGCAATACCGCTCATAACTGCCACCTTGTCGGCAAACGAACGCTCGGTATACTCTTGTTCGGTTGGTGAATACAAAGAAAATACGTAGACTTTACCCTCCGAAGTCATTGTTGATACGACACATTTAACAGCCTCCGCAGGATAGACGATGTGGTAAGGAGCGGTAACATCGGCAACAGTAAATTGTGCGTTCTGTGCGCCTACGCTCTCTGCCGAAACCTCCGACGAGATAGCCTCATTAACGGCCAAGCGGTCACCCTCCGACCAAACTACTTTGTAACCTGTCTCGGTAGCATCGCCAATCTGTGTACGCGACGACTCGTCGAGCGTCACACCCAATACTACCTCATTTTTTGGTTGAGGAATGATATCCTCTGTTGTCTCTTTCGAACACGATACGGTCAGCATACCCAATGCCAAACCGAGAATCAAATAGAACTTTTTCATACTCTCTTTTAGTTTTGCATTGTTTTACTCTTGTACGCTTGCCGGCTCGTCCCAAGCACCCTCTTTCTCAACAATATCGCCCAGGCCAACGCTTGCTTGGAAGCCAGCCTCGCAACGAATGTTGAGTTGTTTGATAGCGGGTGTGCAGTATGCGCTCCCCCCCCCCGCAAAAATGTGTTTGTTAATCATAACTCTATTGTTTGGTTTGAATTTAGTTTTTTTGCACTATTTACTCATCTACCTAAATAAAAATATTGGCGCGCAAAGTTATGACAAATTATATTGAATATCAAACATCTAACACAAAAAAAACACCGCCCTCGCCAAAACGCGCCACAGAGAACGTTTTAGCGAGGGTGGGCAAAGTTTCAAAAGATACCCAACAAAGGCTTTTCGCCCAAAAAAAATGAGTCGATTATTTGCCGTTGTCGGCATAAAGCGACTTGCAGAAATCGCGGAAATCTTCCCACTTATAGAATGGGAACGAGTCGGTCGGGATAGGCAATCGTGTTTCGCGCTCGTTGTGGAGGAATTTCACCAACACATTGCCCTTTTTATTGCGAAAAAACACAAATTGCACATTTACCGACATAGATGTTATGCGGCTATCGCACCACACCTCGGGCAATCGCTCAATTTCGGAGAAAGGTATCGCTCCGTCACAACCCTCGATATGCATCAGCGCAAGCAGAGGTATAATGTAGGCATCGTGACCAAATCGCAACGTTGCAACTTCGCCATCGCCCTCTCCTGCCATCACCTGCTCGGCTCGCTCTACAATATTGCGCAACAGAGGCTTACCGTCTTCTATGCGTGTTGCTCCGAAGTCGGCAGATGGGCCATAAGTCAGGTAACGACGAATATTGAAAAGATGCCACATTTGGTAGCGCTCTTCCTCGGCAAAGAGGTCGTGAAGCGTCATCCCATCGAGCGTGTCGCAATTCTGGATAATCATCGCCAGGTCGTGCATATTACCCATAAAGGCGTAGGTCGTTTCGGCCTCATAGACCTTGCATATCAACGCCTTTGCATAGTCGTAGTCGTTGAATAGACGACAAATGAAGGCCTTGTCGTTGGTCTGCTGCGCCTGGTACTCTTTGGCGATAGCACGAGCCTTTTTATAGTTGATATTCAGACCCGAATCGGGGCGCGTAAAGTAAAAATCGTGCTCACTTGCCGACCGCAAGACTTCGAGCGAAGGTCTCGATTCTTTGAGTTGTTCCGAAAAGGCCGCCATACTCATCACGCAACGGACCGACTGCGTCGAATAGCAATTAACACGGCAGCCATTCTTACCCGAAAACACCTGGGGATAGGTTTCGACCATACGCTTCGCGATACCCTTGTGTTCGAGTTCTCCACGACGAGTCAAATCACCGGCACGAAGGTAGGCATCGTCGGCCATAATGCGCACACGACGTAGCGCCTCCTTACCAAGAGCCGTCAGACGACCATCTTTATCGGCCTGCTCCAACAATATCACAGGATTGGTATATTTTTCGGGTGCAGTTTGGTAACGACTACCGTGACGGCCATAGTGTGAGATATAGAACGGCTTATAACCGCGCGGTGCAGGTGTCGCAATCTGCTCGGTGGTGGGATATGCCGTATAAATACCGGCCGCCATATTGGGATTTGCAGCAATCTCCTCTCTGATAGTCTGCCCCGCAAGTGTCGATACAACGCATAGCGACAAAATCAATAGTAACAATCTCTTCATATATATTATATTGTTGGTTATCAGCCTCAAATAGCCGCCGCAAAAGTAAAACGCATCAAAAACACTGCGCCAAACTATCGCCTTCTGCCACGCACGCTACCACCGACAAAGGTATAAAAAAAGCAAAAGAAAGCAAAAAAGGTTGTGCGGTTTCAGAAAAAATTTATATTTTTGTCTTCTGCTTGCGCGAGCGTGCCGTTATATATGCCCGCATCGCAACGGCACAGAGAGCAGGTTTTGCCAAAAATAAAAGATAAAAGATATGTCAGATTTTACCCCAACCGAATACAAACTCGTCTGCGTTGCAACCGGCGAGGAGTTCGAGGACAAAGGCTGGTCGCTCGATTATGATGGTCACAAATCGCCATCGCTCATTCGTGCCAACTATGCGAAGAAACAACTTACAGTATACGACAACGAGGATTGCGGTTTGTACAAGTTCCGCGACTGGTTGCCTATCAAACGTATGTTAAAGTGTTCGGCCGCCCCCGTAACCTATCGTAGCGAGGGTTTGGCCAAGGCCTTGGGGTTGAAAAATCTCTACATAACCTTCAACGGTTACTTCCCCGAGCGAGGTGCTAATATGCAGACCTGTTCGTTCAAGGAGACCGAAGCGTATAGCGTTTGCGCTCGCGCAGCAGCCGATAGCGACAAGATTTTGGTCGTTGCCTCGGCAGGAAATACGGCTCGCGCATTTGCAAAGGTTTGCTCCGACAACAACATTCCACTTCTGCTATCGGTTCCGGCCGACAACCTCGGCGCGCTATGGTTCGAGGAGCCGCTCAACGATTGCGTAAAACTTATCGCTTGTGAGAATGGTGGCGACTATTTCGACGCTATCCATTTGAGCAACCTCGCACTTCGTTCGCCAAAGTTCTATGCCGAAGGTGGTGCAAAAAATATCGCACGACGCGACGGTATGGGAACGACCGTTTTGTCGGCCGTAACGACAATCGGCCGTATTCCCGACTACTACTTCCAAGCCGTAGGTAGTGGCACAGGTGCAATCGCTGCTTGGGAGGCCAATATGCGCCTTATCGAGGACGGTCGCTATGGCTCGAACATTATGAAGCTTATGGTTTCGCAGAATGCGCCATTTGTACCTATTTATAATGCTTGGGAGGCCGATTCGCGCGAAATGCTCCCTTACGAAGACGACCGCGCACGTCGCGACGCCGAGATTATCAACGCAAAGGTATTGTCGAACCGCAAACCACCATACGGCATCTGTGGCGGATTGTACGATGCGCTCAAAGCAACGGGCGGCAACGTACTTGTGGCAACAAATTTGCAGGCACAGAAGGCGGCAAAACTATTCTTCGAGACCGAAGGCGTAGATATTCACCCTGCCCCTGCTATCGCACTTGCAACCCTCATCAAAGAGGTCGAGGCAGGTCGAATTGACCCAGAGGCTACCATTATGTTGAACATAACGGGTGGTGGCGAAAAACGTATGTTGGAGGGCAAAGAGCCGTGGTATTTGAAGCCAAGTCTCACCTTCTCGCTTACGCCAGACGCCAACGATGTTGTAGCAAAGGTCGAAGCACTTTTTTAACACCATAAAACAAAACACGCACACGATATGTATCCCATAAAATTCAAACCAATACTCAAACAGCACATTTGGGGCGGCCAGACTCTTCTCGACATAAAGAGGGGTCAGGGGCTTCGTGCCGACAAGTCGAAGTGTTATGGCGAGAGTTGGGACGTATCGGGTTTGGATAACAATATCTCGGTTGCTCGCAACGGATTTCTGAAAGGCAACAACCTACGCGAAATAATCGAAATATATATGGGCGAAATGGTCGGCGAGGCTGTATTCGAACGCTACGGCCTCGACTTCCCATTGTTACTCAAAACTCTCGACTGCTGTCATCGCGTTTCGGTGCAGGTTCACCCCGACGACGACATTGCAGCCGAGCGTCACGGCACTTGTGGCAAGACCGAGATGTGGTATATCACATCGGCCAAAGAGGGCGCAATCGTCTATATCGGCTTCAAAAATCCGAACATCACTCGCGAGGAGTATATCGAAGCTGTCGCGCAAGGTCGTGTAGCCGACCTGCTCCAATCGATAAGCGTCAAGAAGGGCGATGTTTTTCTGCTCAAATCGGGAACAGTCCACTCTATCGCCGGAGGCGTATCGCTTATCGAGATACAGCAACCTGTCGATTTGACCTACCGCATCTTCGACTGGAATCGCACCGATGCCGACGGCAAACCGCGAGAACTGCACACAGCACTTGCTGTTGATGCTATCGACTTTGGCTCAAATGTGGAGAGTTGCAAGATAGACTACACTCTCGATGATAGCGGCATCGCAAAGTTGGTAAGTTGCGACTATTTCGCAGCCAACCTCCTTGCAGTTTCGGGTACTATGCGTCGCGATTACTGCTCACTCGACTCTTTTGTTCTCTATTCGTGCACCGAAGGTAGTGCCACTATCGCTACCGAGGGGGGCGAGGAGACAATAGCCGCAGGCGAGGTCGTTTTGATTCCGGCCGAGATGAACGAAGTTGCTATTAACGGCAACGCTACAATCGTTGAATACTACATCGAATAGTCCGTTGCGACCGATTTTCAACCATCTATATATGCTATGAAAGGGCTTCTGTGTATATTGCTCTGCTGGCTTGTCGGCAACGCATTGAGCGCTGCAATCGACGGCTATATTTCGGGCAATATTATCGGTATGCTGCTGATGTTCGCAGCCCTTCAACTCAAACTATTCAAAGAGGAGACTGTGCGACCTGCCGCCAAATTTCTTTTGGGCAGTATGGCACTCTACTTTGTCCCGTTTGGCGTAGGAATAATGGTCTCGTACGGCGAAATTGCCAACAACGCCCTTGCGATAGGTGTTGCACTTGTCGTTAGCACCATAGCCGTCATCGCTACCGTAGGCGCAGTTTTTCAACTACTCAACAAATCGAAGCAATGACCGCCCTACTCCACTCCGAACTCTGTATGCTCGTCGTGACGATTGGGGCATTTGTCGCAGCCTCGGCCCTATTCCGTCGTACGCGCCTACTTCTTCTGCACCCCGTACTACTTACGGCTGTGGCCGTCATCGCGTTCCTGCACTTTGCCGGTATCGAATATGCACAATATAAAGAGGCCACATCGTTGCTCGACTTTGCGCTCGGCTTGTCGGTCGTATCGCTCGGCTACCTTATGCACGAGCAAGTGGGTCACCTACGCAAAGCAGCCCTCCCCGTAACGCTATCAACTCTCGCAGGGTGTATTGTGGGCATTTTGAGCGTTGTCGGTATCTCCGTAGCATTTGGCGTTCAGCGCGACATCATCACCTCCATAGCTCCAAAATCGGTAACCGTACCTATCGCGATAGCGGTCGCCGAACCGCTTGGCGCGATTGTTTCGGTAACCTCGGTCGTGGTGTTCTGCACAGGTCTTTTCGGCAGTATGTTCGGTCCGAAGATTCTCGAAATTTGCCACATAACCGACCCCGCAGCCAAAGGATTTGCCCTCGGTGCCGCATCGCACGGCATTGGCACATCACGTGCTATCGAGCTGGGCGCAGTCGAGGGTGCTATGGCGGGTTTGGCTATGGCTCTCACAGGGTTGGGTACAGCACTACTTTTGCCGTTAGCCGAAAAATTCGTCTACTAACAAATCGACTCGTATAGCAAAATAGGCCATCAGCAAATTAAAAGTCGAAAAAAATATTGCAATTTCAGAAAAAAGTATTACCTTTGCCACGCTTTCGAGCATCGGATTGAGCTGTGGTGTAATGGTAACACAGCAGATTTTGGTTCTGTCGTTCTGGGTTCGAGTCCCGGCAGCTCAACTTCATTGGAGATAACTTCGGTTATCTCTTTTTTTTGTGGCTGTTTGTAGCACAAACTCAGTCATTCCATACTTTTTTTTCGCACTCACGCAATCTAGGCATCAATTAAAGCAACCCCTTCTCGTAGTAGGTTACGATTTGCTCCAACATACGGTCGTCGCCTTTGGGGTCGTAGTCGGTTTTCAGATTATTGCCAAACATCTTGGCAAACAGTTGCCAAAATCCCGCCTCAAAGCCACCTCTAAACTCTTTGACAATCTCAAAAGCGGTTGATTGAGTCTCGCGGTCGATAAGTTTCAGAAGGATAGTTCCTTCGTAAATAGTCATCTTTTTCAGCACGGGCGTATATTCGCGAATAAGTCGCTTTTGAATACCCTTGATATAGAGTTTTTGCTCGCGTTTGCTTGGCATTGCGAGCAATTCGGTCTCCATATCTGCCATCAACCGCTTGGCCGCCTGCGCTATCGGATAGACCTTCTTAACGGCTCGTACCATACGCGCATAGCGACGCATATCGGGTTTGCGGGCATACTTACGGATTGGCGCAAGGTGTATCAACGGCACCGAATCGCCTCTCTCAACCACCCACTCCTGATATACAACTCCCCTACCGCGTCGTCGTGCCGTTAGTGGCAGGGCGATGCAGAGCAACAAAAGCAGCAATATCAAACGTGAGTTCTTCATATTTTATAGTGCAAATATAACGGTTTCGGCAAGAATGTAGTATATTTGTGCCAGAATTTTAATCAAAACAGCAATGGAAATCGGAATATCTCATACTACAACAATGCGCGTCGAACCATCTTCGACTGCCGAATATATTGGTTCGGGCGATTTGGCAGTTTTGGCCACACCCGTTATGTGCGCCATTATGGAAAACGCTGCAATGATGGCCGTCGCACCACATCTGGAAGAGGGTCAAACATCGGTCGGAACGGCTCTGAATATCGAGCATACGCGCGCCACAAAAGTTGGCACAATCGTCAGCGCAACAGCCACGCTCACAGCAATTAACAACCGCGAATTAAAGTTCGACATCACCGCTTGCGATGCCGATGGCGTTATTGGCAAAGGCAGCCACACGCGATTCATCGTAAATCGCGAGCGTTTTATGGCAAAACTCGGATAAGCGACAACGAGTTGCATCAAAACGACACTTATCGGCGTCGGGGAGCAATAAAATAAAATTTTATTTGTATCTTCGCACCCAAATTGAAAAATAAAAACAAAACTATATGTTCGAAAAACTTACCGACCGCCTCGAACGGTCGTTCAAGATTCTGAAAGGCGAAGGCCGAATTACCGAAATCAACGTTGCCGAGACGCTCAAAGAGATTCGTCGCGCACTGATTGATGCCGACGTAAACTACAAGGTTGCCAAGTCGTTCACCGACGAGGTTAAGCAGAAGGCCCTCGGTCAAAACGTGCTTACTGCCGTGAAGCCAGGTCAGATGATGACCAAAATCGTACGCGATGAGTTGGCCGCATTGATGGGTGGCGAGGCTACCGACATCAAGCTCGAAGGTACCCCTGCCGTTATCCTTATTGCAGGTTTGCAGGGTTCGGGTAAAACGACCTTCTCGGGCAAGTTGGCATCGTTCATCAAGAGCAAAAAGGGTCGTCAGGTATTGCTCGTTGCGGGCGACGTATATCGTCCTGCCGCTATCGACCAGTTGAAGATTCTTGGCGAGCAGATTGGCGTACCGGTATACACCGAGGAGGGCAACCAAAACCCTGTCGAGATTGCCGAGAACGCCATTAAGCACGCTCGCCAGCACGGCTACAACGTCGTGATTGTCGATACCGCAGGCCGTTTGGCTGTCGATGAGGCAATGATGCAGGAGATTACCAAGATTAAGCAGACCGTAAATCCGTGCGAAACGCTCTTTGTTGTCGATTCGATGACGGGTCAGGACGCCGTGAATACCGCTCGCGAGTTTAACGACCGCCTCGACTTCGACGGCGTTGTACTCACCAAGTTGGACGGTGATACACGTGGTGGTGCCGCTATCTCGATTCGCTCGGTAGTCAATAAGCCGTTGAAGTTTATTTCGAGTGGCGAAAAGATGGACACTCTGCAAGTCTTCCACCCGGAGCGTATGGCCGACCGTATTCTCGGTATGGGAGATGTGGTTTCACTCGTTGAGCGCGCACAGGAACAGTACGACGAGGAGGAGGCCCGCCGCTTGAAGAAGAAGATTGTCAAGAACCAATTCGACTTCAACGACTTTCTCTCCCAAATTCAGCAGGTCAAGAAGATGGGTAACCTCAAAGATATCGCCTCGATGATTCCGGGTATGGGCAAGATGTTGCGCGACGTAGAGATTGACGACGACGTCTTTAAGCAGACCGAGGCGATTATCGGCTCGATGACACCATTGGAGCGCGAAAAACCCGAAATCATCAACGCTCGCCGCCGTGAGCGCATTGCGAAAGGCTCGGGTACAACTTTAGCCGATGTCAATCGACTGATGAAGCAGTTCGACGATATGCGCAAGATGATGAAGGTGGTAACGAGTGGCAAGATGCGTATGCCGAAGATGCCTATGGGTGGTTTCCGCCGATAGCATATTACACCGATGATACAAACACAGCCGAGGTTTCCGCCTCGGCTGTGTTTTTTGAGAGTCTAAAAACAATTCTTAATTTTTAATTCTCAATTAAAAGTCGTATTTTTGCACGCAAAAATATGAATGAAGATGCATAAGAGTGGTTTTGTAAATATTATCGGTAATCCCAATGTTGGCAAATCGACGCTGATGAACGCATTGGTGGGCGAGCGACTCTCGATTATCACATCGAAGGCGCAGACTACGCGCCACCGTATTATGGGTATTGTCAATGGCGACGATTTCCAGATTGTCTACTCCGACACCCCGGGCATATTGAAGCCCAACTACAAGTTGCAGGAGTCGATGATGAAGTTCGTACGCGGAGCAGTGAGCGATGCCGACGTAATTCTCTACGTTACCGACACGGTCGAGCAGCAGAGTGAGCGCAATGCCGAAATCCTCACCAAAATCGAGGCAAGCGGCATTCCCGTAATTTTGGTCATCAACAAAATCGACCTCACAACACAAGAGAAGTTGGAGGCATTGGTTGCCGAGTGGCACGAGCGACTGCCCGAGGCCTTAATCATTCCCGCCTCGGCAAAGGAGGAGTTTAATATCGGCGCGATATTTGACCACATCATCGAGCGACTACCCGAAGGCGAGCCATTCTATCCGAAAGACACGCTTACGGACAAGACGTTGCGTTTCTTCGCCTCGGAGATTATCCGCGAAAAGATACTCACCAACTACGACAAGGAGATACCCTACTGCTGCGAAATTGAAATCGAGTCCTACAAAGAGGAGCCGACTATCGACCGCATCAGTGCAACGATATTCGTAGCACGCGACTCGCAGAAGGGCATCGTGATTGGCCACAAGGGCGAAAAGTTGAAGCGCATAGGCCAGCAGGCCCGCGAAGATTTGGAGCATTTCCTCGGCAAGAAGGTCTTTCTGCAACTCTTCGTCAAGGTCAATGACGATTGGCGCAACAGCGACCGACAACTGCGTCGTTTTGGTTACGAATTGGAATAGCACCCACCAGCAAAGAGGTTGAAACACATTAGGCACATACTGATTGCAATCTGCACGCTGTTGTGTTGTGGCGTCACGCACGCGCAATACAATCGCGAATACTTCTTTTGGGTAGGTCGCAAGCAGATGATGAACAACGAATTTACGGAGGCTATTCGTACGCTGAACGTACTGTTGCGATTCGACGAAGATGCCTACGAGGGCTATTTCCTGCGCGGAATTGCCAAATACAACCTCGACGATTTGATTGGTGCCGATGCCGACTTTTCGATTGCAATCGAGAAAAACCCCGTATTTACGACCGCCTACACCTATCGCGCCATCACTCGCTCGCGATTGGGCAACTACGACGATGCATTGAGTGACTTCCGCGAAGCAATAGACCTGCGTCCCGACCTGCCAAATCCCTATTTCAGCCGAGGCGTAACGCGCTTGCTGAATCAGCAGTTCAAGGAGGCTATTTCGGACTTCGACAACTTTATACGCTATGAGAAGAAGGTTGCCGACGCATACCTCAATCGCGGAGTGTGCTACCTCTTTCTGAAAGACACGGTGCGAGCCTACGAGAATTTCGACCAAGCGATTCGCACCAACCGCGAGAATCCGAACAGTTACAACCGTCGCGGTGCGCTATATATGCAGCAACGTCGTTTCGAGGAGGCCGAGCGTGATTTCGACAAGGCGATAGAGTGTGATTCGACACTACCTCTATCCTACTTCAATCGCGCACTTGTCTACAACGAGACGGCCCGACCTATGCAGTCGCTTTCGGACCTCGACCGCGTGATTTCGCTCGACTCGACAAGTTCGATAACATATTTCAACCGCGCGATTGTCCGCACCGGCATTGGCGACTACAACCGCGCATTGGAGGACTACAAT
Source organism: Alistipes sp. (assembly GCA_045629905.1). Lineage (GTDB taxonomy): Bacteria > Bacteroidota > Bacteroidia > Bacteroidales > Rikenellaceae > Alistipes. The sequence goes on along the minus strand of JAZQSA010000015.1, from coordinate 6,826 downwards.
AAGGTGGCTCTCTACTCGCCCGAAAATGTGCTTGTATACTACAACCGCGCAATACTCTACACCCACCTCGGCAATATCGACAAAGCGATAGACGACTACTCAAAGGCTATCGACCTCTATCCCGACTTTGCCAATGCCTATCTGGGCCGTAGCAACCTGCGCCGATTGCTGCGCGATGCTGTCGGCGCACGACGCGACCGCGAAACAGCCCAACGCAAAATCGACGAATACCGCTCGCGTTTGAGTGACAGTACCTACTCGATTTATGCCGACACAACCCGTCGATTTGATAAACTATTATCGTTTGAGAGCAAGTTGGCCGGTTCGCGTTTCGAGCAGATTTCGACACGCCGCAACGAGAACGACAACAAACTGTCGCTCCTGCCGCTCTATCGCTTTACGTTCCGTCTGCGAGACTCTATCGACGTTGAGCAATCGACTCATCGCTACCATCTGCAACGAGCCGAAGACTTTATGGCCAAAGCCAACAACCCGTTGCTGCAAATTTCCCGTTTGGAGTGCAACATCGCGCCCGATTCACTTATTGCAATGAACCGTCGCTACAAAGCCGACGTGCAACATCGCAACGACGACGAGCAGTGGCAACGACTCTTCTATTTAGCCATCTCCGAATCGCTTATCAAGCAATATACGAGCGCCGTAGGCACTTTCTCGCGAGCTATTGCACACAATCCGTCAAATCCGTTCCTCTATCTCAATCGTGCTGCGACACAAGCCGAAATGATAGACTTTATATCGTCAATCGACAACGCCTACCAGCGCATATCGATAGAGAGCGACCCTGCAAGCCGATTACGCAACAATCAGACACGTACCTACAACTACGACGAGGCGATATCCGATTTGAACAAGGCTATCAAGTTGCAACCCGACTTTGCCTACGCCTATTACAATCGTGCCAATCTGCTGGCTCTGTCGGGCCAACTTCCGGAGGCCTACGACGACTACACAAAGGCCATCGAACTTAACCCGACATTTGCCGAAGCCTACTACAACCGAGGTTTGATACAGATTTATATGAAGGATACTCGCAAGGGGTGTCTCGATATATCAAAAGCTGGCGAATTGGGCATTACCGACGCCTACGATGTATTGCGCACCTATGCCGAAAAAGCAAAACAATAATTCAAAACAATAAAACATTATGACTCAAACAATTCAAAAGAAACTGAACGACTATGCGTGGGCTCGTTGGAGTGCAATGGTTCTTATCGCCTTGATGATGCTCTTTGCGCATATGTTCGTCGATGTAATCTCGCCATTGCAAGAGATTATTCAAAAGACTCACGGCTGGACTGCCGACGATTTTGGCACATACGCAGGCTCGGAGTATCTGCTCAATGTATGGGGATTTCTTATCATCGCTGGTATTATTCTCGACAAGATGGGCATTCGCTTTACGGGAGAGTTATCGGCAATAATAATGTTCCTCGGCGCCTGCATCAAATTCTACGCTGTTAGCGATTGGTTTGCCGGTTCGTCTATCGAAATGTGGCTCAACTCGTGGTGGGTCGAGATGCCAGGTAGCGCAAAACTTGCATCACTCGGCTTTATGATTTTCGGTTGTGGTTGCGAAATGGCCGGTATCACCGCGTCGAAAGCCCTTGCAAAGTGGTTTGAGGGCAAGGAGATGGCTTTGGCAATGGGCTTGGAGATGGCACTTGCACGCGTAGGTGTATTCTTCATCTTCACTATCTCGCCTCGTTTGGCCGGTGCAATTGACCCTACCGTTGTTAAGCCAGTCGCATTCTGTACAGCACTTTTGCTCATCGGTCTTATCTGCTACTCGATATTCTGCTTTATGGACAAAAAGTTCGACAAGCAGTTGGGTGCAGATGCCTCACAGGGCGAGAGCGAAGAGGAGTTTAAGCTGACTGATGTTGTAAATATCTTTAAGAGCAAGTTATTCTGGATAGTTGCAATGTTGTGCGTATTGTACTACTCGGCCATCTTCCCATTCCAGAAGTTTGCGGCTAATATGTTGCAGAGCAATCTTGACATATCAAACACAACCGCAGCCGACATTTTCCGTTGGTTCCCTATTGGTGCAGCCTGCATTACTCCGTTCCTTGGTTGGTTCCTCGACAAGAAGGGCAAGGGTGCAACTATGCTTATTCTCGGCTCGTTGTTGATGATTATCTGCCACCTCACTTTTGCGTTGGTATTGCCAATCTTCCCAAGCAAGGCAATTGCATTTGCTGCAATTATTTTGTTGGGTATATCGTTCTCGTTGGTACCTGCATCGCTCTGGCCTTCAATTCCGAAGATTATGGACAAGCGCTTTTTGGGTAGCGCCTACTCTTTGATTTTCTGGGTACAGAATTTTGGTTTGAGCGGAACGCCAATGCTCATCGGTTGGGCTTTGGAAGAGAGCAACCCTGGCATTGCAGAGCAAATTGCAAACGGAGTCGAAGGTGTTTCGTACAACTACACTGTACCGATGTTGATTTTCGCTTCGTTGGGCGGTTTGGCACTCTTATTCAGCCTTTGGTTGAAAGTTATGGACAAGCGCAAGGGCTATGGCTTGGAGTTACCGAATATCAAAGAGTAATCGGTTTTATGTATAATGAAATAAGGTGGAGTTTTGCTCCACCTTATTTTGTTTTATTATACACCTCGACAATTTTGTCGCACATCGTAGCCCACGAAAAACGTTTGCGTTCGTTGGCCATATTGCGGCAAAAGCGGTCGAGATTATCCGCCTCGTAGAGTTGGTTGATAGCATCGACAATACCATCGACCGTTGGTGGAACAACAAAGCCAACCTTGTCGTCGGGGACGATTTCGGGCAGACCGCCAACGTCGGTTACAACCATCGGAGTCGAGAAGTTGTAGGCTATCTGTGTAACACCGCTCTGCGTGGCAGTACGATATGGCAATACCAACGCATCGACAGCCGAGAAGTAGTATTTCACTTCATCATCGGCCACAAATCGGTCGTGGAGAATCACGCTATTGCCCAACTTCGCAAGTAGAGACTCATAGCGAGAGCGGTCGTCGTAAAATTCGCCCGCAACAATCAGTTTCAGCCCATCGCGACGCACCTCTTCCCAAGCCGACAACAATATATCAAGGCCCTTATATTCGCGAATCAGACCAAAAAAGAGCAGATAATGCACATTGGCATCGAGTTGTAAATGGCGACAAGCCTCCTCGCGCTCTACCCTCTTGCCAAAGTTCTCAAACATCGGGTGTGGCGAAAAGATAGCGGGAGCAGAGGTGTAGGCCCGCAATTCGCCACCAACCTGCTCCGACATATAGACAAAGCCATCGACCGCACCAAGATAGTAACGATTGAAAGGTTTGTCGGTCAGGTGATGTTCGTGAGGCTCGACATTGTCGATTTGGCAGACAACCTTTGTTCGACCATTTCTGCGAGCAATACGACAAATTGTACCAAAGCAAGGGGCCATAAACGGAGTCCAATATTTCATCAATATCATATCGGGGGCCTCCTTGCGCAATCGTTCGCCCAATGCAATCCAATTTAGCGGATTACAAGTATTTACAACTCGCTCGATATGCAAATCGTGCGGTCCAGGTGTATCGACCGTCTGACTTTTACCCGGAAATAGCAACGAAGGATATTGCAGCGAGAAGGTATAAATCTTTACCTCGTCGCCACGCCTGATATACTCCCGCGCCATTGTCTCCATAATCGAAGCCAAACCGCCTCGATATGGGTGTGCCGGACCTAATATCACAATCTTCATAGCCGCTAAACAATTTTAATCCGACCCAACTACATCACACTATCGCCACTCTATCGAAGCCCGGCACGCAACAGCACCATCATCGCTCTTTATCTCGAATAGCGACACATTATCGCGTTGCTCATAGCCGACAGTCAGCACCTGACCCAAACGGCACTCGTGCATAAAGTGAACATCGAGACGCAAAGAGCGATTCTGCTCCATATACTCGATTGGCAGCATATCAATCATCATCACAATATAGCGCATCGTATTGACGTGGCGATTGAAGTCGATGTCGCTATACACAACCTTGTGCTCGATAGTCTGCTGTGGAGCAACACCCAAGACCTTGCGAGGTGGGTCGCAAGGCGATGGAGCATCGCACAAATGGGGTGCGAACTTATCGTGCAACTCTTCGAGATTGACCGGCACGCGACGCTTAAAATCAATTACACACCACTGCGATACCGCACGGGCGAAATTCTTACCCTCGCTATCCGACAGCTCGAAATTTCGGGTCGAGAGCATACGGGTATTGGTATTAACCCAAGTGTCGATATTATACTCGGCATATTGCTCGGGGCGATAATCCAACTCGACAGCAAAACGCGAAAGCACCCACGACATCGATTGTTGCGAAAGCGCATCGAGTCCAAAATTCTTACCCTGCGCATCGATGCCCGCCGTATTGAGGATATTCGAACACACAGAGTTGAGTGTTGCCCGCAATGCGAAATCGACATCTTGCATCGCAACTGCATATTTATAGGCTGTTTTTGTTGCCATTTCTCGATTTTTATCAATTTTATTGGAGCAAATATACAAATTCGAAACGGTTTCTGCAATTTTTCGCCAAAATAGAGCGTTATAGAGGAGTAAACAGATAAGATTTGCGATTTTTCAATACATATATATATTATTTTTACTATTTTTGTAACGAATTTGCCCTTTTGACTTCGCACTCAAAGCGAGGCAAAGAGCAAACGAATTTTAATGGTTATGGCAATTAACGTAAAACTTGCAGCACTGATGGCTCGTCGCAAAATCACTCTCGGAGAGTTAGCCGAGCGAGTCAATATTACACAGGCCAATCTTTCGATTTTGAAAACAGGCAAAGGTCGAGCCATTCGATTTTCGACACTCGAAGCCATCTGTCGCGAGTTGAAATGCCAGCCAGGAGATATTTTGGAATTTGACGACAAATAAATTTAGGCCCAACGGCAAAAAGTCCTTCAAAAATTTGGAAAATTCACGGGGGGGGGTAATTTTGTCGGGCAGAGATGCAATATAGAAATTCATTAAACTAAAACACTATGAGAAGATTATTTACATTGGCAATAGCCGTACTGATGGCGGCCGTTGCCGTTGCCCAAAGAGTCGGAGGACCGGAGATTCCGCCAATCCCACTTGACAGGGCTGTTCGCGTAGGCCAATTAGAGAACGGTATGCGCTACTATCTGCGTCACAACGACAAGCAGAAGGGTTTGGCCGACTTCTACATCGTTCACGACGTTGGCGCAATCCAAGAGGAGGACAATCAGCAGGGTCTCGCCCACTTCCTCGAACATATGGCATTCAACGGCACAAAGAATTTGCCAGGTAAGATGCTTATCGAGTACTTGGAGAAGATTGGCGTAAAGTTCGGTACAAACCTCAATGCCGGCACTTCGTGGGACTATACCCAATACCTGATGCGTGACGTTCCTGTATCGCGCCAAGGCATTGTCGATACCGCGATGCTCGTTTTGCACGACTGGTCGCACTTCATCTCGCTCGAACACGACGAGATTGACAAGGAGCGTGGTGTGATTATGGAGGAGTTGCGTACTCGTGACGGCGCTTCGTGGCGTTCGACAATCAACCTCCTGAAAAATCTCTTGAAGGACACGAAATACGAGCACCGCAACCTTATCGGTCACCTCGACGGCCTTAAATCGTTCACCTACGACGACATCAAATCGTTCTACAACAAGTGGTATCGCCCCGACTACCAGGCTGTTGTAGTCGTTGGCGACATCGACGTCGATAAGTTGGAGGCCCAAATCAAGACCCTTATGGCCGATATTCCTGCACCTGCTGCCGATGCTGCAAGCAAGGAGGTTATCACCGTTCCCGACAACATCGAGCCTATTATCTCCATCTTCGAGGACCCCGAGATGTTGGAGAGCGAAGCAGGTATCTTTATCAAGCGTGCTGCACTGCCAAAGCAACTCAACAACACTCAAATCTACGAGCAGTTGTCGCTCATCAATTCGGTTGCCGGTGCTATGGCAAATGCCCGTTTTAGCGAGATTGCAATGAAGCCTAACGCTCCATTCACACAGGCCGGTTTGAGCAATGGCGGTCTGGGTGTATGCCCTACTCTTGATGGTATGTCGCTCAATATAACCTGCAAGGACAACGGCCTTAACAGAGGTTTGGAGGCTGCATACACCGAGTTGGAGCGTATTCGTCGCCACGGCTTTACCGAGGGCGAGTTGGAGCGTGCCAAGAAGCAGGTGCTTCGTCGCGAAGAGCAGGCCTATATGAACCGCAACGACCGTATGAATGGCGATTATGTTCGTCGCTACATCGCTCACTTCCGCAAGAATACCCCGATGCCAGAGGCTGAACTCGAATGGAAGATGGATAGCACCATCATCTCGAACCTCCGTCTCGAAGATATCAATATGATTTACTCACGCTACATCACCGACCACAACAACGTCGTGATTATCAACGCTCCAAAGAAGGAGGGTGTAGTAAATCCTACCGTCGAGGAGGTTAAGGCTATCATCGCAAAGGTTAAGAGTAGCGAAATCGCTCCATTCCAGGACAATACCGTCAAGGAGCCTCTCATTGCCAATATCGACGCACTCAAAGGCTCGCCTGTTGTAGCCAAGAAGAGCAAAACCAACGCAACTTACGGCACTACCGAGTGGACTTTGAAGAACGGCATCAAGGTCGTTGTTAAGCCTACTCAATTCAAGGCCGACGAGGTACAGATTCACCTGGTTTCGCAGTCGGGTCTGTCGAACCTCTCCGATGCCGACTACAACACGGGCTCGTTCCTCTCGGTTGTTATGGCACAACAGGGTGTATCGAAGTTCTCGACGACCGAACTCCGCAAG
>JAZQSA010000014.1:0-10012 GCA_045629905.1 Alistipes sp. | reverse complement strand
GAAGTACTTGGTCGAGAGCGCATTCGAGTACCCTGTAATGATTAACGGCAAACTCCGCTTCAAGCAGGAGTACCCACTCACAACCTCGCCAGCCGATATTCAGGCCGACATCGTCACCAAGGAGGAGGCGCAAAAGTGGTTGGAGGGTGCTGCTCCGAAGAAGATTATCGTTGTGCCTGGCAAGATTATCAATATCGTAAAATAGAGTCCCGACTATGAAACGACTTTTAGCACTTGTGCTTGCTCTCGCATTTGTGGCGACCGCCTCGGCCCAAAAGACCGTCAGCGTCTCGCCCGAAGAGAGCGGTGCCGACGAGGTCGTGATGCTTTGGAACAATGCGACAGCACCCCACTCCAACGGCATCACCGAGGACGAGGAGATAAAACGTATCGACAACAAAATCGATATGTACAAGACCTCGCAGACCGACCTCTACATCTACAAGGCCGACCCTGCGAAGGCTACGGGTCAGGGCGTGCTGATTGTACCTGGCGGAGGCTACCGCAAACTCTCGATGAAGTTCGACGGCTTTATGGTTGCCCAATATCTGCGCAGCATTGGCGTCAGTTCGGTCGTCGTCAAGTACCGTATGCCTAACAGCCACCGCGAAGTACCTTTCGAGGATACGCAGGAGGCTCTGCGCTATCTGCGTCGAGAGGGTGTAAAGTGGGGCGTAGACCCTGCGCAAGTGGGTATCCTCGGCTCTTCGGCAGGAGGTTATCTGGCGGCGCACATCTCGACCTGCATTGCCGACGAGGAGAAGCCAGCCTTCTCGATACTTATCTACCCTGTGATTACGGGCGAGTGGGCGTCGCACCGCGGTACATTTGCCAATATGCTCGGCAAGTACCGCACAAGTGTCGAACACGAATACTACTCGCTCGAAAACCGCGTCACCCCAACCACTCCGCCGACACTGCTTCTGTTGGCCGACGACGATTTGTCGGTGCCGACCATCAGCGGCATACGCTACTACAAGGCCCTCAAATACTACGGCATACCTGCGGCCCTGCACATCTTCCCTTCGGGCGGTCACGGCTGGGCAGGTCACGACGAGTATCGCTATGCCGAGCCAAGCAAGCGTGCCATAAAGGATTGGTTGGAGTTGCAACAATCCGCCCAAAAGAGAGAATAACAAAAACCTATAAACCTAAAACTATGAAACGTCTGCTATTTCTGCCATTATTGATGCTGACCGTGCTGTCGGCATCGGCACAAAAGACCATCACGGTTGAGACCTCGGCCGACGAAATCGTCCGCCTCTGGGACAACACAACGGCCAAACACTCCAACGAGATGACCAAAGACGAGGTAGTAAAGAACCGCTACAAAGTCTACAACACCTCGTCGTGCGACCTCTACATCTTCACCGCACCAAAGGAGAAGGCCACGGGCTACTCGGTGGTAATCTATCCGGGTGGCGGCTACCGCTATTTGAGCTTCCCACTCACCTTCCCCGAGTGGTTGCGCGATAACGGAATCACGGCTGTCGTCGTAAAGTATCGCCTGCCAAATGTCGGTCACCCCGACGCTACGCTCGAAGATGCTATCGGTGCTGTCGAGTATATGCGCAACAATGCCGAGCGATACAATATCGACCCTGCGAAGATTGGCGTCTACGGCAACTCGGCAGGAGGCCACCTTGCAGCGTGGGTATCGAACGCTATGGAAGATGGCAGAAAGCCTGCATTCTCGATTTTGGTCTATGGAGCAATGGCCCGCAACGTCTACTACAACACCTACAATGCTGCTTCGCAGATGTGTGGCAAGCACGCCACTGTGGAGGAGTTTAAGAAGTTCTCAACACCCGATATGGTTGGTCCGACAACCCCTCCGGCACTGCTTCTGCTCTCCGACGACGATACGGTGGTACCACCATTCGCCTCGACGGCCTACTATCGCGCACTGAAACGCTATGGCGTGCCTGCCTCGATGCACATCTACCCTTCGGGAGGTCACGGCTGGTCGGGCCGACTCAAATGGGAGTACCGTCAGCAGTGGCTCGGTGCAGTCAAAGATTGGATTGACAACTTCGAGAATATCAAAACCCGAAAATAATAACACAACAACCAATGAAACAACTTATATTCACCACAACACTACTACTCCTCTCGATTATGGGATATGCACAAGAGAGTGTCAAGGTCGAGACTACGGCCGACGAAGTTGTTACGCTTTGGGATAACTCGACCGCTCCACATTCGAGCCTCGACCCAAAACCCGAACACATCGTCAAGCGCGGTAGCGGTTACAAAGCGACCCACACCGCCGAGACCGTATTCTACATCTTCAAAGCCAAGAATCCGACGGGTCACGCGCTCATTCACTTCCCCGGAGGCGGCTACCAGAGCGTAAATCTCAACTTCGGTATGGCCGAGTGGTTGCGCGACAACGGCATTACGACTATGGTTGTCAAGTATCGTCTGCCTAATGGTCACCGCGAAGTGCCGTTGGAGGACGCGCGTGCCGCAATCCAATACCTCCGCCAAAATGCCGAACGACTCGGCATCGACCCCAACAAAGTGGGCGTTTCGGGCAACTCGGCAGGTGGTCACCTCGCGGCTTGGTCGTCGAACGTACTCACGGGCGATGCTCGTCCCGACTTCTCGGTACTCATCTACCCCGTTATCAGCGGCCAAATATGGTCGTACAAAGGTCAGTGGAGTACGCTCTACGAATTGCTTGGCAAGTGGCGCACACCTGCCGACATCGCGGCACACTCGGCCGACCTGCTGGTTACAGCCGACACGCCACCAGCAATCCTCTTCCACAGCGACGACGACTTTGTCGCTCCGGCCTACAACTCGACGCTCTACTACAAGGCGCTCAAACGCCACGGCGTAAAGGCCTCGATGCACTTCTACCCTTCGGGCGGTCACGGCTGGATTGGTCGCGAAAGTTGGCCTTATCGCCAGCAGTGGCTCGAAGCAACAAAAGATTGGATTTTATCACTATAACCGAAAACAAAAAACTAAACAAATATGAAACGCTTTATCACATTGATTGCTATGGTCGCTATTTCGACAAGCGCATTTGCACAAAAGACCATCACCCTCTCGAAAGAGGTGAGTGGTGCCGATGAAATCATCACCAACTATTGGAACAACAAGACCGCTCCTCACTCGAACGAGGAGACTCGCGACGAGAAGATTAACGAGCGTAAGCACTTTACGCACACCTCGCAGACCGACCTCTACATCTACAAGGCCGACCCTGCAAAGGCAACGGGTCAGGGCGTTGTTGTCCTCCCTGGTGGCGGTTACAGCAAGGTTTGTATCGCTCACGAGGGTTTTGAGGTGGCGAAGTTCCTCCGCAGCCTCGGCATCTCGGCCGTAGTCGTAAAGTATCGTCTGCCAAACCTCGGCCACAAAGAGGTGCCACTCGAAGATGCACAGGAGGCTCTCCGCTTCCTCCGCAAAAAGGGTAAGAAGTGGGGTGTAGACCCTACGCAGGTAGGTATCTGTGGCGGCTCGGCAGGTGGTCACCTTGCGGCCTACACCTCGACCTTTACGCCCGACAAGGAGAAGCCAGCATTCTCGATTCTCTTCTACCCTGTCATCACGGGCACAACTTGGGAGACTCACCAAAACACCTTCCAGTATCTGCTCGGCAAGCGTCGCACACAGAAGGAGCAGGAGTACTACTCGCTCGAAAATCGTGTAACCCCAACCACTCCGCCAACAATCCTTTTGCTCTCGGACGACGATTTGACCGTACCGCCAATCAGTTCGATTCTCTACTACGAGGCATTGCGTGCCAACGGAGTCCCTGCAACGATGCACATCTACCCTTCGGGTGGTCACGGCTGGGCAGGTCACGACGAGTTTAAGTATAGCGCCGAGGCAAAAGATGCTTTGACCGACTGGTTGAAGATTCAGAGCAAGAACGCAACAGAAAAAAAGAGCAAAAAAGCAAAAAAATAAAACAACAACTAATGGCAGAAAATTCAATATTAACACGCCTCGACGGACTTAAAATCAAGTACGAAGAGTTGGGTCAGAAACTCACCGACCCCGAAGTAATTGCCGACGTTAAGGCATTCGTTCAATACAACAAGGAGTTCAAGGAGCTCGAACCAATCATCGAGACCTCGGAGCGCTATCGCAAGGCGGTGGCCGACCTTGCCGATGCAAAGGATATTTTGGCAAACGAGAAGGACGAGGATTTCCGCGAAATGGCTCGTGCCGAGGTTGCCGAACTCGAACCACGCATCGTCGAGATGGAGGAGGAGATTAAACTGCTCCTGATTCCGAAAGACCCGCAAGATGCCAAGAATGCCGTACTCGAAATTCGTGGCGGTACGGGCGGCGACGAGGCGGCACTCTTCGCTGGCGACCTGATGCGTATGTACACCAAGTACATCGAGTCGATGGGCTGGCGCTACGAAATCACCTCCTTCTCGGAGGGTGCTGTCGGTGGCTACAAGGAGATTATTATGAAGGTTACGGGCAACAACGTCTATGGCACACTCAAATACGAGTCGGGCGTACACCGCGTACAGCGCGTACCTCAAACCGAGACGCAGGGTCGCGTTCATACCTCGGCCGCTTCGGTTGCGGTACTGCCCGAGGCCGACGAGTTCGATGTTGAAGTCTCGTGGAACGATATTCGCAAGGATATTTTCTGTGCTTCGGGCCCTGGTGGTCAGTCGGTCAATACGACCTACTCGGCTATCCGACTCACCCACATTCCTACGGGTATCGTGGTGCAGTGTCAGGACCAGAAGTCGCAGTTGAAGAATACCGACAAGGCCTTCGAGGAGTTGCGTACCCGTATCTTCAACTTGGAGTATCAGAAGTACCTCGACGAGATTGCTTCGAAGCGTAAGACACTCGTATCGACAGGCGACCGTTCGGCAAAGATTCGTACCTACAACTATCCGCAGGGCCGAATTACCGACCACCGCATCAACTATACGATTTACAACCTCTCGGCCTTTATGGACGGCGATATTCAGGACTGCATCGACCACCTTATCGTAGCCGAGAATGCGGAGCGCTTGAAGGAGCAAGAGTTGGGATAAACTTTGTTTATCAAATTGAGGATTGAGAATTGAAAAAATTTTTCATTTTTAATTTTTCATTTTTAATTCTGCATTTTGCATTAACCCTGCTGCGCAGGCTTTTCCTCCTTCGCACCTCGGCAAAGCGCGCAAGCGCTCTTTGCTCTCGGTTTGTTGTCGGTTTTGCATTCTGCATTTTGCATTTTGTGTCTGCCTCAGCGCAGACACAAAACCCTCTCTATATCGTGAACGGGGTGCAGATGGATAGCGTGAAGCATATTCCCGAGGAGAATATCGAGCATATCGAGACCCTGCCAGCCGACGAGCAGACCATAGCCCGCTATGGCGATAAGGCTCGCAACGGAGTCGTTATCATCGCACTCTGCTACGACCGCGAGGCGCAGTTCGACGGAGGTCGCGACTTCGACGACTACATTGCCGAGCAGGTTCATTGGCCGGCACACCACCCTGCCGCAAGGGTTGTGGTGCGATATACGGTCGAGAGCGATGGGTCGATTCGACTCGGAAGCGTGTTGCAAGCCACAAACCGTCGCCTCTACAAGAGGGTCGAGGCTGCTGTCGAGAAGGCGCCAAAGTGGAGTGCAGCAACCAAGAGCGGAACACCCGTTGCAAGCGAGCACGTTCTGCGCATACAACTACCCAAAGGCAAGCCGATGCCACGCGAGCGATATATCGTAATACTATAACAAGACGATGGAACAGAGAGCCTACATAACCCTGTCGCAACTACAATCGCGCATATCGATTGTGGTCGAAGATGCCTTCGTCCGCCCGATATGGGTTGTGGCCGAGATAGCCGAGTTGAAACTCAATCGCTCGGGACATTGCTACCTCGAACTTGTCGAGAAGGGCGAGCGTGAGGCAATCTGTGCCTCGGCACGAGGTGTTATTTGGCGCACGGGCTACCAATCGCTGATGCGACGCTTCGAGGCCGAGAGTGGTCGCACACTCTCAGCCGGTATGAAGATTTTGGCCAAAATCGCAGTGTCGTACCACCCGCTCTACGGATTGTCGCTCCAAATTGTCGACCTCGACCCGACCTATACGCTTGGCGACATCGAGCAACGCAAGCGCGAGACAATCGAGCGACTGCAACGCGAGGGTGTGTGGGATATGAATCGCACGTTGCCACTGCCGCGCGTCGTGCAACGCATCGCTATCGTATCGAGTGCTACGGCCGCAGGCTACCGCGACTTTATGCGCGAAATCGAGGGGCGCATCTACCGCATCGACACCACCCTCTTTGAGGCTGTGATGCAGGGCGAGATGGCCGAGCGGAGCATCATCGAAGCGCTCTCGATAATAGCCGAGCGGTGCGACGACTTCGATGCTGTGGCGATTATCCGAGGCGGAGGCTCAACGGGCGACCTCGATTGTTACAACGGCTATGAGTTGGCCTCCTTTGTTGCACAATTTCCGCTACCCATACTCTCGGGTATCGGTCACGACAAGGACGTCAGCATAACCGATACGGTTGCCGCAGTGCCTCTCAAAACGCCTACCGCTGTTGCAGCCTGGATTTGCGACCGAGCAGCCGACTTCGACGGAGAGTTGGAGCGCTACGCAATCGCTTTGAGAGATATTTGCCGCCAGGCAACCCTCTCGGCAACCCTCCGCTTGGAGCATTTCTCGACCGAAGTGCGTCACTTGGCCGAGCGTACATTGCAAAGCGAGAGCCAAAGACTCGACGGCATAGCAAACTTGGTGGCGAACTTTGCACCCGAGCGCATCTTCCGCCTCGGCTACGCCATTGCCCGCAAGGAGGGGGAGTCGCTACAAAGCGTGAATAGCGTGTCGGTTGGCGACACGATTAACATATCGCTTGCCGACGGAGAGATTGAGAGTAAAATCACTAAAATAGTAGAAAAACAGTAGAGAACCGATGACTTACAAAGAGGCGATAGAGGAGATTGAGAAAATTTTGCGCTCTCTGCGAGAGGAGCAAAACAGCATAGACACACTCTCGGAGCGTGTGGCACGAGCAACCGAACTGATTGCTCTCTGCCGCGAAAAATTGCGCAAGGCAGAAGCCGATGTAAATAAAATAATCGAGGAGTAAAAAGTAAATTTTTAATTCTTAATTTTTAATTTTTAATTTATGCAGTCGTTCATCAAGTGGTCGCTCAACCATCTGCCACGCACCTTCTTGCAGAGGGTTGCAGGGTGGTGTGTGCCGACGCTTGGCTTGTGGTACGCAGGTCGTGGGCGCCAATGCCCGATTTGCGGTAAGCAGGTACGAGAGTTTCTGCCATACGGCTACGGCGTATCGCGCCGCGATGCCCTATGCCCTCGATGTTTGGCTTTGGAACGCCACCGTCTGTTGTGGCTCTACATAGAGCGAGAGACCAACCTGCTGAATGGCTACCCGACACTGCTTCATATTGCCCCCGAAGTGGCGCTGAAACGCCAATTTGAGCGACACTACGGCAAACCGCACGCCGACAACTACCTCACGGCCGACTTGGAGAGTCCGTTGGCAAAGTTACACTTCGATATTCAGGATATACCGCTCGACGACGAGAGTGTTGATATAGTGATTTGCAACCATATCCTCGAACACGTCGAGGAGGATAGAAAGGCGCTGACCGAACTGCACCGCATAATGCGCCCGGGAGGTTGGGGCGTTCTGCTTGTCCCTATCGACTACAATCGGGAGGCCACCTTCGAGGACGACTCGATAACCTCGCCCGAGGAGCGAGCAAAGGTCTTTGGGCAGTACGACCACCGTCGCATCTACGGTCGCGACTATGTCGAGCGACTGCGACAAGCGGGCTTCGAGGCCGAGGAGGTCGATTATGCAGCCCTCTTCACGGCCGACGAGCGCACAAGGTTTGCCCTCGGAGCCGACCGCATATATATTGTCCGTCGCACGGGCAACCAAACCAACAACGATTAAAAACAAAACGATATATGGATAGTTTCACACTCAACGATAATTTGGCAACACGCTACGCCTCGCTACGCAAGGTGGCGGCCGAGATGTATTCGACCAAGACCCAGGAGGCTATCGACCGCGCCATAGCCTATGCCGACGAGCGTATCGCCGAACTGACGCGCTACGACGGAGAGCCGATGCTCGACCACGACGTCGAGGTGGCCCGCATCGTAGCCACCGAAATCGGACTCGGCCGCAACTCGACCGTAGCCTCGATTCTGCACGATGCCGTACGCATCGTGGCCCAGAGTGGCGACGACGAGGCTCTCGAAACACTCTTGGCCGACATCGAACAGCAGTTCGGCAAGGAGGTTGTCGGCATCGTTATCGGTCTGGCCAACATCTCGGAGTTGAAACTCAACACCCACAAGGAGCAGGCCTCATCGTTCCGCGATATGATTGTCGCCTACTCCTCTGACCCGCGAGTGATACTCATCAAACTCGCCGACCGCTTGGAGGTGATGCGCTCGATAGAGATGTTCCCTGCCGATAAGCGCAAAAAGAAGAGTTGGGAGAGCCTCAACCTCTACGCACAGATTGCCCACAAACTCGGCCTCTACAAAATCAAGAGCGAGTTGGAGGATTTGGCACTCTCGCAACTCGAAACGGAGAGTTACCACCATATCGTCGCCAAACTCAAAGAGAGCGAGCGCGAACGACTCGACTTTATCGAGCATTTCGTTGAGCCGATAAAGCGAGGCCTCAACGCCGCAGGCATACGCTACCACATCAAGAGCCGCACCAAGTCGGTCTATTCGATATGGAACAAGATGCGCAAGCAGGGTGTCGATTTCGAGGGTGTCTACGACATCTTCGCAATCCGCATCATCATCGACTGCCCACAGGTGCAGGAGAAGGCGCAGTGTTGGCTCGCCTACTCGATTGTCAGCGACATCTACACCCCGAACACCGAACGTATGCGCGACTGGATTACCATACCGAAGTCGAACGGCTACGAGTCGTTGCACACAACCGTCTCGGCAGGTAACGGTAAGTGGGTCGAGATTCAGATTCGCTCGGAGCGTATGGACGACGTTGCCGAACTCGGTATCGCCGCCCACTGGCGCTACAAGGGTGTAAATCAGGGCGCACAAACCTCGGAGCAGTGGTTGCAGCGTCTGCGCGAGTTGATGGACGAGACAAAGGAGGATATTGCCGAGCGTTTCGATGCCAAACCAGCCTCGAACGAGATATTTGTCTTTACGCCAAATGGCGATATTCGCAAACTCCCCGAGGGCGCAACGCTGCTCGACTTCGCCTTCGACATTCACACCTCGCTCGGTGCTACCTGCTCGGGCGGTAAGGTCAATGGCCGAGCCGTACCAATTCGCGAGACGTTGAAAAATGGCGACATAGTCGAGATTCTCACCCAAAAGAACCAGACGCCAAAGGCCGATTGGCTCAACTTCGTTGCGACCAACAAGGCCCGCTCGCGAATCAAAGCCTACCTGCGCGAGGAGCAGGCGAAGAGTGCCAAACTCGGTCGCGAGGAGTTGGAGCGCAAACTCAAAAACTGGAAGATTACCTCGAAGAGTATCGACGAGGTGGTTGCCTACCTATGCAAATACTACAAGAAGCGCACCGGCACAGCAATCTACGAACTGATTGCGACCCAAAAGATTGACCTCGCGCTGGTCAAGGAGTTGCTGTCGAAGTGGCTCTCGGGCGAGGCCGACGAGGAGCGTCGTGCTGCCGAGGCCGAGGCCGAAGCACTGCGTCTGCGCGAGAAGAGTGCAACCCAGCAACAGCACGCACCTTCGACCGACGCGCTCGTTATCGACGAGAGCATCAACAACATCGTCTACAAACTCGCCAAGTGCTGCAACCCGATAAAGGGCGACGACATCTTTGGCTTTGTAACCATAAACTCGGGCATCACAATCCACCGCTCCGACTGCCCCAATGCCAAACGTATGCACGAGCAGTATCCATACCGCATTATGGAGGCTCGTTGGCGCGAACAGGCTCACGGAGCATTCCGCGTAACAATCGCCATTACGGCCAACGACTCGGCAGGTCTGGTCAATCAGATTACCGAGGTTGTGAAGTCGGA
>JAZQSA010000013.1:0-58861 GCA_045629905.1 Alistipes sp. | reverse complement strand
CACCGGAATATGCCAAGTAATAACACGATGCACCAAGAGGTAGACAAATCCGAGCAACAACGCCAAGGTTGCAACCTCACCGAATGAGCCGGCCATATTACCTGCGAACATTCCCAACACATCGAAGTTGCCCACGAGCTCACCCAACTTATCGGTGAACAATGCCGACTTGGCTGCTGCCAACGGCGTAGCACCCGAGTAGGCATCGACGAAGCCCTCTGTCGAAGGCAGAGCGAACGATGTCATCTGTACAGGGTAGGCAATGAGGAGGAACACACGTCCCACCAATGCAGGGTTGAATGGATTCTTACCGAGGCCACCGAAAGGCATCTTCGCCACACCGATAGCCACCAGTGCGCCCACTGCCACAATCCACAACGGAATATTAGCAGGTAGGTTCATCGCCAACAACAAGCCAGTAACCACAGCCGAAAGGTTTGTTACGGTCTGCTTGCCCTTTACAAAAAGTTTCTGAATCAATGCTTCGAAAAGCACACAACAGCCAATCGAAACTGCTGTTACTGCCAACACGTTCCAGCCAAACACATAGACCGATACGGCCAACGCAGGAATCAGAGCGATAATCACATCGCCCATCAAGCGCGTTGTCGAAAGGTTGCCGTGGATATGCGGAGCTGCGGCTACAATTGTTCTGTTTGCCATATCTTATTCTCCTTTATTTCTTTGCGTTACGAGCGCGGATAATACCCATCACGGTCTGCTTACCAAGGCGAACATAGTCCAACAACGCAATATTTGCAGGACAGGTAAATTGACAGCAACCGCACTCAATACAACTTGTAATATCGTTCTGTTCCATTGCCTCCCAAGCCTTTTTCTTTGCTTGCTTCGAGAGCAGATAAGGCTCCAAGCCCATTGGACAGGCCTCGACACACTTGGCGCACTTGATACAAGCCGACGGCTCGCCACGCAACGCCTCTGCGCCACTCAACACGGTAATACCCGAGCAACCCTTCATCACAGGCGATGCCAAGTTCGACATCGAGCGACCCATCATCGGGCCACCGTTCAGCACACGATTGTCGCCCTCGGGCAGACCACCACACTTCTCGATAAGAGCCGAAACAGGCGTACCGAAACGGGTCAGGAGGTTCTTCGTCTCCTTAATCGACTTACCCGTAACTGTCACGACACGCTCAACGAGTGGCTTATTCTTCTGTACAGCCTCATAAACAGCCACCGCAGTCGAAGCGTTACAAACCACCGCACCAACGTCGATAGGCAATGCTGGCGGAGCAGGCACTTCGCGACCCGTAACCGCTGCGATGAGTTGCTTCTCGCCACCCTGCGGATACATAGTTTTGAGAGCCTTAACCTCGATGCCCGCGTAGCCCCTTGCCAACTCTGCGAGGTGCTTGATAGCATCTGGCTTATTGTTCTCGACACCGATAACGGCCTTCGTAACCGACACTGCCTTCATCAAAATCGAAGTACCGACGAGCAGTTGTTCGCCACGCTCCAACATCGTACGATAGTCCGACGTAAGGTATGGTTCGCACTCCACGCCATTGATAATCAAAATCTCGGCACGCTTACCCTCGGGAATCGACAACTTAACGTGGGTTGGGAAGGTTGCACCACCCATACCTACGATACCTGCCGCCTTGATACGCGCGATAATCTCGGCCGACGATAGGTCGCACTCCTTCACAAGGTCGGTCGAGAGGTCGATACCCTCGGCCCACTCGTCGCCCTCGCGCTTGATTGAAATCATCATTTGGCGCAAGCCCTGACCGTTGGGCTGCATATCGACAGCCGTAACCGTACCCGAAATTGGAGCGTGAATATTTGCCGACATAAAGCCCGTAGCCTCGGCAATCGGTTGGCCCACCAAAACCTTGTCGCCCTTCTTCACAAGAGCCGTGGCAGGTGCGCCGATATGTTGAGCAAGCGGAATCGTTACGACATCGGGCAGCTCCATCGCCTCGATAGCCTTCGACTTGCTCCACTGTTTGTTATCCGACGGATGAACACCGCCGATTGGAAAAGTTTTCATATCTGTTATGCCTCTTTATTTACAACCTTTGCCTCCTTGTTTGCCTCAACCGTAGCCGCAGGCTCCTTCTTCACGAGCGGAGCAAGACCGACCATCTTGATTGCGCCCGTAGGACACTCGCCTACACACTTGCGGCACAAACGGCACTTCGTAGAGTCGATAAACGCAAGATTATTTTCGATGGTGATTGCACCAAACTCGCAAGCCTTTACACACTTACCGCAACCGATGCAACCCGCCTTACAAGCCTTCATCGTAACAGGGCCTTTATCCTTCGACACGCACGAAACGTAGATAGCACGATTCTTCGGCCACTTTTTGCGCAACTCGATAACACCCTTTGGACACGCTGCAACACAAGCACCGCAAGCGGTACACTTATCGGCATCGACCTCGGCCAAACCCGTTACGGGATTGATGCATATTGCATCGAAAGCGCACGCCTCAACGCAATCGCCATAGCCCAAACAGCCATATGCGCAATCGGTCTCGCCCTTATAGACACCCGATGCGATAGCACACGAGCGAGTACCTGCATAGGTCGAAGTACGAGGGCGCTTCTCGCACGTTCCGCCACAACGCACCGTAGCGACCTGTGGCTCTTTGACAGGAGCAGCCTTGCCGAGATAGTCGGCAATAGCCTTCATACAATCGCCACCGCCAACCGAGCAGTAGAGCGACGAAATATCCTCCTGCTCAACCAGCGCCGTAGCCAAACCACGACAGCCGGGGAAACCACAGCCACCGCAATTTGCACCAGGCAGCATTTTCTCGACATCGTCGATGCGAGGGTCCTCCTCAACCTTGAACTTCTGCGCCACGAAGTAGAGAATCACAGCCGCTACTACGCCAATGGCGCAAAGTGTCAGAACTGTATACAACAACGACAAAATCCCCTCGTTAGCAGGCTCGTTGAAGAACATCAACAGTTCGTTCCAAAATGTTAAAAACTTCTCGAACATTATTTATAATTTTGATATTGTAAAACTTACTCGTCCGGCTATCTGATTGCGAAACAACCACACAACCCCATAATAGAGCGCAAGCGAGCATAACGACACGACTGCCGCAAGGCCCTCCGCTACGCCAAGTGCAATAGCGACAGCCAGGACCGTCACAAGCAAAATCAGCGGCACAACATAGCACAACACAACGGCCATAATGCCCATACGTTGCTTTGCGCCAACCTTAACCACCTCGCCCACCGAGAAGGACTCGGCCTCGGAGATCGCAACGGTAATTTCGCGCGTTTGACTCTGTCCCATAGCGCACGCCTTACGCGATGCGCACGAGCCACAAGCCTCGTTTACCTCTATATTTACACGCACAAAATCGCGTCCAATGAACGCGACTGTGCCTTTATGTTCTATATGCTCTGCCCTCTTTGACATTGCAAAATCTGTCGAAGTTCGACCAAGTAATAAATCCTAATCTCCGTATTTGTTGATAAGCGGCATCAAGCGCTCGTGACCAAACGCACACGACGAAAGACGCAACACCGGAGGGAACTGATAACGCTTCTTTTCGTTCTGCATTACCATCGAGTGAATCTTCTCGACAACCTCCGAGTCGAAGCCCGCATTGATAATCTCCTCGCGATGCTGACCCTGCTCAATCATACGCGACAAAATGGCATCGACAACCTCGTATGGAGGCAAAATATCGCTATCCTTTTGGTCGGGACGCAACTCCGACGACGGCTCTTTATCCAAAATATTCTCCGGAATAACGCCATCGAAGTGCTTGTTGATATAGCGAGCCAAATCGTACATGTCGGACTTATAGAGGTCGCCCGGCACGCTAAACGCACCAGCCGTATCGCCATAGAGCGTACAAAGGCCCAACGCATTCTCACTCTTGTTTGACGAGTTGAGCAGGATATATCCCGTTTTATTCTGCAAAGCCATAAGCATCACAGTACGGATACGAGCCTGAATATTCTCTTCGGTCGAGTCGAAGTCGCGACCTCCGATAACAGGCTTCAACGTATTGACCATCGAGGCATAGACCTCGGTGATAGGCAGAACGCTATACTCGATGCCCAATCGCTCGGCCAGGGCTGTTGCATCGGCTACCGAGTGATCGGACGAGAATTGCGAAGGCATCAACAATCCGCGCACATTCTCTTTGCCGAGGGCCTTGGCTGCAATACAAGCAACAATCGCCGAGTCGATACCGCCCGAAAGACCAACGCAGGCCTTCGTATAACCGTTCTTATGGAAGTAGTCACGCAAACCGCATACCGCAGCGGCAAAGTTATGCTCCGTACGGTCGTGGCTATACAACGCCTCGGGCAAGATGCACGGCTTATTCTCGGCCTCTGTATCGTAGATAGCAAAGTCCTCCTCGAACGAACGCATCATCAGTGTCATATTACCTTGTGCGTCCATAACACCCGACGTACCATCGTAGACAATTTCACCCGAGCCGCCAACCTGATTGACCAGAACCACACACTTCGACTGAATGTAGGCCACATCGTGAATGGTCTGATAACGACGCGAAAGCACGCCCTTACCATATCGGCGCGAGTTGATATTGATAACCATATCGGCCTCGGGGTCGATAGTACCCAAAGCGCGGAAGTCGTCACCTACGACCAGCGCAACCTTACGACCTGCGATATAGATTGTCTCGACACCGCCACCATCGTTCAAGAATCCCATTTCGCGACGGGCTGTGATACGACGCTTGGTGACATAGCGCATCATTCGACCGTGAGCCATTACGACTGCGGCGCTCAACGTACCATCGATTGTAAGAATCGGCGAGCCGACAATCGCTGTAATTGTATCGCAGTGCGAGGCGATGCGCTCCAATGCATCTTCGCACAACTCCAAGAAGGTCGTCTTACGCAACAAATCAAACGCCGGAGTACCACTCACCGCCTGCTCGGCAAAGACCACTACATCGGCCGACGAGGCCTTTGCTCGCTCGATAGCCTCTATAATCTTCGCGGTATTGGCATCGATATCACCAATGGTGTAATTGAGTTGGGCAATAGCTATTTTCATCTATTTTTAGAGATTTTATTTCAATTCAACGCGCAAAGGTAATTATAATTTTAATAAATTATAAACTTTTGCTCCCCTTTTTAGCGGCCAAGCCTGCAAAGCCGCATAGTTTTACTTTTTGAGGCTCAAAATTCGATAGCTCCACGGCGCCACATCGCCCCAGCAATGCGGGTAGAGCGTTGCCGTCTCGCCACGCATCTCATCGTAGTATTCGCCGGCATAAATTCCCGTCTGAAAATCGCTGAAAACCTTGTATGGCGAGAGGTTGGCAATAACCACCACACGCGAGTCGGCAGACTCACGCACAAAGGTCAGCAGACAGTCGGGTGCATTGTTGTCGATTTCGATAAACGTAGAGCCCTCGACGCCCGAGTGCAAAGCACTGTTATTGTGGCGAATAGCGCACATACGACGATAGAATTCGGTATAGCGGTTTTCGACCATTTCGGGCATCGAATCCTTATCGAAAAACGAGAACGAATGGTCGTAGCCAAACTCCTGTCCCGTATATATCAGCGGGAGGCCTCCGGGCAGCACAAAAGTCATCGCTGCCATAGCCTCGTGAGCCTCGCCAAAACGGGCAAATTCGCTACCACTCCACGAGTTCTCGTCGTGGTTCGACGTAAAGAGCATTCGCATCGCCCACGAAGGGAATCGGCGGGCATCGGCATATATCAAATCGCGAAGCGACCAGACCCTCGTTTTCGACTGCGCAACATCACACATCGCGTGGTAGATTCGCCACCCGTAGCAGGCATCGAAAGCGTTGCTGAAAATATTATCCTCCTCGGCCTCGGCCAAGAGGAACACATCGCTCTTAACTTGTTGAAGCGCAAAGCGTACCACCTGCCAAAACTCGATTGGAACAAGCATCGCCATATCGCATCGAAAGCCATCGACATCGTGCTCACGAAGCCAATACGACATCGCATCAATCTGCCCCTGCCAAACCTCGCGATTGGCATAGTTGAGTTGGGCCGTATCGCTCCAATCCCACGGCACCTTCGCTTCGCCCGACTCGTCGCGCTCGTACCACTCCGACGGACGCGATGTAAGCCACACAGCATCGCGAGAGGTGTGGTTGGCAACCCAATCGAGCAGCACCTTCAATCCGAGGCGATGCGCTTCGGCAACAAAGGCATCGAAGTCGGCCTCGCTACCAAATTCGGGATTTACAGCGCAATAATCACGCACCGAGTAGTAGGAGCCGAGCGACCCCTTGCGACCCTCCTCACCGACGGGATATATCGGCATAAGCCATACGGCATCGACACCCAAAGCCTTCAATCGGGCGAGGTGCGGCATTGCGGCACGGAATGTACCTTCGTTGGTAATCTGTCGGATATTGAGTTCGTAAATCACGGCTGCGTGACTCCACTGTGGGTGTTTCATATCTTCGTCATTATACTATTTGGGCGCAAAGGTAGGCAAAATGTGTCGAGTTGTAAAATTTTTGGGAAATTGTAATGCGATTTCTTGCCTTTTGAAGGTAAAAAGACTATCTTTGTCACCTAATATGCATCGTACGCGCGCATACGAGGTATGCACGCACGATAAATGGGACTGCGTAACAAAATAAAATTGACCGAATTGCAAACAAAATTAACAAAAAACAATATTATGAAATTATTCAAATTTTCGCTTCTTGCAGCCACGCTCGCTCTGCTTTGCAGTTGTAACGCTATTCAGCGTACAGCCTATATGCAGGACGTGCAGAATGGCGCAATCGTTACTCTTGCAAAAGAGCAACAGATTCGTATCAAGCCTCTCGACCGACTCACCGTCGTTGTATCGAGTAAGGACCCAGAGTTGGCAGCTCCGTTCAACTCCAAATCGTCGTATATGTCGCTCACGGGCAACCCAACAGGCAGCTTCTCGGCTTCGGCAAGCGCATTGCAGGTGCTGACCGTAGACCAGGACGGTATGCTCGACCTGCCTATCATCGGCAAGATTGCTTGTACGGGTAAGACTCGTGCCGAGTTGGCAAAGGAGATTTCCGAGAAGATTATCGCAGGTGGCTACATCAGCGACGCCTCGGTAAATATCCAATTTGCCGATATGAAAATCTTTGTTCTCGGTGAGGTTGCACGCCCGGGTCAGTTCGACATCACTCGCGACCAGGTAACAGTACTCGAAGCATTGGCGATGGCCGGCGATATGACAATCTATGGTAACCGCCAGAATGTAACGGTTGTGCGCAACGACGAGACGGGCAAGACCCAGACCCACGTCATCAACCTTCTCGACACGAGCTTCCTCACATCGCCTGCCTACTATCTCCAACAGGACGACGTTGTTTATGTTCAACCAAAGAAGCAACGTGCAGCAAGCGGTGAGATTAACCAAAACCGCAACTTCTGGCTCACAACAGTCTCGACGCTGATTTCGGTCGCTTCGCTGATTGTCGCCATCATCAACACGAAATAATAAACACTGACTCAATATGACAGAATTGAATAAAAACGAGCTGTTGGTAGCATCGCAACCAACAGAGCAGCAAGACGTAAACGAGGCTCAATCGTTCGGCTTGCAGGATATTCTCGAAATGGTCCTCAAAAGATGGTACTGGTTCGTAATATCCGTAATTCTCTTCCTCGGCGCAGGCGTTCTCTACATTATGAAGACCTCGCCCGTGTATCATCGTAGCGCCACAATCCTCGTAAAGGACAACCGTAAAGGTAGTGGTTCGACCGAGATGGCAATGTTTAGCGATATTGCAGGTCTTTCGACCCGTCGCAATGTCGATAACGAGTTGTTCGTATTGCAGGCTCGTCGTCTGATGGTCGAGGTTGTAGACCGTTTGGGTCTGACCGTAAACTACAAGACCCGCCGTGGCTTGCGTACTATCGACCTCTATCGTCGCTCGCCTATCAACGTCGAGTTTATCAACGACGTTGGCACAGGTAGTTGCCGATTCAACGCTTTGCTCACCGAGGAGGGCGTCGAAATCACCGAATTTACCTACACAAAGGCCGGTGGCGAGGAGAACGACGAGAACGAATTTACCGCAACAGCCAAATATGGCGAGCCGATTATGACCCCGTATGGTGAGATTATCATCAACAAGACCCTATATATGGAGGATAGTTATATCGGCGCAACCATCGGAGTTTCGAAGAGCACAAAGGAGGCCGTTGCAACACGCTATCGCGATGCGATGAAGTCGTCGGTTGCCAACAAGATGTCGTCGATTATCCACATTTCGCTCAACGACATCGTGGCAAAGCGTGCCGAGGACGTTATCAACACCCTCATCGAGGTCTACAACGAGGACGCAGTAAATGACAAGCAGCAGATTGCCGAGGCTACGGCCGACTTTATCGACGTTCGTTTGGCAATCATCAGCAAGGAGCTCAACTCGGTTGATAGCGATATTCAGGCCTTCAAGACCCGTAACAGTATGGTCGATATCGAGACCGAGACAACCCGCAACATCACCGAATCGACCAAACTCCGTGCCGAGGGTCTCACAATCGAGAGCCAAATCGAGATGTCGAAGTTCATCAAGGACTATCTGAACGATGCCGACAAGGATTTCAGCCTTATCCCTGTAACGGGTGTTGGTGACGGTGCTTCGTCGTCGAGCCTCTCGCGCCAGATTGCCGACTACAACGAGTTGCTGTTGCAGCGTGAGCGTTTGGTACAAGAGGGCAACTTCAACAACCCTATTATCCAGCAGTTGGACAACAACCGCGAGGCTATGAAGAAGGCCATTATTGCAACGCTCGACTCGAACATTGCAACGCTCGACATCAAGTTGCGCAACATTCGTCGCGAGCAAGGCAAGACCGACGCACGTATCAACAGCGTACCTTTGCAGGAGCAGGAGTACCTCTCGATTGCTCGTCAGCAGCGCATCAAGGAGGAGTTGTACCTCTACCTGCTCAACAAGCGTGAGGAGAACGCCATTTCGCTCGCTATCACCGAGAACACGGCGCGTATCATCGACTCGGCATTTGGTTCGAGCCAGCCTATCGCTCCGCGTAAATTCTTTATCCTGCTCATTATGTTGGGCTTGGGTTGCGCCATTCCGTTTGGCATCCTCTACCTGCGCGAGATTCTCGACTCGACAGTCCGCAGCAAGTACGATATTCAGAAATACACGAAAGTTCCTTACTTGGGCGATATTCCTATCTACACCGGCCCTAAAACGGCTCGTGGCGTTGTGGTTCGCGAGAATGGTCGCGACAGCATCTCGGAGGCATTCCGTATCATTCGTACCAATATGAGCTTTATGAATACGGATAAGACCGACCAGAAGGTTATCCTTATCACCTCGTCGAATGAGCACGCCGGTAAGACCTTTATCTCGACCAACCTCGCTATGACGTTGGCAATGTCGGGCAACAAGGTATTGCTTATCGACCTCGACTTGCGTCGTCGTACATTGAGTAAGCATATGGGCCAACGCAACAACCCTATCGGTATCTCGAAGTATATGAGCGACAAGAGCGTTCAGGTTACCGACATCATCTCGAAGAGCGAGCTTCACGAGAACTTCGACTGCATCTACGCAGGTTTGCAACCACCAAACCCTGCCGAGCAGTTGCTCTCGCAGCGTCTCGACGATATGATTACCGCTTGCCGCAGCCTCTACGACTACATCATCATCGACAGCGTACCGGCATTGGTTATCGCCGATGCAATCATCGCAAGCCGTGTGGCCGATTTGAGCCTCTACGTTGTTCGTGAGGGTCTGCTCGACCGTCGTCAGTTGCCAGATATCGACAACTTGCACCGTCAGGACAAGTTGCGCAATATGTGTATCATTCTCAACAGCGCAAGCGAGCGTAGCAACCGCTACGGCTATGGCTATTCGAGCCACGATGACGACGAGCACTCGTACAACCGTATCGAGAAGTTGCTCTGCAAGTTGGGTCTCGGCCCGATTATTCGCCGTCGCCGACTCGGTCGCACCAAATAATTAGGTTGAAACGATGAGTCAGCAACCAATTATAGCAATCGACTTCGATGGAACGTGTGTCACACACGACTATCCGTATATTGGTCAAGACATTGGCGCAGTTCCCGTATTGAGGGAACTCGCCGATGCCGGCTATCGACTTATCCTATACACAATGCGTAGCGGACAACTCGAAAAGGAGGCTGTCGCTTGGTTTAAGGAGAATCGTATCCCGCTATTCGCGGTCAATAATAACCCCGAACAGCGCAGTTGGACTCAATCGCCAAAGGTCTTTGCCAACCTATATATTGATGATGCGGCACTCGGTATTCCGCTCAAAACGCTACCTACCGCAACCCGTCCATTCGTCGATTGGCAGGCCGTAAGAGAGATGCTCGTCAAAGAGGGGTATTTATAGCCGAACGCAATACTACAAGCAAACAGAGGGCGCCTATTCATTTGGGCGCCCTCTGTTGTTGTGGGGATACCTATTTATTATATAGAGGCGGTAGAGGCATTAGAGAGTTTAGGATATTTAGAGAATGTCCCCTAACGACCTTAACCGACGCCAAGCCGAGTGCAGAAGGTGCTTGCACATTATGCCGAGGCGCGAAGGAGGAAAAGCCCTCTGCGAGGGCTTAACGACCCTAACGACCACACAAAAAACGCAAATAGAGAGGCGAGTGCAACAATAACAGTTTCTCCCGAAACCGCAGCATACTAACCGTATGTGAGGATTTTCAAGATTATCCTCCCAATAAGTAAAATTGGAATTTAAGCAGATGGTTGTAAGGCAAACAAGGAGCCGAGTGCGCAGCATACTTGGCGTATGTGAGCAACTCGGCTACCGAAGTTTAACGCAGCAAACGCTGCTTAAAAACAATTTTTATTTTGTTGCGCTCTCCAAACGCTTCATCATAACAAACATAAACATCGCCGAAAGCAAGCAAAGCACGATAAATACCGACCAAACGATAGTCAATGGAATACCGCCCCAGAGCAAGCCACCGACAGCAACCAGGAAGTTACCGATAGCGGTAGCCACGAACCAGCCACCCATCATCATACCCTTGTACTTCGGAGGAGCAACCTTCGATACGAACGAGATACCCATAGGCGAGAGCAACAACTCGGCGAAGGTCAAGATGAGGTATGTGAGAATCAACCAATATGGCGATACGCGGGTTGATTGCGGAATTGAAGCCTTAATCTTGGCCAAAGCAGCCTCGGCCTGGGCTACCTCCGCAGCCTTATCAACAACAGGTGCAACCTCCTCACCCTCGGTAGCAGGAGCAGCCTCAACAACAGGTGCAGGCTCACTCTTGGTCTCCTCGACAACCATAGTAGAGGCTGTAAGGATTGTCATCTTCGCAGCATAGGTATCGTTAAAGAGGGCCAACAGTTTCTGTGCCTCGGCAAGTTGTGCAGCATCGCCACTCTCCTCGGCCTCGGCAACAGCATCGTTAAGAGTATCGACAAAGGCAGCCTTATCAGCCTCGACCTTCTGCAACTCTGCTGCGTCCTGCGCATCAACAATATCCTGTGCAAAGCCCTCGGCAGTCTCAACCGTAATAGGCAACTGCTGGGTCTGTGGAGTATTCAAACCGTTAGAGCCAAACGCCATAACAGCAAAACCAACGGCTGCGACCAACATACCATAGGCAATCTTACGCGGTGCCGAAGGCTCTTTGCCTCGATTTGCAAGCGCACCGAAGATAGCCATCGAGAATGGAGTGAGGGCAACTACATAGAATGGGTTAAACTGTTGGAAGATTGGAGCATCGACAGCAACCTCGGTGGTAGCCTCAACGCCCATAGCACGATAGACGAGGAATGCCAAAACGCCCGAAGCAAAAGCACCCGAGAGAATTTTCGCAATCGCGCCCTTGCTCTGGAACATCGAGAATGTCGCATATACGGCTACGATGATAAGCACCAAATTCCACACGTCGAAGAGCATCGTATCGAGACCGAAAGCCTTATTTACGGTAAACTCATCGGCAAAATAGGTAAGCGTAAGACCGTTCTGGTGGAATGCCATCCAGAAGAAGATTACAACGGCAAACACAAGGCAGAGAGCCACGATACGAGCCTTGGTCTCGGCCGGTGTAAGGTTATCCTCAACAACTGCCGTAGCACCCTTATCGCCACTCTTCTTGCCACCCTCAACGTGACGGAAGGTCGAGCGGAAGGCATAGTAGATGATAATCGAGATAATCAGCGCAGCGCAAGCCACAGCAAACGAGAAGTGGTAGGCATCGTTACCCGAGAAACCTAATTTTTCCTCGGCCCATCTCATAATCTCAACGGCTGCGGTCGGAGCAAACAAGGCGCCGATATTGATAGCCATATAGAAGAGCGAGAAGGCAGAGTCACGCTTTGCGGCATATTTAGGGTCGTCGTAGAGATTACCGACCATAACCTGCAAGTTACCCTTGAAGAGACCCGTACCGAGGGCGATAAAGAGCAACGAGCCAAGCATAGCAACCATAGCCAACGTCTCGCCACCGAGAGGCAACGACAGAAGCAGGTATCCGAGGAACATTACCGAGATACCGATGGTAACCATCTTACCATAACCGAATTTGTCGGCCAAGATACCACCAAGAAGCGGCATAAAATATACAAGGCCGAGGAAGGTACTGTAAATAATACTTGCAACGCTCGCGTCCAAACCAAAGTTTGCACGGAGGAACAAGGCAAATACAGCCAACATTGTGTAGTAGCCAAAACGCTCACCCGTATTGGCAAGAGCGAGGGCATAAAGGGCTTTTGGATGTCCTTTGAACATAGTTTTATTTGGTTTTAGTTAATAAATTAGCATTTTCACAACTATAAAAACGCTTTCAAAGATAGTTATATTTTTCGAAACAGCAAAGCGCGACAACTATTGGATATTGATAAAATATGTACTATATTTGTATGAAAACTCCAATCATACACTATCGCTATGAGAGAAAAACAGACTCTGCCAATAGTTGAGCAAGACGATTGGCTACAACCCGTAGCCGACGAAATCGAACTTCGCCACGAGCTTTATCTGCAAAAAATCAGCGAGATAGAGCGCAATGGCGGCTCTATTGCCGACTACGCCAACGGCTATCGCTATTTCGGTTGGCAACGCGACGACGATATGTCGGGCTGGTGGTTTCGCGAGTGGCTGCCAAAGGCTCACGACGTCTATATCTTTGGCGATTTCAACGGTTGGCAGCGCACACAACTGCGACTCGACCGCAACACGGAGGGTGTTTGGAGCATATTTCTACCCGACGCAATGTATGCCGACCGACTGACACACGGCTCGCTGTATAAGCTCCACATTCACGGCGAAAATGGTTGGCACGACCGCATACCTGCCTACGCTACGCGCGTGGTGCAAGACGACGAGAGCAAGAACTATACCGCCCAATTTTGGATTCCGCAGCCATTTGATTGGCAGGGCGACTCATTCGATATTGCCAAGCACACCACCCCACTGCTTATCTACGAGACCCACGTCGGTATGGCACAGGAGCGCGAAGGTGTCGGCACTTACAGCGAATTTGAGAAGAAGATACTGCCACGCGTACGTCGCGATGGCTACAACGCCATACAGGTTATGGCCATTGCCGAGCACCCATACTATGGCTCGTTCGGCTACCACGTTTCGAGCTTCTTCGCACCCTCGTCGCGCTTTGGCACACCCGAGGAGTTGAAGTCGCTGGTGCGCAAGGCGCACTCAATGGGCATTGCAGTAATTATGGACCTTGTACACGCCCACTACGTCAAAAACCTCAACGAGGGTATCAACGAACTCGATGGCTCGGCCGACCTCTACTCAAAGGCCGGTGATGCGGGCTATCAGCAATATTGGGACTCCAAGACCTTCGACTACGGCAAGCGCGAAGTACAGCACTTCCTGCTATCGAATGTCAAGTATTGGCTCGACGAATTTCACTTCGACGGCTACCGCTTCGATGGCGTAACCTCGATGATATATCACCACCACGGCTATACCGACTTCGATTGTCGCGAGAAGTTCTTCGACGAGGGGGTAAATCGCGATGCGCTGGTATATCTAACACTCGCCAACCGACTTATCCACGAGCTAAAACCTGCGGCCATAACCATAGCCGAGGACGTTAGCGGTATGCCGGGTATGTGCAGCCCTATCGACGATGGCGGTATTGGCTTCGACTACCGACTCGGTATGGCAATCCCCGACTATTGGATTAAGTTGTTGGAGGATATTCCCGACGAGGATTGGAATCTCGACGAGATGTGGAGCATTATGACCTCGCGTCTGCCTTCGGTAAAGACCGTAGCCTATGCCGAGTCGCACGACCAGGCCCTCGTTGGCGATAAAACCATAGCCTTCCGACTGATGGACAAGGAGATGTACTTTGCGATGAATCGCGCCTCGGAGAACCTGCTTATCGACCGCGGTATGGCTCTGCACAAGATGATTAGGCTGATGACCATCGCAACAGGTGGCGACGCCTACCTCAACTTTATGGGCAACGAGTTTGGCCACCCCGAGTGGATTGATTTCCCGCGCGAGGGCAACGATTGGAGTTATGCGCACGCACGTCGTCAGTGGTCGTTGGCCGACAACGGCTTCCTGCGATATTCGTTCCTTGGCGAGTTCGACAAGGCGATGATTCGACTTATAAAGCGAAACAAGGTTTTGCAGAATGGCTACCCGTGGCGATGGAACACCGACCACGAGAACAAGACGCTCGTATTCTCGCATCGCAACCTGCTCTTTGTCTTTAATTGGCACCCGACCGCTTCGATACCCGACTATATAACCGAGGTACCTCGCCCAGGCAAATATACAATCTGCCTATCGACCGACGAGAGCCGTTTTGGTGGCGAAGGACGACAAGATACCGCAGTCGAACACTTCTCCTACTCGGAGCGCGACGACGACGGCAACCTGCATCACTATATCCGCCTCTACAACACCTCGCGCACGGCAACCGTATTGCGTTGGCATAGATAAAAGAGCGAGGGGGGTGCGCAACTTAATGGGTAGAATGGGCGTACTGGGTAGAATGAGTAGACTGGGTAGCGCATTTTGTTCCACCCAGCCTACTCAAACTACTTATTCTACCCAGCCTCTTGCGCTACCCTTACTAGCCGTTAATAGCCTTTACTAGCCCTTACCAACCCTCAATCTTGCGCAAAAAAGCCGCCAATGGATATGGCGGCTTTTTTATTAGCGGCAGTATATGGCCTGCTATAACACCAAAAGCTGGTAGACTATCTTCTGACAATACAACTCCCCCTCTCGCACCAACACCGACGGAAACTCGGAGTGATTGACTGCATCGGGATAGCCCTGGCACTCGATAGCAACTCCGGCATAGTCGGAGTATCGACCGCCCGACTTTGATTCGGGCGAGCTACCCAGATAGTTACCCGTATAGAGCATACAGCCAGGTTGCGATGAGAGGATACGCACAGCACGACCAGAGTGAGGGTCACGCAATACGCCTACCTCGCCAAGTATATTCTTCTGCCAACCATCAACGACAAAGTAGTGGTCGTAGCCACGATACTCTTGCAGGTGGTTAAAGGTATCGGCAATGCCATCGCCCAAGCGACGAGGCTTGCGGAAATCCATCACCGTATCGGTGACATCGAGCAGTCGGCCCGTTGGGATTTGGACATAGTCGTACTCCAAGACGTGCGAAGCGTTGAGTTGCAACTCGTGGTCGAAAATCGTACCACTCGACTCGCCTGCGAGATTCCAATAGGCGTGATTGGTAAGGTTGATAGGCGTTGTGCCACTACTCTTGGCTTTGAAGGTTATTTCGAGAGCGTCCTCATCGTCGAAATCGTAGATAACCTCGGCCACAACCTCGTGGGGATAGCCCTGGTCGCCATCTTCCGAGAAGAGGTCGAAAACCACTCGATTAACCTCGACGTGCGACTCCCACAGACGGTTAGCAAAGCCCTTCGTTCCACCGTGCAGGTGATTAGGGCCGTTATTCACTTCGAGACGATACTCCACGCCCTCGACAGTCATACGACCTCCGGCAATGCGGTTGGCAACACGACCAACACTCTTGCCACACGCAGCACCATCGCCGATATAGCTCAAAGCGTTGCGGTAGCCAAGAACTACATCGTCGATTTTACCGTCACGGTCGGCAAACTTAACCGACACCAGAGCAGCACCGACATTGCAGAGTTGCACCTCGCTACCACGCTCGTTGCGCATCGTATAGATTACGATAGCCTCCCCTTCGGGCGTAACGCCCCAAATATGTTGTTCGATAGTCATACTACTCGACATCGGCTGGTTTAAGATTGGCGAGAATGTAGTCGATACGCTTCAAGCACTCCTCCTTGCCTATGAACGATGTTACATCGTACATACCAGGACCTTTACCCGCACCGACCAAAGCCAAGCGCAAGGTATTCATAATCTGACCCATTCCATAGCCCTTCTCCTCAATCCAAGCGTGAACAATACGCTCGGTATTTTCGAGCGAGAAGTCGTCAATCGAGGCCAAAACCTCGCGTACCTCGGCCAAGTGGGCAGGATTGTCGCCCTTCCAATATTTGCGGACCTGCTTCTCCTCGTACTCGGTTGGAGCAACGAAGAAGTAGGAGGTCAAATCCCACAAATCGCCAACAAATGTTGCACGCTCACGCATAATATAGGCCGCACGACCTGCAACCTCGTCCGACACCTCGACACCGTGCTCACGCAAAATCGGCTGATAGAGTGTAGCCAACTCCTCGGCGCTCTTGTTGTGCATATATTGAGCATTGAACCACTTTGCCTTGTCGGGTTGGAAACGAGCTCCCGACTTCGACACGCGGTCGAGCGAGAAGGAGTCAATCAACTCCTGCATCGAGAAAATCTCCTGCTCCGTACCCGGATTCCAGCCCAAGAGTGCGAGCATATTGATAAAGGCCTCCGGGAAATACCCATCCTCACGATAGCCGTGAGCCGTATCGCCCGTTGGCGAAACCCAATAGAGCGGGAATACAGGGAAGCCCATCTTATCGCCATCGCGCTTCGAGAGCTTACCGCCACCCGTAGGTTTGAGCAAGAGCGGAAGGTGAGCAAATTCGGGTTGCGTATCGCTCCAACCAAATGCACGATAGAGCAGATAGTGAAGTGGCAACGACGGCAACCACTCCTCGCCACGAATAACGTGCGAAATCTCCATCAAGTGGTCATCGACGATATTGGCAAGGTGGTAGGTCGGAAGTGCATCGACCGACTTGTAGAGAACCTTGTCGTCGAGCGTCGAAGTATTGACCTCGACATCGCCACGAATAAGGTCGTGCATCTTCACAACCTCGTTCTCCGGCATCTTGAAACGAACAACCCACACATCGCCGCGTGCGATTCGCGCCTCAACCTCCTCGGCCGAGAGCGAAAGCGACGTTGGCAACACGGTGCGCACCTTTGAGTTGTAGGCAAAGGTCTCGCCTCGCTCCTCGTACTGCTTACGCAATACCTCCAACTCCTCCGAGGTATCGAATGCGTAGTATGCCCAACCCGCATCGACCAACTGCTTGGCATATTTGAGGTATATCTCGCGACGCTCGCTCTGACGATATGGAGCGTGAGGACCGCCATAACCGACACCCTCGTCAATCTCGATACCGCACCATTTGAGCGACTCGATAATATACTCCTCGGCACCCTCGACAAAACGCTGCGAATCGGTATCCTCGATACGCAAAATCATCTTACCGCCGTGGTGACGGGCAAACAGATAGTTATATAATGCCGTGCGCACACCGCCAATATGAAGCGGACCTGTTGGGCTTGGCGCAAAGCGAACTCTTACTTGTTTCATCAGTCTCTAAAAAATTATAGATTATAAACTCTCTTTTGGGGTGCAACCCGTATTACTCCCACAGGTTGCGAGGATATACGCCATCGGCAATCAAGGCCTCGATTTTGGCCATCAACTGCGGCTTATCCTCCTTATAGGTTACTCCAAACCACTTTGCCGAGGTCGAAAGCACCTTCATCTTGGCTACACCGCCACCGATAAGGCAATTGACCATAAGCGGAATAAAGAACTCGGCTTTGAGATTGGTCTTGGTAGTCTCGGCCGAAAGGAACTCCTTGAAGGCCGCCTCCGAATGGGTGAAGTAGTCGGGTGTGAAGCCAAATAGGTTCATCGAAACCGGTGTATTCTCCTCCAAAACCACATCGTCGCCCAAGTCGTGGAAGACAATTTCGCCCGCAGCATTGCGCTCAATCTTCGTACGCTCGACCATCGACGTCAGGTTACCCTCCGCATCGACCGTACATACGCCTCGCGACACCGTACCGTTCTCCGACAAGGTCTTATTGACCTCGTAGCCAACCATACAGTAGCGACCTTCGCTACCCTCCAACTGCGAGAGGTAGCCACCGATAACCTTGTAGGCATCTTCGCCATAGAAGTCGTCGGCATTGATTACCGCAAACGGAGTGTCGATAGCCGAAGCGGCCATCATCACAGCGTGGTTGGTACCCCACGGCTTTTCACGACCCTCGGGAACAGCGAAGCCCTCGGGCAGATTTTCCAACTCCTGATATACATACTCTACCTCGATGCGACCACCAAAACGCTCGGCATTGAAGACCGCCGTAAAGTCGTCGGCAAATGAGTGACGAATAACGAATACAACCTTTCCAAATCCGGCACGAATTGCATCGAATACCGAATAGTCGATAATAGCCTCGCCGTTAGGACCTACTCCGTCCATCTGTTTGAGCGAGCCATAGCGCGAGCCCATACCCGCAGCAAGCACAAGAAGTGTTGGTTTTACCATTGTTGTTATGTTTTTTATATTGTTCCTTAATCCAAAAGTTTTTTGATAGTCTTAATGGCCTCGTCCCACGTTGCCTCAATCTCACGACCAGCCCTCTTCATCTTACGCTTCACGACCTTGGCATTAACCTCGGCATTGAGGTCGTTGATGATTTGACGCTCCTCGTCAGTCATATCGACCAAAAGGCGCTTATACTCGGCAATCTCCTTTTCGTATCGCTCGATAGCCTTCTCCCAATCTTTGGCATCGTACTCCTTGCACTCCTCGACAAACTCCTCAACAAAGGCCTTGTATCGCTTGACAAAACGACTCTTCTCGGAGGCGGTCAGCACACCGCACGACACGATGGTCAGGACCACGGTGACGATAAAAATTCTGATATAACTCTTCATATCCGCTATGTTTGGTTAATACTCAAAAACAGGACCTCGCGCGCATAGGCGCATAAATCACCACAAAATTAGGCCTTTTTTACCAATTTTGCAAGACAACAGCCCAAAAGAGCCACAACAACCACGCACTTCGGCCAACTGCAACAAACGCAGAGAGAAATTTTGCCCAATTATTGCCCTTTTTGCAATCTTTGCGGTTGGCAATTTGGCAAATCGACACTCTTTTCTTACCTTTGTAAGAAATATTCGCATATGAAAGGCATTAACTCCCTCATAACCTGGTGTCGCAATCTGGGCCGCAAGCATCGCATAAGTATCAGCGACCCCGAATCGAAGAGCGAAAGATGGCACACCCACCTCTCGCCACTCGGTATGGTGACCGTATCGATAGCAATAGTGAGCATCGTCTTTGCCACGCTGCTTCTGCTTGTGGCATATACCCCACTGCTCGACCTGCTTCCGGGCTATCGCACCGATGCGAGCAAGTCGCGCGAGACGCTGATACGCAACCTGATACGCATCGACTCGCTCGAACGCAAGATGAACGATATGCTCATCTACAACGAGAACCGCATACTCGTCGTCGATGGCAAGACTCCTGCAATGCGTAGCGTTGCGCTCGACTCTGTCCGCCAACACCGAGGCATCGTTCCACCATCGCAAGCCGACTCTTTGTTGCGTCGCGAATTGGAGGCCGATGGCCCTTATGCACTCAACAAGCAACAAAGCGTAAGGAGCAACATCAACGCCATAAAACCTATGGAGGGCATCATTTCGGAGCGATTTAACGCCAAAATCGGCCTCTACGGTATCCGTATGGCCGGCGCACCCGAAGCCCCCATTTCAGCTATTGCCGGTGGCACAGCAACGATTGTCGATTGGCAACCCGACCGAGGTCACACCATCGGCATACAGCACGACAACGGTATGTTGTCGATATACCGCAACCTATCGAGCACCATCGTCGCCAAAGGCCAGCGCCTTGCAACGGGCGAGGTCATCGGCTACTCCTCGGTCGAGGAGAAGTCGGACGAGATGTTCGAATTTGAGTTATGGAACAACTCCAAGCCACTTAACCCCGAATCGTATATAGTATTCTAACAGAAGACAACCAACTATGAAACAACGAATCGCACTACTCGGCTCTACCGGCTCGATTGGCGTACAGACACTCGACATCGTCCGCGAGAACCCCGAACTCTTCGAGATAGTAACTCTAACGGCCCATCGCAATTGGCAACAACTTGCCACCCAAGCCTTAGAGTTTGGGGCCGACAATGTTGTCATAGCCGACGAGTCGCTCTATGGCAACCTCTGCGAGGCTCTAGCCAACTACCCGATAAAGGTCTATGCCGGTGAAGAGGCGATTGCACAATGTGCCGCAGCGTCGAACGTCGATGTCGTCGTCAATGCATTGGTGGGTTATGCGGGTATGATTCCGACCAAGATGGCTATCGAACAGGGCAAGAAGGTAGCGCTTGCCAACAAAGAGAGTCTGGTTGTCGGCGGCGAGATGATTATGCGCCTTGCGATGCAGCACCACGCGCCTATTATTCCTATCGACTCCGAACACTCGGCTATCTTCCAATGTCTTATGGGAGAGGTTGCGCCACTGCGTCGCCTCATCATCACTTGCAGCGGTGGCTCGTTCCGCGACCTTCCGCGCGAGGCTCTGGCCAACGTAACGGTCGAGCAGGCTCTGCGCCACCCTCAATGGAGTATGGGTGCAAAGATTACTATCGACTCCTCGACACTCGTAAACAAAGGCTTTGAGGTTATCGAGGCACATTGGCTCTTTGGTGTCGAGCCAGAGAAAATCTCGGTCATTCAGCACCCTCAATCAATCATTCACTCGATGGTAGAGTTTGAGGACGGAGCAATCAAGGCGCAACTCGGCACGCCCGATATGCGCACGCCAATATCGTTCGCACTGATGTTCCCACAACGAGCATCGCGCAAATGCGAGCATTTCAGCTTCACCGACAACCCTTCGCTCACCTTCTGCGAAGTGGACCGCATCAAATACCCTGCGCTCGACATCGCCTACGACTGTCTGCGTCGTCGAGGCACTGCGGCCTGCACGATGAATGGTGCTAACGAGGTTGCCGTTGCAGCCTTCCTGGCAAAGCGTTGCGCCTATCTCGATATTGTGCGCACTATTGAGCACGCGCTAGACCGTGCAACATTTACGCTCAACCCTACGGTTGATGACTACGCTGCGGCCGACAAGGAGTCGCGCCGTTTGGCCACCGAATTTTTGAAACTTTAACACAAAACACCGATAAACCGCTATGGAAATTCTGATAAAAGCAATCCAATTCTTTTTGAGCCTCACGCTATTGGTGACGGTCCACGAATTTGGCCACTTTATCGTGGCCCGTATGTTCAAAATCCGTGTCGGGAAGTTCTACATCTTCTTCGATTGGGGCTTCTCGCTCTTTAAGTTCCGTCGTGGCGACACCGAGTATGGTCTGGGTTGGATTCCTCTCGGCGGCTACTGCAAAATCGCAGGAATGGTCGATGAGAGTCTCGACACCGAAGGTCTGGCAAGCGAGCCAAAGCCTTACGAATACCGTTCGAAACCCGCGTGGCAACGCTTCTTCGTGCTTGTGGCAGGTGTATCGATGAACGTCATCTTGGCCTTCCTCATCTACTGCGGAATCAGTTATGCCTGGGGCAACACCTATATCGCCAACGAAGATATTACAATCGGCTACACCTTCAACGAGGCGGGTCACAAACTCGGCTTCCGCACGGGCGACCGCATAATCTCGATTGATAACGAGCCTATCGACAACGTTGCAAAGATTCCGTCGGCTGTGCTTTTGGCCAAGGACAATGCCGAGGTTACGGTCGTTCGCGACCACGCTATTCAGCGCTTCAATCTCTCGGCCGAGCAGCTCAACGAGTTGCGCCAGGACGAGCGCAATTTTGCTGCCTTCTGCACGCCACGCATACCGTTTATCGTCGATAGCATTGCTTCGGTCGAGGCCGCTGCGGCAGGTTTCCAAAAGGGCGACCGCATCATAGGCATCGACGGTATCGAGGAGGAGGATTTCTTGAAGTACAACGCACTGCTCACGGCTCGCGCATCGAAAGAGGCTCAATTTACCGTATGTCGCGAGGCCGACACGTTGCAACTCACGACAACGCTCTCGCCCGAGGGCAAGATAGGCCTCTATGTTCTCGGCATTGCTCCGCGCCAAATCAACTACTCGCTTTGGGAGGCAATTCCAGCAGGTGCGCAACTTACCGCTCGCACAATCAAGAGTTATTGGGACCAACTCTGCCTTATCGTTAAGCCCGACACGGGTCTTTATAAGCAGGTCGGTGGCTTTATCGCCATTGGCAACATCTTCCCTTCGGATTGGGATTGGCAACGCTTTTGGTCGATGACCGCCTTCCTCTCGATTATCCTTGCGATAATGAACCTGATTCCTATTCCGGGTCTCGATGGCGGACACACGCTATTTACGCTTTGGGAGATGATTACGGGCCGCAAAGTCAGCGACCGCGTACTCGAAATAGCGCAATATATCGGTATGGCACTGATTCTCGCGCTGGTACTCTTCGCTAACGGAAACGATATATACCGACTATTTAAGTAGTTATGGCCAAAGTTAAACGTGCATATTTCTGCCGCGAATGTGGCTTTGAAACCCCAAAGTGGCTGGGTAAGTGTCCTTCGTGCGGGGCTTGGGATTCGCTCACCGAGGAGATAATCTCGTCGGGCCGTGAAGCCTCGGTTGCTGCAACAGTCACGGGTGGCTCTATCCCGACAGCGCGACCTACCAAGATTGGCGATATTGGCTACAACACAACCAAGCGCATCGACACAGGCAATGGCGAGGTTAATCGCGTGCTTGGTGGAGGTCTGGTTGCAGGGTCGCTTGTATTGCTGGGTGGTGAGCCCGGCATCGGCAAATCGACTCTGTCGCTCCAAATTGCCCTCTCGCCAACGGGCCTTCGCACACTCTATGTCTCGGGCGAGGAGTCGGCCGAACAGATTAGATTGCGTGCCGAGCGCATAGGCATAGCCAACGAGGAGTGCGTAGTATATACCGAGACGTTGCTCGAAAACATCGTAAATCAGATTGATGCGCTGCACCCCGACGTTGTGATTATCGACTCGATACAGACGATGTATACCAATCTCGTCGAGTCGTCGGCAGGCAGTGTTTCGCAGATACGCGAGTGCGCATCGACACTGCTCAAATATGCCAAGGGCAGTGGCACGGCGATATTCATCATCGGCCACATCACAAAGGAGGGTACGATTGCTGGCCCTAAAATTTTGGAGCATATTGTCGATGTCGTTCTGCAATTCGAGGGCGACAGCAACAACTCCTACCGCATACTGCGCGGCATAAAGAACCGTTTTGGTGCGACGTTCGAAATCGGCGTATTCGAGATGCTCGACAACGGACTACGCTCGGTCGAAAACCCTTCGGAGATACTCCTCTCGCACTACGACCAGCCATTGAGTGGCATTGCTGTAGGTGCTACGGTCGATGGCATACGCCCCTACTTGATTGAGGTGCAGTCGCTCGTCAGCCACGCAGCCTATGGAACTCCGCAACGCAACGCAACGGGCTACGACACACGTCGTATGAATATGTTGTTGGCCGTACTCGAAAAGCGAGTAGGAATGAAGATGTTTCAAAAAGATGTATTCCTCAACTTTGCCGGTGGTTTTCGCGTTGCCGACACGGGATTGGATTTGGCTGTCGTAGCAGCGGTCATCTCCTCCTATTTCGACCGACCTCTTCGCGAAGGCCTTGCACTCGCGGGCGAGATTGGCCTCTCGGGCGAAGTTCGACCTGCATCACGCACCGAGCAACGTATAGCCGAAGCGGCACGACTCGGATTTAAGCGCATAGTCGTATCGGGCTACGCCACAAAGAGTCAGAAAAAGGTTAAGGGTATTGAGGTTATAAGGATTAACAACGTCGGAGAGTTGGCTCGCTGCATCTTCGAGCCACGACACGACGCAGAGGACTAATACTCCAATCGCCACGCAACCTCTTCGAGGAGGTATCGTGCCGAAGCACTATCGCCCGATATGCAGAGCAGTTGCCGAGCTATCGGGCGCTCTCTTGCTATAAGCGAAGCAGCAAGAGCCACCGCACCCTGCGCAACAAGTCTATTGTCGGGGAACTTTTCGACCGCCATCTGGATAGCCTCCAAGACTCTATCCGACGCAATCAGAGTCGAGCGTGAGGCAGCCAACAATGCGGCATAGGCTCGCAACGCATCTCCACCCTCAATCCACTCTGCGAGGCAAGTAGCTATCGACGGCACGCGCGACAAAAGTGCGTGAGCCGCCTGCTCGGCAAGTTCGGAGTTGATTAGGCCTGCACCCCAGAACTCCAAATCTTGGTCGCCGACAACCTGCATCGGGTCGGCACACCACAAAGCTATAATCTGCAATTCGCGCACCTGCTGACGATAGAGATAGCGGGCAAACTCGTCGTCACACCCCACCTCCGAAGCCATATCGCGCAACGTATGGATAGCAACTCCGTAGTTGGCGCCATAGTCGGCACCATAGCAGCGAAACGTATCGAGCATCGCGCCATTCATCTGCTTACGCAGTGCGCCCAACAGGGCAACCATTCTTGATGTATGATTGTCGGCCATTGGTCTAACGAGGGGCAGCAACGGTTATGGTGCGACCAAACTGATAGAGAGGCAACTCAACGGTTGCAAGGTCGGTATTACCACACGTCAGCACACAACGGCACGGTGCAGCAACTGCATACTCCCAAACGACCTTATCCTTGGCTGTTGCAGGGGTTATGCCCGACAAATCGACAGCCGACGGGGTTATGTTAAGCACCACCGCCTCGCCCGAAAGGTCGGCAATAGGCAACACGCCCGAATCGTCGCGGAAACGACACAGCACGCTCGTTGGCGCATCGGCCGAAGGCGCAATAGCAAAGCGATACTCTTGACGGCGACGCTCGGTAGTACCATAGAATAGCGACAAGCACTCCGCCTCCATACGAGCAATCTCGTCGAGCGCAGCCTTTAAGCCCGCACCAAAGACGTGCTCGCCAATATCACCGGCAATAAGTTCGCGACGCTGCTTGCGCAGAGCATATATCATCTCGGCAGCCTTGGCAGCTTGCTGTTCAACCGAAAGAGCGCCATTATCGCTACGATAGATAGGCAACACCGACTGCTCCGAGGCCGACTCCACAACCTCGTCTACCGCCTTTGCGGTTGGCATCTCGGCCAAAATCTCGGCCGCAACAATCGACGAGGCAACACGCTCCGACAACGAAGCACGAACGCCCAAATATTTCTGCGCATAGCGAGCAAATTGGCCTGGGGTAAAGCGTTCGGTCTCTGTTGTCAGGACAACAGCCAAACTACTTTTAGGTTGCGACAGAACAAGTTGTCCGTCGACAAAATATGCACCTTTACGGCTCGTTGGCTGGGCCGAAGCCAATGCCACACTACCTAATAACGTAATCAATAAAAGAAGTCGTTTCATAGTCTATGATATTATAACGCTTTGCGAAGTTAATCTTTTTCGCCCGATAATCAAAATTTAAGATAAAAATCCTGCGTCAAGGCCCTATATTGGTCGCTAAATTGGCCCCGCATATCGGTCTCAATTGTGAGGGTCTCGACCACAAGTTCGCCACTACGTTCGTGGCCAAACTCGGCCAGCACACGCTTTACCGCACCGCCCGGAACGGAGTGTACGTTGCAGCGTCGCAACATAACGAGCGACGTTGTCGATGCGAACTGCTCCATCTGCTCCGTCGGCAGAACAATACCGAAGCGACCACTTGTGGCCAACAGCCGCTCAACAGCCGCAGCAAGTTGCTCGAACGTAAGGTCGGTTGTATGGCGAGCCATCGTGCGACGCGCATCGGGCGAACGCAAAGAATCGACAAAGTATGGAGGATTGGAGATTATATAGTCGAACTGCTCTTCTGCGGCATACTCCTGTACCGCCCCCTCGACCACCGACAAGCGGTCGGACCACGGCGAAGCCACGAAGTTAGACGAAGCGCAAGCGGCAGCTGCTCTATCAATCTCGACGGCAACTATCGTCTCGGCCGAGGAGCGTTGCGCCGCCATCAGCGCGATAACACCCGTACCCGTACCAATATCGAGAACGCGTCGAGCATCGCCAAACGAAGCCCACGCACCAAGCAATACGCCATCGGTGCCGACCTTCATCGCCACATCCTCCTGCTCTACGGCAAACTGCTTGAAACGGAAACCAGACATAACGGAATGCAAAATGCAAAATTCAGAATGCAAAATTAAATAAAATTGAGAATTAAGAATTGAGAATTGAGAATTATTTGATGACATTTATTTACTGCCGCCATTTTTTGCTCAATCAAAAATAAAATTCTAAATTTGTGTTCGAATACTCTAAACTTGGACATTATGAAGAGATGGATAGTTTTTCTTTTAGGATT
This sequence comes from Alistipes sp., assembly GCA_045629905.1. Lineage (GTDB taxonomy): Bacteria > Bacteroidota > Bacteroidia > Bacteroidales > Rikenellaceae > Alistipes. The sequence continues at coordinate 32,312 of JAZQSA010000013.1, read as the reverse complement.
TATTGCTGGAATAGCATTCACTTTTATATGCGCACTAATTATTGCAAAATCCAACGCAGATTCAAAACCGGATGGTATGACCTTTTTTGAACAACCAACACAATGTTTCACAGGAGAAAATTATGTTGTTATTCAAACCATCGAAGGAAAATACGCTTTGGCTTATGAAGAGGTATACCACGACGAATATATGCTGTTTAGTAGCGAAAAGATCAAAGTAAGAAGGAAAACTGGCGTCGTAGTCCTTATTACAAACGATAACGGGGAGTATTACTATGACGAGCAAGAAATTCCAGTACCAAAAGGTCTATGTATGCGCCAAGTAGGTGTATATAATTATCTAAACAAGGACAATATATCAAAGACAGTTCCTATTGTAAAACTAATGGATAAATAGAAGTATCGCCGAGCAGAAATTCTGCTCGGCGATAGTTTTCCGTTTATTTAAGAAGGCCTTCGATCCCTGCCCCAAACAACGCAAAATCATACTTTACGGGGTCGTCTGCATCGTGCTGACGGAGAGAAGATGTTATCTCGGCAACGGCTTTCCAGTCGTTGGAGTTGCGAGTAAGCAAGCCTAATGCCCTACCCATATTGCCCGTATGAACATCTAACGGAAGATAGAGTGCCGAGGTCGGTATGCGTTGCCACAAGCCAAAATCGACTCCTCGGTTATCCTGGCGAACAAACCAACGAAAATACATATTGAGTCGCTTGCACGATGCGCCCTTCGCAATAGAGGAGAGGTGTTTCTCGCAGTGTGGGCAGTGCTCCACCTCGAAGAACTCTTGGCGCAACTCCGCCAGAACGCCCTCTATCGAGCCTTCACGCTCATACAACCCCTGCACAGCCTCGCCAACGCTACCCCACTTCGAGCATAAGTGGCGCAAACCCAAGATGAAATCGGTAAAATCTTGACCATTGAAGGTGCGGTGAACATAGCGCAGGAGTGGCTTCAAATCCCCCTCCGAGGCGTTCATCGTAAAGTCGAAAGGTGCATTATCCATCATCTCGACCATACGGCGCGCGCTCTTGACAATCGCCTTGCGGTTGCCCCACGCAATGGTTGCAGCGAGAAAGCCCGCAATCTCCTTATCCTCGGTGCGCTCAAACGAGTGCGGAATGCTTATAGGGTCCGCCTCGATAAATTCGGGGCGGTTATAACGGTCGTGGAGTGTTTCGAGCAGGTCGTGCAACTCCTCGAACGAGAGGTTAGAGTATCTGTCCATCGCTCATCGAGATTTTACGGTCGGCAAGCGAAGCCAAGACCTCGTCGTGGGTTACCATCACTATCGTCTGGTCGAACTTCTCACGAACATCGACCAACAGACGCTGTATCTCATCGCGGTTGCGGGTATCGAGATTACCCGTAGGCTCGTCGGCAAGCACAACCGAAGGGCGATTGACCAACGCTCGCGCAATAGCAACTCGCTGCTGCTCTCCGCCCGACAACTCGACAGGCTTATGGCTTGTGCGATGGCTCATACCGACGATGTCGAGCAATTCGAGTGCGCGCGATTCAGCCTCGCGGCGCGACACGCCCCCGATAAGGGCCGGCATCATCACATTCTCCAACGCCGTAAATTCGGGCAGCAGATGGTGAAACTGAAAGACAAAACCGATATGGCGATTACGGAAAGCGGCCAACTCGCGCTCGCTCAATCGCGACACATCGACTCCCGCAATCTCTACGCGACCACTATCGGCCGGCATCAACGTACCGAGAATCTGCAACAAGGTACTCTTGCCGGCACCACTTGCACCGACGATGGCGACAATCTCGCCACGACGAATCTCGACCGAAGCGCCACGCAGAGCCTCAACTGTCGAGAAACGTTTGGATATATTTTCAGCTTTAATCATCGTCTGTTTTACGATTTTGACTTTCAAACATCTTGAACATACGCACCGTCTGCACCGCCTCGCGAACATCGTGCACACGCAACAGCCTTGCGCCCTGACGCAATGCCTCCCAATGCAGGGCCTGCGTTGGGGCCAACGCCTCCGATGGCTCGATGTCGAGCAGACGGTATATCATCGACTTGCGCGACAGACCAACCAACACAGGATAGTCCAACGCGCAGAGATAATCGAGTTCGCCAAGCAGACGATAGTTCTGCTCCAAAGTCTTGGCAAAACCAAAGCCTGCGTCGAGAATAATATGGTCGCGTGCCACTCCTGCCGCAACCAACGCCTCGGCTCTATCGCGCAGCGTGCGACACACCTCGCTCGTCAGGTCGTCGTAGTCGGTCAGCTCCTGCATCGTCTGCGACGTTCCGCGCATATGCATAATGATATAGTAGAGGCCCAACTCGGCAACCGTTGCAGCCATAGCCTTATCGCCATCGCCAGCCGTTATGTCATTGACCACCACCTCGCCATATCGCTCTACGGCACGGCGAACTATTGCCGAACGGTAGGTATCTATCGAAATCGGCATCGAGGGTGCGACACGGCGCACAACCTCCAACGCTCGCTCAACACGCTGCCACTCCTCTTCGAGCGAAATTGGTTGCGACCCCGGGCGCGACGACATACCGCCAATATCGATAATATCGGCACCCTCGGCAACCACGCTACGCACACGGTGCTCTATGGCCTCGACGTCGAACGTACGACTCGCATCGTAGAACGAGTCGTCGGTAACATTGACGATAGCCATCACCAATGGTCGTGACAAGGATAGCAGGTTTCGTAACATTATGACTCAATATTTTGGCGGGCAGCGAGGGCGCGAAAACGGCCATCGAGCAGCTCCACATCTTTCGCAACATCGTCGAGCGCAATATTTACCACCGTAAAGTTAGCCGCAGCAACCAACGTATCGTCGGAGGCTTGGGCTGCCATACGGGCCTCAATCTGCTCCCGTGTAGCTCCGTCGCGCTTCATTGCACGCTCCAAACGCAACGCTCGCGGAGCAACCACCGCGACGGTAACATCGACAGCCGAAGCAAAACCAGCCTCGAAGAGGATTGCAGCCTCGAAGATAACATAGTCGCCACTCTGCTCCGAAGCCCAACGCTCAAAGTCGCTCCTCACAGCAGGGTGAACAATCGAATTGAGGAGCGAAAGCTGTTGGTCGTCGCCAAAGACTCGGGCCGCCAACCACGCTCGATTGAGCGAGCCGTCGGGCAGATAACACTCTTTGCCAAATGCAGCCACGAGCGATTGGGATAGCTCACCACCCTGCATCAACTCCTTGGCTCTGTCATCGGCCGAGTAGATAGCGACGCCTCGCGACACAAACATATCGCAGATGGTACTCTTACCGCTACCTATGCCGCCACAAATGCCTACTTTAATCATTTTTGCTGCTCCTTTGGAATTTCGATAACCGGAATCTCTCCAACGGAGCGAATCTTGATGTCGCTCAACCGAACCGATATGGCATTGAGCAACGACGCCGATTGGATATGAACACGCTTGGTTGGCGATGGCGCACTACCGGCCTCACGCACTTCGTGAAGTTCGGTATAGACAAGGTCCTCAATCGGAATATTAAGACGGCCAAAGGTGTAGATGGCATAGCCAAAGAGGTTGGTACCCTTACCCTCGACTACACAAGGCACCGTAAATCGAGTGTCGCAAATGCGAACCTTAACCTCCAACTCGGTCGTATAGTTGTAGTTGAGTTTGGCGATATACCAAAGCGTAAACGAGGCGACAAGCAACACGATAAAGACAGGCGATACGTATTGTCGCACCCTTGCGAACGAACTCTTAATCAGATTCCAAAACTTTCTCATAGCGGTAATGTCGGAGCGCAACAGCCCCTTGCTAATAAACGTTAGTAGTGCAAATATACGAATAAATATAGAATATCGCACACAGCAAAGACAAAAACAGCACGGTATCGACTTTGATACCATGCTGTTTTATGATAAAAGTGTTTTGAGGTGGGGATTTCAACGCTCTCTTGGTCGCGGTGGAGGGAGCATACTTAACGTATATGACCTTCACCTCTCAATCCTTAACCCCCGAAACCCCGAAAACTAATTTTGAGGTGGGGATTTCAAGGCTTGCTATTTTAACGAAGCAGGAGCATACTATGCGTATGTGACTGTTTCGTTAAAATAGCATAACGCCGAAATCACCCCTTAAAATTAGTTTTCAAGCCATTGGCCAAGTTCCGTATATATCTTATTGGCAATAAACTCCATAGCCTTCGACGATGGGTGACAACCCGAACCGGTTGAAGGGTTGTAGTCGTGCTTTGGCATATAGACTTGGTCGTTGAAACCATTTACGGCCAACAAATCGACAACCTTGGCGTTGTAGTGGGCTGCAATCTTATGGATTGAGCCTTGCATACCTGCGCCAACGCAGTCGCCCACGATGCAGACGATTTTGGCCTGCGGATTACGCTCACGGATAAGGCAGATGAGTTTGATATAGGCCTCGCAGAAGGTTGTATCGTTGAGAGCCTCAACCTCGGCACGGGTTGTAGCGGCCGCAGCCGTTGCATAGAGAGCCTCCAATGCGCTATCCGACGCAGGGGTGGTTGAACGCATAGCAACGCCCGAAATCAGTTGGTCGCAGTTGTGGCCATAGTCGTTGGTACCACCGTGAATAATAACTATATCGGGGTTACCCACACCATTCTGGGCGATAAAGCGCGCACAATAGTCGTAGCCAAACCACGCTTTGCTCTCGTATGCTGTATTGGTAGTACGGGCAACAGCCGTGGCAGACATTGCGATATTACGTTCGAGACGTGCGTTCTGCATATGGTCGTAGATGAGTCGATACCAATATGTTTGGCCTACGAGGTTAAGGTCGCCATCGGTTGTTGGATAGTGAGCACCATAGCCGTAAGGGATATAACCGCGATAGGTCGAAATGGAGTCACCAATAACGCTGACACGCTTTGGAGCGGCAACCGAAGGTTGCGATGGCTGGGCATTGCAAGCCGGAGCGGTTGCGATTGTAGGATAGCCCTCGGCATCGGCCTTCCAACTACGCATCGTAACACCTGCAACCGAAGCCGACGAAGCGGCCGAATTGAGCAGGGCGAGCAACGTACCATCGCTCATCTGCTGCGGAGTAACGGCCTTCGAGTTGGTCATAGTGACCTTGCTAACCTGCGATGGCGCACCCAACTGGATAGAGTTGTCGTAGAAGTAGCCATTGGCCGTCATACCGTTGGTCGAGCCAAAGAGCGAGCCATAGAGAGTAGCCGTTGTACCCGACTCGGCAAACGGCTTGCCGCCAATATATAACTTGTCTTTATTGAAATCGGTGTAGAGGCAGGTCATACCGACAGTCTTGGCACGGTTGCGGAAGCCAACAATACCTGCAACGCCGAGCAGAGTCTTATTACCCGCATATTCGGCAACACAGTTGATGCGCGAAGGGCGGATTGCAAGGTTGGCAAGTTGAACCTCGCCGACGCCTGTCGTACCGTGCAACCAACCGATAACACCACCTGCGAGGTTGTAGTTGTTGCTATTCAGACCCGTCGAGGAAATCTCGCCATAGGCATAGACGCTATTGGCGATTATCAGTTTCGAGCCTTCGGTGTTAGGTTTTGCGTAGCCGACCAAGCCACCGACATCGTAGAAGCCCTTAACATCGGCATAGACCGTACAACCGTCGATAAGGCAAACCGTCGAGGCTGTCGAGATAGATACAACACCAACAACACCTCCTGCACAAATGCCGTTGACCGAAATCGAAGATGTGCGCTGAACCGTACAATCGAGAATCTCGCCCTCATTCATCAGGCCCACGATACCACCACCGTACTGACCATTGGAGAGCAATGTGAGGTCGCCCTCCATAACGCAGTTCTTGATTGTTCCGCCCGATTGAAGGCCTACGATACCGCCACAGTTTTCGCCAAAGGCCTGAATCTCGACACTCTCCTTAACCGTTGAGTTGATGATTGAGCTACCCGCATAGAGGCGACCCGCGATACCACCCGTAGAGAGGTATTGCACCGACATATCGCCCTCGATAACACAATCTTCGACCTTTGCGACATTGTCGCCCGTATAGCCGACAATACCTGCGATACCGCCACAATGCTCGTTGTACGACGATACGGTTGCCGCAGCAGTAACGCGACAATTCTTGATTATTCCGCTTGGGAAGTAACCCGAGATACCGCCACAATATTGGCCTTGCGAGCCTACTGTACCCTCAACAATACAATTCTCAACCACACTATCCGAATAGTGGCCACCAACGATACCACCGCAAGAGTGGGCGTTGTTGAATACCTCGGCCGTAGTGGTAAAGCGGCAGTTCTTGACCGTCGAACTCTCACGAAGGTCGCCAACGATACCACCGATACGCTTGTTTATCGAGGCTACATTACCCGACATCGTACAACCCTCGACCGAAGCACCGCCAAGCGCATAGCCGACGATACCGCCACTCTGCGCCCACTCTGTCGTGATACTCTTGATGGTCGAGCGCTCGGTGGTCGAGCAGTTGATAACCTTACCGCCATAGAGGTAGGCAACGATACCACCACTGATGGTAACCGTCGTAGAGAGGTTACTATCCATCGTACAGTTCTCGATAACCGAATTATAGGCCTTACCGACAACACCTCCGACACAGCCACCCGTACCTTTGTTGGTGAAGTTCTCAATCACGACGCCACGAATAGTTGCGCCCTCGGTATAGGCAAACAGACCGCACGGAGCGCTATTGCTCTCTGCGATAGTGATACCCGAGACAACGAAGTTACCACCGTCGTAGGTACCTGCGAAACGGGCTGCATCGGTACCGATAGGCTTAAAGGTCGAAGCCGAGAGGTCGATATCGCACACCTGACGGTAGCACTTATCGATATAGGCAACATCGGCAGCAGCACACTTGGTCGAGAGAAGCACCAAATCGGCTGCCTCGTCGATTATATAAGGGTTGGCTGCGCTACCATCACCACCACCAAGTTCGCCATCGAGGCTCTTGCGCGACGTTGCGTTCGAGAGGTTGATATTGACGTTGTAGTAGGTGTTGCGAGCAACCTCGCGAGCATAATCGTAGGTATAGACCGCTTTGTCGGTCGTAACGACAAGGCTACCCGAATAGTTGTTTGGTGCAAGAACCATATAGATAGTCTTTGCAGCCTCCTTTGTTGTCGAAACAGCATAAGGCTCGGGGAGGCTAACCATTATCAAGTTTGCGTCGCCACCCGTAAGACCCCATTTCTCGCCACCGACTTGTGTGGCGTCGATAGTAAATTGGCCTGCGAGGGCCTTTGTCTTGTCGGCATAGGAAATCGACGACACCTTCTCGCCCGCATACTTGCCCGAAGCATAGATACGGAAGCACAACAACGATGCAAGCGGACGCATATAGACCGTTGGCACGGTAGCGCCAAGCGTAACCGGCGAAGCGACCATCGGCATCTGCGTAGCATCAAGTTCGCCTGCAACAACGCTCTGGCGCGAAGGAATCGACACACGCACAGCATTGACCGAAAGGCCGTCGTTAGCATCGCTAAACGGGTAATAAACATACATCTTATCGCCCGCAGCGTAGGCATTGGTAGTAGCCGAACAATAGGCCTTACCATCGCGCAACTCAACGTCGGCATATGTATTAGGGGTTGGGGCAGCCGAGGCTACATAGACACCCAGACGCTCGTCGCCCGTCCACTCATAGAGGTGAGTCGTGCTATCGAAATCGACTCGCGACGCCTCGCTATCGACATAGAAATTCAACGTCTGCAATGGCAGTGGCTCCGAATAGGTGGAGTCTTGACTACACGAGGTAGCAATAAGCGCAAAAGCGAGTGCGCAAAACGAAAATAATCTCTTCATAACCGACTCTCCTCTTACAAATTATCTTCGCCACCATATTCTGGCTGCTCAAAGCCATCACCATCTTCCGAAGCCGAGTAGCCGGCCTCGACTTTCAGCACAACGATTTGTGCCACAGGTCTGCGATAGACCTCCATATCCTTTATCATATTATAAATAGGTATTAGGATATTAAAATTATCTCATAAAACGGCAAAACCCTCCCATAGATATTGAGAGGGTCTTGCTCTATATCATACGAAATGAATCGTACTGCTTCGGATTACTTCTGCTCCTTCTTTGGCAACATATCGTATGCCAACGGCGTTGCGATGAACAACGACGAGTAGGTACCGACAATCACACCAACGAGCAATGCAAATACGAAGCCCTGGATAGTCTCACCACCGAAGACAAAGATTGCGAGCAACGTAACGAGCGTAGTACCCGAAGTATTGAGCGTACGAGCTAAAGTCGAGCAGAGTGCGTTATTGATATTCTCCTTAATCGAGCGCTTTGGATAGAGTACGCCGTACTCACGAATACGGTCGAAGATAACCACGGTATCGTTAATCGAGTAACCTACGATAGTCAAGATTGCGGCGATGAATGCCTGGTTGATTTCGAGGTTAAACGGCATAAAGCTGTAACAGAGCGAGAAGATACCGATTACAAGGAATGCGTCGTGCGCGAGCGCCAAAGTTGCACCCGTAGCCCACTGCCACTTACGGAATCGAAGTGCGATATAGAGACCTACGCCAAGCAACGAGAAGGCGATAGCCCAAATTGCGGCAGTAGCTGTATCGTCGGCAATCGAAGGACCGATAAGCTCCGACGAAACGATACCTACACTATTCTCGTCTTTGGTGCTGGTGAACTCGTCGAGCGTAATATCCTTTGCGTAGAATGGCTTCAACACTCCATAGATAAGTGCATCAACCTCGCCATCTTCGGCAACACCCTGCTTGTACTGGGTTACGATACGCAACTGGTTCTTACCCTCTTCGCCATAGCGAGTAACGTTGGTCGACGACTTTGCAGCATCGTCCTGACCAAAGGCCTCGTTGAATGCTACACGAACAGCCTCCTCGTCTACACCCTGGTCGAATGTTACGACATAGCTGCGACCACCCGTAAACTCAACGCCCATATTCAAACCGTGGAATACAAGCGATGCAATCGAAACGAGGATAATCACACCCGAGAAGATGTAGGAAAACTTACGCTTGCCGATGAAGTCGAAACGAACATTCGACAACCAATTCTCCGACCACTTACGCGAGAAGGTGATGCTACCCGTCTTATTAACGATAGCGTCGATAATCAAGCGAGTGATGAAAATCGAGCAGAAGAGCGAAGTGATGATACCGATAATCAACGTAATTGCAAAGCCCTGAACAGGACCTGTACCGAATACATAGAGAATAATACCCGTGATGATAGTCGTAAGGTTACCGTCGATAATTGCCGAGTAAGCGTTCGAGAAACCGTCCTTGATTGCGGCTGCAAGACCCTTACCACCACGCAACTCCTCCTTGATACGCTCAAAGATAATCACGTTGGCATCGACTGCCATACCCATCGTCAGTACGATACCCGCGATACCAGGCAAGGTCAAAACCGCACCGAACGATACGAGGATACCTACGAGGAAGAATACATTGGCAAGCAATGCAATATCGCTGACCCAACCTGCGCCACGGTAGAAGATACCCATATAGAGGAGTACCAATACAAAGGCGATGATAAACGACATCAGACCCGAGTTAATCGACTCCTGACCGAGCGATGGACCTACAACGGTGTCGTTTACAATCTCGGCCTTGGCAGGAACCTTACCCGATTTGAGTACGTTGGCCAAGTCCTGTGCCTCCTGAATGGTGAAGTCACCCGTAATCGACGAGTTACCACCCTCAATCTTCTGGCGAACGTTAGGTGCAGAATATACGTGGTTGTCGAGAACGATTGCGATGCAACGACCAACGTTGTCACCTGTCAATCTTGCCCACTCGGTCATACCGTTCGAGTTCATCGACATCGAAACCTCGGCAGCGCCACCCGTTTGAGCGTACGATGCACGAGCGTCCGAAATAGAGTTACCATCGAGTGGAGCCTTACCGTCGGCACGCTCAACCTTGATAACATAGAGTTCGCGACGACCCTCCTTGTCGGCCTTAACCGACCACATAAACTTCACGTCGTTAGGGAATACCGCAGCAACCTTGTCGTACTGCAAATATTTGTTGATAGTCTCAACATCAGCCTCGTCTGCTGTACCCAACACCGCCGACTGCATATAGCTTGGAGTGAGGATAGCCAAGAGAGGATTGCGCTCACGGTCGAACAACGAAGCCGACTCGGTCTGCTCGGCAGCGGCATCAGCCTCGGCAACAGCGTCGATAAGCGAAGCGGTCTGCTCGGCAGCAGGGGTCTCCTTCTGCTCTGCTACAACGGTAGCCTTCTGCTCTTCGAGAATGGTGCGAACAACAGCATCGGCAGCTTGGAGGTGGCCAAGCAACTCGGTGCCGTGGTATGTAGTCCAGAATTCGAGAGTTGCAGTAGCCTTCAACAGGTCGCGAACACGCTGTGGCTCCTTAACACCCGGAAGCTCAACCAAGATACGGTTCGAACCAGGCATACTCTGAATGTTTGGCTGCATAACGCCGAGGTTATCGACACGACGGCCAATAACATCGTACCACGACTTGATGGCTGCATCAATCTGCTCGCCGAGAACCTTCTTCAAGTCCTCCTCACTCTTAACCTCGTCAAAAGCCGGACTCTCCGGACCCTGGAAGAGAGCGATTACGTTCTGATTCTCACCCGCAGCCTTGTAAGCCTCAACGAATGCCGCAACATAGGCGTTGGTACCATCGGTCAAAGCACCCTTTGCCTGCTCGATGGCTGCCACAAAATGTGGGTCGTTTTGGTTGTCACCTGCAAGCGATACGAGAATATCCTCAACCTTGATTTCGAGAACGACGTTCATACCGCCCTTCAAGTCGAGACCGAGATTTACCTCCTTCTCCTTACACTGCTTGTAGGTAAACTGCGAGATACCGAGGTTGTAGACAACCTTGTTCTGGATTGAGTCGAGATAGTACTGCTCTCGCTCCGACTGCTCGGCTGCGTCGAACTTTGCTGCATACTCCTGCGCATCTTTCTCGACCGAAGCAGCCTTGAAAGTAAACGACAGGTGATAGATGCAGGCCAAAGCAAGCAGGGAAGCAATCACTGTAATAAAACCTTTACTTTGCATTTGAGTTAAATTTAATTGTTATTTATTGTTTGTTTTGCCTTATTCAGCAGGGGTGATTTACACGCGCACGACACGCACATTTTACGCGCACACATATAAATCGTGCAAAGATAACAAAAAAATCGCAATCCACAACCCCCAACCACGGCTTTTTCGAAAAAAGAGAGGGCCAAACCAACCATTTTACGACCAAACCGCAAAATCGCTATAAGTTATTTAACCTTTGTCGAAAATCGCTATCTTTGTATAACGAAATTAAATTATATCGAAACAAATATGAGACTATCACAACTGCTTCCTATCCTTATCTTCGCCACCACAACATCGGCCGCAACCGCACAAACCGCGCGCATAGTCTGCGATGAGAGCTGCAAAACCGAATCGGGAGCCGACATCGTCAAGGGTGACGGCTTTGCCGTCGTATCGCCTGTAGGCCGAGGCACCGTGCAGATGATTGAGATGGCCCCACGTCTTGCGTCGCTCGATGGCAAGACCATCGCCATCGTCGGAGGCAGTTTTATGGCACGCACCACACACCCCGAACTCAAACGACTGATACTCAACACCTATCCGACGGCACGAGTCATACTGCTCGACGAGATAGGCTCGGCCGGAGTATATCCTGCCCCGGGCGTTACACGTCGCTCGAAAGATGAATTTCAGGAGCGACTGCGGGAGATGGGTGTCGATGCCGTGATTGCTGGCAACTGCGGCTGCGGACTATGCACACCAAAGGAGGTCGGCTCGTGTATCGCGGCCGAGTACATAGGCATTCCTGCCGTAGCCATCGCTGCACCGACATTTACCGAACAGGTCTTTTACACATCGACCAATAATGGAGTTCCAGCCCCTCGCGTAGCCGAATACCCTGGCGCATTCGCTGCACACACCACCGAAGAGTTAATTCGCAACACGCGCGAGGTGCTGTGGCCCCAAATCATCAAAGCCCTCACCACGCCAATATCGGCCGAGGAGTTGGCTCGTAGCGCAAAGAGAAACGAAGGAGGTCTGCGCGACGACATCTTCTACGGCACACTGCAAGAGGTGAACGACTATTTCCGAGAGATGAATTGGTCGGACGGACTGCCAATCATTCCGCCGACATTTGAGCGCGTGAGCGAATTTCTGCGCTATACCGATATGCAGTGGGACGAGACGGTAGCGATACTCCCCGTAGCACACCGCAACACTACCGTTTGGCACGTTGCCGTCAATGGCGCGATGGCAGGTTGCAAGCCCGAATATATGCCGATTCTTATCGCTATGACAAAGGCTATTGGCGCACCATCGTTCCGTCGCACATTGGCAAGTACTCACGCCTGGGTGCCATACTCTTGGCTGAATGGCCCCGTAGCGCGACAACTCGGCATCGACTGCGGACAGGGTCAAATCAACGAGGCGGCCAACGCCTCGATTGGCCGATTTATGAACCTCGCGCTAATGAATTTGGCGGGCTACTACATCAAGCAAAACCGTATGGGCACCTTCGGCTATCCGATGCCGTGGTGCTTGGTCGAGGACGAGGAGGCGTGTCGCGAGGTTGGCTGGCAACCCTACCACGTTCGCGCAGGATTCGACGCCAACGACAATACCATAACCACCTCTTCGACACTGCTTTGGGGAAACAATATGGCCCCCTCGACAACCTCTCCGCAGAAGATTATGGAGCTGTTGGCGTGGGACGCAACCGAGCGCTGTCAGTTTGCACTCGGCAGCGGTAAGCAGTACACCTACCGCACCATTCTGCTAACCAAGCCGATAGCCAAAAATCTCGCAGCGAAATACCACACTCCGTCGGCACTCGAAAAGGAGCTTATACGCACAGCTCGTCGCTCACTGCACGAACGCGTATTTGCCAACTACTACGCCAACCCGGGCAGCAACCCCGAAGAGCGACACCCTATCCGTAATTGGCGCGGCCACCTCTCGCGCACCGAGGGTGCTGCAACAACACCGACGCCCGTATGGTACGACACGCCCGAACAGCAAATGCTAACCATTCCGACAATGAAAGCGGGTATGACAGCCTTTATCATCACGGGTGATGAGAGCCGCAACAAGGTTCAGACAATGCCGGGCGGAGGATTTGAGACCGTACGAATCGAGCTACCTCGCGATTGGGATAAATTGATGCAGGAGAGGGGTTATAGGCCGATTGCAGAGTACTATATCAAGTAGAGGCGTTAGAGGCGTTAGGGTCGTTAGGGGCGATGACACTAAATGGCATTGAATAGCAAAATTGGAATTTAAGCATATGGTTGCAAGGCTTGCGAAAATCCCCGAGGCGGGGGAATACTTGGCGTATTTCCCTGTCTCGGGGATTGAGCGTAACGCAGCAAACGCTGCTTAAAAACAACTTTATTTTACCTCTTCGAACTCGACATCCTCCGGTTGTGCCTGACCAGCATTAGGATTACCCTGCTGTGCGCCAGCGTTAGGGTTACCCTGTGCCTGCTCGGCCTGCTGTGCAGCGTAGATATCCTGCGAAGCAGACTGCCAAGCGGCATTCAACTCGGCAATGGCAGCGTCGATAGCGGCAATATCCTGACTCTTGTGAGCCTCCTTCAACTTGGCAAGTGCGCCCTCGATAGCGCCCTTCTTGTCGGCAGGAATCTTATCGCCATACTCCTTCAACTGCTTCTCGGTAGCAAAGATATTTGAGTCGGCAGCGTTAATCTTCTCGATGCGCTCCTTCTCCTGCTTATCCTTCTCCTCGTTGGCCTTTGCCTCGTCGCGCATACGCTGAATCTCCTGCTCGGTCAAACCGCTCGAAGCCTCGATACGAATCTTCTGCTCCTTGCCTGTACCCTTATCCTTTGCCGAAACGTTCAAGATACCGTTGGCGTCGATGTCGAAGGTAACCTCAATCTGTGGCACACCACGCGGAGCAGCAGGAATACCGTCCAAGTGGAAACGACCGATGCTCTTGTTATCCTTTGCCAATGGACGCTCGCCCTGGCATACGTTAATCTCAACCGACGACTGGTTGTCGGCAGCAGTCGAGAATACCTCGCTCTTGCGGGTAGGAATTGTGGTATTGGCATCAATCAGTTTGGTCATCACACCACCCAAAGTCTCGATACCGAGCGAAAGCGGAGTAACGTCGAGCAACAATACGTCCTTAACCTCGCCTGTGAGGACACCACCCTGAATCGAAGCACCTACGGCTACAACCTCATCAGGATTTACACCCTTGTTAGGAGCCTTACCGAAGAACTCCTCTACGACGCGCTGGATAGCAGGGATACCGGTCGAACCACCGACCAAGATAACCTCGTCAATCTGCGAAGCCGACAAACCTGCGTCGCGCAAAGCGTTGCGGCAAGGCTCGATAGTCTTCTGTACGAGGTGGTCGCACAACTGCTCGAACTTCGCACGAGTGAGCGTCATCACAAGGTGCTGTGGGATACCGTTGATTGGCATAATGTAAGGCAAGTTAATCTCGGTCGATTGCGAAGCCGAAAGCTCAATCTTTGCCTTCTCGGCAGCCTCCTTCAAACGCTGCAAAGCCATTGGGTCGTGGCGCAAATCTACACCGTGCTCGGCCTTGAACGCCTCTGCCATATAGTCGATAAGAACGTGGTCGAAGTCGTCACCACCGAGGTGGGTATCGCCATTGGTCGATTTAACCTCGAATACACCGTCGCCCAACTCCAAGATAGAGATATCGAACGTACCACCACCGAGGTCATATACGGCAATCTTCATATCCTTGTTCTTCTTGTCCATACCGTATGCCAACGCAGCTGCGGTAGGCTCGTTGATGATACGACGCACCTTCAAACCTGCAATCTCACCAGCCTCCTTTGTAGCCTGACGCTGCGAGTCGGAGAAGTATGCAGGAACGGTGATAACGGCCTCCGTTACCTCCTGACCGAGATAGTCCTCGGCAGTCTTCTTCATCTTCTGCAAAATGATAGCCGAAATCTCCTGCGGAGTGTACTGACGCTCGTCAATCTCGACACGCGGAGTGTTGTTCGCACCACGCACGATAGCATAAGGAGCACGCTCGATGTCGCCCTGTACCTTGTCGTACTGCTCCCCCATAAAACGCTTGATAGAGAATACCGTACGCTTTGGATTGGTGATAGCCTGACGCTTTGCAGGGTCGCCAACCTTGCGCTCACCACCGTCGGTGAATGCAACAATCGAAGGCGTTGTACGATGGCCCTCCGAGTTTGGAATAACAACAGGCTCCGAGCCCTCCATAACGGCAACACACGAGTTGGTGGTTCCCAAGTCAATACCAATAATCTTTCCCATAATTTTAAGTTTTTATTTGTTTATTTGTTAAATCTTACTCTGTTTTGGTTTTGCCTTTATCACAGCAAACCCCTTGCCAAAGCCGTTTTTAGCGATTTTTTGCGAAATTTCTGCCAAAATGAGGGTATGCCACGCCAAAGAGTGTGACAAATTGGCAAAGAATGACACTCAATGTCAGTCCGCAAAAAGAGACGCCCCTCCACGATTTTACGGTGGAGGGGCGTTCGACGCTCTTATATACTAAAAGCTATTCTATTTAATGCCGTGCTTTGCCAAAATCTCGACAATCGGCTGTTGGATAGCATCTGCCCAACGCTTGTAGCCCCACGAGCAAGGGTGAACGCCATCGGCCGAGGTCATAAGGTCGGTACCGGTCTGGTCCTTAACATCGACAAAATATACGTTCTTGAACTCCTTGCAGATAGTCTGCATCAACTCATCGACATAAGCCATACGGTCGGCCTCCTTCTTCTCGGCTTTGGTATCGAACAAGCGGCCATCGCGATAGATGGTGCGCAAGAAGATGATAGGAGCCTTCTTATTCTTGGCGCGAATCTCTTTGATGAACGGACGGATACGCTCGCCAATCTGCTGAATCGAAGGGTTGGAGAAGGCGTCGCAGATATAGGCATCGGCCTTTGTGCCTGCCAAAATCTCGCCCATAACACGCTGCAACTTACTATTGCCGCTCATACCGAAGCTGCAAAGATAGAGGCCTGTCTGACGCGAAAGGAATGCAGGATAGGTTTGACCTGCGGCAGTGGCACACGAGCCGTGAGTATAGCTCGAGCCAAAAATTGCGATACGATGGCGGAAAGGATTCTCCATTGCAACGAGTTCGGCACCCTCCGGAACACCGACTTTGAGCGATGTAAGCTCCGAATAGAGTGGCAAATAGAGGATACAGCGGTGTTTCGAACCGTCCATATGGGCAATCATACGCAACGGCTTGCTGCGGTTGTAGTTACCCTCCTTGTCGTGGCCACCCTTATTAACCTTCGATGCAGCCCAAACAAATTCGCCCTGATGCTCGATGTAGAGGTTAAAACCTGCACCGGCAGTCTCCGGCATAGCGCGATTGAACGAAATACGGCCATACTCGGCTTGTACCCAGATTTCGGTTGCATCGGTCTCAAAGCAGATTGCCTGACCCGAAGCCATAATGAGCAGATTACGCTCGGTCTTGTTGAGTTCGGGGTATTTATCCACCTCAACACGGTGGTAAGGATTGGTAGTTTCGCACATCTTACCGATATGGGTAAGCGACTGTGCATCAACATACTTAATGCCATCTTGTGCCGACACAAAACCAAAGCACAAGCAGAGGCTAACGAGTGTTAAAAAAATCTTTTTCATTATTGTTTGTTTTAGGTTGTTGTTCAAAAAAAGAGCCGCGACCAGACTATGGCCACGGGCTCTAAATTCGGATAAAGACCCGGGCTGACATTTCTGGCGAAATGCACCCGACCATACCCCACTATTTCTGCTCGTTGAGAATACGCATTGCGGCGTCGAGAATAGCGGTATCGTCAAGTGTCACTACACCACCATCGGGACCCTGCTCGAAGTGTACACCCACACCGGTCTTCGCATCAAAATGCTTTCCGCCGAAATAGTTACGAACGCTCTCTACGTCAATACCAAGTTCGTCTGCGATACGCTGCGAGCTACCGCTTGGGAGTCTGTCCTTGATGCGGCGCAATTCATTGAAAGTGATAATCATAGTGTTGTTGTTTTAATGTTATTATTTCTGTTATCTAATATCAAAGCGATTTTTCACACTACTAATTTAGTGCTTTTTTGTTAAACTGCAAAATTTTGAGCCTCTTTTCGTCAAAAAAATTACTTTCCGCCCGACTATCGCAAATCAACCACCTCGAACCCACCATAATCCTCGGCACGATAGCGAGGCAACTTTTCGGCCTTCGTAATGGAGGTTATACGAATCTCTATCGCATCGCTACCCATCTCGTAACGCACGGAGGAGGGCAGCTCACCCGAAGCATCGGCCGCGACAACAATACGCTCGGTTGCCTGCGACCCTGTCACCGATTTTGGCGTCAGATGCAACACCTTGCGCCCCTCGACCTCGGTCGCCACAACATCGTAGCCCTCGGCAAGTGTGGCAAACCCGCGCGAAGGGTTGCTGATTATATCGCTACCAAGCGAGGCCACCCCGTCAATCGTAATCTCCTTACGCGAACCATTTACCTCGTACTTCACGCCATCGCTAACATAGACCTCAACGCCCTCGCTCTGCACATAGAAATCGTCGCCATCGACCACATAGCGTCCCTTTGAAGAGTGTTCCTCGAAGGCCACGACAAACTCAACACAATAGCACCCCATCGCTTTAAGCGACGTCTCAAATCTATTCAGCAGACCATCGTCTGTCGTTTGCGCCGAGCCATAGGTTATCGACAACAAGAGCGACACAACGATGACAAAGATACGTTTCAAAGCCATATACCTATATATAAATCATACAACGAGCCTCTACACTCCAAGTTCCTGCAAGCGGGCTTCGAGCGACGGCATATCGTAGAATCGAATTTCGCGTGGCTTTGCTCCGTTTTGCGGACCGACAATACCGGCCTTCTCCAACTGCATCATAATACGACCTGCACGATTGAAGCCCACCTCGTAGTTGCGTTGGATATGCGAGACCGAAATCTGGCCACCCGAAACAGCGTCGCGAGCAATATCGGCAAAGAGCGAATCGTAACGCACTGCCGCACCCGACTCGCTACCCAAATCGGAGTTGTCGGCCGAACCTTTACCACCTGCATTCGACCCCTCTTCATAATCGGGCAATTCGTATGCCTCACCATTTGGCGATGGCTGCTTGGTAATCGAAGCAACTATATCGCTCACCTCGCGAGTCTCGACCAGCGCACATTGGATACGCGTAATCTCGCCATCTTTGGAGAGGAGCATATCGCCTCGGCCGATAAGTTTCTCGGCACCCGGTTGGTCGATAATCGTTCGCGAGTCAATCATCTGCATCACACGGAAAGCGATACGCGCAGGGAAGTTGGCCTTGATACGACCCGTAATAACATCGACCGAAGGACGCTGCGTTGCCACAATCAGGTGAATACCTACCGCGCGCGCCTTTTGAGCAAGTCGCATAACAGGGAACTCGACCTCTTTGGCCGTCATAATCAGGTCGGCAAACTCGTCGATAACGACCACAATATATGGCATAATTTCGCGCTCCTCAACCTTACACTTGCGCACCAGGTCGTTATACTCCTTTATGTTGCGCACATTGGCATCGCGACACTTCGCCAAGCGAGCCTCCATCTCGGCACAGAGCGAGTGGAGCGTATAGACCGCCTTTTTAGGGTCGGTAACGATAGCATCGTCCTCCGAGGCCATCTTGGCAAGGAAATGCCTCTCCAACTTGGCATAGAGCGAGAACTCGACCATCTTCGGGTCGATAAGCACCAACTTCAACTGCGACGGGTCTTTGCGATAGAGCAACGAGGTAAGTATCGCATTCAAGCCGACCGACTTACCCATACCCGTTGCACCCGCAACGAGCAAGTGAGGCATCTTCGCAAGGTCAAAGACAAAGTTTTCGTTACGGATATTACGGCCAATAACTACCGGAAGTTCGGCATCGAAATCCTGAAAACGCTGACTACGGATAGCCGAACGCATCGAGACTATCGCCTTCTGACGATTTGGCACTTCGATACCGATTGTACCACGCTCGGGCATAGGTGCAATCATACGGATACCGGCCGCACGAAGCGACTGCGTAATATCGTTGGCAAGCGACTGTATGCGCGAAATCTTCACGCCAGGCTCTTGTACAATCTCATACAACGTCACGGTTGGGCCGATAGTAGCCGACATATCGCGGATAGGAATACCGAAATTACCAAGCGTCTCCTCGATAAGATGTTTATTATCGCGAATTTCGTCGTCCGAAACGTCCGAACCCGAAGCGTAGTCCTCCAACAAATCGACCGACGGATATTTATAGCCCCACGTATGGTCGGGGTCGAACGGACGGCGGTCGGTCTCCTTGTCGCTCAACTCGGGGTCGATAGTCTCGGTAACCTCGATAATCGGAATATTGCTCTTTGGTTGTTCCTCCTTCTCCTCTTCGGTCGGCTCCTCGGTAGCCTCTGCCTCCTCTGGCGCAACAGTCTCCTCTGGTGCGACAGTCTCCTCGACCTCGACGATTGGTTCGTCGGTCGGTTCATCGAGGAACGGATAAGGCTCTTCGGTCTCGGTCAAATCGCTCTCCTCGACCGCCTTATCGACCTCGGCAGGCTCTTGCGCCTCATCGGCACCCTCTTCATCGGCCGACCCGCCTCGGCGAGTTATCAACGTTTTGGCCTTATCGGCAATATGCTCGCCCTGCTCAACCACCCCCTTACCGAGGCCGTTGATTAGTTGGATAACTCGGCGATTGACAAATACGCCCGTCAAAATCCAGCCCACAACGATAACAATCCATATACCCATCGAGCCAATAGGCGCAACCAACTGCTCGGTTATGACATTCGAGAATGCTCCGCCAAGACCGCTATAAAAAATTTCGCTCTTCGGGCCCCATATCTGACCCAACGTAAGCGAGCCGAGAATCATCACCAGCGTAAGCGTTATGACCGTATGGTCGAACCACAGCAGGCGACGACGCAGAAAGCGCACGCCCAAGACAATCATAATAACAGGCACAAGCAGACCAAACAGACCAAAGGCATTGGCTACAATCGCATTAGCCACATTATGGCCAATCGAGCCACAGAAGTTCTGCACCGTAATATCGGGATTTGACACCGCACTGCAATCGTTCTTCCAATTAAACAGATACGACAGCGATGCGGCCAGCACAAACAGACCCACAACGCTTATCAGCAGGCCGACAATCCACATTGCCACGCCCCACACCGACATCTCTTGCGGCTGCTCGTCCCTTGTCGAGCGGCCTGCGCCTTTACTACCCTTTGCCGAAGTTCGCTTCACGACAACATCGGACTCGTTTACAGTATCTCTCTTTGCCATAATATCAAATTTGGAAATTCGCCGACGGCATAAAAAAAATCGCACCGACACGCGAAGACGTATTCGATGCGAAAATATAAAATTTTAATCAATTTTACAACTTTATCCGAGTGCTTTTTTGCGCAATCGCTCGGCATAAATATAATCGGCGGCCGTCATAAAGTCGTAGAACGGCTCATTTGTCGCTTCTGCCCGAAGGTCGTACATATCGAGCAACTGCTCGACACGTCGCTCGATTGCCTCCGACGAATCTATAATATCGACGCCCCGACCCTCAACAACACGCTCTATAACGGGTCGCAAAAATGGGTAGTGCGTACACCCCAGCACAATCTTATCAACCCCAACAGAGAGCAGCGGCTCGACCACTCGCCTCACCGCAGCCTCGGCTTCGGGCGAGTCCTCGCGACTCTGCTCAACAATCTCGACAAAGCCCTCGCCCTCGACAGGCAAAATCTCGACCTCGGCACCATAGCGGGCCGACGTACGACGGAACAAATCGCCCTCCAACGACCTACGCGTAGCCAAGACAGCTACACGCCCCGTCTGCGTCGTAAGGGCCGCAGGCTTTACGGCCGGCTCTAATCCCACAAACGGCGTCTCGGGAAATTGCTCGCGCAACGACTCTATCGCAACAGCCGTGGCCGTATTGCAAGCGATAACTATCAATTTACAACCCCGACCAAGCAACTGCTCGACAGCCTCCACCGTGAAACGACGAATCTCCTCGGCCGAACGCGTACCATAGGGGCAACGCGCACCATCGCCATAGAAGATGAGCGACTCGTTGGCGAGACTCTTTTGCAAGACTCGCCAAACGCTCAAACCTCCCATACCCGAATCGAAGAGGCCTATCGGATTGTTATTCACGGTCGAATCTAGGTAATACGATTAGTACTTCTCGTCCAACTCCTTACGAGGAGTGGTATAGAGTGCATTGGTGATAGCATTCTCCGAATAGTCGAAGCTCTCGGTGAAGCGAGTCTGCTCGTAGACATTACCATTCGTATCGCGAGCCACGACCTTAATCTCCTTGGCATTCGGATTCTTCAACTGCAAGCGATAGAGGTGATTGCACTGCATAAGGTAACCCTTACGGCCTCCACCCTTCCAACGACTCGCGCCATCAACCTTGCCATAGCTACGGCCGATAACGCCGATATGGTAACCGACAGCCCACCAATCGCGGCTCGAATCGAGTTCGGGAACGCTATCCTTTGTCACCGGAATACGCACCATCTTACCCGTCAGCACGCCATCTTCGTACAATTCGACCGTCCAATTCTTGTCGGCCATAAAGACGTTGGCAAGCACCGTATCGTGGCTATATGGGAAGCGGAACTTCTCGAACTCGCCACCAAACTCGGCATCGCCTCGATACATACGAATCTGGTACGAAATATCGTGACCCGTACCCTTATACCACCAATTCTTGATATGCGCACCATCGACATCGTAGATGGTGTAGCCGTTTGGCACACCGTCGCCATTGACACACGACCACCAAAAAGCTCCACTTGCTGCGGCGTGAACGTGCTCGTAGATACCGAGTTTATTGATTGCGTGGTTCATAAAGTGGGTATGACCAATCATAATATGAGCCTCCTTGAACTGTGCGATAAGTTGGCGTACAGCGTCGACATTCTTCTTCATACGGTTGTAGAGGCCGATATGAAGGCACAAAATAACCATCTTATCCTTTGGAACAACGGCCAAATCCTGGCGCAACCACTCCAACTGCTCGTCGGTAAATGACGGATTGCCATACTCCTTGTGGTAGCGGAACTTATTAGGGTCGTCGTCGGCGATATAGTCCTTCATCGACACGATATGCACATCGCCACGATTCCACGAGTAGTTCACAGGGCCAAACACGCGCTCATAGGCACGCTGATAGGCGAGGTTGTAGGTACTTGTACCCTTATCGAGCGATACAGGTGGCTCGGTAAAGTCGTGGTTACCAATGGTCTGGAAGAACAACAATCCACTCTTATCCTTGCTCATTGCACGACGCATAGGCGCCATAAACTTATTGCACTTGTGTTTGCCCTCGGTATAGGCCATATCGCCCAACGTGATACCATAGCAAGGCACTGTCTGCGCATCGACATAGGCACGAATATCAGGCACCGTCTCGCGCTCAAATCGCTTGACGTGGAATTTGCACTGCGCCTGTGGGTCGGCAACCATAACAAGACGGAAATTGCGCTCCACTGTTTCGAGCGGCGCGAGTGTAAAGTCGTAGGTCTTGACATCTTTGCTCAATGTTTTGTAGAAATCGGGGTGACCATCTTTCTCGCTCACCTTGTAGGCCGAAGGAATCGAGTAAAAGACGTGAACTGCGTCCGACGAAGTCTTCATCTTGTAGCGACCCTTTGCATCGGTCACAACACAAGTAAAGCCATCGCTGACCGTTACACCCTCAATCGGACGGCCCGAAGTATCGCGCAAAACACCCGAAATTTTCATCTGCGCCGAGGCCGACAACGCAACAACAAGTGCAGCCAGCAGCACTACCAATCTAAACTTCTTCATAACTATCTGTTTTAAGGTTTTCTATTATTGTCAGTATCTCTTGTACAACCATTTCGTCGGACTTCACATCGCACTCTATCGTCACCGCCGCCTGCGAATAGACCGGTTCTCGCTCGGCAAGATGGGAGTGCATAAATGCGAGCAACTGCTCGTCGTTCAGTCCCCTAAATTTCGGCCGCTTTGCACGACCATATGGCGACAAACGAGGTAAAATATTCTCCGGCGAGCGACGCAGATATATCGTACAACCCATTTGCGACATCTGCTCCATATTATCGCCCCACGTCGGCAAACCACCGCCCGTCGAGACCACAACTCCCGACATCTCGGCCGTAGAGAGCAGCACCTCACGCTCGCTTTTGCGGAAGTACTCCTCGCCCATATAGCCTATAATATCGGCCACCGCAGCACCTTCGCGACTCTCAATCTCGGCGTCGGTATCGACCATACGCAGGCCACTCGCACGAGCAACCTTGCGGGCAATCGAACTCTTGCCACAGCCCATATAGCCTATAAGGTAGAGACGCATAGCAGCAACTTTTGGTGTTAGAATAGGTCGAGTTGCTCGGTTGATGACGGCTCGTCGATATTGTTGCGGATAATTGCAATCGGCGTTTCGCTATTATCGACCGGCACAATCGGCTCCTCTACCTCGTCGATTTCGGGTTCATCGATTTCGGGTTCATCGGCCGGCATAGGCTCCTCCTCCGGCATCTCCGGCTCAATAAACGAGAGCGTATCGACATCGTAGGTCGTAAGACGCTTACCCTTTGCCTTGCGACTCTTTACGCCAACAAACTCATCGACCTCGACATCGTCGGCCGGACGCGTCGCCTGCGCACCCTTGTAGGTAATATGCAACTTGGCACCCTTGCACGAAGTGATGCAGATGAAGTCGGCAACACCCTCCTCGTCGAGGAATGGCAGCAGACGGTCGCTCACGTCGAGTTGGAAGCGCTTCATATAGTAGTAACCCTGTTCGCGGTCGAAATAGCAGAGGTTATAGACACGGTTGGCCACATAGCGCTCAACGGCAACCGTATCGTCAGGGAAGTGCTGCGCCACATCGAAGCCCGTAATGTAGTATTGGTGCTTTGCGGTCCAGACAACCAGGCGGTCGTCGCCCTTAAATGCGCCAAGCAGACGGCCTCGACCCTCGGTATTGAGGCGACGCACATCGTCGTCCCACCAAATATCTTGTGCGCTGAGCGTCGATGTACCCTTCTCTTTGAGGACAATCTTATGGATTCCGTAGCGCGAGAAGAGATTACCCTGCGACTGACGACCCTTGATAGCAAGTTCGGCAAAGTCCAAATCGACAATAACCTTCTTCAATCGCGGACGCGGCTTGAAATAGACCTTCAACACCTCGGCCTCGCCATTCGGATTGACCGACATATATATAATATCGCTCTTTGGCGTACCCTTCGTAAGGTTGTACTCCTTGTCGCGCGTAATACCCTTGATTGCGCAACGCTTCATCATTATCGGGCCACCCTTACCGTCGCGATAGAGGAGGTTGTAGATTGTACGCTCGTCGTTACGCTTAAAGACTCCGATATAGTAGATACCCTTGTCGAAGAAGCTCTTATCGGCAACCTTCTTGATGATGTAGCGACCATCTTTTAGAATCACAATCACATCGTCGATATCCGAGCAATCGCAGACAAACTCGGCATCTTTCATACTCTTACCGATACCGAAGAAGCCCTCGGCTCTATCGACATAGAGCTTGGCGTTCGACACAGCCACCTTCGTCGCCTCAATCGAGTCGAAGAGGCGGATTTCGGTCTGACGCTCCTTGCCCTTGCCATATTTTTCGCGGATATGCTCGAAGTAGGCAATCGCATAGTCGGTCAGGTGGGCCAAATCGTACTTAACCTGCTTAATATCCTTCTCAATCTGCTTTATCTCGTTGTCGGCCTTATCAGAATCGAAACGCGAGATACGGATAAACTTCAACTCCGTAAGTCGTTGCACATCTTCGGTTGTAACCTCGCGACGCAACAGACTCTTGAATGGCTCCAAGCCCTTATCGACTGCCGCATAGGCCTCTTCACGCGACTTACAGCCCTCGATAAGCTGGTAGAGTTTGTTCTCGATAAAGATTCGCTCCAACGATGCCGCGTGCCAAGCCTCGTTATGCTCCGCGA
Source organism: Alistipes sp. (assembly GCA_045629905.1). GTDB lineage: Bacteria > Bacteroidota > Bacteroidia > Bacteroidales > Rikenellaceae > Alistipes. Next base: position 7,326 of record JAZQSA010000013.1, on the reverse strand, counting down.
GGGCAATCTCCAACTCTCGCTGCAACAGAGCCTTCGTATGGTCAGTCGAGTATCGCAAAATATCGCTGACACCCATAAATGCAGGCTTATCGTCCTTGATAACGCAGGCGTTTGGCGAAATCGAGACCTCGCACAGCGTAAAGGCGTAGAGCGCGTCGATGGTCTTATCACACGACTCTCCCGCTGCCACCTGCACGATAATCTCCGCCTTGCGAGCCGTATTATCATCTACGCGGCGAATCTTAATCTTTCCCTTCTGGTTGGCTTTGAGGATAGAGTCCTTGATGCTCTCGGTCGTAGTCGAGAACGGAATCTCGGTAATGGCCAACGTATTCTTATCGAGTTTGGAAATCTTGGCGCGCACCTTGACCGCACCACCGCGCAAACCGTCGTTGTAGCGCGACACGTCAATCATACCGCCCGTCGGGAAGTCGGGATAGAGTTGGAACTCCTCGCCACGCAAGTGGGCAATCGAGGCCGAAATAAGTTCGTTGAAGTTGTGCGGCAAAATCTTCGAAGCAAGACCCACGGCAATACCCTCGGCACCTTGCGCCAACAACAACGGGAACTTAACCGGCAGAGTCACAGGCTCCTCCTTACGACCGTCGTAGGCCAACATCCACTCGGTCGTCTTTTTGTTATAGACCACCTCCAAAGCGAACTTCGATAGACGCGCCTCGATATATCGACCCGCCGCCGCATCGTCACCCGTGAGGATATTACCCCAGTTACCCTGACAGTCAATCAGCAGCTCCTTCTGTCCCAACTGCACGAGCGCATCTTTAATCGACGCATCGCCGTGAGGGTGGTACTGCATCGTCTGACCCACGAGGTTCGACACCTTATTCAATCGACCGTCGTCGGCCACCTTCATAGCGTGCAAGATACGACGCTGAACGGGCTTCAAACCGTCCTCGATATGAGGCACGGCACGCTCCAAAATCACATACGAAGCATAGTCCAAGAACCAATTCTTGTACATACCCGTCAATCGCTTGGCACTCTGTTCGGCCATCAAAGCGTCGTATTTTCCCGGTTCGGAGGCTACAATCTCCTCGTCGTTTACCAACTCTTCTTGTATATCTTTCTCTTCCATATTCATAGCCATTAGCCATTGGCCATTAGCCATTAGCTTTTTTGTTTTATTTTTCTTTTCTCGCCATTTCCCAGAAAATAGGAATTGATTAGATTATTTTTGTGCCAAGCAAGGCGACAAATCCGCAGCATAGTCGGCCTATGTGAGGAATTTGGCGACCGCAGGTTGGTGCAAAAAGAACTAATCAAAACTATTTTCTACTTTGTCCTCCTCGATGCGTAGATTACCCACAATAAACTGCTGGCGGTCGTAGGTGTTCTTGCCCATATAGAAGGTCAGCATATCCATAATAGGGTCGTCTTTGGTCAGGCGCACCTTGTCGAGACGAATCTGCTCACCGATAAAGCCCTCGAACTCGTCGGGCGAAATCTCACCCAAACCTTTGAATCGGGTAATCTCGGCCGTAGCTCCACACTTGGCAATAGCCGTCACACGCTCCTCCTCCGAGTAGCAGTAGAAGGTCTCCTTCTTGTTACGCACACGGAACAACGGTGTCTGCATAATGAAGAGGTGACCTCGACGAATAAGGTCGGGGAAGAACTGCAAGAAGAAGGTCAATAGCAGCAGTCGAATGTGCATACCATCGACATCGGCATCGGTTGCAATGACCACCTTGTTGTAGCGAAGGTTATCCATATCCTCCTCGATATTCAGAGCCGCCTGCAAGTAGTTAAACTCGTCGTTCTTATAGACAATCGTCTTTTTCATTCCGAACGAGTTGAGCGGCTTACCACGCAACGAGAATACGGCCTGCGTAAGCGGATTACGGCTCTTGGTAATCGAACCCGAAGCCGAATTACCCTCCGTAAGGAAAATCATCGTCTGCTCGGCCAACTCGTGCTTATCGTTGCGGTGAATCTTACAATCGCGCAAATTCTTATTGTTCAGCAGAGCCTTCTTCGCCGTGTCGCGAGCCTTCTTCTGAACACCCGCAATCTCCTTGCGCTCCTTCTCGTTCTCGACAATCTTGCGCTGAATGGCTTGTGCCGTATCGGGATTTTTATGGAGATAGTTATCCAACTCCGTCGAGAGGAACTCGCCCACAAACTGACGGATTGTAGGGCCACCGTTCCACATATCTTTCGAGCCGAGTTTGATTTTGGTCTGCGACTCAAACAGAGGCTTCGACACCTTCAACGAGATAGCCGCAATTATCGACGAACGGATATCCGACGGGTCGTAGTCCTTGTGATAGAACTCCTTTAAGGTCTTAACCACAGCCTCGCGGAATGCCGCCTGGTGAGTACCACCCTGCGAGGTGTATTGGCCATTGACAAACGAGTAGTAGGTCTCGCCATAGCCGTGGCCGTGGGTTATCACAACCTCGATATCCTCGCCCGAGAGGTGAATCGGAGCATAGCAAGGCTCTTCGCCCAAATTGTCGTTCACCAAATCGAGCAGACCATTCTTCGAGACATACTGCGTACCATTGAGCGAGATAATCAGACCCTTATTGAGGTAGGTATAGTTGCGGAGCAACTGCTCGACAAACTCCAAGTTATAGTTGTATGGGCCAAAGACCTCCTCATCGACACGGAAGCGGATATATGTGCCGTTCTTCTCCTTGACGCCACTCTCCCACTTCTCGTCGGTCTGGATACCCTTGGCAAACATCACCGAGTGTGCCTCACCATCGCGCACCGAGCGCGCCATAAACTCACTCGAAAGGTAATTTACAGCCTTCACGCCGACACCATTCAGGCCGACCGTCTTTTTGCCGTCCTCCTCGTAGTTGCTACCCGTGTTCATCACACTCACCGCAGCAGCCAACGCTCCGAGCGGAATACCACGACCGTAGTCGCGCACCGACACTACATTGTCCTCGATGGTAATCTCAACGCGACTACCAAAACCATTCATATACTCGTCAATCGAGTTATCGGTAACCTCCTTAATCAACACATAGATACCGTCGTCGGAGGCGGTACCATCGCCGAGTTTGCCGATATACATACCGGGGCGCAGACGAACGTGCTCACGCGGAGTGAGCGTCTTTATCGAATCCTCGTCGTAGGTCGCCGGTGTTTTAATCAATTCTGCCATTATTACCAGCCAATACTTTGGCCAATTTTTAGTTCTTAATTTTTAATTTAATTCTTAATTCTGTTTGCGCATCTCCGCCAATGTCTCCACCATAATATCGTGCACCTCGTTGGCAAGGTCGGTCGTATCGGTCGAGGCAATCTTCTCCACCGAAATCGGAGGCAAGACCTTGACCGTCAGACGATGACGCCAATTAAAGAGAAAACTCTTCGGGCGGAAAATCTTCGTCGTACCCTCCATCACGACAGGCAAAATCTCAACTCCTGCCTCTTTGGCAAGGGCAAACGCACCCTGCTTGAAGCGCTGAATTTCGCCATTTTTGGAGCGCGTACCCTCTGGGAACATCGCAATCGAAACGCCTCGCGAAATCCACAACTTACCATCGTCGATAACCTTACGCATCGACTCTGCTCCTCGGCCTCGGTCGATAGCAATATCGCCGTGGAGATAGAGGAACTGACCAATATACGGCATACGGAACACCTCGCGCTTGCTGACCCAACGGAAATTGAGCGGCAGGAAGTAGAGCGAGATAATGTCGGCCATAGAGTTGTGATTTATTGCAATAACATAGCTCTTCGACTTATCGATATTCTCCAAACCGATAACCTTCTGCTTCCACGTTGGCGGCACCTTCCAGAAGCACATACAAATCGCACGCGACAATTCGTGAACAACTCGACGCGGCTTATCGAACGGAAAGCACACTACCAAAGCCAAAACCGACAAGATAAAGAAGAAGGTCAGTTCGACAAAAATCCAGATGTAGAATAACAACGAAAACATAATATTTCCAATTTATATAAATATCTTTGCAAAGATAGATTTTTTTGCGGTTTTGCGAAATCTTTATCAAAAATAGTTTTCAACAATTTTATTTTTTTGACCATCGAAGGCGATTTTCTTCGAAAATCCCATTTTATTTGCTATCTTTGTCGCGAATTATATAATAGCCAGACAACACAATGAAATTCAAAGAAGGATACAAAATTCGCGAAATAGCAGGCGAACACGTCGTGATAATGCAAGGTCGTTTTGGTGTCGATATGACCCGCGTAATAGCCCTCAACGAGACTTCGTTACTACTTTGGGAGAAGTTGCAAGGCAAGGAGTTTGAGGTCGAGACCGTCCGCGACCTGTTGCTCGAAAACTACGAAATCGACGAACAAACCGCAACAACCGACGCCAAAGCGTGGGTCGCTCAACTCGAAGAGTGCAAACTCATATAATCGACCAATGAAGTTACGCCAAATCATATCGCTCCTACTGCTTGCCGTATATCTAACGGCAGGTTGGGGTTATGCGTTGAGCGTAACGCTTTGCCACTGCTCACATAGCGACCACTTCCAGGAGTTTCACGCCTCGTCGCACCACTGTTGCAGTGCTTGTGCTTCGGCTCATCGCTCAATCCACGAGGGAGATTCGATAGTCGATGCAACGTGCGGTTGCCACCACAACCACTCAAACGAGATTGACCTATACGACATCTCGCGCAACATCGCAGCTGTCACCGCTCCGACCGAGCAGCCTGCAATGATTGCGACAATCGACAAGAGCGAAATCGAGTTCGACAACGTAATACTACGTCTTGGCGTCCAGCTCAAAATTCCACTACCCGACGACCCTGCAAAGGCAACGTCAGCACTCCGCGCACCTCCCGCACTGGTTTAGAATCGAAAAACGACCGACACAACCGTCGGCCGCAGTAAAAATCTAAACCACACAAGGAGAAACAATTATGAAAAAAACACTATTTATCACTCTATCACTACTGCTTTCGACAGTAGCGACTGCATTTGCACAAAATATCACGGGAAAAGTTCTCGACAGCGAAGGCAACCCTCTCCCCGGCGCTTCGGTCTATTGGGCCGACACCAACGTTGGCGAAGCGAGCGACATCGAGGGCCGCTTCCGCGTTCATCGCGTCAAGGGTTACGACCGTCTTGTCGGCTCATTTCTCGGTTACAACAACGACACGGTGCGCATCGACAACAACTCGACCGAGGTTGTATTGCGACTGACACAAGGTGTCGAGTTGGAGAGCGTCGTAATCGACAGCAACATCGGCGGCAACTATATTCGCCAAGACGGTATCCTCAAAGGCGAGACCATATCGTTTGCAGGTCTTTGCAAGATGGCCTGCTGTAACCTTGCCGAGAGTTTCGAAAACTCGGCCTCGGTAACGGTCGGATATAGCGATGCCATATCGGGCGCCCGACAAATCAAGATGCTCGGCCTGGCCGGCACCTACACCCAAATTCTCGACGAAAACCGAGCCATAATGCGTGGTCTTTCGGCGCCATACGGTTTGGGATACACCCCGGGTATGTGGCTCAACTCGATTCAGGTATCGAAGGGTATCGCTTCGGTAACGGCTGGTCACGAGGCTATCACAGGTCAAATCAACCTCGAACACCGCAAGCCGACCGACGACGAGCGACTCTTCCTCAACCTCTATTTCGACAACGAGCTCAAACCCGAAATCAACCTCTCGACTGCCATACCCGTAACCAAAGACAAGCGTCTGACGACCATAATCTTGGCACACGGAGCTGTCGATACGAAGAGTTACGACCACAACCACGACGGTTTCCGCGACCTGCCACAAGCCCGCCAATTCAGCCTCGCTAACCGCTGGCTCTATCAAGACGAGAACGGAACGCAGGTGCGTTGGGGCGCAAAATATGTAAACGACTACCGTTTGGGTGGCCAATACAATTACACCCGCAGTATGAAGTCGCTCACGGGCAACGACAATGAGACGTGGCGCGACATTTGGCGCAAGAACAACATCTACGGCTCGGAGGTGCGCAACGAAGAGGCCAACGTCTACTTCAAGATGGGCCGCCCCGTAGGCTCGGCCGTATTCGACAAGGAGGAGGGCGAGGAGTTGCGCTCCAATATCGCAATGGTGGTCGATTACGACTACTTCCGCGAAGATGCCTATTTCGGTGCCGATAAGGGTTATCTCGGTACTCAAAATATGGCAAATGCCAACCTGATGTATTCGCACTACTTCTCACCACGCTCGTCGCTCATCGCAGGCATCTCGGCATCGACCCGTTTTGTAGACGAAAATCTTGCCGACTACACTTGGCTTCGCACCGACGCGGATTGGAGCGAGGCCGACCCAACTCGCGCACTGCTCAACCTCAACCGCAACGAGACCGAGGCTGGCGCCTATGCCGAATACACCTACAACATCAAGGAGAAGTTGTCGGTTGTGGCAGGCGTTCGCTACGACTACAATTTCTACTTCCGCAAACATCTGGTTACACCACGCGGACACATCAAGTGGAACATCACCCCAACGACCGTACTCCGTGCTTCGGCAGGTTTGGGTTATCGTCCGACCGACATCGTGACCGACAATATCGGCATACTCGCTACGGGCCGTCGCATTGTGTTCGACAACGGTACGGGTCGCAATTTCGACCGTATGGAGCAGGCCCTTACGGCAGGAGGTTCGCTCACGCAGACCATATCGACCATCAACTACCGCGATATGACCATCTCGTTTGACTACTTCCGCACCCAACTCTTCCACAGCGTCATTGTAGACCAAGAGCGCGATGCGGCCAACACCTATATTTACGAGACAGACGGTCGCTCGTATACCAACACATACCAATTCGACTTGACTTGGACTCCTGTTGAGCGTTTCGACATCTTCGCCACATTCCGCTGGACCGACAGCCGCTACACCATCACGCGCGCCGACGGCAGTCACGAACTTGTCGAGCGACCTTTGGTGAGCCAGTTCAAGACGCTCATCAACCTGCAATATGCAACGCGTATGCGCCGTTGGGTGTTCGACGTCACAGCACAGCTCAACGGTCGCAGCCGAATCCCAACACAAAACGGCGTGTTGGCCGATGCCGAATACTCGCCAATATACCCGATGTTCTATGCCCAAATCAGCCGCAAAATCAAGAATTGGGACATATACCTCGGTTGCGAGAACATTGCAGGTTACAAGCAAAAGCGACCTATTATTGCGACCGACTCGCCATACTCGACAGCCTTCAATTCGGCTTGCGTATGGGGTCCGCTGATGGGACGCAAGATATATATCGGTGTGCGATTTAACTTGTATTAGTTAGAGGGCGTTAAGGGCGTTAAGGGCGTTAAGGGCGTTAAGGGCGTTAGGGGCGTTAGGGGCGTTAAGGGCGTTAGGGGCGTTAGGG
>JAZQSA010000012.1:0-5457 GCA_045629905.1 Alistipes sp. | reverse complement strand
GGTGCTTGCACACTTTGCCGAGGCGCGAAGGAGGAAAAGCCTGCGCAGCAGGGTTAATGCAAAATGCAGAATGCAAAATTTTTTTTGGGGGGGGTGGGGAGGCTGGAAGATTAGGGTCGTTAAGGGCGTTAGAGGCGTTAGGGGTTACTCAACCTACCCAAACTAATCAATCTACTCAATCTACCCAAACTACTCAATCTACCCATCTTACCCAGGCTACCCAGCACAACCCATTCCCCTAACGCCCTTAACGCCCCTAACGACCCTAACAAACAAAAAAAGGCCACCCCAGATGGCCAAAATTGTTTTTAGAAGTGGCTTTGCAACGCTCGGCGGTTTTGGCGGCGATGGGCTGTACTTGGCGTACTGCCCATTGCAGACAAAAACGTTAGCGGAAGCAAAGACCTTATAAAATCGATTTTCCCCAAAAATTGCATTTTAGGCAAGCAGTTGCAAGGCTTGCGAAAATCCCCAAGGCAGGAGCATACTCGGCGTATGTGACTGTCTTGGGGATTGAGCGTAACGCAGCAAATGCTGCATAAAATCAATTTTTACTCGTAGATACGAGCCTGACTAATAACCTTCCCCTCCTGCTCAATAAAGTAGCGACGCGACTTCAAGAGGTTGCGCGACTGCAAGACCATAGTCTTGGTCTCGGAGATTATGCCGAGGAACAACATTCCGGAGCGGGAGTTCGACTCTCCTGCCGTGATGCGGGCAAGCTCCTCCTTGGTCGATTGTGCGAGTCGCTCGAAGAGGTTGTCGCGCATAGTCAGCACCTCGTCGATAGTCGAGAAGTCGGAGGAGGTGAACATATAGATAATGCGCGAATAAATCTCATTGACATCGGCATTTATCGACATCAGCGTCTCGGTCTGCACCTGACTCAAACCGATGTGGTTGTTGTCGATATGCTCGTATGCAGGGCGGGTGATGTGAACCAACGCCTTGGTCATCTCGTTCAGATAGTCGAGAATCTGCACATAGTAGAGCGAGAGGTTGAGGTCGGAGCCGTATGTGCCACGCAGAGTCGTTGCGATGGAGTATTTGAGGCGGCTCTTCTCCTCGTACATCTCGGAGGCCTCGGCCACAAGGTCCTTCAACGCCTTACGGTTCTCCTTCAACAGCGCAACAATCGTGCGGTTGTAGATGCGTGTGGTCGCCTTGATGGTGTCGGATACGGCGGTCATCGTGTCGTTCACAAGGCTCTCGCGCACCTCGGCATCGGACTTCTTGCTCTCCTCCTTCTTCTTTTTAGGCATAAAGTTGGAGTGGATAAACATATAGACGCAGAGCAGTGTGATGATACCGAATGCCCACACATCGCCCCACATCAGCAGCAGGCCGAGGACAAAGGCGATGATAAATCCACCAAAGCCCGTCACAAACCAACCCAGCACCACCGTAAATACGCCCGTGATACGATCTACGGCACTCTCGCGGCCCCAAGCCTTGTCGGCCAACGACGAACCCATCGCAACCATAAAGCAGACGTAGGTGGTCGAGAGTGGCAACTTCAACGACGTACCGAGTGCGATAAGCAGCGAGGCGGTCGTAAGGTTTACGGTTGCACGAATCATATCGTATGGTGCGCCACTATGCTCGATGTCGGCCCACTCGAAACGCTTCTCGATAAACGACTTGACAGATTGAGGCGTCACGCGGTCGAAGAAGCGCGAGGTATTGACCGCACCACGCACCAACGCACGCGAAAATACCGACGACGAGAACTGCTTCTCGCCACCACCATCGGCCGACGAGAGCGAAAGCTCGGTCTGCGAAACGTTCATCGCCTTGCGCGAAGTCCAGAGCGTTGCGACCATAATGACTCCCGAGAGAACGATGTAGAGGGTGTTGTTGGCATTCTCGGCAGGACCGGCCAAAGCCGACATAATCTCGGGGTCGGAGAGATTGTCCGCAAACTTACCCGTGAAAATCTCGACACCCGCGATAGGCACACCGATAAAGTTCACAAGGTCGTTACCCGCAAAAGCGAGAGCAAGAGCGAATGTTCCCGACAAGATGGTGATACGCAGGATATTGACACGGAAGAGTTGCAGGAAGAAGAGAATCAACGAACTCGACACCCACGCTATACCGAGCGCAAGGAGCAGATGCTCGTCTACCCAAGCAACAAATGCTGTACCGCCAAGTTGCGATTTGAGACCCTTGAAGAGGGCGAAGTAGAGGATTGCCGTGAGCGACACACCGCACCACAAAGCACCAAAACGGCGCAACATCTTCACGTAGCGGAACGAGAAAATCAGTCGCGAAATCCACATCACGATAGTTCCGGCCGTGAAGGCGAGAATCACCGAGAGGAGGATTGCCGAGACGATACCCATCGCCTTCGTAGTGTTGATGTAGTTGCCCAACTCCAAGTAGGAGATAGCAGGGTCGGCGCCAATCTTAAAGAGCGCAACCGCCATAGCCGAGCCGAGCAAGCAGAAGATAAGCGACACGGTCGTCGAGGTCGGCAAGCCCAGCGAGTTGTAGAGGTCGAGCAAGATGACGTTGGCAAACATCACTCCGACGTAGAGCATCATCACATCTTTGAAACCAAACAACTCGGGGTAAAACATTCCGTGACGCGCCACGTCCATCATACCGCTCGACGTCAAGGCACCAATAAGGATACCGACCGAGGCAACGATAAGAATTGTACGGAACTTGGCGGCCTTCGAGCCTATGGCCGAATTGAGGAAGTTTACCGCGTCGTTGGTGACGCCCACATAGAGACCCGAAACGGCAAGCAGGCCCAGAATGGCAACCATCGCCGTATAGATATACATCTCTGTCATATTAAAAATGGTTGGTAGTATTTTTCAATTTTAACACGACAAAAATAACACGTTTTGCCCAAAAAGCACCACCCACCACCAAATATTAACAATTATTTAACGTTGGGAGGGGGTAAGGTTAATGCAGAATGCAGAATGCAAAATGCAGAATGCAAAATGCAGAATGCAAAATTAAAAATTTTTTGGCTGGGTAGATTGAGTAGATTGGGTAGCCTGAAAAACAAACTACCCAGGCTACCCAGAAAAACCCAGAAAAACCCATTCCCCTAACGCCCTTAACGCCTCTAACGACCCTAACAAACAAAAAAGGCCACCCCCAGGTGACCCAAAATTGCATTTTAGGCAGGATTATACAACGCTCGGCAAACAACGAGGCCGATGGGTAGTACCTCTGTACGTCCCATTGGCCTCGTTTTGGCAAGCGGAAGTAGAATCCGCATAAAATCAATTTAGAACGAGATGCGATACGGCATATACGCCTGCACACCCTCTCGCGTAAGTTCCTGACGGATAGCCTCGTACTCGGCCGAAACAGAGCCGAACTCCTCGCCGATAACGACGCTGCGAGCCTGTGCGCCCATAGCCTTCATAAACGCTACAAACGGAGTGAGTTCGCCTGCCACAACCTCGACGCGGAAGTCGTTGGCGATACCCGCCTTATCTGCCGCCAAAGCGATAGCCGACTTCAAGCCGCCATTGGCATCGGCCAAGCCGATTTTAACAGCCTCCACGCCGCTCCATACGCGACCCTCGGCAATCTCAAAGACCTTCGCCTTCGGCATATTACGACCTGCCGCAACCTTACCCACGAAGGCCTCGTAGACCTTATCGACCGAAGCGATAAGTTTGGACCTTTCGAGTGGAGTAACACCGCGAAGTTGCAAGCCAAATATGTTGGAACCCATATCGGCCGAGGTGTTGGTCTTGACACCGTCGGTGGTGATGCCCAACTTGTTTTTCAGCAAATCGCCACCCTCCATAAGCAGACCAAAGACACCAATCGAGCCTGTCAGCGTCAGGCGGTCGGCGATGATTGCATCGGCAGGGGCGGAGATATAGTAGCCACCACTTGCGGCGTAGCCACCCATCGAAACGATAACCGGCTTCTCGGCTTTGAGCAGCTCAACCTCGCGCCAAATAACATCGCTGGCCAATGCGCTGCCACCAGGCGAATTTACGCGCAACACGACAGCCTTAATATCCTCATTCTTACGAGCTTTGGCGATAGTGTTGGCGAGCGTTGTGCCGTAGATTAAGCCATCGGCACCCTCGACGTCGCCATCGACAATCTGACCGTCGGCATAGACTACGCCGATAGCCGGCGAAGCGATTTTCGAGAGGTCGGCGTCCACCAGCGAGCAGTAGTCGCCCAGAGCCACCATCTCGTACTCGCCAAGCGCACTCTTCTCGACACCAAGCTCGGCAAAGATGCCCTCCATCTGGTCGCGATAGAGCAGACCATCGACAAAGCCGCACGCCAGAGCCTCCTCGGCCGAAGTCACCGAGAGGTTGTCGGCATAGCGGTTGAGCGTTGCAGCGTCGATACCGCGAGCCTCCGACACGGCCTCAACAACCACCTGCCAGATATTTTTGGTCAGGTCGGTCATCTGACGACGGTTGGCCTCCGACATCTTGTTCATAATGTATGGCTCAACGGCACTCTTATATTTACAGGTCGAAGGGCGGAAGGCCTCGCACTTGACACCCAACTTGTCGAACGCATTTTTGAAGAAGAGGCTCGTCGATGCCATACCAACCCACTCGAAGCCACCCTCGGGTTGGAGGTAGATTTTGTCGGCCACCGAAGCAAGGTAGTAGCCGCCCTGCGAGTAGTTGTCGTTGTAGGCAACAACAAACTTACCGCTCTGCTTGAAGTGGGCAATAGCCTCGCGAATCTCCTCAATCGCCGCACTCGAAACAGCCGGAGCAGAGAGGTTGTTGATGTTGATGTAGATACCCTTGATGCGGTCGTCGGTCTCGGCAGCCTCGATTGCACCCAAAACGTTGAGCAACGTAACGTTACGCGCTGCATTCATAGTCGCGAAGTCGAAGTTCGCAAATGGGTTGGCCTGTGGTGCATCGGTGATATTGTCGGCCAAGTCGATTTTCAAAATCGAGTTGGGAGCAACCGCAACATTCGTTGTGCCGAGAGCCGAGAAGCTCATCATTATCACAAACCACATAAAACCCGAAATCATACCATTGGTGAAGATGGCAAGCAACGTTGCCAAAAACACCTTCATAAAGGTCAATTCACTCTTCATAATATTCTGTTTTTAACGTTTATTTTATTTGACGAACAATGGGAGCAATTTGCTACAAAAAGGCAATTTTTTGCGACAACCCCCCAAAAACTGTTATTGCCAACTGCAAATATAAACACTTTTATCAGATAATGTGCAAAAAAAGCCCATTTTTCCACGCCCCAACTAAATATTTTTCTTCGTCGAAAAGCCCCTCACACACGCTTTACAACCGCCCGACTTACAATTTGAAACCCAAATCGGGGGAGGCGTAGCTTAATGTTTTTAACAAATGTGGGGGCAAAGTTGAATATTTTGTCGCTTTTGGGCTGAAAAAACCAAGAAAATAACTACCTTTGCACTACGGGCACTTATACTTTTTAAGTGAGGGGGGAAGTCGGATCGTAGCCATG
>JAZQSA010000011.1:0-13543 GCA_045629905.1 Alistipes sp. | reverse complement strand
AGTGTGAATTTGTTACCTTGAAGTCAATAAAATAATTATCTTCAGCTGCAACCCTAAAATAATCTGTTCCGTAGTAGTATTTACGAAAGATTCCCGAATCATTAGTATAAAGTATTATCGAATCTGGTTGCCCAAGTGCCTCAATTATTTGCTCTTGTGTATACGATTGACACAGCGTTAGCCCATTGATTACTATATCGTTGCGGATAATATTAGGTAGTTGCGCATAAAGAGCAGCGGTGCAAACTGCGATTGTTGCTAAAATGGTTGTTATAATCTTTTTCATAAGTTATAACCAATAACTAAAAATAACAGAAATTTTAGTTATAAGACCTTTGTTATTATAATAAAACAGGGTTGATAAACTGTAATATATATCTGAATTGAGTTCCTTTGCTACTTTCCATTGCTTATATTTAAGTAAGTCTCCATGATAATTTACGACCTCATCGTCTGTAATTGTTCCGCCAAGTAATGCAACGCGTGCAATAGGGTCACCTACACTTATGAAATTGTTAAACTTAAACCGAGGATTGGTTATGACAAACTCGACAAGTAGTGATTCTTCGGTTTGTTGAAAGTAGTCTGTTCCATAATGGTAAGTAGTTATATATCCAGACTCATCAAGGGTTGTATCTATTGAGTCGGGCTGTCCAAGTGCCTCTATTATTTGCTCTTGTGTGTATTTTTTACATAACGCAAGGCCGTTTATTGCTACGTTATTGCAGATGATAGTCGAGGTCTGTGCGTGTAAAGTCGAAACATAGTAAAATAGTATTACTATTGTTATTAAGGATATTCTTCTCATAATCTTATTTTGATAGGTTTTACAATTTAGTCATAATCTGTATAAAGGTATAGTTCTGGGTCTTGTGCTGGACCCATAAATGCATCGGCTCTAACCTCAATATGAAGGTGTGGACCTCCGCTATCAGAAGCCGAGGCACTACCCGTAGAACCTGTTGTTCCGATAATATCACCTGAGTTTACTATTTGCCCAACACTTACATTAACAGTGGCTAAATGAAAATACTTTATAAAAACCACTTGCCCATTAGCCAAAGTGCTTTTGATACAAATCCTATTGCCAGCGCTTTTTCTTATTTGGTAATAATCAATGTATTTATTCCAAATAATACCCTCTTGATAATCTTGAATGGCTTGAACCACCTCACCATCAAACATTGCGTAGGCATTAGTTCCTGGGGTGGATTTCAGGTCAAGCCCTTTGTGAGTTTTGCCGTTGCTTCTGTTTGACCCAAATCTGCCACCTTGTATTCCTTGCCCGGGTGTCGGGCATATTCCATTACTCATATCAAATAGTGGGTCGGCCTTGCAGTTTGCAATATCGGAGTATGGCTTTGTACGCTCTATAAAAGGAGGAACAAATTTTGAAATATTACTGAAATTGGTAGTCCATTGCCCTGGCGCATACTCGGAATCCCCCGAACTCTCGGAGTCTCCCGTGTTATCCTCTCGGCCCTCTTTGATTTCGGTGTCGGTTGGTGTTCCGCTATTGGAGTCGCCCGAACCTGTACCCGTATTAGAATCTCCACTTTCTGTGCCACTATTTCCGCCGCTTCCGCCACCTGCGCCGGAAGAGCCTCCATTTGACCCGCTACCCGTACCTGTTCCCGTTCCTGTTCCTGTTCCTGTTCCCGTTCCCGTTCCTGTTCCTGTTCCCGTTCCCGTTCCCGTTCCTGTTCCTGTTCCGGAGCCTGCGTCGGAACCGCTATTGCCACCTCCGCCGCCAGAGCCTGGGTAATCAGTATAAGATGGTGATTCTATATTTGAGAAAATAATCTCTATGGCATCTGTAATACCATCTCCGTCTACATCTACATATCTATACCAAGAGCCATGTTGGTCCATGAATATTTCGCCAGGTTCTCCATACTCAAACTCCGAACGGGTATTACCCGATATGCGAGCAAAGCACAAACCTCGCATCATAGATGCAAAAATCCGCGCTCGCATTTGCACCGACATATGCTGACTGCCAAGAAATACGCTCTCAACCGACTTGCCATTAACGTATTTGACAACTCCTGCCGGCTGACCTTCGAGCGTAACGTAATATTCAAGGCCGTTATAGTTCTGTCTGTCGTCGTAGTTCAGTGTGCGATTAACGGCATTGTCATCAGTTGCATCGGGAATACTTATGCGTACATAGAACGAAACATTGCCCGTATGGTCGTCCTGCACGGCAACGACTTTTGATGCTGCGACAACCGAAGAGTACATACCATTAGCCTGTTTGCGGTATACTGCGTATTGATGATTGTTCGACAAAGGAATATCCACGGCCGAATAACCGCTGGTCGATGACCCCTCGGCCTGCTCCCACTCCCATATTGCAGCCTCGCCTATCAGGAAAGGGATTCGGTTGTCAATGGTCGAACGTGTGGCAATATCGGTCATCAGCGACTCGCTCAATGCTTTTGCTTTTTCAACGGTTAGTCGTGAATGTTTGATTTTGAGGCTTTCTATGCCATCAAAATCTTTAACGCAAGACCACAAAGTAAGCAACGAAATAATGCCTACTATAACTCCATAGAATAATAAGTGCCGTCTCATTATGGTTGTTATTGTTTGTTTCCGAAAATTATAAATTTTTGGTTGAATATACAAATTTTGATGTGAAATATTTTGTTCGAGTGAATGTCGCAACAAAAAAGCCGTTCCTCGAAAGAAACGGCCTTTGTAGGGAAATGACGCCTTGTGTCTATTGGTTCTTTTGGCCCAATGCGCGTTTGAGTGCGCCACCAAATTTCAGAGGGTCGATATTGTGTTTAATCTGACCGTTCTTTACAATCGAGATACCGCCCGTCTCCTCCGATACGACGATAACCACAGCGTCGGTCAGTTCGCTCAAACCGATAGCGGCGCGGTGGCGCGTGCCAAAGTCCTTCGGAACATCGCTTTGCGTTACGGGCAGGATACACTTGGCCGCTACGATACGTCCGCCATCAATAACCATCGCACCATCGTGCAACGGCGCATTCTTGAAGAAGATGTTGCGTATGAGCGATACCGATACGTTGGCAT
The DNA here is from genome assembly GCA_045629905.1 of Alistipes sp. Taxonomy (GTDB): domain Bacteria; phylum Bacteroidota; class Bacteroidia; order Bacteroidales; family Rikenellaceae; genus Alistipes. The sequence goes on along the minus strand of JAZQSA010000011.1, from coordinate 10,495 downwards.
CGACCATAATTCCTCCCTCGATGATGAACTGCAAGTCGTCTTTCTGCATTACGACAATCAGCGCACCCGTACGGCTTTCGCTCATATCGAGGCAGGCCGAAACGATTGGCGAGGTGTTGATGTCCTCCTTCTTGCGCGATGAGAGTATGCGGGCGATGAAGTCGAACTCCTTTTGACGCATACCGATAAGTTGCAGGAAGCGACGAATTTCGGGTTGGAACAGAATGATGAGTGCAATGACACCAACGCTGATTATCTGACCGAGTATGGTCGAGAGCAACTCCATATTGAGCGCTCGCACAATGACCCATACGAGGTAGACGAAGATGATGCCGATAAAGATATATGGCGCATTGGTTCCCTTTGTTGCGCGATATATGGCAAACATCAACGTCGCAACAAGTACGATGTCGATAAGGTCAATCAGCGAAAACGGAATAAAACCCATAACTCTCTGTCTGGTTATTCGTTTGGTGGTGCTACACTCGCTCGTTTGCTACTTCTTCTTGCTTTCGGCCTCTTTGTCAGCCTTGTAGATAGAGTTTGCTTTGAGCAAAACCTCGTTCGAGATGTCGAGCAACGAGTCGGCCATAAGCAGTGCCGTGTGGTTTACAATCATCTTGTATTGACCCTTCTCGTTTACGGCCTTTACGGCACGTTCGAGCAGGTCGGCCAAACGGTTCTGGAATACAACATTCTCCTCGTTAAGCTCCGTGAGCTGCTTCTGTGCGTCCTCGCGGTACTTCTCGACACGCTGCTGAATATCGCGCTCCTTGCGTTGTGCATCGAGCGTGGTAATCAAACCCTTCTGGTGCTTCTCATAGAGGCTGGCGAGTTCGTTCTGCAAATTCTGTTCCTTGCGGGCGAGTTTCTGCTGCGTATTCTCGTTCTTGCTTTGGAGAGCCAAACCCTCGGTCTTGAACATATCGCTCTGCTCCATAACCTCGGTGCGAACGTATGCAAGGCCTGTGTCGTTTACCTTCTCTGCAACTTCGGCCTTTGCAGCCTCTGCGTTTTCACTCTTTGTTTGATTGCAACCTACGAGGGCAACAAGAGCCAAGGCTGCGAACATAAACTTTTTCATCTGTTATCTGTTTTTGTGATTAAAATCATTTTACAACCTACAAAGATAGTAAATTTTTAATAACAACATCATCATAGCGGGAAATATTCTCTATTTACCCTCCGCAAAGGCGGGTAATTTGCCTTTGGAATAGGGACGATATGCCTCTCCTATCGCGAGCCTAAATAGAGCAGTAGCGCACCGATAAAGATAAGTGCCAGGTCGAAGGCTTTGGCTTTTAGGTTGCGCTCGTGGAAAAGTATTGCTCCGCAGACGAACGATACCAGAACGCTCGAACGACGTATCATCGACACCACCGAAATCATTGCGTCGGGGTCGGAGAGAGCAAAGAGGTAGGCCACGTCGGCAGCCGACAAAAAGAGCGAGATAAGCGGTATTGCCCACGACCAATGAAATGAGTCGGTACCGCCCTGCTTTTTTGCCCTGAAAATTGTTAGCAACGAGATTGTAATGCCCATCAATACAGCCTGATATAGAACATACCAACTCTGCACGAACATAGGTGGCAGAGTGTGCATTATATGGCGGTCGTAGAGTCCGCAACAAGCTCCTGTAATGGCTGCCAAAATGACGAACAAAACGCCTCGGTTGCGCTTGAAATCTATGCCCTCACGCTTGCCCGAGTGGCTCAACAAAAAGAGCGACCCGAGGGCAAGCAGAACGCCTATCCACTGCGTTAGGTTGAGCCGCTCGCCAAAGATAATCATCGCACCGACGAGTGTCATCACGGGGCGTGTCGCGTTTATCGGTGCGGCGATTGTAAGAGGCAACTCTTTGAGTCCGAAGTATCCGAAAATCCACGACGACAATACGAGTACGGCTTTGATAAATACCGCAAGGTGGTCGGAACTTGTACCCAGCGAGATGTTGAAATCGGTGCCTTCAAACCAGCCGAAGCCGAAGAGTGAGTTCAGAACGACGGGAGAAAATAGCAGGGTAGAGAATATGGTGTTAAGTAACAGTACTTTAAGTACTGCATTAGCCTTCAAAGCCTGCTTTTTGGCTACGTCGTAGAGACCGAGCAACGAGGCCGATATAAATGCAAGAATTATCCACATACCGGGCAAAGGTAGTGAAAAAATTTCTCTAAAATCTACTATTGTGCGTGTGAAACAGTCTCGAAAGTTTCATAAACTCGATAGTTTTTTATAATTTTGTCAATTATGAGAGTCAAAGCCAACTGTAAGATAAATATCGGTCTGAATGTTTTGCGTCGTCGTTCGGACGGTTTTCACGACTTGGAGACGGTGATGTTTCCGGTAAAAGGTCTCTACGACGAACTGTCGATTGAGCGCACCCACGACGGTCGGATAACGCTATGCCAGAGTGGAATTGTTGTCGATTGCCCACCCGAAGCCAATCTTTGTGTCAAGGCTGCGCGGTTGATGCAGAAGCGTTATGGTGTTGGCGGAGTTGCCATCACGCTCGATAAGCGAGTGCCGTTTGGTGCAGGCTTGGGCGGAGGGTCGAGCGATGCGACTGCTGTATTGCTCGCCATCGACCAACTCTATAATCTCGATTTGCCGACTGCAACGCTTGTCTCGCTTGCGGCCGAATTGGGTAGCGACACCCCATTCTTTGTGCATAATACGCCCCAACTCTGTACTTCGCGAGGCGAGGTGATGTCGCCTATTGACCTTCCGCTCGAAGGGAGGTATCTTGTCGTGGTCAAACCCGACGAGGGCGTATCGACACGCGAGGCATACGGTGGCGTTAAGCCCTCTGTTCCGACTGTCGGTTTGAGAGAGGCGTTGCACCGTCCGCTCGACAAGTGGCAGGGGTTGGTGACCAACGATTTCGAGCAACACATATTTGTTGCTCACCCCAAAATCGCAGCCTTGAAGGAGGCTCTGCTCGATGCTGGGGCCGTCTATGCCTCGATGTCGGGTTCGGGGTCGGCTCTCTTTGGTATCTTTAACACGCCTCCACAACTAAATCTCGATAAATCAATCTTTATACATATAGAAAGACTATGAAACGATTGTCAGTGTTGGTTGTAGCCGTAGTGTGTGCTACAACTTTGTGTGCGCAGAGCCTCAATGTAGCCTCCTACAATATCCGTATGCACAGCAAGAGCGACTATAAACGTGGCGATGGCTGGATACAACGAGTTGATGCGTTGTGCGATATGGTGCGATTTAGCGATTTCGACATCTTCGGAGCGCAAGAGGTCTGTCACGACCAGCTGCTTGATATGCAGGTCCGTATGCCCGACTATGCCTATACGGGTGTTGCTCGTGACGATGGCAAGACCAAGGGTGAATATAGCCCTGTATTTTATAAGCGCAACCGTTTTAAGTTGCTCGATAGCGGTACGTTCTGGCTTTCGGAGACTCCGGAGTCGGTGTCGAAAGGTTGGGACGGACAATGTCGTCGAGTATGCAGTTGGGGCTATTTCAAGGACCGAGAGAGTGGTGTGCGTTTTTGGTTCTTCAATACCCATATGGACCATCGTGGCGTTGTGGCTCGTCGTGAGGGCGCGAAGCTTATCTCCAAGCGTATAGCCGAGATGTGTGGCAAGGGCGAGACGGTAATCCTTACGGGCGACTTTAATGTTCCGCAAGATAGTGAGCCATATCTCCAAATTTTGTCCGATGGCCGACTTGTCGATACCTACGAAAGTGCCGAGGTGTGCTACGCCCCAACAGGTACGTTCAATAGCTTTAAGGTTGCCAACCATACTACCAAACGTATCGACCACGTATTTGTGTCGAAAGGTGTTAAGGTTGAGCGATATGGTATCTTGACCTACCACTATTGGAGCGACGAAACGGGCGAAAAGAGTTCTCTGACCGATGCTCCTCACGAAATCTCGGCCAATAAGAAGAGTGTGCATCTTCACTCCGACCACTATCCTGTGAGTGTGTGGCTGCAATTAAAGAAAAATTGATTTTAGACGGATTTTACTTTCGCTCTTATCTTTCAAAAAAGTGTGTCCAACCGTAAAGGCTGGACACACTTCGTGTTTTCTTAATTTGAGGTTTTCGATTACTCGATTTTCTTCCAATACATACTCTTTGAGAAAGGACCCCAATAGCCGCGAACTCGCAACGTTGTAGGGTCGTCGAATACGATAACGACCTTGTAGGTCTTACCCGAGGTGGGGTCGTAGATTTGACCATCTTGCCACTTCTGCTCTTCGGCATCGTAGCTTACCGACTCGATAAGGACTACCTGACTTGAAGGGGTAGAGCGCTTGGCCGGGTCGGGGTTTTTGCGGTCGGTGCGAATCGAACCGTCGGGGTTTGTCTCATTTTCGAGCCAAAACACCTGTGCGCGATAGGTGTTTTCTCCGGTCTTTGAAATGCGTACTTTCGACACTGCACCATCCTTCTCTGCTTTGTAGACACCCAAAATTCGGTCTCCCGAATTTCCGGAGGCTGCCAAGGCTGTGGACAAAGCATAAATTCCAACAGCCACAAGGCATAAAAATCTCTTCATAAATTGTAAATTTTTATTAAAATTGACGGGGTAAAGGTAGTGTTTTTTCGATAAAAATGCCACTGTATAGCGGATATAAAAAAAACGCAGGCCCACAGACCTGCGCCAAATGTTTGGAAATCAACTCGCTCGCAAGAGCGTTTTTACTCGTAAATGCTCATCGTCGGGTCGTAGATTTCGCTCTCGATGCCGAGAAAATCCAACACGCTATGGAAAACGTGATACTGCCCGACCTCGTCCAATTTCTTGATAGAATCCGTACCCTCCGACGACCATACGATAAACGGAATTTCGACCTGCTCCTTTGGTGCAAAGGCCATCGGTACGCCGTGCATATAGAGGTTGTTTTCGCCGAGCGATTCGCCGTGGTCCGAGACAAATATCAACGATGCGCGACGGTCGGTGATGGTTTTGAGTGCCTCGATAACCGAATGGATAATGTAGTCGGTATAGACAATCGTATTGTCGTAGGCGTTCATCAACTCCACAGGGTCGGCCTTCGACATCTCGACGGTGGTGCATACGGGCGAGAAACGCTCGAATTGCGGTGGATACTTTGAGTAGTACATCGGGCCGTGACTTGTGGTTGTGTGGAGTACAATCAACAACTTGTCGGCTGCGCTCTGCTCGATAACCTCTTTCAGCCCACAGGTCAGTATCTCGTCGTATTTGCTGTCGGCCTCGGGGTAGAGAGCCTTTAAGTCGGCAACCTTTTGCACCTTCTCGATGTGTAGAGGTGGTTCGCCCCAGTTGTTGGTACGCCACACGACATCGACACCTGCTCGATAGAGGTAGTTAGGAAGTATCTCGTAGAGCTTGTTAGTTGGCTTGTGGTCGAGTATAGCCTTAACGCCTGCCGTGGTATATGTTGCGGCCGACTTTGCAGGTAGAGCAACAACCTGGTCGCCCTCCAAGAGTGGATTTGTCGGCTTCTCATAGCCATAGAGCGAGAAGTTGGCTCTTCGGGCCGACTCGCCAATGATTACGACAACGACATCTTTGCTGTTGTTTGTGATTGTCGCATCGGGTAGCGGGATAGCCTTTTGGTTGCGCTTGCGCTCGGCGTTGTAGTAGCGTACGGTATTTACGGTGTATGACCACGGCATCAGCAGACTACCCAACTTTGTGGCGTTGCGGTCAATCCAAGTGAAGTTGTTGATGTTGATAGCCACCATCGAGAGCATCGTTGCCAGGGCGATACCTGTCAGAGCGAAGAAGCGCTTTGGTTTTTGGTAATCGACCTTGCGTGTTACGACAAATATGCAGGGCAAAATACCGAGCAGAAGAACGTAGAGTACGGCCGTCAGCGAGAAGTAACCCGAAGCCTCCGAGTAGCGCGTGTTGAATACGTTGCCCATCATCGAGTCGGTAATAAGCACGTCGTAGGTGTTGATGAAGTAGAGTGTCACGGCATCGGCTATGAGCGAAAGGCCGATAATCCACTTACCTACACAACGCAACGCGAAGAGTAGCAGGTAACTAATCATAAAGTTGGTAGCAAGCATCAGCACCGCAAGTCCGCCCGTGATTACAACGCCGTTGAAACCGCCCTCGATGTTGTTAACAACGAGGTTGAATAGCGGGTAGTGATAGGCTACGAGTGTATAGATGCTGATGATGGCCGAAAGTGTTGCGGCTGTTGTTTCGCGTTTGAGGAGATTTCTCATCTTTTGACTATTTTGTAGATTGCTGCAACAACTCCGACGAGTAGCGCAAGGAGCATTGCGTTAAACAATATCGTAAGCGGTGTGTTGATTGTATAGCCGTGCATCGAAGCCTGGAATGGATTGGCGTGACACGTTGCATCGTAACGCGCAAATGGATTGGAGTAGATTACTTCGCCATCTTTGAAGTAGGCCGTAAATCGAGCGTATGCATTGTGTTCCTTCATCTGGTAGCCCAACGAGTCGGTTGCGTATGCCGTTGCGAGTGTTGCGTGGCCCTGTCCGAAAACTTTGATGCTGTCGGCCGGTTGCGTTAGCGAAATATAGACCTCGTCGTTATGCGAAAGACCGATATTGCTAATGCGTGGAATAGTGCGGTTGCGCTCAATCTTTACCTCCCAATCGCCACGACCATAGTTCGGCGTGCGCATCGAGTAGTAGCAGCCGTCGAGCAGAACGGTGCGAATGTCGTCGTATTGTGCCGAACCGATGTTTAGCATATTGCTACGCATTGCAATCGCACCTGGTCGGTCGGGGTAGTGTAGGTCGTCGTTGGCCAAAGCAAAGGAGTATCGACCTGCGCTGAGAGCCGCGTCCCAATAGTCGTTCTCGGTACTTTTGCCGCTATCGAGTTCGATGATTTGGTAGCCGCACAACTTCTCCAACGTGCTGTTGCTCAATGTGTGCGTGCGCAGAGGGTGGTTGATTACCACGATGTCGCCCTGCTTTGAGAGTACGTCGAGTTGGAATTGCTTTTGCGATGCCAATAGTGGCAGAAGGTGGTCGAATCCCCAAATGTCGTCGCTGCCGAACACTAACTTGTGAAATTTGAACAGATTGTAGCCGTGCTCATAGCAATTTACCTGCAACGTTGAGTCGGTTGGGTGCTTTGTGATGCTGTTGTGATTCGATAGCGTGACGATGTCGTAGTCGAATCGGTCGTAGGCCTCCAAAGTCTGTGCAGGGGTGTATTTGCACTCATTGAGAATGCCCTCCACGCGAGTATGTGTGTGGAAGTTGGCGCGTTTCCAACCAAGTGTTGCATCGAAGTTGCGATACGGGTTGAATATATCTTTACCGCTAAAAGGTGTGGGTTTTGCGAAGTCGTATATTGGCGATACACTTGTGACGATTATGCCCAGTAGCGCAACCAGCACAACAACCGCAATCACTCTTGAAATTAACTTAAAGGTTTTCATAATGCAAAAATAACCTTAAAAATCTGTTTTTCTCGCAAAAAACTATAAAAAAAGTCCGATTGTTGCTCTTTTTGCTCTTGCAAATGGTGCCGATAGTGTCGCTTTATGCCACTCAAAGAGTTGGGCGTATCTTTCGTAAATCACAAAATTTTATTAAATTTGACACGACAAATATAGGTTTCGTCGGTTGTCGGGATTTGTGTTTGTGATTTTGTTTGTGAACTTAAACGCTACTAAAATGTTAAAAATAGTCTTGATTATGTCGATTTTATCAACCCTTTTTGGTTGCGCCAAAAGGCAGCAGCCCGCCTATCCGCAAGATAGTGTAGTGACGCGCGAAGGAACAACGGTTCGCTTTACATTCTTTGCTCACGCATCGTTTGCTATCGAGTACGAAGGCCGTCATATCTACATCGACCCTGTTGGCGAATTTGATTGGGAGTCTCTTCCAAAGGCCGACGTGGTGTTGGTTACCCACTCGCACTACGACCATTTGGAACTTGCCACTATCGAGAAGATTGCAGGCGAGCAGTGCGCGATAGTTTGCGATAAGAGCTCGGCCGAGGCCTTCGAGCACGATTGTACCACGATGACGCCTGGTGCTGTGGCAGAGCCTTTCGAGGGTATTCGTATCGAGGCTGTTCCGGCATACAATACGACCGAGGGCCATACCGATTTTCACCCAAAGGCGCGTGAGTATTGTGGTTATGTGCTGACGCTTGGTGGTAGCCGAATCTATGTTGCAGGCGATACCGAGGATAACGACGATGTGCTGGCTTTGGAGAATATCGACGTTGCTTTTCTGCCCGTTAATCAGCCCTATACAATGACCGTTGAGCAGGCTGCTCGTGTTGTGTCGGCCTTGCGCCCTGCGATTTTCTATCCTTACCACTATGGTCAGGTAGAGCAAAAGACCGATATTGAGGCTCTGCGCAAGGCGGTCGATGGCGTGACCGAGATTAGAGTATTCCCGATGGAGTAAGCAAAACGACCCGAAGAGATGAAGAATAGAATCTTAATTTTGCTGTTCGCCCTGCTTGCAGTTGCTGTGGCGAACGCTCAAACGATGCGCGAGGAGATAGAGGCTAATCCCAATCGCGCAGGTGGTATATATTGCCACTACACCGAACCTGTCGTTGCACCAACTCCTGCACCGCGTGGCTACAAGCCTTTCTATATCAGCCATTATGGCCGTCACGGTTGTCGCTATCAGGCGAGCCGCGATACCTACGCCCAGCCTCTCGCTGTTCTCGAAGCGGCTGCTGCGGCAAAGCATTTGACTCCGCTTGGCGAAGATGTGTTGCGACGCTTGCGAATCATTGCAGATGATGCATATATGCGCGAGGGCGATTTGACTGCTCGCGGTGAGCGCGAACATCGTGGCATTGCTCGTCGTATGATGGATAACTATCCCGAGGTTTTTCGTGCAAAACGAGGCGAGGGTCATATCAGCTGCTTCTCGACCCACTATTCACGTTGCATATTGAGTATGTCGGTCTTTGCCGACGAGTTGAAAGGTCGTTATCCTGGTCTCGATATTTCGCGAGAGTCTACTCGTCGTAACGCCTACTTTATGGCTTGTGACAAGGGACTTGAAAGTATTCGTAGTCAGGCAATCAAACTTGCACGCAAATATCAGGTGGCAAATACCGATGATAGAGCCTTCCTCGAACGACTTTTTGGCGACTACGACTATGCGATAGAGCTGATAAAAGAGGTCTATAAGAGCAAACGTACCTACCAGTTTTTCGATAATATGCACGGCATTGCAATCGTGATGCAGGATTGTGACCATCTTGGAATTTCGATGCACGACATCTTCACGGCTGACGAACGCTATGCGATGTGGCGTATTATGAACGTGCGCCGATATTTGACCTATGGACCGTCGGTTGAGTTTGGCGATGTGCGTATGACCGATGGTAAGCCATTGTTGCGCGATATTATCGAGCGAGCCGAAAAGGTTGTCTCGGGCGAGGCTCCAAACGAGGCTGCTACGTTGCGATTTGGCCACGACTCCTATATCATACCGCTGTTGGCGTTGATGCAAATCGAGGGTTGTTGTGGCCGTATAGATTTCTCGCAGTTCGACCGCCTGCCGGAGGTGTGGTGTGATAGCCGTGTAACCTCAATGGCGGTCAATGTGCAGTTCGTCTTCTTCCGCAATAAGCGTGGCGAAGTGCTGGTTAAGATGATGCACAGCGAGCGAGAGGTGCGACTGCCTATCGCTTCCGATGTGGCCCCATTCTATCGTTGGGAAGACTTCAAGGCCTATTGCGCGTCGCTATATAACGACTAATCTCGATAGTCGGCGTTCTCAAAATTTAGAAGTTGTATAACAAGGTACTTTCTGCGTTACGCTTGCCCTCAAAAGTTATACCTATATTTATATATATAAGGGTAGCAGAGTTGTGCAAAGCCGTTTACCGGCCGTTAATAGGCGTTTAGCATCAGCAGTCCGAAAAAAGAGTTTGCCTAAAATGCTGATAGCGAGAGGCCTTTGAAAAGGTCGCAAAAAAAGCCTAAAAATAATTATTAAAAAATTTGCAAATATCAAATTAAAGCCGTTACTTTGCACCCGATTTCGCGAGTAAAACTGTGGTTTCGCAGCGAAATAGGGTTCTTGAAAATATTTTCGATTTTTTTGCGAAAAGATTTGGAGATTACAAAAATCGGTCTTACCTTTGCAACCGCTTTCGCGTAAAAACGGAGGCTTCCGATAAAGGTTCTTTCTGAAAAAAAAGTTTTCAAATTTTTCACAAAAGATTTGGAGGATTGGAATAAAGTGCTTACCTTTGCACCACTTTCCGCTTCTGAAAATCGGAAATGAGAAAAGATATCAAAATGGCTTCGGCCACGAGATAACAAATACGTTCTTTGAGGTAATTGAGCAGCTAAAAAGTTTTTCCACTCTCGCAAGAGAGTATTTCAAAACAATACCTTTGAGATAAGAGCCAATGATTTAATAATTCTTTTTTTTACAATGGAGAGTTTGATCCTGGCTCAGGATGAACGCTAGCGGCAGGCTTAACACATGCAAGTCGAGGGGCAGCATAAACATTGCTTGCAATGTTTGATGGCGACCGGCGCACGGGTGCGTAACGCGT
>JAZQSA010000010.1:0-48154 GCA_045629905.1 Alistipes sp. | reverse complement strand
TTTTTTTGTGGGGAGGGGGGGTGGTTTGGGGGGGTTGGGGGGGTTGGGGGGGTTGGGGGCTTACAGTCTACCCAAACTCCCCAAACTCCCCAAACTCCCCAAACTCCCCAAACTCCCCAAACTCATTTCTTGCCCAATGTTATTGCTATTCGACGAAAAATCTTTATCTTTGTAAGATAAAGCGTTAAAAACCTATTTTATGGATTGGCTAATTCTTGTGGCAGGCCTTACGGCGGTGATTGTCGGAGCGACGTGGCTGACAAACGGCTCGGTCGCAATCGCCAAGCGGTTGCGTATGTCGGAGTATCTGATTGGTATGACAATCGTCGCTATCGGCACGTCGTTGCCCGAACTGACGGTCAGCACCGCCTCGACGTTGGTCGGCAAGGCCGATATTGCTATCGGCAACGTCGTCGGCTCCAACATCTTCAATACGTTGATGATTTTGGGCGTGTGCGCAATGCTGCGACCTATCGGCTTCACGCGCTCCAACGTGCGACTCGATATACCGTTGTGCTTGGGCGTGTCGTTGCTCCTGGCCGCGATGTTGTGGAACGAGCAACTCTCGCGCATCGAGGGCATCGTGTTGCTTGTGGGCTATGTGTCGGTGTTGCTATTCTCGTTCAAGGTCGGTAAGGCCGAGGGTGGGGCAGAGTCGGAGGAGCACTCCGAGGCCTCGTTCTCGTGGTGGCGCTCGGTTGCGCTCGTTGTGTTGGGCTTGTGCGGTTTGGTCTTTGGTGGCGACTTTACGCTCGATGCGGCGGTGTCGATTGCGGAGCGATATGGAGTGCCGGAGTCGGTGATTGCCATCACAATCTTGGCAGGCGGTACGTCGCTGCCCGAACTCGCGGCAAGCTCGGTGGCCCTCATTAAGGGTCACGGTGCGATGGCGTTGGGCAATGTTATCGGCTCCAATATCGCCAACATATTGTTGATTCTCGGCACCTGCTCGACTATTGCACCGCTGACGATGAGTGGAGTGACGATGGTCGATGTGTGGGTCGTAGTGGCGGCTATCGCGGTGCTGTTGCTCGCCACGTTGCTTTTGCGTGCGCGTCGCATATCGCGCGTGTTGGCCCTGTTGCTTCTGGTGGGATATGGTCTTTATATGTGGTACTTGCTTAAAGCTTAATTGATATGACACCTAACGAATATGCGGATATTATCTCCGTCCTGCGTCGCGAAGTTGTGCCGGCCATAGGCTGTACCGAGCCTGTTGCTGTGGCATTGTGCGTTGCAAAGGCGCGCGAGATACTCGGTCGTGAGCCCGAGCGTCTCGATGTTGCGCTCTCGCCCAATATCTACAAAAATGCTATGGGCGTCGGTATCCCCAATACGGGTATGACGGGTCTGCCTATTGCCGTTGCGCTTGGTGCGACCATAGGTCGCTCGGAGTTGGCGTTGGAGGTTCTGCGCGACACAACGCCCGAGGCTGTCGAGGCTGCCAAACGCTATATGGCCGAGGCATCAATCCAAATCGACATCGACCGTGCGACCGACAAGATTCTCTACATTCGTGTCGAGGCTGCGGCGGGCGACGATGTGGCGGTGGCCGAGATTGCCGATTCGCACACCCACTTCACCGCGCTGATGCTCAATGGCGAGCCTCTCGCGAGTAGTGAGCGCGACGAGGTTGCAGCGTCGGAGGCCGAGGCCGACGAGGGTTTGGGCTTGACGTTGCGTCGCGTCTACGAATTTGCGACAACCGTGCCTTTGGCCGATGTCGAGTTTCTGTGGCAGGCAGCCGAACTGAATATAGCAGCGGCCGAGATGTCGTTTGGTGGCGACTATGGCCACGGCTTGGGTCGTCTGTTGCACGAGAAGGCTTCGGGTACAATCTTTGGCGATACGCTCTTTACCCAGATTCTCTCCTACACGAGTGGTGCGTGCGACGCCCGTATGAGTGGCGCGATGGTGCCCGTGATGAGTAATTCGGGTAGCGGTAATCAGGGTATATCGGCAACCGTTCCGGTTGTGGTCTTTGCCCGTGCCAACAATGTCGAGCGCGACCAACTGCTTCGCGCATTGGTGTTGAGCCACCTGACGGTCATCTACATCAAAGAGAGCCTCGGTCGATTGTCGGCACTCTGCGGTTGTGTGGTTGCGGCAACGGGTTCGAGTTGCGGCATCACCTACCTGATGGGTGGCGACTACGAGCAGGTAACCTATGCCGTGAAGAATATGGTTGCCAACATTACGGGTATGATTTGCGACGGTGCAAAGCCAAGTTGCTCGCTCAAAGTGACGAGTGGCGTTGCGACAGCCGTACTCTCGGCTGCATTGGCTATGGAGCATCGCCATACGAGTTCGCTCGAAGGTATCATCGACGACGACGTCGATTGCTGTATCCGCAATATGACCTCGATTGGTCGTAGCGGTATGCGCGAAACCGACCGACTGATTCTCGAAATAATGACATCGAAAAAGCGATAACACAATGAAAAGACTCTTCGCCTTGTCGGCTCTGCTGGTTGTGCTGTGTGGCGTCGCTTCGGCCCAGACGGCCGAGGAGTTACGAGCCATCGACCCGCTCTATGCCTACGAATTTTACCGCCCCTATCCGTTGGAGCAAATCGGCTCATTGTCGAGACCTCCGAAGGGATATGAACCGTTTTATATCAGCCACTTGGGCCGTCACGGCTCGCGCTATCACTCGGTGCAGTCGCTCTACGACGATACGCTCGACCTGCTGTGCCGTGCCTCCGAGGCCGACGAACTGACGCCAACGGGTCGTCGGTTTTTGGCCGATTGGCAACTCGTGGCCGAGGCTGCAAAGGGGCGCATTGGCGAGTTGTCGCCACTCGGTATCGAGCAACAGGTCGGAATAACCCGCCGTATGGTCGAGGCCTATCCCGAGATATTCAATAAGCGCCGTTGCCGTATTGATTGTCGCTCGACGGTTGCGCCTCGTTGCATACTCTCGATGACCGCAGCCTCCAACACCTTGTCGGCAATGCTACCCAAGGCCGAAATTCGTGTCGAGGCGAGCGAGGCCAATACCTACCTCAAATCCTATGCGAGCCTCAATAGCGTGAAGATGACCTCCATACCGTTCAGTGACTCGCTGCGTCGTGCCAATATGCCCGCCGCCGAACCTTTTATCGCACGTCTGTTTAAGGCCGATAGCAAGGTTGCGGAGTCGATAGCCGATACCAACGACTTTATGTACAACACCTTCCTTGCGACGGCAGTCCTTGGCTCAACGCCAATGCCCGAGGTGCAGTCGTTCGACTATATCTTTACCGAAGAGGAGCGTGCGGCCGTATGGCGTGCATCGAATATCCGTCGTTATGCGCTTACAGGCCCTTCGGCCAAATACCACAAGGCGATTTTGAATGTCGTTGCGCTGCTCCTCGGCAATATCATCGAGACGGCCGACCGCGCTATCGCTACGGGCGACGAGCAGGCTACACTTCGATATGCCCACGACGTGACGGTTATATCATTGACTGCGGCCCTTGGTATTAAGTGCGGAAATGTCGTGACCGACGACTATGCGCGAGTTAGTTACGATTGGCAGTGTTCGACCGTAACCCCTATGGGCGCAAATATCCAGATTGTCTTTTATCGCAATCGCAAAGGCGATGTCTTGGTCAAAGTTCTTCACAACGAGCGCGAGCAACTTCTCGACCCTGCGGTTGGTAAGCCTGTCGAGGGAGTCTATTATCGTTGGAGCGATGTAAAAGCCTATTTGTCGAAGGTCGCTGCATTGTAAATGTAGATTGTTATACAACATCTACGAAAAGGGGCTGTCACAACGCTACTTGTTGGACAGCCCCTTTTATGTGAAGGCCATTCGACTATTTCAGCACCTTGAAAATCATCTTCTTGATGTGGCCGTTACCCAACATTGGAGCGTGGGCATCTTCGGGCATCAGAATCGAGAATTGGCCCTCCTGCATCGTGTAGAAGGTCTGCGGTTGGTCGGTATAGAACTGAACGTCGCGCTCGGTGTCGAATTCGCCCTTTGCCTTTTTGCAATCTTTGCGCTCCGACCAGCCAAACTCCTCTTTGCCCGTTCCGCCAACGATAACCTGGATGTCGATATATTTGTCGTGTACCTCCAAAAGGGCCTCGTAGCGAGGTTTGAGGTCGATTTCCGAAACGTTTACGAACAACTCGTCGCCGAGAATATCGTGTCGGCCTGGGGCGATAGTCTTGACATTGCACTCGGCCAAAAAGTCGAATGCGGCTTTAAGACGAGGATTGAGCGAGTAGTATAACTCGGCATTTTTGATAGAGTCTAAAATCATAGTGTTATTATTTTGTTGTTTCTAATTTCAGTCTGACAGTAACGGGGTAGTGGTCCGAGAATTTCCACCCATAATCGACATCGTAGGTCGTCACCTCGAACTGTGGCGAGCAGAGTATGTAGTCGATGCGCATAAGGCGGAAGAATCCGTCGAAAGTATATGTGTAGCCACGGCCGGCCTCACGGAAGGTGTCGAGCATACCGTCGGCAAGTGTCGAGTAGGTGTATGAGAGCGGAACATCGTTGAAGTCGCCACATACGATGACCTTCTCTACCGGCGAACGGTCGATAAAAGCCCTAATAATATCGACCTGACGGCTACGGTTGATGTTGTTGTCGCGTAGGCGGGTTACGATACTGCGTAGTTTGGCATCGCGTTCGGTATCGTAGATGTATTGATGTTGCTGGATAAATTGCGAATCGTCTTTGCGAATTGATGTGGAGTGCAGATGTGTGTTGATGACCCTCACCGTATCGTCGTTGATACGCAGGTCGGCCCATACGGCATTGTAGCGAGTCAACGAGTCGATTTCGCCGTGGCGGATAATTTTATGGCGCGTCAAAATCTCGCACGAGAAGTCGTTGTGAGTCGATAGTGTCGAACTATATCGGGGCGAGAGTTTGCTCCATTTGTTGCGTCCGTCGCTCAAATACTCCTGCACGCAGAGTATCGCAGGCGAGAGCCGCTCGATAGAATCGACCAGAGCCTCGTTGTTGCCATTTGCAACATTGTATGAGGTGACCTTTATGAAACGTCGCTCAACTATCTTCTCGTTACGCTCTTGCGACGGCTCGATTTGGTAGTATCGTGGCAGGTAGAATAGTCCAACGATGACGACAATGCCACTTATGGCAACGTGCCACCAACGCCAGCGAAGTACCCAATACAGCATTACGACTATGTCGAGCAGGAAGATTATCGGTGCGCCAAGAGCGATGACCGACAGCCAACCCAGCGTGGCCGGCATAACGTATGGCGTAAGCAGGCAGACGAAGGTCGCGGCAAAGAGCAGGGCCATCAGCGGATAGACCATAATGTCGGCCACCGTTAGCCAAAACGAAGCACCACGGCTGCGTTTTACTTTGTGTCCGCTCGAAAAACTCTTTTTGTAGGTGTCTGCCATAGGGGTAGTCGGGTCTTTGTGTTAGAAAAATATCTTGTGCTTCCAACGCCAATAGAGTAGAAGTACAGCACCCCAGAACATACCTCCGACGTGTGCAAAGTGGGCTATATTGTCGTTGCTGCCACTCCAACCGAGGAATATTTCGAGCAGGATATATCCGATGACAAACCATTTTGCCTTGATTGGCGCAGGTATCGGGAAGACGAATATGCGCTCGTTGGGGTGCATAATGCCAAAGGCCATAAGCAGGCTCATTACCGCACCCGATGCGCCCAAAGCGGGGTTGTATTCGCCAAATAGACCGGTTGCAGCCAAATGGAACAGACCGGCACCTATGCCGCATACAAAATAGTAGACAAAGAAGCGGCGCGAACCGAGTTCGTACTCCAACGTGCGACCAAACATCCATAGCGCAAACATATTGAAGAAGAGGTGCGACACGTCGGCGTGAAGGAACATATATGTCACCAACTGATATATGTGAAATCGGCCGGTGATGATAGGCCAAAGTACGCCATAGTAGTCGAGAACTGCCGCTACGGGTTTAATCAACCAGATGGCAAGAAAGACCATACAGTTGGCGATAATCAAATTCTTGACAACTGGCGGTGTGCGAAAATATGGATTCATCTCTTTGTGTGTCGTTTAGTGTTGTTATCCTAAAAGTTTCTCTATATCGTCCAACGTCAGTGCGGCCGATATATTGCCTCCTGAAGGGGTTGTTGCGTTGTCGCGACAGCCCACCCACGCCTCGATAATTGTCTCGGCCTCGGCTTGTGAGTAGTTGGTGCGTTGCGATGTTGCGCTACGGGCCAACGAGAGAGCAATTCGCTCACGACGCATCGTCTCGACAGAGTGGGGTAGCGCCAACTCCTGCAATAGATAGAATATCGACGACTCGATATTGCCTGGCTCAATATCTCCCGGTATGCCACGCACCTCGATAGCATTGCCCTCTTGCAATTCGATATCGAAACCGAGTGCCGCAAAATCGACCGCCCACTCCTCCATAACGGCCCACTCGTCGGTCGAAAGACGCAACGTCTCTGGGAAGAGGAGTTGTTGTGTGGTTGAGCGACCGCAATCGAGCGAGGCGAGATAACGCTCGTAGAGTATGCGCTGGCGTGCTCGCGTGAGGTCAATCAGGCGTAACACTCCATTTATCATAGCCGAAGCATAGCGCTTGCCGATATAGGTAATGGCCGTAGGGTGAGTGTCGGTAGTCGAGTCAAGCTCGATGTAGTGCTGCTCCTCGATTTCCGAATCGATAAAGTCAAATTCGCTACTGCCACTCTCCTCCGTGCCGTTCAGAGCCGAAGGAATTTCGTAGTCCTCAACCTCGGTGTTGCTCTCGAAATTGCTCATAAAGTCGTTTAACGCACTGCGACCTGCGACCGAGCGTTGGCTTGCCGAAATCTCGCTACACTCCTCGAATGGGTTGTAATGCTCGCGCGTTGTTGAGCGTGGCATTGTATATACGACGTCGCGTGTTGCAACCGGAATATCGACATCGACCTCCTTCTCGAAATCCATCATCGATATAGCACCTGTCTTGGCTAACGTTTCGCGTGCAGCGGCGTTGATAATCTGCCAAATGGCCTCGTTGTCGGCAAATTTTACCTCGGTCTTTTTTGCGTGTACATTGACATCGACACGCTCGGCATCGACCGTGAGGTAGATGAAGAACGAAGGTTGCGCACCATTCGGAATCAACTTCTCGTAGGCTTTGACAACGGCCTTGTTGAGGTATGCCGAATGGAAATAACGACCATTGACAAACATATATTGGTCGGCACCTCGCATCTTGGCTGCGAGAGGTCTGCCGATATAACCCTTGACCTGGGCAATCGAGGTCGTTACATCAACCTCCAATAGGTTGTTGCGCATTGCGCTACCCATAATGCCGACGATACGCTCGGCAAGGCTCGCCTGTGGTAGGTTGTAGAGGGGTGCGCCAGCCGACATCAACTCAAAAGCCACCTCGGGGTGACAGAGTGCCACGCGACGAAATTCGACCTTTATATCGTTCTGTAATTTCGATTCGCGGCTGTCGATAAATTTGCGACGTACGGGCGTGTTGTAGAATATGTTGCGCACGACAAACTGCGAGCCAATCGGAGCCGCAACGGGTGTCTGCGAGATAAATTCGCCACCGTTTATGATACTTTTTGTGCCGACTTCGGCATCGGCCTGTCGGGTCGTGAGTTCGACCTGCGATACGGCTGCAATCGACGCGAGAGCCTCGCCTCGGAAACCGAAGGTGTGGAGCGCGTATATATCGTCGAGCGAACTAATCTTGCTCGTTGCGTGACGTTCAAATGCCAGACGTGCATCGGTTGGCGACATTCCGCAACCGTTGTCGATAATCTGTATCATATCGCGACCGCAATTAGTGTAATTGACCTTTACCGAGGTCGCTCCGGCATCGATGGCATTCTCCATCATCTCTTTGATGGCCGATGATGGGTACTCGACCACCTCGCCAGCCTTGATTTGGTTGGCTACAATGTCGGGAAGCAATTTGATACGGTCAGACATATAACGTTACTCCTTATAATCGTTCGGTACTATGGTAATAGGTGTGTATGGGTTGAACTCCTGCTCTTCGATGAGTTCTTGGGTTGGGGTCTGCTTTGCAGCTTTGTTGAAGAGATTGACAATTCTCGGATACAATATATATATTATTACGAGCATAAATGCCAGACCTCCAAACAGTGCAAATCGCGACACGATACTGCCACCCGAACTCTTCTCTTGTGCGCGACGCATCTTTCGGGCGTTACGCTTTGTGCGGATATATTGGCCCGGAGTATACCCCTCCTCCTCTGTGGAGTTGCTTTCGCCACGTAATTCGCGACGCCGCTCCTCTCTGCGCTCCTTCTCGGGGTCGTAGTAACGAGGTATGTAGTTGAAGGCGTTGGGCCGTTTCTTGGGTGGTGTGAAGAGTCCCATAGTCTGATGTTTTATGCGAAAAAGTCCTTCATTCGTTCAAAAATATTCTTGCGCTCGACACGCTCCGATGAGCGGAAGTGTGGTTGCTCGGCAAGTTGCTCGATAAGAGCCTTCTCCTGCGAGTTGAGCGACGACGGTATGGTAATGTCGACTACAACCAACAAGTCGCCTCGACCATAACCATTAACCGAAGGCAGACCCTTGCCACGCAAGCGGAGTACCTTGCCGGCGTGAGTTCCGGCGGCAATGTTAATTTTGGCCTTGCCATCGACAATCGGTACCTCGGCCTCGCCACCAAGCAGTGCTGTCGTAAGCGAGATGTTGAGGTTGTGGATAAGGTTGTTGCCATCGCGCAAGAGTTGCTCGTCGGCCTCCTCCTCGATGACGACAATCAAATCGCCGTTTATGCCACCGCGACGAGCTGCGTGACCCTTGCCTGTAACGGTCAGCATCATACCCTCACCGACACCGGCAGGGATATTGATATCGATAGTCTCGCTGTCGTAGACATAGCCCTCGCCACTACATTTGCTGCATTTTTCCTTGATGATGTGACCTTCGCCACCGCATACAGGGCATACACCTTGGGTCTGCATACGGCCAAAGAAGGTGTTTTCGATGCGGGGTACAACGCCCGTACCGTTACAATTCGAGCAAGTCGTGATTGACGAAGCATCTTTGGCTCCGCTACCACCACACTTGTCGCACACAACATTCTTCTTGGCCTTAATCTTTTTGGTTGTGCCATTTGCAATCTCCGAAAGCGTTAGGCGAATCTTGACTCTGATATCGGAGCCACGATTGACACGAGGCTGGCCGGAACCTCCGCCAAAGCCTCCGAAACCGCCACCAAAACGGCCACCGAATATATCGCCAAATTGCGAGAAAATGTCCTCCATCGAGAAACCTCCGCCGCCAAAGCCACCGAAACCGCCACCTGCGGCACTACCATTCATACCGGCGTGGCCAAATTGGTCGTAACGCGCACGTTTGTCAGGGTTCGACAATACGTCGTAAGCCTCGGCCGCCTCCTTGAACTTCTCCTCGGCCTCCTTGTCACCAGGGTTTTTGTCGGGGTGATATTTTATGGCCGCCTTACGGTAGGCCTTCTTTATCTCATCGGCATTGGCGCTCTTTTCGACGCCCAATACCTCGTAGTAATCTCTCTTCTCTGCCATAGCTTCACTATTCTCCAACAACTACCTTTGCAAAACGCAAAACCTTGTCGCCAATCATATAACCACGCTCGACAACGTCGATAACCTTGCCCTTCATCTGCTCGCCTGCGGCAAAACGGGCTACGGCTTCGTGGAGGTTTTCGTCAAAAGGCTGCTCTTTTGCCTCGATTTCGACCACGTTTTTTTGACGTAGCGTATCGACAAACTTCTTCTCGACGAGTCGCTGACCCTCGCGCAACGAGGCGATGTCGTCGCTCTTGTCGGCCGCTGCCACGGCACGTTGCATATCGTCGAGTACGGGAAGTATCGCCTTCACAACGTCGCTACCACCGCTCTGAATCAAATCCATCTTTTCGCGGAGTGTGCGCTTGCGGAAATTGTCGAATTCGGCTTGCAAGCGGATATATTTGTCGCGCCAATCAGGCTCTTCGCTCTGCGGAGCGGCTTCGCTCTGTTGCTCTGTCACGGTGTCAGCCTCCTTTGGCTCCTCGTCTGCCATATTGGCACAAGGCTCGCCCTCGCAATTAGGGTAGCCTTCGCCTCCAATGAAGCCATCTTTCTCTTCAACTGGCTGATTCTCTTTGGTTTTCTTTGTCATAGTATCTGCTTTTATATAATTCGTAATTTTAATAGCGCAAAAGATGTACCGCTTCTCACTCTGTTAGAAGAGATTGTCATACATCGATTGACTCTTGTCGTATTTGAGGTCGGCGAGCGACGAAGCCTTGACGCCGATGTTGAAACTCCAACTTTTGTGCGTTCCGAAAGGTATCCATACAAACGACATCTGCCAACAGTGCAGGTCACGAGTGATACTAATCGACGTGGTTGTGAGTTTGCGATTTTGAATATCGAAACCGCTGGTAAACGAGATACCGGTCTTTGGCGTCAGGTTGATACTGCCGTTAAAGCCGATAGTTTGCGTAACATTCTGCTTGTAGCCCGTCGTGCCGTTATTGACATACTGAATGCCATAACTGATAACGTAGTTGAAACCAATGTTCCACGGTATCGAGAAGTCGTAGTATGTCTGGGCCATATACTGCCTTCGTAGCGTAGGGTCCATCAGACCATAAGGGTCGGAGAATGGATTAAAGTATTCGGGCGGAATGGAGTTGATATCGTTTATTGCAGGCTGGCTCTTGTTTTGGCGAGACTTGAAGGTGTAGCCAAAACTCCAACCCGTATTGATGATACGGCCAGGCAGACCGCGCGCAATCATCAGTTTGTTGTATCGTATACCCTTTGGCGTAACCTCGTATGGGTCGAGTGTCGCCGAGAGGTTGAGGCCGAAGTTGCCCGTGATGGTCGTACGCAACGCCAACGAGATGTTCGACAGACCCATCGAGTCGGCGAGGAAGTTGTAGGAGCCGCTTATCGAGAAGTCGTCGATAAGTTTTATCTTCTTTACGCCCGATGTGTCGCGCTTCGATAGTACCTTCATTTCGAGGCTTTGGCGCAGCGAGAAGTTGAGCGAAGCAGCAGCTCCTCGACCAGGTACGCCATAGGCGTTGTCCGAGTATGGCGAATAGATGGTATGGCCACCGAGTGAGTCGGTCTGCACGGTCTTGTAGAAGCCATACTTCTGCTTACCGAAGTTAGGCGCATACGATACTCCGATTTGTGGCGTTATCGTGTGGCGAATAGCCTGAATCTTGCTCGTCTTCTTTTTGAACTGCCACATACCGTAGATTGTGGTGTTGAGCGAAGCCGATGCGTTGTAGTTGTAGATTCGGTAGAAGCCATATTCGGGGTCGAGTTTTTCGACCTTATTGGTCTCCGGATTCCACTCCTGCATCTGACGCTTGAAGTACCAACGCTCGGTATAGTTGAACGATGGGGTAAAGTTGATGTATTTCAGAATCGTGAAACTCGACGATACAGGTATCGTATGTTCGATACCGTTTCGCATATTTTTGAGAGTCTCTTTGGTGAAGATTTGGCTCTCGGTTGTCGATACGGAGTTGGTGAGCTTACCGGTGTAGGTAAACGAAATTTTCTCGTACCAACGTTGCTTGCCGACAGCCTCTTTGCGCTTGAACGGATAGACACGCGCCACGTTGAACACCACATTCGGGAAGTTGATGGATATGGTGCGGTTTTGCGAGTTCTGCGATACACCGAGGTTCATCGACAACGAGAACGGAGTGCCTGCCCAACTCTTTGAGTAGGAAATCGAGGAGTTGGTCTGTGTCGAGAGAATGTCGTTGAGGGTGTTGGCCGAGTAGCGGTTGTAGCCACTTGTCGAGAAGTTTACCGAAGCCGAGAAGGTCGAGCCTGGATTGGCCTTCGGGTCTTGGGAATGGGTCCAAACGAACTTAAAGTTGTTCTGCTTGATGTAGTCGGGTTCGCCCTTGTCGCCTGTCTTGATGCTCGAATAGTCGAACGAGAGATTGCCCGAGAATTTGTAGCGCTTTGTATAGCGTGACGAAGCGGCTACCTCCCACGAACCGAGCGTGTAGATACCACCCGTTACCGCCAAGTCGATATGCTTGCCGAGAATAAAATAGTAGCCCAAGCCACGAAGGAAGAAACCTCGCGCACCATCTTCACCAAAGGTCGGCATCAGCAGACCCGACTTTGGTCCCATATTTATCGGGAAGAAGCCCTCGGGGATACCGAGGAAGTAGATAGGTACGTCCTCCATTACCAAATATGCAGGGCCGGTCACAACCTTCTTGCCGGGAATAACCTTTGCTCGGGTCATTGCCAAGTAGAAGTGAGGGTGCTCTGTATGGTCGCAGGTCGTATATTTACCGCTTTGGATATTGATGGTGTTATCGGCTTGCTTCTTGATTTTGCCACCCACGAGCCAGCCATCGCCCTGTTGTGTCGCCACACCCTGAATCAAAGCCTTCTCCGAAGAGAAGTTGTAGGTGATGGTATCCATCGTATACGATGTGCCGTTGTCGGTAAATATAGGGTGAGTCTTGGTAGGTACGCCCTCGACCGTGTCGGGCTTACCGAATGCATAGACCTCCTTCGTATCCATATTGATACGCATAAAGTCGGCTTGTAACGACTTGTTCTCGTATTTGACATCGCCCTGATTGTAGATAAATACCTGCTTGTTGCGGACGTCGTAGTAGAGCGAGTCGCTGTTTTTACCCTCGATAATCTGGTCCAAGCCACCCTTCTTGCGACTGCGGGTTGTGTCGCTCGCTGCTACGGTTGGTTGAACAGATTGGAGCGAGTCGCCTTTTGTGACGAGGGTCGAATCGGTCAGAGGCTTAATCGAGTCGGTAGTCGGTGCGGCGACCTCGGTCGAGAAACGTTTGCGTGACGAGGTGTTGCGACGACGCATACGGCGCGCACTCTGGGTAAGTGCTGCTGCGGAGTCGGATTTGGCTACGGCAGGTGCTACCGAATCGGTTTTTTGAGATGTAGGCAATGCGGTTTCGTCGCCCGAAAATGATTTGGGCTGCGCAAAACCGAAGAGCGATTGTGCGAACACAAGGGCAATTATTGCCGTGACGATGTATTTTATTCTAAAATTTTTCAAAAAAGTCAATAATTTTTTGTACCTTTGCCGACGTGTCGGCAAAACCCGCTACAATGTGCCTCTGCGCGCTTGTGTGCGTGTTTTTTCAGCGCGTAAAGATAGTAAAAAAACTCTACATATCAAATTTGAGGACCAATGCTCGTGCGTAAAAATATTTTATCGCTGACCGTTTTCTGCCTTGCGCTCTGCTTCGCAGGTCTGTCTTGTGTGACAGCGCAAGGGCTTCATACGGTTGTGATTGATGCAGGTCACGGCAGTACCCGCTTCCCGGGCGCTCGCTATGGCAATGTCTGCGAGAAGGATATCAATCTCAAAGTAGCCCTTCGGTTGGGTGCTCTTATTGAGAAGAATATGCCATCGGTTAAGGTTATCTATACGCGCAAGGTCGATAAGAACTTCTCTTCGGATTTGCGTACCGATTTGCAGGCTCGTGCCGATATAGCCAATCGCGCAAGTGGCGACCTCTTTATCTCGATTCACTCCAACGCTTCGCGTAATACGGCGGTGCGAGGAGTCGAGACCTTGATTATGGGTGAGAGTTCGCTCGAAACGCGAGTAAATGAGGAGACCCTGTTCGCCTATAATAAAGACGAGGTGATGGATATGTCGGACGAAAAGACGGCAGCGCTTGTCAGAGCCTATATCCAAAACCTGCAATTTACCTATGGTGAGTACAGCGAGGCTATGGCTCGATTTATCCAAAAACAATACGTCAAACTCGGCCGTCACAATCGCGGAGTGCGCAAGCAACCGTTGCGAGTTCTCTATGCGACCGATATGCCGAGTGTGCTGACCGAAATTGGCTTTATGTCGAACCCTACGGAGCTGAAATATATAACCTCGGAAAAGGGTCAGAGCGAGATAGCCAATGCTATCTATGCGGCTGTCAAAGAGTACGATGCGCTGTTGCGTCGTACCTCGTTGGCTGATACGACACCCCAATCGCAAGAGCCTGTGGCCCAGCCATCGGCCAATGTTGCCAAACCAAGTGCCGTCAAGCCGAGCGAAGCCAAACCTGCATCGGTGAAATATGCGGTCCAGATTTTGGCCTCCGACCGTAAGCTGGATACTTCGTCGTCGAGATTTAAGAGCTATCGGGGCAAGGTTGCAGTGGTGCGTGGTCAGGGTGCGCTACCATATAAATATTGCGTTGGAAGCCACTCCGACCGTAAGAGTGCGCAAGCCTCGGTAGCAACTATTGCCAAGTCCTTCCCGGGTGCTTTTGTGGTGGCTGTCAGCGACGGTAAAATTGTTAAGTAATAAAGAGAAAGATATGATGAAAAAAGAGTTAAAAATCGGAATTTATGCCGTGATAATATTCTTGGCGGCGTGGGTTGGTATCCGCTTTTTGAGTGGAGCCGATATCTTTGGTAACAGCAATGTCTACTATGCCTATTATACCGACGTGAGCGGTTTGCAGAGCGCATCGGCGGTGACGATTCGTGGCGTTAAGGTGGGCCAGGTTACCGAGGTGTCGATTGCACCCGAGGAGCCAACGATGGTAAAGGTGGCGTTGTCGATTTCCAACGATTACTCAATTCCGAGCGACTCGAAGGCCAAGATTTTCAGCGAAGGCCTGATGGGTGGCAAGGCTGTCGAGATTAAACTCGGACAATCGAGCGAGATGTTGGCCGAGGGTGCCGAAATCGCTTCGGAGGTTGAGTACGACCTTATGACTATGGCTCGCGAGGAGTTGATGGACGTCAAGCAGAAGGCGGTTGAGTTGATGACCAATCTCAATACAACCGTTACCTCGCTCAATACGCTTGTTGGTAAGAACGACGCCAACATCACATCGGCAATCGCCAATCTTAACGCAGTGCTGGCCGATTTGAAGGAGTCGGGTATCATCGACAATGTAGAGCGCTTTACCGCCAAATTGGAGGGTACGGGCGAGCGTCTTGATAGCGTTTTGGTTAATGTCGAGGCTATTACCTCCGATATGAAGGAGCGTGAGGCTGGTCGCAAACTTGCCGAGAGTATTGCAACGCTTAACGACGTTTTGTCCAAGATTAACTCCGATAAGGGTACAGCGGGTAGTCTGCTGACCGACCGCCAGTTGTACGACAACCTTACAACGGCAACCAACAACCTCTCGGTTTTGTTGGCCGATTTGAAGGAGAATCCAAAACGTTATGTTCACTTCTCGCTCTTCGGTGCAAAAGACGAGCAGGAGAAGGCTGCGAAGAGGGCTGCCAAGGCCGCAAAGAAGGCAGCCAAGAAGTAAGCAATGTGAGTTATAGTTCCCGAGCGGCACCGCCCTCTTGATGGTAGTGTGCCAATCGGGACTTATTATAAATTTATGGCGACAGTAATCTATCCTTCCAATTTTGAGGCGAAAATCGGTTTCGATATTATTCGCGAGCAGTGCCGTGCGTTATGTACGATGCTTCGTTCTCGCGAATTGATTGATGCCGAGCGCTTTTCGGCATCGGTGGCGGAGGTTGAGCGTCGTCAAGGATTAGCCGACGAGATGCGTCGCCTTGTGATGTCGGGGGCGATACATCGCGACGAACTCTTCGATATTGCCGATTTGGTCGATAAGATTCGTATCGAAGGTACGTTCCTCGATGTTGCGGAGGTTGCTCGTTTGGGCCATACACTCTCGGCGGCGGCTTCGATAGTCGGCGTTGTGCGCTCGTGCGATAAGGGCGAATATCCGTTTATGGTCGCTCTGACCGAGGGGGTTGAGACGTTGTCGCATATCGTAGCCGAAATTTCCCGTATAATCGACGAGCAGGGTGGGGTGCGCGATAGTGCATCGCCCGAATTGGCTGCCGTGCGTCGCGAAATTCGTAGCCACGAGGGTCAGATTTCGAAGCGACTTCACGCAGTGTTGCAGTCGGCCAAGAGTGCCGGCATTGTCGATGCCGACGCCTCTATATCTATCCGCGAGGGTCGAGCCGTAATCCCTGTTACGGCCTCCAATAAGCGTAAGTTGCAAGGCTTTATTCACGACGAGTCGGCAACGGGCAAGACCTTCTATGTTGAGCCCGTCGAGGTTGTCGAACTCAACAACCATCTTCGCGAGTTGGAGTATGCCGAACGTCGTGTGATTGTGAAGATTTTGACCGCCTTTACCGCAATGGTGCGTCTCGACATAGATTCGGTTGCTCATTCGGGCGAGTATATTGCCCGGGTCGATATGATAAGGGCCAAAGCTCGTTGGGCTATCGATAACGATGCGGTACGTCCGATAATGTCGCTCGACAATGGTCGAGGCTCGGAGTTGTGGTTACGCGAGGCTCGTCACCCTCTGTTGGCGCAGACTCTGCGCGGTACGACTCGCGACCTTGTGCCACTCGACGCGCGACTCGATGCTTCGCACCGAATTTTGATTATATCGGGCCCTAATGCAGGCGGAAAATCGGTCTGCCTCAAAACTTTCGGCCTTATACAATATATGTACCAGTGCGGCTTCCCGATTACCGCTTCGCCTGCGAGTGAGTTGCCGCTGTTCAGCAAACTATATATCGATATTGGCGACCAGCAATCTATCGAGAACGACCTCTCGACCTACTCTTCGCATCTGCTCAATATGAAGGCGATGCTTTCGGGTGCCGACCGTTCGACGTTGGTGCTTATCGACGAGTTTGGCTCTGGAACGGAGCCTGTTATCGGTGCATCGATTGCCGAGGCCATACTCGAAAGGTTGGTCGATAGCGGTTGCTTTGGAGTTATTACGACCCACTACTCCAACATAAAGTACTACGCCTCGTCGACCGAGGGTGTGGTTAATGGCGCGATGATGTTCGATGTTCAAAATATCCGACCTCTGTTCCGTCTCGAAACGGGTAAGCCCGGCAGTTCGTTTGCCATCGAGATAGCCCGCAAAATAGGTCTGCCCGAGTCGATAATCGTCGCAGCACGCGAGAAGGCGGGTTCCGACCACGTCGATATGGAGAAGCAGTTGCGCGATATTGCTCGCGATAAGCGCTATTGGGAGCAGAAGCGTGAGCGTATTCGCCAGACCGACCGCAAGGTTGAGGAGTTGGAGAGTAACTATCGTGAGCAGTTGGCTGCAATCCGCGAGGAGCGCCGTGTAATTCTGCACGATGCCAAGCAGCAGGCCAAGCAGTTGATAGCCGAGGCTAACCGCCAAATCGAATCGACCATAAAGAGTATTCGCGAATCGCAAGCCGAGCGCGAGCAGACACGCCTTGTGCGTCGCAACTTCGAGGAGTTTAAGCAGAGTGTCGAGCAGAGCGACTCGACGGCCGAGACAGAGCGCATCGAGCGAGAGATGGCGCGTTTGGAGCGTCGTCGTCAGCGTCGCGAGGAGCGCAAGACAAATCGCATCCAAGAGGGCGATGCGGCTGCTACGGTAGTCGAGAAGAAGAGCCTTCCGTTGGAGGTTGGCTCAAAGGTTCGACTCAAAGGTCACGAGGGGGCAGGCGTTGTGCAGTCGTTGCGTGGTAAAAAGGCGCAAATTGCATTTGGTCAAATTCTTACGACGGTCGATGCCGACCGCTTGGAGGTTATCTCCTCGACCGAATATAAGCGTATGACTCGTCCCGAAACACCTCGTACGGTCATCGCCTCCGACATATCGCAGCGTCGTCTTAATTTCCGCTCGTCACTCGATATCCGAGGCGAACGCGTGGTCGATGCCATAGCAAAGGTGCAGGCATTGGTCGATGATGCACTGATGGTCGGTGTTGGGTCGGTGACGATTCTCCACGGCAAGGGTACGGGTGCATTAAAGGAGGAGGTGCGTCGCTATCTGCGTTCGTTGCCCGAGGTTGATAGTGCGGTTGATGACCACCCCGATAGAGGAGGCTCGGGCATTACGATAGTTACGTTCGGAATATAAAATTAGCGATATATAACGATGAAATTTCTCTTGTCGGACATAGCCAATATTTGTGGCGGTCGCCTTTGTGGTTGCGATATGGAGGTGTCGTCGGTCATAACCGACAGCCGTAGTTGTGCGGTGTCGGCCGAAGCGATGTTTGTGGCAATCAATGGCTTGAATCACGATGCCCACGATTTTGTGGAGTCGATGCTTGCGCGTGGTACTCGTGCCTTTATGGTTGAGCGCGAGATGCCTCTGCCGGCCGATTGTGGTGCAGTTGTTGTCGAGGACTCGCTCACGGCTCTCCAACGATTGGCGGCTCATAATCGCTCGCGTTTCGAGGGGTTGGTGGTCGCTATCACAGGCTCCAATGGTAAGACGGTTGTCAAGGAGTGGATTGCGCAGTGCGCTCCGTCGTCGGTGCGTCTGTTCCGCTCGCCACGCAGTTATAATTCGCAACTCGGTGTCGCATTGTCGCTATTGATGCTCGACGAGAGGGCCGATGTGGCACTTATCGAAACGGGTATTTCGCAATGTGGCGAGATGGAGCGCCTCGAAGCGATGGTGCGCCCCAATGTGGTGATATTTACCTCGCTTGGCGATGCACATCAGGAAAATTTTGCTTCGCTCGAAGAGAAGGCTGCCGAAAAGATGAAGATTGCCCGTCCGGCAAGAATGATTATCTATCATACGGCTTACGATGGCCTTCACGAGGCTGTTCGTAAGTATGCAGGCGATATTGTCGCTATCGACGCTTCGGAAGAGGAGGTCGATTTTGTGGCCGACAGCGCCTCGGTGCGTAATGCCCAGACTGTCGCTTCGTTCTGCCGCGTGATGGGGTGGCCACAGCCCGACTATGCCTCGCTGTCACCTGTTGCTATGCGTTTGGAGATAAAGGAGGGTGTGGCAGGTTCAACGATTATCGACGACTCCTACAATTCGGATATCAATTCGCTTGCTATTGCTCTCGACCGTATGCAGTCGCTTGCCTCGTCGCGTCGCAAGGTGCTGATACTCTCCGATATATTACAGAGTGGTTTGCCGCTCGACCAACTCTACGAAAGAGTCAATCGTTTGGCTGTCGATGCTGGTGTTGATTTGCTTATCGGTATAGGTCCGAATATAGCCTCGGCACACGACTGTTTTACGATACCGAGCCGCTTTTATGGCGCAACGGAGGAGTTGCTTGCCAACTTGCAGACGGCCGATTTTGCCGACTCGATAATCCTTATCAAAGGCAATCGTCAGTCGCAGACCGAACGAATTTCGCACCGCCTCTGTTTGAAGAGCCATACAACGGTGTTGGAGGTTAATTTGAAGGCGATGGAGCGCAATATCAACTACTTCCGTTCGTTTATGCACCCATCAACACGTCTTGTGGCTATGGTCAAGGCTTCGGGGTATGGGGCTGGCGAGGTTGAGGTTGCGCAGATGTTGCAACGTCAGGGTGTGAATTGGTTGGCTGTTGCGTTTGCCGACGAGGGTGTTGTGCTTCGCGACGGTGGAGTCGATATGCCTATCGTTGTGCTTAATGCCGACGAGGAGAGTTTCGATGCGATGGTTGCCGCCTCGCTCGAACCCGAAATTTATAGTCTTCGCTCACTCGATGCCTTTGTTAAGGCTGTTAAGGCCTATGGCGCGCAGCACTATCCGATTCATATCAAACTCGATACGGGTATGCATCGTCTTGGATTTGAGGCCAAAGATATTGAGGCACTTCTTGCAAGACTCGACGAATATGCACCGTTTATCCGTGTCGCCTCGCTCTTTACCCACTTGTGCGTAGCCGACGATGAGTCGCAAGACCAATTTACGCGCTCACAAATTGCGTTGTTCGATAGTATCAGCACTCAAATTGCCGACCATCTGCCATATCGTGTGTTGCGTCACGCTGCTGCCTCGGCTGCTATTGTACGTTTTCCGGAGGCTCACTTCGATATGTGTCGTCTTGGATTGGGTATGTATGGCTTTGGCTACAACCACAACTCTGCCCTCGAAGCGGTCTCGACGTTGCGTACGCGTATAGTTCAGATTCGCACTCTCGAAGCGGGCGAAACGGTCGGTTATGGCCGTCAGGGTCTATTGACCCGCCGTAGCCGTATCGCTACCATACCTGTTGGCTATGCCGATGGCTTTGACCGCCATCTGGGTTGTGGCCGTTGGTCGATGATTGTCGGCGACAAGAAGGCTCCGACGGTAGGTCGCGTGTGTATGGATAGTTGTATGATTGATGTGACCGATATCGAGGGTGCATCGGAGGGCGACGATGTAATAATCTTCTCGCCTGTGGCCGACAATAGCCCCGAGGCTATGGCCGCTATCCTCGATACGATACCATACGAGGTACTAACCTCCGTGTCGAAACGTGTTAAACGTATATATATCAACGAATAAATGGCCGGAATACTCTACCTGATACCTTGTCCCATTTGCGACCAAAGTGCGGTTGCCGATGTAACCCCCGCAGCCAATCAGACAATCATCGATTCGCTCGACTACTTTATTGTCGAGAATACGCGCTCGGCTCGTCGCTTTCTATCAAAGTCGGGCTATGCACGTCGTATCGACGATGCGCTGTTTGTCGAACTCAACGAGCATACGACCTCGCCTGCTGCCATCGCGCAGATGGTTGAGCCTCTTATGCAGGGTCGCAATGCAGGTGTGATTTCGGAGGCAGGAGTGCCGGCTGTGGCCGACCCCGGTCAGGCTGTTGTCGAGCTGTGTCACAAGCGGGGTATAAGGGTAGTGCCACTTGTCGGTCCGTCGTCGATTCTTATGGCTGTTATGGCCTCGGGTTTGAGTGGTCAATCGTTTGCTTTTAATGGCTATCTGCCAATCAAAGAGCCCGACCGCTCGCGAGCCATTAAGCGACTCGAAAGTCGAGCGCAGAGCGAACATCAGTCGCAAGCCCTAATCGAAGCCCCATATCGCAACGTGAAACTGATGGAGCAGATATTGCACACCTGTTCTCCTGCAACTCGTTTGTGTGTCGCTTGTGATATAACCTCGCCCGACGAGTTGATTTCGATGGCAACGGTTGCCGAGTGGCGACGCAGAGGGTTGCCCGATATTCAGAAACGGCCTACCATATTTATAATAGGATAAAAGGGATTGTTAAACAACAATCCCTTTTATCTCTCTTCTGTGCTATCCAAACAGCCGCCTACTCCTTTGTCGGAGTAAAGACGTCGATTGCAATCTCACCAAAGTTGCCCTTCTCGTCGTAACCTACGGCTATGGCCGAGAGTGGCTGACCCCAAGCACATTTGCTAAATTCGACAACAGGTTTGTTTTTGAAATAGTCGTCGCGCAAAATGTTGTTGAGCAGCGATTGTCGGCTTGCGTCCGACAAATCGCCCTGGAAAATGACGTTGTAATATCCTGCGCAGTTGCTGTCGGGGGTAGCGGTCGAACGAACTACGGCAAGACCATCGCTACCCATAGAGTAGCTGCCCTTAACCGCAACCATACACTCGGCAATGTTATCTACTTTGGTCGTAAAACTCTCGCCCATAATAAACTTTGCAGCAGCCTTGCCGTCGTTGTCGATACATACGGCCCACGGTATATATTCGGTGCCTTGTGTCAGACCATAGGTTGTTCCTTCGACACTCACATCGCCATACGAACTAATCATCTCCAAAGCATCGTATATGTTGCCAAAATCTTCGGCAAAAGGTGCTATGCTCTCCTCCAATACGGCCTCCATCGCTTTGTCGGCACCTACGGTTGCCGAGAGTTGCTCGTATAGTCGCTTCTCGACTACGCTCCAGAAGAAGACGTTGTATGGCCTCGAAGGGGTTACCTTCATATAGGCGCGGTCGTACTGTATGTCGCTGACCTCGAACGTGAAGTTGCACAACGCAGGGTCGCCACCCGACTTTGTCGTAAATTCGACCTTCGTAAGCGGTGTAGTAGCCAAACCACCTTCGTAACCAAATGCTACGAGGTAGTAACTGCGGTTTGGAACGCAATCTTTAAGCGTTCCCATCTGTTTGCCCGTAACAACATAGTTCTCGATGTCGCTACGCGATTTCAAACAGTGTTCGATAAAAGCCTCATCGCCAAGTTGGTCCACTATAGCCTTATTCCAAGCGATGAGTACATACGTTTCATCGATATTTGTTGGCGTGACGCTATACGAAGTGCCGGTGTAGGTTTGGTTGCTGACCGATATGTCGAACGTATTGTCCGAGACCGCAGCCTCCTCGGTTGAGAATTTTGTGAAAACAACATCGCTGTTTATCAAACCTCTATTTTTGTCGATTCCCATTGCTACACCATAGTAGGTGGTGCCGGCTTTGAGGTTGGTGAAACCATACGAGTCGTCGCCTGCCGATAGAATGCGCTGCAACACCTGCTCTTTGGTCATCGAATTGCTCTCGATAAGCCAATCTACCGTGCTGTCGAAGAAGTGCTGAAAACCCTTTCGTTCGTTGTACTCCTCGAAAATATCTTCGCGCAGAAGGTCGAAGTAGTATGTCGAGCCCTTATCGACGGGCGATATGGAGAGGCGGGCAGTTGTGGCCGTAACCTCCGATATGGTGAGTTTGAATGGAGCTTTTGTTGGTGTTGGGTCTGGTTGCTCGTTTGGCGTTTCAGGCTCCTCCAAACCCGAGCCTTTGTCCGAGCAGGCGGGCGAGATGAGTATTGAGCAGAGGATAAATCCAATAAATAAAGAGTGTAGAAATTTCTTCATATTGTTAAACTAAATTCATATTGTTAAGCTAAAATAGAAAACAGTTCACCTTTCGTGACAGGCTAATGTTGCCATTTGTTGGTGTAGTTGCGAAGCCAACGCATTGCAAACGATGGCAGAGCCAAGCATATAGGTATAAATAGTCGCATCCACCAATCGGGGACAACGCATCGACGACGCTTCCAGAGCGATTTCAGGCCTCGACGTGCGCAGAAATCGGGTGTCGATAGTGCGTGCAACTTCAAACCGATGCCTTGCCAACGTCTATTTAGTCCATAGAGGTCGGTTGCTATACCGGCAGGGCATACAGCCGTGACATAGACCCCCTTGTCGCGCACCTCTTTGGCGAAGGCGACCGAAAAACTTTTCAGGTAGGCCTTGCTTGCGCTGTAAAGGGCCAGTCCAGGAAATGGCATCCATATCGAGAATGACGACATATTGAGTATGTAGCCTCCACCTCGTTCTGCCATATCGCGAGCAAAGAGCTGACAGAGTATTGTGTTGGTTATGTCGTGCAGATATATTGTGCGACAGATGCGCTCGGTTGGTGTGTCAACTATATCGCAGAACGAGAACATACCGGCATTGTTGATTAGAACGTCGATTGTGTAGCCTCGCTCCTTGCACCAGGCAAACAACTCCTCGCCTGCGGTTGTGGTCGCCAAATCTTTGGCAAGCACATCAACCTTGACAGAGTGTTTTGCCGTAATATCGGCAGCAACATCTTCTAACCCCTCCTCCGAACGGCTTACGATAAGCAGATTGTAGCCCAATTTGGCCAACTGCTCGGTATAGCAACGTCCAATGCCTGTCGAAGCACCTGTTACGAGTGCTGTCTTTGAACCTCTTACAACCTCTCCGCGTCTCATCTCTACTTGATTTTACGCAACTCCTTCCACAATCTCTCCGGAATATGCTCTTTGCAGTTGTGGCAACACATCATCTTGTCCGAATACATACGGGCGATGCAGTAGTCGCGATGGTCGCAACCTGCACGGGTTGTAAAGTCGCCCTCGCGCAGTTTGTTGATAAAGGCAGGGTCGTTGATTAGTGCGCGAGCCATCTGCAACATCTCGAAGCCCTCGTCCAATACACGCTCCATACCTTCGCGCGATACCAGTCCACCAACATATACGAGCGGACCTTTGAGCGCAGCGCGGAACTTCTTTGCATTTTCGAGGAAGAAGCACTCCTCGAAGTCGTAATCCTTAATCATCCATTGGCCGAATAGCGATACGACAATCTTCTGCAACCACTCATTCCAACCCATATAATAGCCCATAGTTTTGGTTGGGATACGACCTCGCATAACGGCCATTGGCGCACGCGAAACGAAGCCCGACGAAAGTACGATACCGTGAACGCCAAACTTCTCAATCTCTTTGGCAATCTCGATACTCTCCGGGATTTGGATACCGCTCTTGAAACCATCCTCCATATTGTGCTTGACGAGTACGGCCATATTGCACTTTGCGGCAGCCTCCATTGTCTCCTCCAAGCACATCTTCATAAAGCGCATACGATTTTCGAGCGAGCCTCCAAACTCGTCGCGACGACGGTTGGTCCACGGCGAGAGAAATTGCGAAATCAGATAGCCGTGACCTGCGTGTACCTCAACGCTGTCGAAACCTGCCTCGTGTGCCGTATGTACAGCCTTGCCGAAATCTTTGGCCGTTTGGGCAATCTCGGTGTGGTTCATACGACGGTGAAAAGTAGGGGAGTAGAGGTTAAAACCGTTAGAGGCCGATACGGGGAAACTACCTGCCGTAGACCAGTGGGTCATATTTCCACAGTGACCGATTTGGATACCTGCTGCTGCACCTTCGGCGTGAATGGCGTCGGTAATATCTTTGAGCGGTGCAACTATCTCGTCGCGCAACCAAAGTTGTGAGTTGAACGACACGCCGCTGCGGTTAATCGAAGCATAGGCCAATGTGGTCATACCTACACCACCCTTTGCGACGCTGACGTGATAGTCTTTCAGGTCCTGTGTAGGTCCAAAATCTTTGCCCATACTCTCAAATGCGGCCGAGCGAATTACTCGGTTGCGAAGGGTTACGGGGCCCATCTTATATGGAGTAAAGAGTTTCGACTCTTTGAGGTCCTTCTTCTGTTCCATATTATTCTGTTTTTAGAGTTTTCGATTAGTAGATAAACGGAATTATGCGCTTGCGACCAAGCGATGTGAACTCGTCGCCAAACTCGTCGGCATAACGCTTGTAGAGCGAATTGGCACGAGGTCCGAGGTTGGCAAATGTCCAGAGTGCAAAGACAACACCCGACCACGACAACGAGGCGATAGCATAGCCTACCCACTCCATCAATTCGCCAAAGTAGTTGGCCGATGATACAAAGCGGAACATACCGCCACGAGGGATATAGTGCTTTGTGTCGCCGGGCTTGCGAAGGTTGCGAATGATGTAGTCGGAGTGTAAGTTGGTTACAAAACCAAAAAGCCAAACGGCAACACCGATGTAGATGTATGGTTTGCAGAACCAATCGGCATAGTAATCCTTTGGCGCAAAGAAGAAGAGCCAACCACCCTGCATCAGAGCATTGAGAGTGTTGAACGTTGCACCCATCAGCATAATAGATACCGGCATCTTCGAGCGACCACGAATCAACATTGGGAAGATAAACGAACGCTGGAAATAGTGGATTTGGATAATCGAGAAGAGTACCAATGGCGCAGCCTCGGTGGTTTTGCCTCCAAGCCACCATAACACCCACATTGCAACGAATACGGGAGCCTCCATCAATACCCAAGCCACCTTGTTAGGTACAGGGAAACCAAATTTCGGATTGTAGAGGTAGCCATAGCCCGCCTTTACGAAGAAGAGTGCAACGAATACGAAGAGAGCCGTAACGACCATTGCAATCAGAAAGATGTTGAACATCTCGTGGGTTATGTAGTCAAGTATCATAATGCGTATGTGTCTGCTATCGGGTTATACGTTGAAGAGGAAGTGCATAATATCGCCGTCCTGTACGACATACTCCTTACCCTCGATGCCAATCTTACCAACGTCGCGACAAGCCTTCTCCGAACCGAGTTCGACATAGTCGTTGTATTTGATAACTTCGGCACGGATAAAACCCTTCTCGAAGTCGGTGTGAATGATGCCGGCAGTCTGTGGTGCTTTCATTCCGCGGATATAGGTCCAAGCGCGCGATTCGTCTGCTCCTGTCGTAAAGAATGTTTCAAGGTTGAGCAACTTGTAGGCCGACTTGATAAGGCGATTTACGCCCGATTCGGTGAGCCCCATATCTTCGAGGAACATCTGTCGCTCCTCGTAGGTCTCCAACTCTGCAATATCGGCCTCGGTAGCGGCTGCTACAATCAGCATCTCGGCGTGTTCTCCCTCGATAGCCTTCGCTACGGCTTCGGTGTGGGCATTGCCGCTGACGGCACTCGCCTCGTCTACATTGCAGACGTAGAGTACGGGTTTGTCGGTGAGCAGGTTCAAATCGACCATCACCTTGCGCTCCTCCTTGTCGAGTTCGACGGTGCGTGCGCTCAAACCCTGCTCCAAAGCCTCCTTGTAACGCAACAAGATTTCGTATTGCTTCTTGGCTACCTTGTCGCCACCCGTTTGCGCCTGCTTTGCAACCTTTGCGATACGGTTTTCGACCGTTTCGAGGTCTTTGAGTTGCAACTCTGTATCGATAACGCCCTTGTCGCGTACGGGGTCTACCGAGCCATCGACGTGGGTGATGTTGCTATTTTCGAAACAGCGCAGAACGTGGATAATGGCGTTCGTATTACGGATATTTGCGAGGAATTTATTTCCCAAACCTTCACCCTTCGATGCGCCCTTGACCAAACCTGCAATATCGACAATCTCGATGGTCGTCGGAACCACACGCTTCGGGTTGTCAATCTCGGCAAGTTTTATCAGTCGCTCGTCGGGTACTGTAATTACACCTACGTTAGGTTCGATGGTGCAGAAAGGGAAGTTTGCCGATTGAGCCTTTGCGTTCGACAAACAGTTGAAAAGGGTCGATTTGCCAACGTTAGGCAATCCCACTATACCACATTGTAGTGCCATATATCTCTAAAAGTGTTTTATTATCGTTTGAGTTATTGATTTTCTGTTTTGCTATACTGTTTTGCCCAAGAGTGTCGCCGATGAACAGCCCGTGATTTCGACCGTCACATAGTCGCCCTCTTTGTAGTTGCCTCGGTCAAATACGACCATCTTGTTTTGCGAAGTTCGACCACACAACTGCTCGTCGCTACGTTTCGATACACCTTCGACGAGTACCTCTCGAACTTTGCCAATCTCGGCACGGTTACTCTCTATCGACAACTCGTTTTGCAGGGCGATAATTTCGTTCAGACGACGCGTCTTGACCTCGTTGGTAATATCGTCCTCGAAGTGTCGCTCCGAGAATGTGCCGGGGCGCTCCGAATATTTGAACATAAAGGCCGAAGCGTAGCCAACTTCGCGCATAAGCGAGAGGGTTGCCGCGTGGTCCTCTTCGGTCTCGCCACAAAAACCTGCAATCAGGTCGGTCGAGATTGCGCAGTCGGGCATATAGCGGCGAATTGCTGCAATGCGCTCCAAGTACCACTCACGAGTATATTTGCGATTCATCTTGTCGAGCATCACGTTCGAGCCACTTTGAGCGGGCAGGTGTATCGCCTTGCAGATGTTGTCGTATTGAGCCATCACTTCGAGCAAGCGGTCGCTAATATCCTTTGGGTGCGATGTTGCAAAGCGTACGCGCAAGAGTGGCGAAATCTCGGCTACCATAGCCATTAACTCCGGAAAACCGACCTCGCCATAGCAGTACGAATTGACATTCTGACCGAGCAGCGTAACTTCGCGGTAGCCATTCTCGAAGAGTGTGCGAGCCTCGGCAACGATAGTGTCGTATGCTCGACTACGTTCGCGGCCTCGGGTGTAAGGTACAACGCAGTAGGAGCAGAAGTTGTTGCAGCCTCGCATTATGGCGATAAAACCCGATACACCATTGCGGTCGAGACGAACAGGAGCAATCTCGGCATAGGTCTCCTCCTTCGAGAGTTCGACGTTGATGCCCTTTTCGCCATTCTCGGCCTTGCGGATAAGGTTTGGCAGGTCGCGATATGCGTCAGGGCCTGCTACAATATCGACTCCGTAGTCGCTCTCGATAAGCTGCTCTTTGAGTCGCTCGGCCATACAGCCGATGATGCCCACCACGAGCGAAGGCTTTGCCTTACGACGTTGGCGCATTTCGCTCAATCGACCCCAAATGCGTTGCTCGGCATTGTCGCGAATAGAGCAGGTGTTTATCAATACGACGTCGGCTTCGGCAATATTTTCGGTATAGATGTAGCCCTCTTGCTGCATAATGTAGTCGACAATTTCGTTGTCGCCCTCATTCATTTGGCAGCCGTAGGTCTCGTTAAATTTCTTCTTGCCCTCCCCTGTGATAGGTCTTAAATTTGTATAATTCATAGTTAAACGTTCTCTCTGCCGTCTCTAAATTACATATTCTCCAACTCGTGTCTTTCCGGCATCGGTTTGAAGCCCTCGCCATAGGTGTTGTAGGCGTTTGCCACCACCATAAAGGCTTTTGGGTCGTACTCCTTGATAGCACGCTGCACCTTTGGTAATTCGTGACGTGGTACTACAAGGAAAACCATCTCCTTCTCGGCGTTGGTGTACATACCGCTTGTCTTGATGTATGTGCCACTGCGGTCCATCTCTTCGAGAATGTAGCGACGGAACTCCTCGTTATGGTGCGAGGTGACGATGAAGATTATACGGTCGTACGATGCACCGTCGAGCATAAGGGCCAACACTCTCGACGATACATATATCGCAATCAGCGAGTAGCCCGTAAGTTCGAGTGCCTGAATATTTCCACCCTCGTCCGAGCCAAGGCCGATAACTATAAGGCCGGCCAAGACTACCAACGAGTCGGCAATCAGAACTCCTTTTGAGAAGGTCATACGGCAATATTTTTGCAGAATCATTGCCACGATATCGGTGCCTCCCGTAGTCGCCTGCTCGCGTACAACGAGGCCGACTCCTGCGCCAAGAATCACAGCTCCTACGATGGCTGCAAGCATCAAGTGGTCCGACCAATCGAGCATACCGTTGAGCATTAACGAAGGGTCGAGTGACTCCAAAGCACTGTCGGGATAGACAAGATATGTGAAGAGGTTCATTAGACCTGGCGTCAATAAAGCTGCAACAACCGTCTTGGCTCCGAAGCGTGGGCCAAAGATGATAAATGCCATAACCAGCAGTATCGAGTCAAACATATAACCGAATGTACCGACCTGAATCGAAGGGAATATGTTGTGAAGCACGATACCTGCTCCATAGACACCTCCCGGAACGATGTTGTAAGGCGTGATAAATAGTACATATCCGGCAGCCAAAAGCGCACACCCGACAACAATTTTGAACCACGACCACCACCAGCTGGCGGAGAAAATAGGCTCTGTAAGTTTTTTCAAGTCCATACTCTATTCAATTAAGCGTTAGGCAAATAAATGTTTAACAGCTCTATAAAAATTCAGCTACCTAATTATATTAGGTATATAAAGCGTACAAAGGTAGTAAAAGTAGCGGAATATTTTGCCAAAATTCTCTTTTTTTTCAAAAGTCGCACCAAGTAAGGAAATTTTACTATCTTTGCAAGAGATTATGCATTTCACTTTATGATATGGTCATAACCTGTTTTTGCATCATAGTGCTGCTGATTGCAGCGTATCTGCTTGGCTCGATACCGAGTGCTGTATGGATTGGCAAACGCTACTACGGCATCGATATTCGCGAGCACGGCAGCCGTAATGCCGGCGCAACCAATATGCTTCGTGTATTGGGTAAGCGTGCCGCTATACCTGTCTTTATCATTGACTTTCTGAAAGGGTTTGTGGCTGTTGCGCTGATGTCGATTGTGCGCTATAACGAATCGTTGCCCCATTCGTGGGTTATCAATCTGAAAATCATTGCCGTTTTTGTTGCCGTTTTAGGCCATATTTTTCCCGTTTTTGCCTCGTTTAAGGGTGGTAAAGGAGTGGCGACAATGGTCGGCGCCATCACGGGTATTCAGCCCAACATCGCCCTGCTTTGTCTTGGCGTATGGGTCTTGGTTCTTATGGTGTTTCACTATGTTTCGCTCGCGTCGATTGTTGCCGGTTGCAGTTTTCCGGTCTTTGTGTCGATTTTTTCGGGTTGGATATATCGTCGCTATGGCGATACCTCTATCTCGTTTATCATATTTTCGCTTATCGTTGCGGTGTTGTTGGTTTGGACGCATCGCAAAAATATAGGCCGTTTGCGCAACGGCACGGAATCCAAGACATTTATTTGGCGTCCAAGGAGTTCCGGAGCAGAGTAACACACATTATGAAATTTTTTAAAGTACCAATTTTATATTTTTTACACTATGTTGGAACAAAACTTAATTAAAATGTACGAGCAGTCGTTCCGCGCCAACCGCGAGATGTCTGCTGTTACCGACTATTTTTCGGGAGAGACCTATTCATATTATGGTTTCGCAAAGGAGATAGCCAAACTTCACATTATGTTCGACGAGGCGGGCATTAAGCCAAAAGATAAGATTTCCCTTGTTGGCCGTAACACTCCGCGTTGGTGCGTTGTCTATATCGCGACGATTACCTACGGAGCGGTGATTGTTCCTATTTTGCAGGATTTCACCCCAAATGATATTACCCATATCGTAAATCACTCGGAGAGCCGTCTGCTCTTCCTGACCGATTCGTATTGGGATAGCCTCGATGGCGACGCAATGCCAAACATCGAGGCCGTAATGTCGCTCACCGACTACCACGTTCTCTTCGAGCGCGGTGGCAACAAGATGGAGCAGTGCATCAACAATATGACAGAGAACTATCGCAAGCGTTATCCTCGTGGATTTACGACCGACGATATTAAGTATGCCGATGTGCCTAACGACCAGCTTATCCTGCTCAACTATACTTCGGGTACGACGGGCTATTCGAAGGGTGTTATGCTGACGGTCAATAACTTGACGGGTAACGTATTTTGGATTTCGCAAATTACCGACCGTCACGGCGACCTCTACTTCCATAAGGGCGGTCGTACGCTCTCGTTCCTGCCATTGGCTCACGCTTTTGGTTGTACGGTCGATTTCCTTACTCCGCTGGCTTGTGGTGGTCACATCACCTTGCTTGGCCGTATCCCGACTCCAAAGATTTTGCTCGATGCAATCCAAAAGGTTCAGCCGGAGGTTATCTGTGCCGTTCCGATGATTTTGGAGAAGATTTACCGCAAGCAGATTATGCCTTTGTTGGAGAAGGGCCCGCTCAGTATTGCGATGAAGTTGCCGCTTGTCAATGAGATTGTATTTGCGCAAATCAAGAATAAGTTGCTCTCTTCGTTTGGTGGCAACCTCCGTCTGTTTGTTGTCGGTGGCGCACCAATCAACAAGGAGACCGAGTCCTTCTTGCAGAAGATTCACTTCCCATTCACGGTTGGTTATGGTATGACCGAGTGCGGCCCGCTTATCAGTGTAACCGAGTGTCCGGATGAGTTCAAGGCTGGTTCGTGCGGTCGCTATTTAAAGGGTATGCTCGAAGTTCGTATCGATTCGGCCGACGAGCGTAACGTTCCGGGCGAGATTCTTGTACGAGGTGAGCACGTTATGCTTGGCTACTATAAGAACGAAAAAGATTCGGCGGCAGCAATCGACAGCGATGGCTGGTTGCATACGGGCGATATGGGTACAATCGATGCCGATGGTACACTCTATATCCGTGGTCGTTGCAAGACGATGATTCTCACCTCGACAGGTCAGAATATCTATCCGGAGGAGATTGAGGATAAACTCAACAATATGCCACTCGTATTGGAGTCGCTCGTATTGGAGCAGGGCGGTAAACTCTACGGCCTCGTGGTACCTGATTTCGAGACTTGCGAGAAGGAGGGTATCGACCGCGCAGCACTCGAACAGACGATGGAGGAGAACCTCAAATTGCTCAATTCGCAGGTTGCTGCCTACGAGCGTGTATCGTCGCTCACTATCTATCCGAGCGAGTTTGAGAAGACTCCGAAGAAGAGTATTAAGCGTTACCTCTACAACGTAGGTAAGCTCGGTATTAAGTAGTCCTCGAAAGACAATCTACCAATTATTTGGGTGGCTGAAAATGGGGTAATCCCTTTTTGGCCACCCGTTTTAGGAATTGATTATATATGGCAAAACGTCGCACAGAGATTCGCAAGCAGATAATAGGCGAGAACCTTATCTACGCATTGGTTTGGTTGGTCGTCTATCTTATCCCGATTATGAATGCCAAATTGATGTCGGAGGAGCACATCAATTTTGGAAATGTCTTTGTGGCGTGGGTAAAGATTACGCCATATTTCGTACTGTTCCTAATCAATAACCGCATCTTGATTCCCTACCTGCTCATCTTCCGAAAATATGTGTGGTATCTGCTTACGGTCACCGTCTTATTGAGCCTGACGTTTGGAGTTATCGAGGTCTATGAGCAGTGGCGCTTCTCGATTGCTGGTGGGTATGTAGAGGAGTATGTTTTACCTCGCCACGCCTCGCTGACCGATTTGCGGTGGTATTGGAATATTATACTCGGAGTCTTTATGTTTGGTGTTAATATCGGTATCAAGATGCTCTACAAGTCGATGCAGGACGACGAGGATAAGGAGCGCCTTATTCGTCAGAATATTCAGGCGGAGATGGCCTACCTCAAATACCAAATCAATCCCCATTTTCTGATGAATACGCTCAACAATATCCACGCGCTTGTCGATATTGAGGCAGAGAGCGCAAAGCGTTGTTTGATAGAACTTTCGGGTATGATGCGCTACGTGGTCTATGAGTCGAATACCGACTATATCCCATTGCGTCGCGATGTCGAATTTTTGGAGAACTATATCGAACTGATGCGTATTCGCTATGCCCAGCCGCTCGATGTGCAGTTCAACTATCCGCGCGACTTGTCGTCGTCGGTTGCTGTCCCTCCATTGGTCTTTATAGTCTTTGTCGAGAATGCCTTTAAGCACGGCGTAAGCTACTCGCACTTCTCCTATATCCATATTGATATTTCGGTCAATGAGACAGATGTTGAGGCACGATTTATCAACTCCTCGCACTACGATTCGTCGAGCATAAAACAATCGACGGGTATCGGTCTTGATAATGTGCGTAAGCGACTCGATTTGATATATGGCAGCAGCTATGAACTCGAAATCGACAACTCTATTAAAGATAGATATTGTGTAATACTTAAAATCCCAAAGACAGATGATAAGGGCGTTGGCAATAGATGATGAGCCATTGGCTTTGCGTCAGATTAAGACCTACATTGAGCGCATAGAGTTTATGACTCTTGCCGCAACGTTTAATAGTGCGGTTGAGGCTCAACGCTGGTTGCAGGAGAATGAGGTCGATTTGATATTTGTCGATATCAATATGCCCGACCTTTCGGGTATCGATTTTGTGCGTTCGCTCACCTCGCCGCCGATGGTAATCTTCACGACAGCCTACTCGGAGTATGCCATCGAGGGTTTCCGCCTCGATGCGATAGATTACCTGCTCAAACCATTTGGCTTCAACGACTTGTTGAAGGCCGCCACAAAGGCGCAGTCGCTCCACGAGTTGCGAATGTTGCAGTTCGCGGCATCGCCTGGTGTGGTCGCACCCGAGGTGTCGGGTGAGAGTGGCGAAACGGCCGAG
The DNA here is from genome assembly GCA_045629905.1 of Alistipes sp. GTDB lineage: Bacteria > Bacteroidota > Bacteroidia > Bacteroidales > Rikenellaceae > Alistipes. The sequence goes on along the minus strand of JAZQSA010000010.1, from coordinate 14,972 downwards.
GATAATGGTCGCGAATATATCACGATTAGGGCCAACCATAAAGATACGTTGGTGCGCATCGCCAATATCGTCTATTTGGAGAGCGAGGGCGAATATGTGCGCATAACGCTTGCCGATGGCGCGAAGATTGTGACTCTGTTCCGCCTGAAAAATATGGAGAGTACTCTGCCGTCCGATATGTTTATGCGTGTGCATCGCTCCTATATTATCAATCTTGGTTGCGTGAGTGGTTATACGAAGGGTCGTATATATCTCTCCAACGACGATTATGTGCCGATTGGCGACAACTACAAAGAGCAATTTGCCGAGTATATCCGCAATAAATCGTAGTTGCAGTTTGGCGGTGGAGAGTTGAACTGTTTTTGAGAATTGCATAGGTTTTAGTATCTTTGCCGAGTATGAAGCGAGTGTTGAGGATATGTGTGTTATGGGTCGTTGCGATGGTTGCATTCAGCCTCGCAGAGCAAGGCCTTTTTCACGTTGAGCCCTCGGTTGGCGTGATTGCTGATGCAGCCACTACCGAGTCGGAGAGGCTCGACCTCCTAACATCGTTTGATGCGTCATCGCCTTCGGCAACAGCTGCGCGTAGGGTTAATACCCCCTCTCCTGCTCGAATGTTGCGTCGCACAACAATCGGGAGTCAAACCACGCCTCGCCTCGACAATCAAACGGTTTTGCAATCGGGTCGTATTCAAAACTGTCGTACGCAACTTGCCAACTATTCGTTCTTTGGCAAGCTCTCGTTTGCTTCGGTCTATCTTATTCCGACCTTTATAATCCATCGAAGACTTCTGATATAGCAACCGACGTTATGTGTCGAACTCTTACGGGGTTCGATATACTTTATCGTCTTTTTGTTGTGTATAATAATCAGAAGCTATGGAATATGTCATATTGATTATATCTATATTGGCTATTGTTTATGGTGCCGATAATTTGGTGTCGGGAGCCGTTACGATAGCTCGAAAATTCAAAATTTCCGACTTTGTTATCGGAGCCGTGATAGTCGGAATTGGAACGTCGTTGCCCGAATTATTTGTCAGTGCCGATGGTGCGTGGCAGGGGCGCGTTGATGTCGCTATTGGCAATGTCGTAGGCTCCAATATCTTCAACGTTCTCGGTATATTGGGCCTTACGGCCATCATCTATCCGTTGCCTGTCGCTCGCGGCAATATGCGCTTTGAGTTGCCGTATTGTATATTCGTGTCGGTGTTGGCTATGTTGCTAACCTACAACTTCTTTGATGGCGATACGCTGCTGATTGGCCGAGTTGATGGCGTGCTTTTCTTGCTACTTTTTGTGGCGTTCCTCTATATCTCCTTCTTGCGCGATAAAAGGCAGTCAGCTGCGAAGTTGGCGGCCAACGATAGCACAACTATCGCTTCCGAACCGTCGGTGGGTAAGGTGTGGCTTGCGGTGTTGCGCGTGGTTGGAGGCTTGGTTGTGCTGATTGCAGGTTGCCACTACTTTGTCGAGGAGGCGGTTGTGCTGGCAACAAAGTGGGGCGTCGATGAGGCCTTTATCTCGATAACGTTGATTGCGTGCGGTACGTCGCTACCCGAACTGTCGGCATCGCTGGTTGCAGCCGTTAAGCGAAATACCGATTTGGCTTTGGGCAATGTCGTCGGGTCGAACATCTTTAATATCACCTTCATTTTGGGTGTTAGTTCCCAAATCTCTCCTCTGTCGGGTGGCGGTATTACACCAATCGACTATGCCGTGATGATAGGTGCGGCCGTGATGCTCTTCCTTTTTGGGTTGAGTGGTCGAATTTCGCGCTTGGCGGGTTTGGTTATGTTGGCCGCCTTTGTTGCATATAACTACTATTTAATATTACCTCAAATTCAATAATATGATACTTCAAATATTTACGTTGCTTGGCGCTCTCGGAATGTTCCTCTATGGAATGAATATGATGAGCTCGGGCCTGCAAAAAACAGCCGGTAGCCGTATGCGTGCAATTCTCGGCTCGATGACCTCCAATCGCTTTAAGAGTATGCTGACGGGATTGGGTATTACCTCCGTCATACAGTCGTCGAGTGCTACGACGGTTATGGTTGTAGGCTTTGTTAATGCGGGATTGCTGGCACTCAATCAGGCTATTGGCGTCATTATGGGGGCCAATATCGGTACAACCGTAACGGCTTGGCTCGTTTCGTGGTTGGGCTTTAAGGCCGACATCTCGATTTTTGCAGTGCCTTTGATGGCTGTCGGATTTATATTAAGCTTGTCGAAGGTCGAGAAGCGTCGCAATATCAGCGAGTTTATCATCGGATTTTCGTTGCTCTTTCTTGGCTTGTCGTTGATGAAGGGCGCAGTACCCGATTTGCAGCAGACTCCGGAGGTGCTGTCGTTTATCCAAAAGTGGACCAACTATGGTTTTGGCTCGGTCTTGATTTTTATGCTCTTTGGCACAGTGCTGACGCTTGTGTTGCAGTCGTCGAGCGCGACAATGGCCCTTACGCTTATTATGCTGAACCTAGGTTGGTTGCCATTTGATATGGCTGCCGCAATGGTGCTTGGCGAGAATATCGGTACAACTATTACGGCTAACATTGCCGCATCGGTTGCTAACGCCAACTCCCGAAGAGCTGCTCTGGCCCATACGTTATTCAACCTCTTTGGCGTGGTTTGGGCGTTGATATTTTTCTCGTGGTTTACATCTTTGATTGGTGTTATTATCGAGTCGCTCGGCCTGCCAAATCCAAAGACGCTCAACTATGCCGATGGTGCTGCGCTGACAGCCGAGGACTCGACGGCTGCGCTCTATGGTATCTCGATGTTGCATACACTCTTTAACACTATCAACACCTTTATCTTGATTTGGTTTATACCGTTGATTGCTCGCATTGTTACCTTTGTAATCAAATCCAAACCGGAGCAAGACGACGAGGTTGTGCATCTGAAATTTATCGATGCAGGCCCGATGGGTACAGCCGAGTTGGCAATCGAACAGGCTCGCAACGAAACGATACATTTTGCCAATATTATGCGCAATGGCCTATCCTATATCAAATCGGCAATTCACGTTACGACAGAATCCGATTTTGAGTTCTATCGCAAGAAGTTGGTTAAATACGAGGAGATTGCCGACCGCGTGGAGTACGAGATTGCAACATTCCTCAATTCGCTGCCACAGGAGAGTTTGAGCGACCCGACACGTCGCGATATTAAGTCGATGTATAAGATTGTCGGCGAACTCGAAAGTCTTGGCGATTCGGGCGAGGCTGTAAGCCGCATACTTTCGCGTCGCAATATCCACGAAAAGCGATTTACCGACAAGCAAATCGAGCGCATCGATTCAATTCTTCACCTTCTCGACCGCGCCTATGGCGTGATGATTGAGAATCTGTCGGCCGAGATATTTACGGCCGAGCATCTGCGTCGTGCGATCGATTGCGAGATTGAGATTAACGAGATGCGCAATATGCTTCGCGAGGAGGAGATTGTGAAGATTGAGCAGAGTGCAGTCGAGTACCAGAGTGGTGTCTACTATCTCGATGTAGTAGCCGAAATCGAACGAATGGGCGATTTTGTTATCAATATCTCCGAAGCTCGACAGTAGGGTGTAGCCAACCAAATAATAAAGGCTTCCGCTTTCGTGCGGAAGCCTTTATTATTTATATTAAGTGCGAACTATGCTTCGAGTGCGCCACCTTTGCCGAATACGTTGCCGACGAGGGTGTCGAAGATTTGAGCGCGCTTTGCGAGGTCGAAGAGGTTTACTCTCCAACGCATCAACTGTACAAAATTGGTCATATTACGCCACTGCTCGCGCGAAACGCCAATCTGCTCCGGAGCAACAGGTGCGCCGGCAATCTCGAAGAGGTTCTTCATCTTCTCGAATGTGTAGACCTGGTTGCGCAACTTCTCCTTGAACTCTGGCCAAGTGTTCTTTACGCGGAGCAACTGCTCGCGAACCTCCTCTGGCGACTGCCATTTCTTTGCAATCTCCGTAGGACCGAGTTCTGGTACAGGGAAGTTCTTAAAGAGCTCGGTAGCGCGTGCGACCTCTTGCTCCTTTGTAGGCCAAGCCTTCACGCAAGCATCAACATCGAGCTTCGTGAGGTCCATTTTGAGCAACTCGTCGAAGAAAGCACACAACGTTACAGTACCAACCGAAACCTGGAAGCCGTGCAATACCATACGGTCCTCGAAGGTGTGGTGGGTCATATCGAGATAGTGGCTGTAAAGGTGCTCGGCACACGACAAAGGACGAGTGTCGTTAGCAATCTGCATAGCTACACCCGACATCGTAAGACCTGCAAAGATGTTCTCAACGGCCTTTGGAGTGCGGTCGGCAATACCCTGTGCATCGGCCAAAACCTCTGGCAACATATCCTGAATAACGTGCCAAGCAGCAGGCTTGATAGGCTCGGTGCCAAAGAGGTCGGCAATCAACCACTCGCCACCGGCAGGAATCTTCGCTGCGAGGTCGGCATAACCAGCGGTAGTGAGGCGTGCAGGAGCGTTGCAGAGAACGTTCGAGTCACCGATGATTACCAGCGGAGCAGGGCAAACGAAGGTCTGCTTTGCGCCGTCCTTCACGATAGCCGAACCAGAAGCCGAGTAACCGTCAGCCGAAGCCGCCGAAGCGATGCAGATGTAGCGCAAACCGAGGCGGTGCGAAGCGAGCTTACAAACGTCGTTGATTACACCCGAACCAACAGCGATTGCGATAGCACCGGTCTCTTTGAGTACGTTCTCAATCATCTCGACATACTTCCACTCTGCGTGGAAACTCTTGTCAGGAATGATGAACTTTTCGCACTCAACGCCGTCAGCGTTCATAATGTTGTAAACAGCCTCACCGGCAGCCGTCCAAACGAAGTGGTCGGTGATAACGACAGCCTTCTGTCCTGGGAAGAACTTTTTGAACAATGTTGGGGTGCTCTTCAATGCGCCCTGCGAAATTTCCGCTCCTTTGGTCTGGCCGGCCAATTCGAGCGCTTTGTCCATTCTCTCTTTAATAGTCATGGTCTTATGTTTTATGAAGTGAATTTTTCTTGTTTAACGCACAAAGTTAGTTATTTTTCGAATACGTTGTGTTCGTTAATCTCGATTTGTGCTATTTTTCGTTGTGCAATACCACTCTTTCGGCTACCGAGCGCAGATATGCAGCCGTTTCGGCATCGAGTTTGGCATTGGTTGCATTCGCTCCAAATGGGGTGCGATATATAATCTGATAGGCCACAGCCGCAGACAGATACGAACCTGCATAGGATTGGTGGTACTCGTCTTTGGCATAAAGTTCAATCTCGGGGCGCTCGCGACGCACGATTTGCCAAGCGACGCCAACGGGCGACAGGCCTGCACCAACCGTCTCGGCCTCGATTGTCGTAACCTCGATAAGTCGAGCCTGCATCGTCTGGTAGTCGGTGTAGAAGTGCGGATATTTTTCGAGCAGATGCTTGTACTTACCAAAGGCGTTGTTGCCGTGCTTTCGACCCCAGGTGATTTCGATTATAGGCTTTGCATTTGGGCTGTATTTGAGAATATTATCGACCATCTTCTGCATATTCTCGACCGAGCCTGCTTCGTCTTCGGTTCCGATAAGCGTTGGCAGGATACTTTGGTCTTGGAGAAAGGCGTAGTCGTAGCCACCTTTTGCTACCGCCTCGCGCGAATATTTGTTTGCAAGGTGGGCCTTCATCGTGTAGCCGCCCGAGATGAAGATGTTGCAGTTGGCATAGTGACCTTCGTGCCAAGCCATCTCTTTGAAAATCATAGGGTAGGTGTGGTAGTAGGTGTAGCTGTTGCCGATGAACAGATAGTTGAGCGTATCGCGCACCTCGACCTTGTCGTAGCGAATGATTTGGTTGAGCTGACCTCGTGTCGAAGGGCCATAAACGGTCACTTTGAGAGGCTTATCCTCGACCTGTCGCACGCGGAACGAAATCTTGCCGTTCTTTGGGGCTTTCGAGAGCGTTACGGCATTCCAAAAACGATTAGGGTGCTTGTTGGAAGTTGTTGTGGCATAGTTGCTTCCGTCGCTATCGAGAGGGCGCACCGGTACCCAACGCTTGCCGTCGAGATACTCGATTGCAAATCTGTGCGACTCTTTTTCAGGCTCGGAGTTTATTTGGGTCCAAAAATCGACCACCGTTCCCGCTTCAATATTCTTTGCCTCCATCTCGAAGAGCCAATAATCGCCCTTTACCGACTCGGCATAAGGCGAACCTTTTTCGTTGATTGCGCACTTTGTGACGCGCTTTTTGTGGACGAAGCTCAATGCTCCGTTTCCGATTGTTGCGGGGTATATTCCCGTCTCCAAAAATTCGGTTGCAGCCTTGTTCTTTGCGCCGGCTTTTCGGAGTATCCATTCGACTCTCTTTTCATCTTTAGCGAAAGCCGTTGCGACGATTGCCAGGGCAACGATTATTGCAATAATCTTTCTCATTGTGTTTGTGATGTTTATGATGTTTGTCTGTTGGCGTTTTGTGCTGTTTTGCGAGCGACCAAACAAAGATAGTAAATTTTATATAAAAATAAGGTGTATTTATGCATAAAAAAGATATTTATTCTTTATCTTTGCGCCGAGTTAGGTTATTGCTTTCGGTGCTATCCGCTTTGTTGGCCTTGTGCGACGGCTGGTGGTGTTGTTGTAATATACTGATTTATAGAAATTTGTGTTGAATAATTCAAATTAAGCTTATGAAATACATTACCCAAACAATCGAGAATCGCAAGTTGCCCTATGAGGCTGCTCCGCGATTGGAAGTCTATGCGCACCTCGTCGAGGAGGGGTTTGCGCTGACCGACTCCGCTAACAGCGACTACGACAATGACAACGACCTTGGTGACCTCGGTGACCTCGAATAAACAGTGACAGCTATGAGAAAGATTTTCAATTTCCTGATGTTTGTTGCTGTGGCAGCAACGGCATTTGTCGGTTGTACCAATTCCGACGTCAAGAATGAAGCGACTCCGCTTCCAACTCCATCGGCGGGCCTCTATCGCCAGCTGACATTTGCGACCGATAGCGATAGCGACGAGTCGCGTACTCACCACACAGGTTCAACCGTCTATTGGTCGAAGGGCGACCGTATCCGTATCGGCTATACGTTGAATGGCGTTTGGCAGAATGCCGAGGGTCGCGAGGCTGGTGTAGGTACAGCGAAGCTCTATGCTTCGACCGAGCAGGGTAGCGATGCCGAGTTGTCGGTATTCCGCGTGACCGAGCTTTTCAAGGAGGTCGAGACCGAGGGCGAGGCAACCTATACCTTCTATGGCCTCTACCCGTCGGAAATTACCAAGCGCAACGAGCCCGATTTTGCCGACAGCGAGGCAGGTAAGATTAACCTCTATATCCCATATATCCAGTCGCCATCGGCAACATCGTTCGATGGCAAGGCCGACCTTTTGGTGTCGCGTTCGCTCAAAGACTATTCGGCATTCCCAACCTACGAGGAGCAGATTTCGATGCGCTGGAAGCGTCTTGTTGCTCACGGTCAGGTGACGCTCAAAAACCTCCTCGATGCAGGTATGGTCGAGGGTGAGAAGATTACGTTTGTCGAGTTTACGACCGATGACGACGACGCTTTGACGGGCGACTTCTCGCTCGACATCGCAGGTCAGGCAATCACTTCGCGTAGCGGCTCGAAGAATAAGGTGCGTTTGTCGTTTGCCGAGAACGAGGAGTACAATACGCTTGTCGATGCCGACGAAGATGGCGTAGCCGACGATTTCGTTGTATGGTTTGCGACCGCTCCGTTTACGGCTACCGACCTCACCGTAAGTGTCGGTACCGACAAGGCTATCTATACCCGCACATTCACAGGTGCTAATAAGACCTTCAAGGTTAATACCCGCAATACGCTTGGCATCAGCCTCAAAAATGCCGACCGTCGTGACCTCGGTGCAGGCGAGGCGTGGGAACTTATGACCGATGCTTCGGTTTTGGCCGTAGGTAAGAAGGTTGTTGTTGCCGCAGCCGATTCTGATGTGGCGATGAGTACAACGCAGAATACCAACAACCGTGGCGAGACCGCTATCACCAAGAGCGGCACCTCTATCACTATCGACTCCTCTGTTCAGGTCCTCAAAGTTATGGCCGGAACGCAGGAGGGTACTTGGGCCCTCTACGACGAGGCGCAGGAGGGCTACCTCTATGCTGCATCGACCTCTTCGAACCATTTGAAAACCAAATCGACTCTCGATGAAACCGGTAGTTGGGCTATCGAGGTTGTCGATGGCAAGGCAAGTGTTGTGTCGGTTGGTAGAAGCGAGACACAGCCTGGTACGATGCGCTATAACGCTTCTAATAATCCGCCAATTTTCTCGTGCTATAAGGCGTCAAATCAGATGAAAGATATTGCCCTCTACCACAATGCTACGGCTTTGGAGCAGTTGGCAAAACCCGTGATTATCGACGCTGTCGAGGTCGAGGGTAATGCCGTGAAAGTAGAGTGGAACGAGGTGCCTAACGCAATCTACTACACCGTAAGATGCCAAAAGGAGAATACCGAGAAGGTTGTCATCTTCAAGAATATCACCGATACGGCAGTCGTTTGCGACAACCTCACCAATACGACTAACGAATATCCACATTGGATTATCACCGTTACGGCCTATGCCGACGGCTACTATTCCAACACCTCCGATGCTGTCGAGGCTACTGTCGAGGGTAAAACTCCGACCGTCACTGTCGAGCCGACCGAGTTGTCGTTCACTTCGGCAGGTGGCGAGAAGAGTATCGAGGTATCGACTACCAACCTCGGTAATTCGGTCGAGATTGACGCTGTGTCGAACAACGATGCGTTCAGCGTTTTGGTCGATGACGCAACCGTGACGGTTGTTGCCGAGGCCAACCCAACGACCGAGCCTCGTTCGGGCATTATCACCATTACCGCTCGCGGTGCTATGACTATCGCTTGCGATGTTGCTGTTTCGCAGGCTGGTAGAGCCGAGGCTTCGACCGAGTGGCAGTTGCTCACCGACCTCAATTCGTTGCAGGCCGAGGGTCTCGAAGTGATTATCGCCGCAGCGGGCTTCGATAAGGCTATGGCTTGGCAAGATGACAACAACCGTAAGAGCGACGACATCACCAAGAGCGCCGAGACACTGACTACCATCGGTGGCGAAGTTCGCGTATTCCAGTTGCAGCAGGGCTCAACTTCGGGTACTTGGGCATTCTTCGACGAGTCGTACGACAATGGCGAGGAGAAGCCTATGGGCGGTTACCTCTATGCAGCAAGCGATAACGCCAACAATTTGAAAACCCAGGCCGAGAACGATGTTAATGGCGAGTGGACAATCTCGCTCACTGACGGTGTTCTGTCGATTGTGGCAGCAGGCTCGACCAACCGAAATGTGATGCAGTACAATTCGGCAATCAATAGCGAGTTGTTCTCGTGCTATGCAGAAGCGTCGCAGAAACCTGTTGCGCTCTACTTCCGCAAGGCTTCGACCGAGCCTCGAATCCTCGCATTGTCGGTTGATGCGACCGAGTTTAAGTACGATGGCTCGAACACTATTACCGCTACCGTCATTACCAAGTATGCCGATACCGAGACTTTGACGGGTACGCTTACCAACGACTCGGGTGCTGAATTTACCGGCGAGGCTGTCGTTGGCGACGATAATAAGGTTGTTATCGCTGTTAAGGCTATGCCAAACGAGGCTAACGAGCCACGCGAACTCACCTTCACCGTGTCGCTCCCTAATGGCGATAGCAAGTCGGTAACTCTTACGCAGGAGGCTGCACCTCTCGCTACTACGGGCTGGTCGTTGCTTACCGATATTGCCGACCTGAAACCTGGTATGGAGGTTGTTATTACAGCCAACACTGCCGCAAGCCCACGCATTTTGGGCGCACTTTCGGGTGAGTACTTTACTGCGGTTGAGGGTATCACCTTCTCCGACGACAAGTCTACTATTACGGGTATGCCTGCCGAAGGCGCAATCATCTTCACTATCGGTGGTGCTGTCGATGCCTACACCTTCTCGTGCGATAACGGTCTGTTGGGCTCGAAGTCTTCGACCGTAAACGAGTGGAACGGCGACAATACTACTTGGACTTTGACTACAAATGAGGGCAATGTCGATATTGTCAGCGTTGGTGCTACGGGTGGTAAACTCCAATACAATACGGGTTCTCCTCGATTCAAGAACTATACCTCTTCGCAGGGTAAAGTCCAAATCTACTATCGTGGCGAGGGTAGCGGCTCGTTCCCTGTTGCTCCGCGATTGGAGGCTACTCCAACTTCGCTTACTTGGGAGGCCGATGCTACCGATGCACAGCAGATTACCGTTACGGCTAATGGCGATTGGAGCCATAGCGTGAGCGGTATGGATTGGGCTACTGTTTCGGTTTCGGGCGATGTTATCACCGTAACTCCAAAGGCTGCCAACACTGTCGAGACTGCCAACGAGGGTACTATCACTATCTCGATGGCGGGTGTCAATGATATTGTTGTAACCTGCTCGCAGGCCGGCAAAGAGCCGTCGGGTGGCGGTAACAGTGACCACGTTTATACAAAGGTTACATCGGCACCAAGTGATTGGTCGGGTCAGTATCTGATTGTCTACGAGGGTGGCAATGCGGCATTTAACGGCTCGCTATCGACTTTGGACGCGACAAGCAACTATAAGACAGTTACAATTTCGAACAGTCAGATTTCGCTCTCTGCGGCAGAAGATACCTTCTACTTTACTATTGCAAAGACCGCAAACGGTTACTCTATTCAGAGCGCAAGCGGTAAGTATATCGGTCGTACGGCAAATAGTAACGGCTTGAATACCAGCGCAACGGCAATTGATAACACAATCAGTTACAGCAGTTCAAAAACTGTTATTAATGGTACAAGTAGTGGTTCTAGTAAATCATTGCTGTTTAATAAGCAGTCAGGACAGACTCGTTTTCGCTTCCTTACAAGTGGAGAGGCAATACAACTCTACAAATTGGATGGCGAAGGTGGCAATGCTGGCGGTGGCGACACCCCTGCTACGCCGACCAAGTTGGCTACGCCAAGCGTAACAGCAACGGCTTCGGGCAATACGGTTACCGTTTCGTGGGGTGCAATTTCGGGTGCTGCCGACTATACCGTTAAGTGTGGCACGACGACAAAGACCGCAACGGGTACATCGACCTCGTTCACAGGCTTGGCATACTCGACCGACTACGAAGTGTCGGTTGTAGCCAACCCATCGGACGAGGCAACCCATATCGCTTCCGACGCAGGTACTGACTCGGTAACAACCGAGGCCGACCCTAATGCAGGTGGCGGCAGTGGTAGCACAGAAACGACGGTTACGATGAGTTCGTTTACCTCTACCTCCGCCTCGATGGATAGTAATATCTCTTACACAACAGCCAAAGGTGGAGGAACCTCTAATCCACAAGTGATTAGCAGTATAATCCGTTTGTATCAAAATAGTCAAGGAACGGGCGGTGGAACAATTACCATTACGGCTGCAAATGGTGCAACGCTGTCGAGTGTTACCATTGGTTCGAGTATGGGTACATCAATTGCTTATACAATTGGTTCGAGTACGACGAAGTCGGCAACCGCTTCTCTTGCCCAGAATGGTAAATATACGGTAGATGACATCAATGCGACCTCCATTACATTCTATTGTATGGGAACAAGCTCCGGAACTCGATTGTATGTAAACTATCTTTCGGTTACCTACAATCAATGAGGAGCATCCGGTGATGGGAGCGCCGGAGGGGATAATAATTCGGGTGGCGACTCGGGTTCGGGCAATGGCTCGGACTCGGGAAGCGACTCGGGTACTACCTATGCAGCCGTGTACGATAGGTCGTGGGCCGAATTGCCTGCTGCAAGTGGCAATAGTGCCTACACCGAGGAGTATTCGAAGTGCGTAAAGTTGTTTACCTATAATAGCAAGACCTATCGCAACTACTCGATGTGCTACGATACAGAACGTTATGTGGCGCGTTGGGTTGCCTATCCGATGCACTCCTGCTATACGGACGGCGACAATAAAAGCGAGACGTTCTATCAGGACCCTTCGTTTACGTCGAGCGAGCAGATAACCGATACCTATGCTGGAAGCACCTACAATCGCGGTCATCAGATTGCGAAGGCGCAACGCAAGACGGCCGAGGCTCGCAAGCAGACCAACTACTATACCAATATGACGCCACAGAACAGTACGCTCAATGGTGGTAAGTGGGCTACAATGGAGGAAAAGGAGCGCACAAGTTGGATGTGTAGCGATACGCTCTATGTTGTGTCGGGTTGCCACTTCGACAACTACAATACGACTTGCGCCAACAACGACGGTAAGAGTTGCCCTGTGCCGACTCACTACTTCAAGGTGATGTTGCGTACCAAGTCGGGTAATACGGGTAAGAAAGTGCAAGAATGCTCGGCTTCCGAGTTGATTTGCGGTGGCTACTGGGTCGAGAATGCGGCGGTAACACCTCAATTCAAGAGCGTGGCCGAAATCGAGGCGCTGACGGGCTTCAAATTCTTTGTCAATGTGCCTAACGCTCCGAAATCGACCAAAGCCTCGGAGTTCGAAATAGTGTTTAGTAATTAGGCATCTGTTTCGGATATAAAACAAAATCGGCGACTTTCCACTCGGGAGGTCGCCGATTTATTTATCGCGGGAGGCCTATTTCTCGATAACCTTGACGTTAATCGCCTGCTCGCCCTTGTCACCGTTGCCGATTTCGAACTCGACCAACTGCTCCTCTTTGAGCGACTTAAAACCCTCTTTGATAATGCCTGTGAAGTGAACGAAGATTTCTTTGCCCTCCTCGTCGATGATGAATCCGTAGCCCTTCTTGCTATCGAACCATTTAACCTTACCGTTCATAGTATTAGTGTGTGTTTTGTAAAAAGTACGACAAAGATAATATTTTTTTCGACTCATTGTTCTTTTTTATCGCAAAAAAAGGCCTCTGCGCGGGCTTTTGACTCGCTTTTTCGTTTGCTAATGGCGACGATGTAGTGCGTCGAGCAGGGGAAGGGTCGTATGGTGTCGGGCCCGACGATTTGCCCAAAGACGAGGTTTTTGACTCGTCGATGCTCCTAAACGAGTTCAAAAGTTACGAAAAACGCAAAATAGTGAGATTTTTTTGCGAAAAAGTTTGCAGGTTACAAAATTTTACCTACCTTTGCACTCGCAAAACCAATTCGGGGTGTAGCGCAGTCCGGTTAGCGCATCTGCTTTGGGAGCAGAGGGTCCCAGGTTCGAATCCTGGTACCCCGACAAACAAACAAGCAAGAAGATGTCGAAGCAATTCGACATCTTTTGTTTTTATACTCTCTGCCGCAAATTTATTTGTGGGCATAGAGTATAAAAACAAAGTATGTTGGGTTCTCAACTTCTTGCGCAGTTTGTTTTGGTCAGCCCTTCCCCTCCTCCAACTTCAAAAAATTTTCTTATCTTTGCACTCTATGCGAAACGTTGCCGACAAAATCATCGAATTGCATCGCTCGCTCCCCGAGGGTGTGCGGTTGTGTGCTGTGTCCAAATTCCACCCTGCCGAGGCTGTGCAGGAGGCCTACGCTGTGGGTCAGCGAATCTTTGGCGAGAGCCGTGTGCAGGAACTTGTGGCTAAATACGAGGCTCTGCCAAAGGATATCGAGTGGCAGATGATTGGCCACCTCCAAACCAATAAAGTGCGGGCCATAGTTCCGTTTGTATCGCTCATTCAGTCGCTCGACAGCCCTCGCCTTGCCGAGACTATCGACCGTGAGGCCGAGCGTTGCGGTCGTGCGACGGTCGATTGCCTGCTCGAAATCCACGTCGCCTCCGAGACCTCGAAGAGTGGCTGGGAGTGGGGCGAACTGCTTGCGTGGCTCGATAGTGGCGCGGTGGCGCGATTGCCACACTTGCGTATTCGTGGTGTGATGGGTATGGCGACCAATAGCGACGACGAGACGGTTGTCGCGGCCGATTTTGCTCGCCTCAAAGCCTACTTCGAGATTTTGCAACCACGCTTTGGCGAGGCCTTCGATACGTTGTCGATGGGTATGTCCGACGACTATCGGTTGGCTATTGAGCAGGGGTCGAATATGGTGCGCATAGGCTCGTCGATTTTTGGAGAACGAATATAAATATATATAATATATGAAGAGATTTTTAGTAACACTGATGTTTCTTGCAGCGACGGCCTCGGCCCTCGCCTGCACCAACTTTATCGCCACCAAAGGCGCAACAACCGACGGCTCGGTGATGGTTACCTATGCCGCCGATTCGCACCAACTCTATGGTGCGCTCTATAAGCATACGCCATCGCGTCGTCCAGCGGCGACGATGCCTGTTCACGAATGGGATACGGGTCGCTACTTGGGCGATATTGACCAGGTGGCCCGAACATACCACACGGTAGGCAATATGAACGAGCATTCGCTTATCATCACCGAAACTACTTGGGGCGGTCGTGAGTCGCTCCTCGACCCCGAGGGCCGCATCGACTATGGCTCGCTGATATATATCACTTTGCAACGCGCCAAGACTGCTCGCGAGGCAATCGACGTAATAGCATCGCTGGCCAATCGCTATGGCTATGCTTCGTCGGGCGAGTCGTTCTCGATTGCCGATGCCAACGAGGCGTGGATTATGGAGCTTATCGGCAAGGGTAACTCGAAGAATGACCCTTCGCGCAAGGGTATAGTCTGGGTTGCACGCCGTATCCCCGATGGATATGTGTCGGCTCACGCCAATCAGGCGCGTATTACGACCTTCCCGCAGAACAAGCCCGAGGAGTGCCTTTTTGCTCCCGATGTAATCTCGTTTGCCCGCAAGGAGGGCCTCTATTCGGGTAGCGATGCCGATTTCTCGTTCTGCGATACCTATGCTCCGCTCGATTTCGGTGCTTTGCGTGGTTGCGAGGCTCGTGTTTGGAGCTTCTTCCGCACCGTAGCCGACGATATGGATAAGTATGTCGATTATGCTATGGGTCACAACCCTGCGAACCGTATGCCTCTGTGGGTTAAACCGCGCGAGAAGGTTTCGCCAAAGGTTTTGTTTGATGCTATGCGCGACCACTA
>JAZQSA010000009.1:0-3562 GCA_045629905.1 Alistipes sp. | reverse complement strand
AACTCTGGTCGCCAAGCACGGAAGGCATCGAGGTCGAGAACGTCGTTCTTCACGATATTGACATCGACGTGAATCTCCTGCGTCTCGTACTCCTTGCGAAGGTTGAGCGACACAAACTTGTTGGTGCCGACCACGCGATATACAAAGTTCGAGCGACCCTGAATCATACCCTGATTAACGAGTTTGCGGAAAGGCTCGCTCTCGCACACATAGCCGAGGTCGTAGAGGAACATATTCCAGAAACGCGAGTACATCAGGTGGCCCGTAGCGTGCTCGATACCGCCGACATACAAATCGACGCTGCGCCAATAGTCGTTGGCCTCCTTCGATACGAGGGCCTCCGAGTTGTGTGGGTCCATATAGCGGAGGTAGTAGGCCGACGAACCTGCAAAGCCTGGCATTGTCGAGAGTTCGTACTCCCAGCCCTCAACGCGTGCCAATGGTGGCTCACCCTGCTCGGTAGGTCCAAAGTTCTCGATTGGTGGCAATGTGAGTGGCAACTCGCTCTCGTCGAGAGGGAGTGCAACATCGCCCTTATAGCGAATTGGGAACGGCTCGCCCCAATAGCGCTGGCGCGAGAAGATAGCATCGCGCAAGCGGTAGTTTACGAGTTTCTTACCGAGACCACGCTTCTCAACCTCGGCAAACATCTCCACGATAGCAACCTTTACATCTTTGCCATTGAGGAAGTCCGAGTTGATAAGGCAACCCTCCTTTGCATCGTACGAAGCCTCTTCGAGGTTACCACCCTCGACAACAGGCACAATATCCAAACCGAAGTGACGAGCGAATGCGTAGTCGCGCGAGTCGTGCGCAGGAACGGCCATAATAGCACCCGTTCCGTAGCCTGCCAATACATAGTCCGAGGCGTAGATTGGAATGGGCTTGCCTGTGAATGGGTTGGTAGCGTAAGCACCCGTGAAGACACCGCTCACACGCTTTGTCTCGGCAATACGCTCACGCTCCGAGCGCTTCTTGGTCTGCTCGATATAGGCCTCTACCGCCTCCTTCTGCTCGGCTGTGGTCATATCCGAAATCCACTCGTGCTCCGGAGCAACGACCATAAAGGTTACACCGAAGATTGTGTCAGGGCGAGTGGTGAAAATCTCCAACTTGCGGGTTTCGCCATTTGCCATCTCTGCATCGAAGAATACCTGCGCACCCTCCGAGCGACCAATCCAGTTGCGCTGAATCTCTTTGAGTGACTCACTCCATTCGAGCGACTCCAAGCCATCGAGCATACGCTGCGCATAGGCCGTAACGCGGAGCAACCACTGCTTCATACGCTTCTGCTCAACGGGGTGACCACCACGTACCGACAAACCGTCCTTAACCTCGTCGTTGGCAAGCACGGTGCCGAGCGCAGGACACCAGTTCACCATCGTATCGGCACGGAAGGCAAGGCGATAGTTCTGCAACACCTGCTCCTTCTCGGCCTCGCTCTTGGCAGCCCACTCCTCGGCCGAGAAGTGCAACTCTGCGGTGCAAGCGGCCGAGATGCCCTCGGTGCCGTGCTTCTCGAAGTGTGCTACGAGGTCGGCAATAGGCTCTGCCTTCTGCGATGCGGTGTTGTAGTAGTGAGCGAACATTTTGAGGAAGGCCCACTGTGTCCACTTGTAGTACTCCGGCTCGCAAGTGCGCACCTCACGACTCCAATCGTACGAAAAACCAATCTTGTCCAACTGCTCACGATAGCGGGCGATATTCTGCTCGGTGGTAACCGCTGGGTGCTGGCCCGTCTGAATAGCATACTGCTCGGCAGGCAAACCAAAGGCATCGTAGCCCATTGGGTGCAACACATTGTAACCACACAAACGCTTGTAGCGCGAATAGATGTCCGAGGCGATATAGCCGAGTGGGTGACCGACGTGCAGACCCGCTCCCGATGGATAAGGGAACATATCCAACACATAGAATTTTGGTCGCGAGTTATCGACCTCTACTTTGTAGATGCCTCTCTCCTTCCACTCTTGTTGCCATTTGGCCTCAATTTCTTTGAAATTGTACTCCATAATATTTTGTTTTTTAGTTATTATTCAAACTCTTGCCTATCCGTGTCGTAAATCGTTCCGACGGTCTCTTTTTGCGCTGCTCTTCGGTCGCCAAACTCCTCACATAGGCTCACTATGCTGCGGGTTTGCCGCCTTGTTTATCGCAAAAATAGCCTCGTCGCCTCCGATTTTGTGTATCTGTTGTCTTTTTTCAGCTCTTGCCTATCCGTGTCGTAAATCGTTCCGACGGTCTCTTTTTGCGTTGCTCTTCGGTCGCCAAACTCCTCACATAGGCTCACTATGCTGCGGGTTTGCCGCGTTGTTTATCGCAAAAACGGTCTCCTCGCGTGTATATGGCGCGTATCGCGCACTTGCGCGAGCGTTCAATCGGCAAAGATAGTCAAAAACTTTGGTTTTAATTAAAAATTAAGAATTAAAAATTAAAAATTGATTTGGGAACTCTTCCCTTGGGAGTTTTGTGCTTTGTCGAAAACTTTTGTACCTTTGTAAAAACCAAACCTAAAATAGCTAAAAGATGAGAAAATTTACAACATTTATCATCGCTCTTTTTGCCACAGTTCTGGTGGTTCAGGCGCAAGGAAAAATCTGCCAATTTACGATGCAAAGCCGACTGCTCGGAGTCGAAAAAACTTACTCGGTTTATCTGCCCGAAGGCTACGACAATTCGACCGAACGATACCCTGTTCTCTACCTGCTTCACGGAGCGATGGGAGAGCATAAATCGTGGTGTCGCGAGGGGCGTCACGCACTGCCCGATTTGGCCGATGTGGAGATTGCTGCGGGACGTGCAAAAAAGATGATTGTCGTGATGCCCGACGCAAGCGGAAAAGGCGAAAAACGGGCGGGTCGGAATATGGGATATTTCAATGTGCCGGGGTGGCCCTATGAGAGCCATTTCTTTGAGGAGTTTATTCCGCATATCGACAAGAGTTTCAGAACGATAGCCGAGAAGCGTGGGCGTGCGATTGCAGGCCTTTCGATGGGTGGCGGAGGGGCCTTTGTCTATGCCCAACGACACCCCGAAATCTTCGGCGCTGCATACTCGACAAGTGGCCTGCTCGACCACCGTTATCGCCCCGATGCACCCGACTATTTCGATGCCGAATGGTTGATTTCGGTGGCGCGAACTTCGCCTGTCGAATATCTGCGAAATGCCTCGGTCGAGGAGCTTGAAAAATTGCGCACCGTGCGCTGGAAATTGGACTGCGGAGATGACGACGATATTATCGTTACAAACCTTGCGTTTTTTGCCGAAATGCAACGCGCAAAAGTGCCTGTCGAATTTCGTGTCCGCGATGGCGTTCACGACTGGAAATTCTGGCTCGAATCGCTACCTCTGATTTTGGCGTTTTCGTTTGAGTAGGCGGAGGGGTCGTTAATCCCTCTTCGAGGGCTTTTCCTCCTTCGCGCCTCGGCAAAGTGTGCAAGCACCCTCTGCACTCGGCTTGGCGTCGGTTAGGGTCGTTAGGGGTTTTGCTGGGTAGGCTGGGTTTTGCTGGGTAGTTTGTTTTTCAGGCTACCCAATCTACCCAATCTGCCCATTCTACCCC
>JAZQSA010000008.1:0-12154 GCA_045629905.1 Alistipes sp. | reverse complement strand
GTGATGTAACCGGTGTTATCTGGAATCGCGTGGGTAATATCGCCACCCGAGAGAGTTGTAACGGCGATAATGGTAATCGAACCACCATTAGGCAACTGCACCGCCTTCTCGTAGATCTTTGCCAAGTCCGAATAGAGTGAGCCAGGCATAGAGTCCTTCGATGGAATCTGATCCATACGGTTCGATACGATAGCCAAAGCATCGGCATACAAGGTCATATCGGTCAACAAAACCAACACCTTCTCGCCCTTATCAACTGCGAAGTACTCCGCAGCGGTCAAAGCCATATCCGGTACGAGGAGTCGCTCCACAGGAGGATTCTCGGTTGTATTTACGAACGATACAATACGGTCCAAAGCACCTGCATTCTCGAACACCTGCTTAAAGTAGAGGAAGTCGTCGTTGGTAAGACCCATACCACCGAGGATAATCTTGTCGGCCTTTGCACGAAGTGCCACATTTGCCATTACGGCATTGTATGGCTGGTCGGGGTCGGCAAAGAACGGAATCTTCTGACCCGTTACGATGGTGTTGTTAAGGTCGATACCTGCAATACCCGTAGCGATAAGCTCCGATGGCTGCAAACGACGGAATGGATTTACGGTCGGACCACCAATCTCGCGCGCCTCGCCATCGACAATCGCACCACCTTCGAGTGGCTCGCCATAGGCGTTGAAGAAGCGACCTGCGAGGTTGTCCGAAACACGCAACTTCGGTGGCTCACCGTGGAATACCACCTCCGAGTTGGTTGCAATACCCTCGGTACCGGCAAACACCTGCAACGTAACGTGCTCGCCCATAATCTTAACTACCTGCGCCAACTTGCCGCCTACGGTAGCCAATTCGTCATTACCTACGCCCGTAGCACGAAGCGTCACGGTCGCTTTGGTAATGTTGTCGATTTTTGTGTATATCTTCTGAAATGCTCGTGTTGTCATAGTGCATACATTATTTAGCCGAGGTTACAAACTCCTCGATTTGCTTTTTGTAGTCGTAGAAACGCTCGCTCTTCCACTCCGAGTAGTTCATCTGACGGAAGAGGTTGATAAGCGTCTTGAAGAATTTGGAGCAAGCCTCGAAATCGGCAAAATCGAAATCGTAGTCGCAGATGTCTAGTACCATCTTGTACATCATCTGCTGACGCTCCATTGGACAGTTCGCGTCGATGTCGTCGAATGCGTCCTGCTGCAAAACAACGAAGTCGATAAGCTCGCTCTTCCAAAAACGCTCGTGGTAATCGACAGGTACACCGTCGTCACCCAAGATGTTGATTTGGTCGTTAGCCTCCTTACCGCGCTGAACGATTGTCTTACCGCGACGTACGAGCTCTACCCAACCCTTCTCAATCTTCTCGGCCAAGTACTCCTCAACCTCCGGATACTCCAAATACTTCGAGTACGAATCGAGTGGGTCGATTGCAGGGTAACGCTTCGAGTCGGCACGACCCTGCGAGAGAGCGTAGAAGCAACGTGCAGCCTTCTTTGTCGATTCGGTCACAGGCTCCTTCAAGTTACCACCCGCAGGCGATACCGTACCGAGGAAGGTTACCGAACCTGTCTCGCCATTGGTCAATTTCACCAAACCGGCACGAGCATAGAAGTTCGAGATAATTGCCGAGAGGTCCATAGGGAACGCGTCCTGACCAGGCAACTCCTCCAAGCGGTTCGACATCTCACGCAAAGCCTGCGCCCAACGCGATGTCGAGTCGGCCATAACCAACACACGAAGACCCATCGAGCGATAGTACTCACCGATAGTCATACCCGTATAGACCGAAGCCTCACGCGCTGCAACCGGCATATTCGACGTATTACAGATGATGATGGTACGCTCCATAAGTTTGTGGCCCGTACGAGGGTCTACCAATTCAGGGAACTCCTTGAAGATTTCCACAACCTCGTTGGCACGCTCACCACACGCTACGATGATGATAACGTCGGCCTCGGCCTGCTTCGAGATAGCGTGCTGCAACACCGTCTTACCTGCACCAAATGGACCAGGGATAAAGCCCGTACCACCCTCGGCAAGCGGGTTGAAGGTGTCGATTGCACGAACACCCGTCTCCATAACCTTCGAAGGACGTGGCTTCTCGGTATAGCAACGCACAGCCTGCTTTACAGGCCACTTCTGAACCATCGTTACAGGATACTCGTTACCATCGACATCGGTAAGCACCGCGATAGTATCGGTAACCTTGTACTCGCCGGCCTCGGCTACACTCTTAACAGTATAGTTACCCGTCATAACAAACGGAACCATAATCTTGTGGGCAATCCACTGCTCCTGAACCTCACCGAGCCACGATGCAGCCGAAACCTTATCGCCTGCCGCAGCAAGTGGCTTAAACGACCACTTTGCCTCGAAGTCGAGAGGCTCGGTAATCGAACCACGGTTGATGAACAGACCGTCCATCTTTTCGAGGTCGTTCTGCAAACCGTCGTAGTTGCGCGACAAAAGACCCGGAGCCAATGTCGCTTGGAGCATATGGCCCTCAAACTCAACTCGGTCGCCGATTTTCAAACCACGCGTCGAGTCGTAAACCTGAACATAGGCATCGTCGCCTATAACCTTGATGACCTCGGCCATCATTCGGGTATCACCGCAATAAACATAGCAAATCTCGTTCTGACCAACTGCTCCGTCAGCCTTAACGATTACGATGTTAGAGATGATACCGCTAACTTTTCCTGTTGTTTTCATTATAGCGTTTACAATTTATTTATCAATTCCTTACCGTCCAACTCGGCGAGCAGACGTGCAAACATCTCGTCGCCCGTCTTACGGTCGAGCAACGCCCATCGTGCCACGATATTGGCCTTGACCAGGTAGGCCAAAACCGCATCGGTATCGAAATAGGAGAATGTAGAGAGGTCGGAGGCTATCGACCAACGAACGAGGTCGATTTTACGCTCCTTCTCCAAGAGGTTAGACTCGTCGCCCACGGCCGAAATCAGAGCATCAATCCACGGCAACTCGCCTCGCAGGCCAAAGTCGGCAGCCGAACTGCGACGCAACTGCTCGACAATATCGCCCTCGCCAACCGTTACGCCCTCGACCGAAAGGTCCATATCGCGAGCCACAAGCGCAGCCATGACATTGCGCAATGCGCGGTCGGCCTCGCCCCACTCACGCATAAAGCGCGACGACGACGCTGCACACTCGGCATAGTAGGCCGCAAAGAGCGACAATGAGAACGGAGTCTCGACATCGACCTGCTCGGCATCTTCGCCATCGGGCTGTGCATAGGCACGCACAACCGAAGCCAAACGCTCGGGCAGATGCGACGGCGCACGCAACTCCTCATCGAGCGCATCGGCAGCAATGCGACCGAGGCGGTTGTATGAGGTGCTGCCACTACGACGCGCAACCAGATTCTCACAATCGTAGTAGGTGTAGAGAAGTTGCACCTTGCGCCAATCCTTCGACGAAAGCGACTCCTCGACCTCCGCAAGCAACTCCTCGATATCGAAACCCTTGTTCTCGGCATCGAGCGCATACTCACGAAGACCTGCTACGAGCGTGTAATAGTTATTGGTAAACATAGGCACTACGCAAAAAGCAATTTAGCAACCTTCTCACGGAGATACTCCTGCATCAAAGCATCGAACGACTCGTCGGTGAAGGCGATATAGTAGCCACCCTCCTTTGCACCAACCTTGAAGCCCGTACGAACATCTTTCGAATAGCCAACCTCGATACCCGCTGCAAGCAACTCCTTCGACGAAGCCTCGAACGACGCAGCAAACTGCGACTCCAAAGCAGCCGGAAGCAGAGCCTTCAACTCGGTCTTCGAGCCGTCGCCACTCCAATTCTTTGCAACTTCGAGCAAGAGCGACTTAACAAATTCGGCATCGAGTGTCGCAGCCTTAACCTCGGCCGAAACACACTTTGCGATAATAGCACCGGCAATCTCCTCCTTGATGGTCGAGAGAGCCTGCTTACCTGCAAGCGAAATCTCGGTCATCGAGTTCTTTGCCGTATCGGCAGCCTTCGACTCGGCCTCCTTAACAATCTTTGCAGCCTCGGCCTGTGCTTCGGCAACAATCTTTGCAGCCTCGGCCTGTGCTTCGGCAACCAAACGGTCAGCCTCGGCGCGACCCTTCTCCAAACCTTCGCCATAGAGGCGGTCGGTCAATTCTTTGAGTTTGTTTTCCATAACGAAATATTATTTATTGATTTTCAATATTTTACAAATATATTCACTAACCTGTTTCACACCTTCGCGGAGACTTTATTGTTACGCGCGTAAACGCACCCGCGAAAAACGCCACAAATGTAGTAAATTTTCGGCAATTAGGCAATAGGAAAAGTAAATTCAAACTTTTTTTGGAGAGAGGTAAATGAGAGATTAAAAATTAAGAAATTTTGCTGGGGAGGATGGGTTTTGCTGGGTAGAATGGGTTTTTCTGGGTAGACTGGGGTTTTCTGGGGAGGCTGGGCTGTCTGTTTTCAGGCTACCCAGTCTACTCAATCTACCCAATCTACCCAATCTACCCATTACCCCTAACAAAAAAGGCCACCCCCAGGTGACCAAAAATTGATTTTAGGCAGGATTATACAACGCTCAACGAAATTGGCCGCGATGGGCTGTACTCGCTGTACTGCTCATTGCGGCCATATTTGGTTAGCGGAAGTAGAATCCGCCTACAAATCAATTTTGATGTTGCGGACGCAACAGATCCTGCACAACCTTAACCGGCGAGAAGGTCGAAATCGGCACATCGACAAAGATGGTTGTCCATTTTGCCATTGCGCCATTCCACAAACCCGGAAGCTCCTGGGCGCGAAGCGTACGGCCACCACTCGACTTTTCGGAGATAAATCCCGTTGCTGGGTCGGTATAGTCGAGAAGGTTGAACTTGCTGCCATCGGCACGACGCACGGCGCAGACCAAATCGACAGGATTGAAGTGGGTTGCACTCTTCATCAGGTTCATATCCTCGGCCGAAATTTGGCTCGACTCGGCAATCTGCAACGTCTGCGTTCCATCGGCATTGGCAACCCAGAACGGGCCACCACCCGGCTCACCCTCATTACGAACCATACCGCATACGCGCAAAGGTCGGTCGAGAATAGATTCGAGCAGTGCAGCATCGTAGTCGGCAGGGAGTTTCACGCAGAGATTTTGCTCAATAAATGTGGCAACCTCGGCCAATCCGACCTTACCTTCACGCAAAGCTCGCAGATAGCCAAACGTCTTGCCCTGCAACTCCAAGAGCAGACCTGCAAGCGCCTTTTTGAACACCACCGTATCGCCACGCAAAGCGTCGGTTGTAACGTTGTCGATATTCTTGACAAAGATTATATCGGCCTCGATTGCATCGAGATTTTCGAGCAATGCTCCGTGACCCGCAGGGCGGAACAAAAGACGACCGTCGTCGGTATGGAATGGAGTATTATCGGGATTGACAGCAATAGTATCGGTCGCAGGATTTTGAACCGAGAACGAAATATCGAACGCCACACCAAACTGCTTCTCATAGAGCGGAGTACGCTCGGCAAGCAGAGCCTTGAAGCCCTCGATATGCTCCGGCGAAACGGTAAAGTGCAGACGAGCGCAACCCTCCGAAGCGCAATATTGGGCAGCCTCAACCAGATGCTCCTCAACAGCCTTGCGAGAGCCATCTACGTAGGCGTGGAATGTTACCAAGCCCTTTGGCAACGAGCCATAGCCAAGACCCTCCGACACGATAGCCGACACGACAGCCTTCTCGTCGGCCCAATCCTTCACGACTGCTTTAAGTTCGGGATAGAATGCGAAATTTTGGATATTATCGAGTAACTTATCGATACCCTTACCACGCTTATTCTCGTTCACAAACTCGAACAGCTCTTTGAACATACGCGTTGCTGCACCCGAGGCCGGCACAAACTTCACGACTTTGAGGCACGCGCGCTCCGCATCGTAAGCCTCGGCATAGCCATCTCGCTCCTCGGGCGAAAGAACCTTTATACCATCATCGGGCGATGCCGCCGCAACGACTTCGAGCGACGGAAATCCACGACGGAAATTCTCAATTTGAAGTTCGACCTGCTCTTGCGAAATGCCACGAGCAGCAATCTGTTCAATCTCTTGCTTGGTAAACATAGTAGGTTTTAGGTTTTATAGGTTTTGGTTGTTTCTACAAAGTTAGAATTTTATATCGAAGATAGCAACATTTTCAACATTTATTTTTCGCACGGACAGTTTATCGAAATAGTTTTGTATCTTTACCGCGTTAAATCGCGCGCTACGCGAAGAAATGGAGGTAGAATGATTTGCATTTTCGAGAACGAAGAGCTTACACAGCGCAATAGTTTCCACGTCAAACAACGTGCTGCACGGATTATCGAATTTGACGACCAGCAAGATTTGGTCGAGATATTTTCGACCATCAAGCCCGAGAGTTGGTTTGCTATGGGCGGAGGCAACAACATACTCTTCACAAAAGATGTGGAGCAGACAATCATCGTTCCTCGCAACCAACGAATTGAAGTTGTTGCCGAGAGCGACTCGCACGTCGAAATCGAAGCCGGTGCCGGCATCGAGTGGGACGACCTCGTAGAGTGGGCTGTCGAGCGCAACTTATGGGGTTTGGAGAATCTGTCGCTCATACCCGGAAAGGTTGGCGCAGCACCCGTGCAAAACATTGGAGCGTATGGCGTCGAGGCGAAGGATTGCATCGTCAGCGTCGAGATGTTCCACCCCGAGACCTGCAAATTCGTAACACTTGCAGCCGAGCATTGCGGTTTTGGCTATCGCGAGAGCGTCTTTAAGCACTCGCTCCGAGGTCGTGTCATCATCACCTCGGTACGTCTGCGACTCGCAAAAGAGGCGCAACCGAAGTTGGGCTATGGCGACGTTGAGCGCGAAGTGGAGCAACGCGGAGGCGTTTCGCTCCGCAATATCCGCGAGGCGATATGCGATATACGACGTTCCAAGTTGCCCGACACAGCCGTCACGGGCAATGCAGGCAGTTTCTTCAAAAATCCGATTGTCGAAGCCGAGGTAGCCGAGCGACTACTCGCCGACTATCCCGATGCGCCCCACTACCCTACGGCCGACAGCACCAAAATCAAACTTGCGGCAGGTTGGCTTATCGACAAAGCGGGTATGAAGGGGGCTACCGAGGGGAATGTCGGCGTTCACCCACGCCAAGCCCTGGTACTCATCAATACAGGAGGGGCAAATGGTAGCGAAGTACTCGCCTTTGCACGCAAGGTACAGGCCGAGGTGTTTGCACGTTTCGGCATCGCGATTGACACCGAGGTAAACATTATGTAGAGAGAAAACAATGGTTCAAGACCTACTATTCGATAATTTCGAGCGATACAACTCGCGCCACAACCTCTTCTCGCACGACGACCGCATATTGCTGACCGTATCGGGAGGAGTCGATTCGATGGTGATGCTCGACCTCTTCACACGAGCTGGCTACAACATCGGCGTTGCGCACTGCAACTTCGGACTGCGTGGCGTCGAGAGCGACGAGGACCAACTTTTGGTCGAAGCCGAGGCTGTGCGCCGAGGTGTTGCCATATACAACAAGCGTTTCGACACGGAGGCCGAAATGGAGCGTACGGGCGAATCAATGGAGATGGCGGCTCGACGACTACGCTACGAGTGGTTCGATGCCCTTGCCGCCGAACACCACTATACAAAGATTGCTATCGCCCACCACGTCGACGACTCGATTGAGACCTTCTTTATCAACCTCTTGCGAGGTACGGGACTGCGAGGTCTTACGGGCATACATTTCCGCCGCGAGCAGTTTATCCGACCACTACTATTCGCCTCACGCAAGGAGATTCACGAGTACGCCATAACACACCACATACCTTTCCGCGAAGATTCGTCGAACAACTCGACCAAGTACCTGCGCAACAAGATTCGATTGGGACTTGTGCCGATGATTCGTGAGATAAACCCTTCGTTTACGTCGCTTATGCGAGGCAATCTCTACCGCCTCACCGACGCTCAACGCTTTATCGACGTTGCGATTGACACTATCCGAGAGAGCGTACTGCATCGTGGCGACAACAACATCGACCGCATCGAAGTTGGTGCTATCGACCACGCACTTCCGCGCGACTTTGTCATCTACTCGCTGCTCAACTCGTCGTATGGATTTAAGGGTGATGTGGTCGAGGCTCTATGCAAGGCTCTCGATGCCGGCGAGTGTGGTAAGCGCTTCTATTCGCGCGACGCAGTGGCCTGCATCGACCGAGGCGATATTGTCGTTGCACCGATAGCCGACGACGATGATTGCAGCACAACAATCTCGGCCGACGAGTTGCGTTGCTATTGCGGTGGCTCGGTCCTGATGTTCAGCCACACCGACATCGACAACATCGGCTCGCTCAACCACCCAACCGATGTAGCACTCCTCGACGAGGAGCGTTTGACCTACCCACTCACATTGCGACGCTGGCGCGAAGGCGACTCGTTCATACCTTTCGGTATGGTAGGCCGCAAGAAGGTGAGCGACTATCTGACCGACCGCAAGATGTCGGTTGTCGAGAAGCGCCGACAGTTCGTGTTGCTGTCGGGCGACGATATTGTTTGGCTCGTAGGTCATCGTATCGACGACCGCTACCGCGTTGGCGACCGCACCGAGAATATATTGAAAATTGTTAAGGAGAGCATATAACAATGGCCAAATCGACTATAAAATTCAAAGATTGCAGTGCCGAATATCAGCGACTTATGAGCGATATCGAGGCACGTCGCTACTCGCCCGTATATCTGCTGATGGGCGAAGAGAACTACTTTATCGATGCGATATGCGACAAGTTGGCAAACAGCGTGCTCGACGAGGTGGAGCGCGAATTTAACCAGATTGTGGTCTATGGTCGCGATACCGACGGCGGAACTATCGCCTCGTACTGTCGCCAAGTGCCGATGATGGGCGGCTACTCGGTAATCATCGTCAAGGAGGCGCAACAGTTGTCGGGTATGGAGCATCTGGCCGCATATATAGCCAAGCCCGTCGATTCGACCATATTGGTAATCTGCCACAAGGGCAAGAGTGCCGACCGTCGTCAGGCCCTCTACAAAAATTCGGCATCGAAGGGTATCGTCTTTGAATCGGTCCGACCTCGCGACTACGAGATAAAGGATTGGCTCGGAGGCTTCGTGCGCTCAAAGGGTTTGGATATCGACCCATCGTGCGTAGAGTTGATGGTCAGCCACCTCGGCACCAACATCTCGCGCATCAGCAACGAGTTGGAGAAGTTGCTCGTATCGCTCCCCGAAGGCGACCGCCACATCACGGCTGCCAAAATCGAGACCTACATCGGCATATCGAAGGAGTTTAACAACTTTGAGTTGTGTAGCGCTGTCGCGACCAAAAATATCAACCGAGCACTCGCCATTGCCGACCATCTGTCGCAAAATCCGAAGGAGTATCCATTGTTGCTTACGATTATGGCCCTCTTTGGCACATTTCGCGAGATATTTATCGTCAATTATCTACGCTGGCGACAATCGCACCGAGGCGAGCCATTTCCAAGCGACCAAGAGTTGCTCGGCCACCTGCGCTCGTCGAACATCTACGCACTTCGTGAGTTGAAACAGAACGCCACGCTTTGGAACAACCGCAAGGTCTTCGAAATCCTCGGATTGTTGCGCGAATACGACGGCAAGAGCAAGGGTATCGAAGCAGGTTCGCAAAGCGACGGAGAGTTATTGCGTGAATTACTATTAAAGATATTGATGTAGCACGATGAGAGAGTGGGCAATCATAAACGGAGCGTTGGCCGACACCGAGCAGGTGCCGCGCCGAGCCTTCGTCTATCAGCGAATATGCACGCGTGGCGAGAGGCTTACAGCCATAGCCCTACACTGCGCTCACATTCGACGTGATGCCAACCTGATATTCGGCATCGACATCGCCCCCAACTCGACCGACATCGAGGCACAAGTGGCAAAGTTGTTGCGAGCAGGAAACTACTCGACCGACCTGCGACACGTTGCCGAATGGCGTATCTACGGCGATGGTTCATACTCGATACATATTGCCGAGACTTCGCCATACGACAGCTTTTCGCTTCGCCTAACACGCCCTCGGGCCGTGGCCGTCGTATGCTACGACGAACTGCCGAGCCACGCAACATCGGCCTCGGCCGCGCAGACCGAGATTTTGCGCGAATATGCACAACGCCACGAGGGCAACATCGTTATCCAACTTCACCCCGACGGGCGTGTGGTTGCAATCGATGGAGCGCCACCCATCGTGGTCTGTGGCGACGAGGTTTGGGTTGCAGAGCGAGGCCACTCGGTCGCTTTTGAGCTGACGGTGCAAGCACTCATCGAGCGTCGTGGCGACAAAGTGCGACAATGCGAAATCACGCGCGAGATGCTCAACGTGTGCGACGAGATTTTCTTTGCCGACGAGCGCGGACTAACAGCCATAGGCTCATTTGAAGGTCGCACGCTGGCCGACACCATTGCCTATACAACAGCACAAGATATAGAGAAACTATTATAATTATGGAATCACTACGACAACTATACAAGGTCGGCAACGGCCCTTCGAGCAGCCACACAATGGGTCCTCGTCGTGCAGCCGAAATTTTTGCCGAGCGTTGCCACGATGCCGAATCGTTCCGCGTAACGCTCTACGGCTCGCTTGCAGCAACGGGCAAGGGTCACCTTACCAACAGCGCAATCTGCTCGGTATTGGAGCCAATAGCCCCAACAGAAATCGTATGGAAGGCCGACATCGTTCTCGACTTCCACCCCAACGGTATGCTCTTTGAGGCATTGCGCGGAGGTGAGGTCTACGACAGCTGGACAATATTCAGCGTCGGTGGTGGCTCGCTCGCCAACGAGGAGACGGTAGCCGAAGCACCAAAGAGCATCTATCCGCTCACGACAATCGAGGATATTAAAGAGTGGTGCTACAAGGAGGGCAAGACCTATTGGGAGTATGTCGAGGAGTGTGAAGGCAAGGAGATTTGGGACTTCCTCGACCACATCTGGGAGGTGATGTGCGAGACCGTACAGCGCGGCCTCAACAACGATGGCGTACTGCCCGGCCCTCTCAAAGTGGCCCGCAAAGCCAGCACCTACTACGTCAAGTCGAAGAGCTATACCGACTCGCTCCGTTCGCGCGCCCAAATCTACGCCTACGCCCTTGCCGTAGCCGAGGAGAACGCTTCGGGTGGCGTCGTTGTTACAGCCCCGACTTGTGGCTCGTGTGGCGTCTTGCCGGGCGTTTTGTACCACCTCTCAACCTCGCGCGACTTCCTGCGTATCCGCACCCTGCGCGCACTCGCCACAGCAGGTCTGTTTGGCAACGTGGTCAAGACCAACTCGTCGATTTCAGGTGCCGAAGTTGGCTGTCAGGGCGAAATCGGCGTCGCTTGCGCTATGGCCGCAGCAGCAGCCTGCCAACTCTTCGGAGGCACACCTGCCCAGATTGAATATGCCGCCGAGATGGGCCTCGAACACCACCTCGGTCTGACTTGCGACCCCGTATGCGGACTTGTACAAGTACCTTGCATCGAGCGCAACGCCATAGCCGCTGCCCGCGCACTCGATGCCAACACCTACGCCACACTATCCGACGGAGCGCACCTCGTATCGTTCGACAAGGTCGTAGAGGTTATGAACGAGACAGGCCACAACCTGCCAAGCCTCTATCGAGAGACCTCGGAGGGCGGTCTGGCAACCAAGATTTCGGAGCGATAGTAGCAGATTATATACGATATGAATAGAGCGAGGTTTGGACCTCGCTCTTTGTTCTTATACCGTCTGCCCGCAAGATGGGATTACGTCGCTTCGCTCCGTTTTCCCATCCGCTCGCCGCGGGGGCGCTACCAAAGTTTGAAAGCCGAAAATCGGCCTCTTTTTTTGTTTATATAGCCGTAAACAAACAAGTTTGAAGGCTATATAAACAAAAAAAGTCTTGCTTAATGCAAGACTTTCAAACTTTGGGTATTGTCAATAAGGGGTGGGGAAGATGTGAATCATCCCTGATTTGCAATAACAAATTCTTCCAATATGGTATTAGTGTGCTTTTGGCAATAGTGCATTGTCTGCTTCAAATTTGTGTGCCCCAGCATCTTGCTTACTGTTGCAATGTTTAAGTGCTTTTCATTTAGTTGGTGATGTGCAAATGTGTGTCTCAACAAATGACTATGGAGAGTCTTACCCACCCCTGCTTGCAGG
>JAZQSA010000007.1:0-64600 GCA_045629905.1 Alistipes sp. | reverse complement strand
CTTTATGCAGCTTTTTGTTGCGTAGCGACCAAGTCCCCTCCCCGGGAGGGGATTTAGGGGAGGGTCAGACTTGTAAACGCGGCTTTCGGCCGCGAGCAACGACCTCTATTAGCGGTAAAAGGTTGATGTTGTTCCATAATTAGTATTATAACCATCATAAATATAAGAAGTGCCGACTGCAATAGCAATCGGCACCTCGTTATTTGTTTGATGCGATGACTACTCCTCGGCTACAACCGAAAGAGCAACCTCGGCCTTAACTTCGCGGTGAAGTTTGATAGTTGCCTTGTACTCACCAACGGTCTTGATAGCCTCAACCGCGATGTTCTTCTTATCGACAACAATCTCCTTTGCTGCGAGAGCCTCTGCAACGTCGGTCGAAGTAATCGAACCGAAGATGCGACCCTCCTCTGCCTTTACGGTGAACGAAAGTGGGAGGTTAGCGAGCTTCTCTGCCAAAGCCTGTGCGTCAGCCAAAATCTTGGCGTCCTTGTGAGCGCGCTGCTTCAAGTTCTCTGCCAAAACCTTCTTTGCCGAAGCGGTAGCGGCCTTTGCAAAACCTTGTGGAATAAGGTAGTTGTTGGCATAACCAGGGCGAACATTTACGATGTCGTTTGCGTAGCCCAAGTTCTCTACGTCTTTAATCAAAATAATCTCCATAGTACCCTCCTCCTTATTTCATACAATCGGTTACGAATGGCAAAATTGCGAGGTGACGCGCACGCTTAACAGCCTGTGCTACCTTCTTCTGGAATTTCTGCGAAGTACCGGTCAAACGGCGTGGGAGAATCTTACCCTGCTCGTTGAGGAACTTTTTGAGGAATTCGCCATCCTTATAATCTACATACTTGATGCCGAGCTTCTTGAAACGGCAATACTTCTTCTTCTTAACATCAACCGATACTGGGTTGAGGTAGCGCAATTCGCCTGCCTGAGTGTTCTCTGCCATAGTTTACTCCTCCTTGTTTTTGTTAGCAAGCTTTGCACGACGCTTCTCCGAGTACTCGACAGCGTACTTGTCCTGCTTGAAAGTTAAGAAACGGATAATGCGCACGTCACGACGATAGTTGGTTGCGAGCTTGTTGATGAGCGAGCCCTCGCCCGTGAACTCTACCAGGAAGTAGAAACCGGAGGTCTTCTTCTGAATAGAGTATGCAAGCTTCTTCAAGCCCCAGTTCTCAACATTCACAATCTGACCGCCGTTCTCGGTGATAATGCCCTGGAATTTGTCAGCAACCTCTGCTACCTGAGCCTCAGAGAGCACCGGAGTGACAATGAAAACGGTTTCGTAATTGTTCATAATACTTTAATTATTAAAATGATTTGTGCTTTTTAGCGGTGCAAAGGTAAACAAAAATTTTGAAATACAAAACTATGGCTATATTTTTTACTCTAAATACCTTAATTATATAGAGAATAGACGGCGCAAGGGGCAAACCTATGACGATTTGCCCCCTTGCCTCTATTCTGCTCGGTGTCGTTAATGTGGATACCAAGTAGGGTTCTCTTTCAAATATTGGTTGGTAGGTTTGCGCTTGAAGCTCATCTTGACCTTTGGCCGCTTGCCGTTGCCACTGATAAGGTTTTGCACGACAAATTCGACTTCGCTATCTCCCTTTGGCAAGGTTAATTGCACGGCGCCCATAGCCTCTACGACGGCTGTCTTTTGGCCAAATTTTAGTTGATAAGGGAACGAAGATTTGTTGGTTACGATAACCATCGTCTCCTTCTTGTTGTCGCACATATGTTCGATGCTGATACTTGCCTCGAAAAGAGCCGCGAGGTACTCCTCCTTGCCGATTAGCTTGTTGTTATGGTAGGCTATCGTGCGGCCGTCGAAGAGGGCTTGCTTGATGGATTGCTCGTCACACTTATTTGCGAGAATAAGGGTCATATTGCGGTAGCAACCGTTGTTGTGGTGCGGATAGAAACGCTCGGCTATGGTGCTGTGACCGTCGGAGGTGGAGATTGGCGTGTAGCCGTTGTCGAGGCAGTAGGATATAAGGCGACTCCACATAACTGGGCCGTTGCACAGTTCGATACCCCTCAACAGCCCTTCTCCGTGCAGATGCTCGGCAAGCGGAGTCATTGTGCTTTGGGTCGATTTGTCGTGCTTCGGGTGGTTGTGGAAGACAAATGCGCCTTGTGCTATCGCGTTGCGGATAGATGTCTCGATGTCGGGGTGGTAGATTTGGTTGTTGTCGGTTGTGAAGATTGCGTTGAAGTGACCTTCGTTGCGGGTAATCTCTGCTCCGCGTACAATCAACAGTCCATACTGCTCATTGCTCTCGGCCGCCTTCTCGTAGCCTACGTTGAGGTTGGCGAGGATTCCGCGCTCATCGGCAGGCGTGCCTTGGATATTGGTATTCACGCCCTTTGGCAGATTGCGGTACTCCTCCTTGATATACTCGCCCATATAGCGGATAAGTTCGCGCTCGATGCGACGATACTCGATGTGGTCGGTAATGGCCAAAATATCCAAACCGTCTTGCCAAGCCTCCCTGACGCGGAGCGCAGGT
This sequence comes from Alistipes sp., assembly GCA_045629905.1. Taxonomy (GTDB): domain Bacteria; phylum Bacteroidota; class Bacteroidia; order Bacteroidales; family Rikenellaceae; genus Alistipes. Next base: position 62,081 of record JAZQSA010000007.1, on the reverse strand, counting down.
GTTATATTGCCATCGGAGTAGATGGTGTGGGTGTGGAGGTCGGCTGTGTAGACGTTGTAGCCCAGAATTTGAGGTATGGTAATCTCTTGACGATGCTTGTTGCGGTAGAACGATTGTGCCGGCTCATTGGCTTTTTGTGCTACTGCGGTTGTGCCGATAGATAACAGGAAAACGGCGAGGAGGAGGGTTGCGGTGTTTTTCATAGAAGTAGTGTTTATTTATGCAAATATAGTCAAAATTTTGTTGGTGGCGATTTTTTGTCGAGGATTTGTTTGTATCTTTGTGCCACTATTTTCAGCGTCTATGGATTGGTTGCTTGAACTCGGATATTTGGGACTGTTTCTCGGCTCGTTCCTCGCGGCGACAATAGTGCCGTTTAGTGCCGACGCTCTGCTTGTCGGTGTCTTGGTCGGTGGGCTCAATCCGTGGGTGGCGATAGCGGTTGCAACGGCGGGTAATTGGCTTGGAGGTCTAACATCGTATGGTGTGGGCCGTAGTGGTCAATGGCGATGGATTGAGCGCTTTGGCGTTAAACGCGAGACGCTCGAACGACAAAAGAGTCGAGTCGAGCGTTATGGTTCGCTTGTTGCGTTGCTTGTGTGGGTGCCGTTCGTGGGCGATGTCTTTGCCGTGGCACTTGGCTTCTATCGCGTTGGATTTGTCCCCTCGGCGATATATATGCTTATAGGAAAGGCCGCACGCTTTGTGATGTGGTACGGCCTTTATGCTCTATTTTAGCCGGGGGTGTTACTCCTCCTTAAATCCTTGTGCTTTGAGTCGGATTTCTCCGCCGTCGGGTGTGAACAGACACGCTCCCGTCTGCTCGGCTGTGATGTGGCCGATGATGTCGATGCAACCGACGTTCATTACCGCTTCGCGCTTGTCGAGAGGTACGGTAAAGAGCAACTCGTAGTCCTCGCCACCATTGAGCGATGCCACGACAGGGTCGATATGCATCTCTTCGGCCAATGCATTTGTTTGGCGGGCGATAGGCAGACGTTCGAGGTAGATGCGCGCACCACATTTCGAAGCTTTGCAGATTTGGAGCAGGTCGGAGGCCAGACCGTCGCTGATGTCAATCATCGAGGTCGGAACGATGCCCTCGTCGGCCAATGAGCGTACGATGTCAAATCGCGCACGCGGTTTGAGGTATCTTTCGAGTAGGTATTCGTATCCTTCGAATTGTGGTGTAGGGTTGGTTAGGCCTTGCAAAACGCGCTTCTCACGTTCGAGCAATTTCAATCCCATAAAAGGTGCGCCGAGGCTGCCTGTGAGGCAGATGAGGTCATTGACCTTCGCTCCGCTGCGATAGACAATCTTGTTGCGCTTGGCACGACCGATGGCGGTGATGTTGATGTTTAGACCCGTTACCGAAGCCGAGGTGTCGCCACCAACCAAATCGACCTCCGCTTCGCGGCAGGCAAACTCAACACCGGCATAGAAGTCGCGGAGAAATTCGACCGAAATCTTGGACGATATGCCGAGCGAAAGGGTTATCTGCTCGGGTGTCGCATTCATCGCAACGATGTCGCTGATACCTTTTGTTACGACCTTGTAGCCCAGATGTTTGGGCGGGAAGTAGGTGAGGTCGAAGTCGATGCCTTCGTTCATCGAGTCGGTCGAAACGACGATTGCCGTGTCGCGCGAAGCCTCTATTACGGCTGCATCATCGCCAACGCCTTTGATGGTTGAGCGACGCGAAGCTTTGAACGGTTGAGTGAGGGTGTCGATGAGTCCGAACTCGCCAAGAGTCGAGATTTCGGTGCGTCCTTTGATTTGTTCTGCCATAATTTTGTGTTTGATTTGGCAAAGGTACAAAAAAAGAGTTGTCTTTACAATTCTTGGTTGCACATCTTGCAGTAGGGTGGCAGGTGAATTGTGAAAAAATTTTATTAAAAAAATTTAATTATTGTGATGTTTTCTCGAAAAATCGCTTAACTTTGTGCCGTTAGGTCATAAAGATAACACTAAAAGTTATGATAAATATAGTCCTTTTTGGCGCTCCCGGTTGTGGTAAAGGAACGCAGTCGAAACTGCTCGAAGAGCGTTTTGGTTTGTCGCATATCTCGACTGGTGAGATTATTCGTGGAGAGATTGCAGCCCAAACGCCACTCGGCGTTCAGATGCAGGCTTGCATAAGTCGTGGCGAGTTGGCTCCCGATGCGGTTGTGGTGGGAATGATAGAGCAGTACCTGCTCGATAATCGCGATATAAAAGGTACGGTTTTCGACGGTTTCCCTCGTACTACGGCCCAGGCCGAATCGTTTGACCGTGTGCTTGAAGCGATGGGCGAGAGGGTAGACCTTATGATATATATGGAGGTGCCGGAGGAGGAGTTGGTTAAGCGAATCTTGTTGCGAGGCAAGGATTCGGGTCGTGCCGACGACGCTTCGGAGGAGGTTATCCGCAATCGTATAGAGATTTATAATCGCCAAACGGCTGTGGTTGCCGACCATTACCGCGCACAAGGTAAATATGCTTCGGTGCCAAGTCTAGGTACGGTTGAGGAGGTCTTTGAGCGTATTAGTGCAGTTGTTGAGAGTTATATCGGAGCATAAGCGCAGCCGATAATGATAGTACGGAGGTGGAGAGTTATCTGCCTCCGTTTTTGTTTTGGGTTTTCGACAAAAAAACGGTCGCAAAACTTGCGACCGCCTGATGATAAATTGTGGACCCAGAGGGGCATGATCCCACGACCTTCGGATTATGAGTCCGCTGCTCTGACCAACTGAGCTATGGGTCCGAAATGTTTTCACATTTGCGAGCGCAAAGATATAAAAAATGTGGTAACGGTGCAAATTTTTCTCAAAAATCGCTATTTTTGTCATAAATAAGAACAGGTTTTATATACAAAGTTACACAGTGGTGTAAAATTTTTTTCTACCGCTTTCCGTGGCGCAACGCCCTTCATCTGCGGTAAAGGATTGATATTATATAGGTTTAATAAAATTATTGTCGCAATGTCTAATAAAACATTTTCTGCCGCAGCCGCCATTTTGGGCGTCGCAATGACCGCCAATGGAGCAGAGGCGCAGGCCTCGGTTCGCGAAGGAGGCGATGCGAGTGGGTCGAAACAGCAACCTAATGTGGTCTTTATCCTGCTCGACGATGCCGGTTATGGCGACTTTGGGTGCTATGGTCAGACCAAAATTGAGACTCCCAATATCGATGCGTTGGCGGCGCGAGGTGTGCGCTTTACCGATATGTATGCAGGTGCGCCCGTATCGGCTCCATCGCGATGTACGTTGATGACGGGTTTGCACTCGGGTCACGCCCAAATTCGTTCGAATGACGAGTTGCTCGACCGAGGCAATGTATGGAGTATCCACGCAATGCGCGAAAATCCCGAGTTGGAGGGCCAGGCACCACTTGCAAAGGGTACGGTGACGCTCGGTACTGTAATGCGCGATGCGGGGTATCGTACGGCTGTGATAGGTAAGTGGGGTTTGGGTAATATCTCATCGGGTAGTACGCCACTCGAAATGGGCTTCGACTACTTCTATGGTTATCTGTGTCAGCGTATGGCGCAGTGCTACTATCCGCCTTTCCTCTACCATAACAAGGTGCGCGAATACATCTCCAATCCGCCGATGGATTTGGGAGATAAACTCGATGTGGGTGCCGACCCATACGACCGCGCGAGTTATGCCAAGTTCAAGGGTGATGTATATAGCCCCGATGCAATATATAATAAGGTCGAGGAGTTTATCGGGCGCGAAGCAGGTAGCCCATTCTTTGTGATGTGGACACCGACGATTCCGCATAGCGCGCTCTCGGCTCCCGATGAGTGGGTTGAGCGCTATGTCAAAAAGTTTGGCGACGAAGAGCCTGTCTATACTGGTAAGGGCTATTTCCCTGTTCGCTCGCCGAAGGCTACCTATGCCGCGATGATTTCGTATCTCGACCACCAGATAGGTTGTTTGGTTGAGTATCTGAAAGAGAGAGGCCTGTACGACAATACCGTGATAATGGTTACGAGCGATAATGGCCCGTCGCACAACTCCTATACCAGCACCTCGTGGTTCGATTGCGCTGCACCGTTCCGTAGCGACAAGGGGTGGACCAAACGTTCGCTGCACGAGGGCGGTATCCGTGTGCCGTTTGTTGTTGCGTGGGGCGACCGTCTGCAACCTGCCGTAAGCGACTATATCGGTTACTTCCCCGATGTGATGCCGACACTGGTGCAGTTGGCCGGCGTGCCATACAAAAACATAGCCGACAAACTTCCGCAGTGCGATGGAACTTCATTCGTACCGACACTTATGGGTCGCCCCGAGTATCAGGATAACCACGCATACCTCTATTGGGAGTTTCCTAAATTTAAGGGCGGTAATGGTTGGCTCTGCGTGCGAATGGGGCAGTGGAAGGGTCTGGTCGAAGATGTTGCCGACGGTAATACCAAGATGCAACTCTATAAAATTACGGAAGACCCTCGCGAGGAGCGCAATGTGGCGGACCGACACCCCGATATTGTGGCCGATATGTGGGAGGCAATCCGAGAATCGCACACTACGAGCGATAATCCGCTCTTTCAACTCGATATTCGTTATCCGCAGAAATAGAGGGTCGCGGTGTAATAAAGTGCAAAATCGTAGTGGTTTTGCACTTTATTTTATATCTTTGCGCGTTCAATCGCGCACGAAGGCCTGTCGAGGTCTTTGCTACGCAAAAGGTTAATGAAGAAACTAAAAGAGAAGAAGCTATGGATTTTCGTCATTTGATTGATTTCCAACCCAAAATCATCTCGTCGTTGCGAGGTTACAACCGCGAGAAGTTTGCCAAAGATTTGATGGCTGGTATTATTGTCGGCATTGTGGCTATACCGCTTGCTATTGCTTTCGGTATTGCATCGGGCGTTGGTCCGACCGAGGGTCTTGTAACGGCCATTATTGCGGGATTTATCATCTCGGTATTCGGCGGTTCGCGAGTGCAGATTGGTGGCCCGACGGGTGCATTTATCGTTATTATCTACGGCATTATTCAGGAGTTCGGCGTTGGCGGTTTGGCTATTGCTACCGTTATGGCGGGTATAATGTTGGTGCTGATGGGTGTGTTCAAACTTGGTACAATCATCAAGTTTATGCCCTATCCGATTATTGTCGGATTTACGGCAGGTATTGCAATTACAATCTTCTCGACCCAGATGAACGACCTCTTTGGTATGGGTATCGAGAATGTGCCGGCCAACTTTGTCGAGAAGTGGGTGTGCTATGTCGAGCATATAGGCCAAATCAATTGGATTGCATTTGCGATGGGTGTCGCGACAATTCTTATAATCGCCCTTACGCCATATATTTCGAAGAAGATTCCAGGTTCGTTGCTCGCTATCGTCATTATGACATTTGTTAATTGGCTGTTGCAGCGTTATGCCGATGTCGATTCGGTCTTTACCATTGGTAAGCTCTATGAGTTGCCTTCGGGTCTTCCGTCGTTGAGCGTTCCGGCTCTGAAAGAGGGGGCAACATTCTTCTCGACCGTGCAGTCGCTGCTCCATGTGGCCTTTACTATCGCAATGCTCGGCGCTATCGAGTCGTTGCTGTCGGCGATGGTTGCCGATGGTGTTATCGGTTCGCGCCACAACTCCAATACCGAACTTATCGGTCAGGGTCTTGCCAATATCGTAGTGCCATTCTTTGGCGGTATCCCTGCAACAGGTGCTATTGCCCGCACGATGGCCAATATCAACAATGGCGGTCGCACGCCGATTGCAGGTGTGGTACATACGATTGTCTTGCTTGCGGTGTTGTTGTTGCTTGGCGACTTGGTTGGTGCGATTCCGATGCCGTGCTTGGCGGGTGTGCTGATTATGGTGTCGTATAATATGAGTGGTTGGCGCACTATCCGTTCGATGTGCCGTCAGTCGCGCTCCGATATATTTGTGCTCTTCACAACTTTGCTGCTGACCGTTATCTTCGACCTTACGATTGCTATCGAGGTTGGCTTGGTTATGGCAGTAATCCTCTTTATGCGCCGAATTATGGAGAGCGCCCACATCTCGGTCGTGCAGAACGAGTTGGAGGTGCATCACGACGGCGAGGCTGATGATGAGCGATTGGCAATTCCGGATACGACCGAGGTCTACGAAATTGATGGCCCGTTCTTCTTCGGTGTGGCCAACAAATTCGAGGAGATGGCCCGTATGCGCTCGAATAAGCCGATTCGTATTATCCGTATGCGTAAGGTGTCGTTTATCGATGCGACAGGTATTCATAACCTCGAAGTATTTGTCTCGTCGGCACTCTCCGAGGGTCGCAAGATTATCCTTTCGGGTGTCAATGAACAGGTCTATAAGTCGTTGAAGCGTGCCGGTATTGTGGCGATGGTTGGCAAGGAGAATGTGCTGAACCATATCCACAAGGCTCTTCAAAGAGCCGAAGAGTTGTCGTCGCAACTCTAATTTAGGTCGGTGATAGTCGCTGCCGATAATTTGTTTTAGTGTTGAAATGGGCTAAAAATGTATTTTCTTTCACTTTTTTGAAAGAAAATGTAGAAAAAACCTTTCAAAGTCGATAAAGTAGTTTATCTTTGCAACGCATTTATCCCGTTTTGCTTCGCATAAAGTGCGGGCGAAAGGGGATAAGTGGTGTAAATAAGGGAATAAGAATTGCATACAAAATGAATAATAATTCAATAGTTGTAGCCTTTGCGCAGGGCGAGCACGTTGTCTATGCCGAGCAGATTTGCCAACTCATCTACGAGTCGGCATTGCAGCGCGGTACGGGTATTGCGAAGCGTTCGCCCGAGTATATATCGTCCAAGATTACGGGCGGAAAGGCTGTGGTTGCGCTCGATGGTGAGCGATTGGTTGGTTTTAGTTATATCGAGTGCTGGGGGCACGGTGACTTTGTCGCAACGTCGGGTCTGATTGTCGACCCCGAGTACCGCCATTCGGGTCTTGCAGCCCAAATCAAGGCCAAGACCTTCGAACTTGCGCGAAAGAAATTTCCTTATGCGAAGATTTTTAGTATAACGACCTCGCTTCCGGTGATGAAGCTCAATTCGCGCCTCGGATATAAGCCTGTGACATTCTCCGAATTGACCGACGATAAGGAGTTTTGGCAGGGTTGTCAGGGCTGTTGCAACTACGATATATTGGTGCGTAACAACCACCGAATGTGTCTCTGTACGGGTATGCTCTACGACCCGCATACACCACTTGTCGAGTCGTCGCCGCTCTCGCCATATATTATGGCCGTAAAGAATTGGTTTCGCAAGGTTTTTCACTTGAAATAATAACGTAAAATTAAGATAAAATGGACAAGAAAAGAGTTGTTTTGGCATTTAGCGGAGGTTTGGATACCTCCTTTTGCGTAAAATATTTGACCGAGGAGTTGGGATACGAGGTCTATACGGCAATCGCCAATACGGGCGGTTTCGACGAGGCCGAACTTGCTTCGATTGAGGAGCGTGCCTATCGACTTGGTGCAAAGCAGCACGCAACGCTCGATATTACGCAGCAGTATTATGAGCGCAGCATCAAGTATATGGTCTATGGCAATATCCTCCGTAATGGCACCTATCCAATCTCGGTTTCGTCGGAGCGTACGTTTCAGGCCATAGCCATCATTGAGTATGCGAAGAGTGTCGGTGCGCACTATGTTGCTCACGGCTCGACGGGTGCAGGTAACGACCAGGTGCGATTCGATTTGACGTTCCAGATTTTGGCTCCCGAGATTGAGATTATCACTCCGACGCGCGATATGACCCTCACCCGTGAGTACGAGATTGACTATCTGAAAAAGCACGGCTATGAGGCCGATTTTGTCAAGATGGAGTACTCGATTAACAAGGGTTTGTGGGGTACGAGCATCGGCGGTAAGGAGACTCTTCGCTCGGAGCAGACTCTGCCCGAGAGTGCCTATCCGAGCCAGGTTGAGGCCTCGGGAGAGCGCCAGTTGAAGATTGGCTTCAAGGCGGGCGAGATTGCGAGCGTCGATGGGGTCGAGTTTGCCGACAAGGTCGAGGCTATTCGTGCGGTCGAGGCTATTGCATCGAAATATGGCATTGGCCGCGATATGCATATTGGCGATACGATTATCGGTATCAAGGGTCGTGTAGGTTTCGAGGCTGCCGCCCCAATGCTTATTATCGCTGCCCATAAGATGCTCGAAAAGCATACGCTGACAAAGTGGCAACTCTATTGGAAGGAGCAGATTGGAACGTGGTACGGTATGTTCCTCCACGAGTCGCAATATCTCGAACCTGTTATGCGCGATATGGAGGTCTTTCTCGAAAATACGCAGCGTAACGTCGATGGCGAGGTTGAAATCACCCTGCGTCCATACGGATATACGCTTGTCGGTGTGTCGTCGCCATTCGATTTGATGAAGACCGACTTTGGCGAATATGGCGAGGTTAATAAGGCTTGGTCGGCCGACGATGTCAAGGGCTTTACCAAGATTCTCGGCAACCAGATGAAGATATACCACAACGTTCAGAAACGTAACGGCAAAGAGGAATGATGCGGGTCGGAATTATAGGCGGTGCAGGTTATACGGCTGGCGAGTTGATTCGTCTGCTGCTCAACCACCCGCAGGTGTCGCTCGCCTTTGTCCATTCGTCGAGCAATGCGGGTAATCGATTGAGCGACGTACACGGAGGCTTGGTTGGCGAGTGCGATATGTGCTTTGCGGCCGACTACGACCTCTCGGCTATTGATGTGCTGTTTCTCTGCTCGGCTCACGGCCATAGCCGCGAATTTTGGGCCGCGAACCCTATGCCATCGGGTTTGAAGGTTATCGACCTTGCACAAGACTTTCGCGACGAGTCGGAGGGCTACTGCTATGGCTTGCCCGAGATGCAGCGCGAAGCGATAAAGTGCGCTACGAAGGTCGCCAATCCGGGCTGCTTTGCAACGGCAATCCAACTTGCGTTGTTGCCATTGGCTGCGGCAGGGGTGTTGGAGGACGAGGTGCATATTACGGCCATCACAGGCTCGACAGGTGCAGGCGTAAAGCCGTCGGCAACAACCCATTTTAGTTGGCGCAGCGACAATATGTCGGTCTATAAGGCCTTTTCGCACCAACACCTTATCGAGATTGGCCGCAATGTGCGTAAGTTGCAACCATCGTTTGAGTGGGACTTGAATTTTGTGCCGATGCGAGGTGACTTTGCTCGCGGTATTTTGGCTTCGGTCTATACCGATTGCGACCTTACGGCCGAGGAGGCTCGTGCGCTCTATGTCCAATACTATGGCGATGCGGCCTTTACGTTTGTGGCCGAAGGCGATGTCGATTTGAAGCAGGTGGTCAATACCAACAAGGCTCTGCTCTCGGTTGCTAAACACGGTGACAAACTCCACATTGTGTCGGTTATAGATAACTTGCTCAAAGGTGCTTCGGGTCAGGCTGTTCAGAATATGAATTTGATGTGTGGCTTCGACGAACGCGAGGGCCTTCGACTTAAACCAAGTGCTTTCTAATGAAACTGTTTGATGTATATTCGCTCTACGATATAGAGCCTGTCAAAGGTCGGGGCAACTATGTCTATACGGCCGATGGCGAGGCGTGGCTCGACCTCTATGGCGGTCACGCTGTGATTTCGATAGGTCACGCTCACCCACACTATGTTGAGCGCATTGCCGAGCAGGTGTCGCAGTTGGGCTTCTACTCCAACTCGGTGCAGAACTCGTTGCAGGCGCGATTTGCCGAACTGCTGGGTCGTGCGAGTGGCTACGATGACTATTCGCTCTTCCTCTGTAACTCGGGAGCCGAGGCCAACGAGAATGCTCTCAAACTCGCATCGTTCCATAGCGGTCGCAGCAAGGTTCTCTGTTTTGCGAAGGCCTTTCACGGTCGTACATCGGGCGCTGTGGCGGCTACCGATAACCCGGCGATTCAGTCGCCATTTAACCGCACCGAGAATGTGGTCTTTGCTCCGCTCAACGATATTGAGGCGGTTGAGGCGGCCCTTGCAACGGGCGAGTTCTGTGCTGTGCTTATCGAGGGTATTCAGGGTGTTGCGGGTATCCACCTGCCGAGCGACGAATTTTTGCGTCAGTTGCGAGAGGTGACACTCCGATACGATGTGTCGCTTATTCTCGACGAGATACAGTCGGGCTATGGCCGTACGGGTCGATTCTTTGCCCATCAATACGCCGATATACGTCCCGATATTATCACCTGCGCAAAGGGTATTGCCAATGGCTTCCCGATGGGTGCAGTGCTGATTTCGCCAAAATATGAGGCCAAGCGCGGTATGCTTGGAACTACGTTTGGTGGTAACCACCTCGCTTGTGCTGCGGCGATAGCAGTATTGGAGGTCTTTGAGCAGGAGGGGCTGGTCGAGAATGCCCGCGAGGTTGGCGAGTATCTGATTTCCGAGTTGCAAAAGATACCGCAAATCAAGCAGGTGCGTGGTCGAGGTCTGATGGTCGGTGTCGAAATTGAGGGGTCGGCTGCGGAGTTGCGTAAGCGACTGCTCTTTGAGCAACACGTCTTTACGGGTGGTGCAGGTGCAACTACCGTGCGTCTGTTGCCGGCTTTGACTATTACGCGCAAAGAGATAGATCTATTTTTAGAACGATTCAAACAACTGTTGTAGAGTATGAAAAAATTTACGGGTGTTGGCGATATTGGCGACTTGAAGGCCGCTGTGGCCGAGGCTTTGGAGGTTAAGCGCGACCGCTTTGCATATACCGACCTGGGTCGCAATAAGACGGCTATGCTTGTATTCTTTAATTCGAGCCTTCGCACACGCCTCTCGACCCAGAAGGCGGCAATGAATCTCGGTATGAACGTAATGGTGCTCGATGTCAATCAGGGTGCGTGGCGTCTCGAAACCGAGCGAGGAGTGGTTATGGACGGCGATAAGGCCGAGCATCTGTTGGAGGCTATACCTGTTATGGGCTCCTATTGCGATGTTATCGGTGTGCGTTCGTTTGCAGGCCTTAAAGATAAGGCCGAGGACTACGAGGAGCGTGTTATCGAGCAATTTATCCGCTATTCGGGCCGTCCCGTATTCTCGATGGAGGCTGCTACGGGTCACCCGTTGCAGAGTTTTGCCGATGTGATAACCATCGAAGAGCATAAGACAAAGGCGCGTCCAAAGGTTGTTATGACGTGGGCTCCACACCCAAAGGCGTTGCCGCAAGCTGTTCCCAATTCGTTTGCCGAGTGGGCCAATGCTGCCGACTATGAGTTGGTTGTAACACACCCGCACGGCTACGAACTCGACGAGCGTTATGTGCGCCCCGAGCAGATTGAATACGACCAGCGCAAGGCCTTCGAGGGTGCCGATTTTATCTATGCCAAGAATTGGTCGGCATTTGCCGATGACCACTATGGCGAGGTGCTCTCTACCGACCGCGATTGGACGGTCGATGCCGAGAAGATGGCACTGACCAACAACGCCTATTTTATGCACTGCTTGCCCGTGCGTCGCAATATGATTGTGGCGGACGATGTTATCGAGTCGCCACGCAGTCTGGTTATTCCAGAGGCGGCCAATCGTGAGATTTCGGCGCAGGTTGTGTTGAAACGAATTTTGGAGGGTCTCAAATAATGGAGCACAGTATCACGGTAGTAAAGATAGGTGGCAACGTTATCGACAACGAGGCTGCTTTGCAGCGTTTCGTGGCCGATTTTGCAGCCTTGCCGTCGCCAAAGATATTGATACACGGTGGTGGAAAACTTGCAACGCGCCTTGCCGAGCGACTCGAAGTGCCGACGACGATGATTGGTGGTCGCCGTGTGACCGATGCAGCGACAATCGAGATTGTTACGATGGTCTATGCAGGTGGTGTGAATAAGCGCATCGTAGCGGCTCTGCAAGCGGCCGGGTGTAATGCTTTGGGCCTTTCGGGTGCCGATGCCAATATGATTCCTGCGGTGCGTCGTTCGCCCGTGCCTGTTGATTATGGTTTTGTTGGCGATATTGATGCGACGAAGATAAATGTGTCGATGCTCGGAGTTATGCTCGACGCAGGTATTACGCCTATCTTTTGCGCCATTACCCACGATGGAGAGGGTACGCTACTCAATAGCAATGCCGATAGCGTAGCCTCGGCCGTTGCTGTTGCCGCATCGAGCCTTGCGCCAACCGATTTGGTTATATGCTTCGAAAAGCAGGGTGTGTTGGCCGATGTTGCGGACGAGGGGTCGGTTATTTCGCATATTTCGAAGGCTGATTTTGAGCCGTTGTGTGCGAGTGGAGTTGTGTCGCAGGGTATGATTCCGAAGGTTGAGAATGCGTTGAAGGCTTGTGAGAGCGGTGTTCGCTCTGTTGTGATTAAACATTCCGAGCGACTGTTGGAGTGTGGCTCGGGTACTAAAATAACGTTGTAGGATATGCAGAGGGTGTCGGTTGAGGAGGCGGTTGCGCTCCTGTCGAATATTGTTGCGAGACCATCGACCTCGGGCGATGAGAAGGCTGTGGCCGATATTCTTGTTGCCGAACTTGGTGGGCGAGGTGTTGCCGTGCGCCGACACTATAACAATGTGTGGGCCTTGTCGCAGGGCTTCGACTCGGCAAAGCCGACGCTGATGCTCAATTCGCATATCGATACGGTGCGCCCTGCGGTTGAATATAGTCGCGACCCTTACGATGGGGTGGTCGAGGGCGGTCGAGTCTATGGTTTGGGGTCGAACGATGCGGGAGCGTCGGTTGTAGCCCTTGTAGCACTCTTCTGTAACCACTACGATACGACGGCTCTGCCATATAATCTGCTGTTGGCTTTGACGGCCGAGGAGGAGACTATGGGCGAGCGAGGTATGAGGGCTATGTTGGCCCATCTTGCCGACGAAGGCATTAAGGTCGATATGGCGCTGGTGGGAGAGCCTACGCAGATGCGTTCGGCTATCGGAGAGCGCGGTCTTGTGGTGCTCGACGGTGTTGCTCGTGGTCGAAGTGGTCACGCTGCCCGCGAGGAGGGCGATAATGCTATCTATAAGGCTTTGGCCGACATTGCTGTTCTGCGCGACTATCGCTTTGAACGGGTGTCGCAGGTGCTTGGGCCGATAAAAATATCGGTAACCCAAATCGAAGCGGGTTCGCAACACAATATCGTGCCCGCCGAGTGTCGGTTTGTGGTCGATGTGCGTACGACCGACGCCTATACCAACGAGGAGGTTGTGGCTGCTCTGCAAGCCTCGGTCGGCTCGCAACTGACGCCACGTTCAACCCGTATTCGTGCGTCGGCTATCGCTCCGGAGCATCTGTTGGTCGAGGCTGCGACGATGTGTGGTTGCGAATGTTTTGTTTCGCCGACAACCTCCGACCGTGCGTTGATGTCGGGTATCGCGGCATTGAAGATAGGTGTGGGCGACTCGGCTCGCTCGCATACGGCCGACGAATATGTTGAGGTGGCCGAGATAACCGAAGGAGTTGAAATCTACGGAAGGTTGCTCGCCAATCTTGCCGTACTGTTAAATAGAAGATAGAATTATGACAAAGTTGTGGAATAAAGGTTTCGATGCAGACCAGGCGATAGAGCAATTTACGGTTGGTGCCGACCGCGAACTCGACCTTGCGCTGGCTCGCTACGATGTCGAGGGGTCGATGGCCCATATCCGTATGTTGGAGAGTATCGGACTGCTCACGGCCGAGGAGTTGGAGCAGTTGCTTGCGGCGCTCTCCGATATTGCGGTAATGGTTGAGCGTGGCGAGTTCGAAATCGAGGAGGGTGTCGAGGATGTACATTCGCAGGTCGAGACGCTGCTTACTCGCCGTCTGGGTGATGTTGGCAAGAAGATTCACTCGGGCCGTTCGCGTAACGACCTGGTGTTGGTCGATTTGAAACTCTTTATGCGAGATAGAATGAAGATGGTCGCTTCGCGTATGCTTGTACTCTTTGAGCGATTGCAGGCTTTGAGTGAGGAGTATGCCGATGTGCTGATGCCGGGCTATACCCATCTCCAAATCGCTATGCCGTCGTCGTTTGGCTTGTGGTTTGGGGCCTATGCCGAGGCTTTGGTCGATGATATGGCTCTGGTTGTGGCGGCCCACAAAATAGCCAACCAAAATCCGCTTGGCTCGGCTGCGGGTTATGGTTCTTCGTTCCCGCTCGACAGAGCGATGACTACCCGCTTGCTTGGCTTCGAGACGATGCACTATAACGTGGTCGCTGCCCAGATGAGCCGAGGTAAGACCGAGCGTGCGGCTGCCTATGCGATAGCCTCGACAGCCTCGACGTTGGGTCGATTTGCGATGGACGTGTGTCTGTTTATGTGCCAGAACTTCGGGTTTGTGTCATTCCCCGACTCGCTTACGACAGGCTCGTCGATTATGCCGCATAAGAAGAATCCCGATGTCTTTGAGATTATGCGAGGCCGTTGCAATCGCTTGCAGGCGGTGCCTAACGAAATTTCGTTGCTTACGGCCAATCTGCCACTCGGCTATCACCGCGACCTGCAACTCTTGAAGGATATTATCTTCCCTGCCACGAGCGATATTTGTGAGTTGCTCGATATGTGTGACTATATGCTGCAACATATCCGTATTCGTCGCGATATTCTCTCCGAGTCGAAGTACGACTACCTCTTTACGGTCGAAGATGTCAATCGCTTGGCACTCTCCGGTGTTCCGTTCCGCGAGGCCTATCGTCAGGTTGGAATGGCGGTGCAACGTGGTGAATACAGCCCTACGCGCGAGGTGCATCACACCCACGAGGGTAGTATCGGCAATCTTTGTAATGCCGAGATTGCAGAGAAGATGCAGAGGGTTGTGTCCGAAATACTTGCATAAAAAATGCCCCAAAATTTTGGGGCATTTTTATTGTGGGTTGTTGCGCTATTTGATAAATAGCATCTCGCGATACTTCGGCAGAGTCCAAAGCTGGTCATCGACAATCTCCTCCAAGTGGTCGATTTCGTCGCGGATTGTGTCGAAGAAGACAGCAACGGTGTCGTGGTAGGCGATAGCCTTCTCGCGCATACACTCGATGCGGTTGGCGCGTTTGCGGCACTCAATCATCTCGTGTACGAGGCTCTGAATCTTTGCCGTGCGGTTCTGAATGTCGCTGATAAGGTCGATGTCGCCCGTAGGTGTGATACCGAGCTGTTGCAATTTCCAGGCCTTGTCGGCGAGTATGCCTTCGTACTTCGAAGCAATAGGTACGATGTGGTTCATAGCGAGGTCGCCCAATACGCGGGCCTCGATTTGTACCTTCTTGACGTAGGTCTCCCACTTAATCTCGGTGCGGGCCTCCAACTCGATTTTGTTGTAAACGCCCGTATCGCCAAACAACTCGATTGATGCGTTGTCGAGGAAGCGGTCGAAGAGTATCGGGGTCGAGGTCTCACAGTCCAAACCTCGGCGTAGTGCCTCGGCGTGCCACTCTTCGGAGTAACCGTTGCCGTCGAAACGAATAGCCTTGCAGTGGTGGATAAGTTCGCGCACACTCTCGTAGATAGCCTTCTCCTTCTTCTCGCCCTTCTCGATTTTGGTATCGACCGTGCGCTTGAACTCTGCGAGTTGCTGTGCAACGGCTGTATTGATGACGATAATTGCCTCGGCACAGTTATCCGAAGCACCTACTGCACGGAACTCGAAACGGTTACCCGTGAAGGCAAATGGCGAGGTGCGGTTGCGGTCGGTGTTGTCGAGCAGAAGGCTTGGTATCTGCGACAGGCCACTCATACGAAATACGTTTTTGGTATCGAAGCGGATTGCCTCGTCGCTGTTCGAATTCTCGATTTTGTCGAGTACTGACGAGATTTGCGAGCCGAGGAATGTCGAGATAATCGACGGTGGAGCCTCGCCTGCGCCAAGTCGTTGCTCGTTTGTTGCACTCATAACAGCGGCTTTGAGCAGACCATTGTGCTTGTATACGGCGGCAATTACATTGACAAGGAATGTGATGAATTGCAGATTTTCGAAAGCGGTTTTGCCCGGGCTGAGCAGATTTACACCCGTGTCGGTGCCGAGCGACCAGTTGTTGTGCTTACCCGAACCGTTGATGCCTTTGAATGGCTTTTCGTGGAGCAGTACGCGGAAGTGATGACGCTCGGCAACTTTGTTCATAATGGTCATCAACAGCTGGTTATGGTCGTTGGCAAGGTTGGCCTCCTCGTATATCGGAGCAAGCTCGAATTGGTTTGGAGCAACCTCGTTGTGACGCGTTTTGAGTGGAATGCCGAGCATCAGACACTCATACTCCAAATCCTTCATAAAGGCGAGTACGCGCGATGGTATAGCGCCAAAATAGTGGTCGTCGAGCTGCTGGTTTTTCGATGCTTCGTGGCCCATCATCGTGCGACCCGTCTGCACAAGGTCGGGACGAGCTGCCCAAAGCGACTCGTCGATAAGGAAATACTCCTGCTCCCAACCAAGATACGATATGACGTGCGATACGTTGCGGTCGAAGTAGCGACAAACCTCGGTTGCGGCACGGCTAACAGCCGAAATAGAGCGCAACAGCGGGGTCTTGTAGTCCAAAGCCTCGCCCGTGTACGAAATGAAGAGTGTTGGGATACAGAGTGTTGTATCGACGATAAAGGCTGCCGATGTCGGGTCCCAGGCCGAATAACCACGAGCCTCGAAGGTGTTGCGGATTCCGCCACTTGGGAACGACGAAGCATCGGGCTCCTGCTGAATGAGAACCTTGCCCGAGAACTCCTCCAATACGCCGCCCTGACGGTCAGGCTCGGCAAACGAGTCGTGCTTCTCGGCTGTACCTCCCGTGAGAGGCTGAAACCAGTGGCAATAGTGGTCGGCACCATTCTCCAAAGCCCACTGACGCATACCTGCGGCAATAGCATCGGCTACCTCCGGGCGAAGTGGTGTGCTGTTCTCGATGGTGTCAATCAGAGCCTCGTAGGTCTGCTTGTTGAGATACTTGCGCATCTGTCGGCGGCCGAACACGCGCAGTCCGAAATAGTCGGAAGGGTTGTTGCTTGGCGCCTCGACCTTTACGGCCTTTTGCGAAAGAGCTGTTTCGAGCATCTTAAATCGTAGCAGTGACATAATCCGTTAATCTGTTTGATTGGTATAAAGTGTTTTGCTGGGTGCAAATATACGACTTTTGTTGCAAGTTTAGTGCGAGTAGGCGCGAAAAAGTGAAAAATAATTTGGTGAGTATATCGAAAAACGATAAAGAAAAATATTTGTAATATTGAAAAACGATAAATGTGGTGGGAGAGTGTTAGGGGCGTTAAGGGCGTTAGGGGTGTTAGGGGTGGTTTGGGTTTTGCCGGGTAGGCTGGGTAGTGCTGGGTTTTGCTGGGAGGATTGGGTCGTTAGGGGTTATAGCCTACCCAACCCAACTTTTAATTCTTAATTTTTAATTTTTAATTAAATTTTTGGGTCAACTCTCAAAAATTATTGTTACCTTTACGCGCATTTTTAATGGAATAGACAAAATAATCCTTAATATTCAATAACAAAACACTAAAAACTATGGCAACAACCAATCGTGAAAAGTTATTCGCCGAGTTTCCTCCTGTTTCGACCGAGACTTGGGAGGCGGCGATAGCTGTGGACCTCAAAGGTGCCGACTACGAGCGTAAGTTGGTATGGCGTACAAACGAGGGTTTCAACCTTCGTCCATACTATCGCGCCGAGAACCTTGAAGGTCTTAAAACTTTGGGCGCTCAGGCTGGTGAGTTCCCTTATTTGAGAGGCGTTAGCGGTGACAACAACTGGCTTACGCATCAGACTATTTCGGTGAAGTGTCCGAAGGAGGCCAATGCAACTGCGCTTGCAATGTTGGAGTCGGGTGTTGATTCGCTCGGTTTCTGCTTCTGCGAGGCAGAGGTTGAGCCTACCGCAGAGAGCATCGACGTTCTCTTGGCAGGAATCGTTCTTTCGGCTGTCGATGTAACCGTTTGTGGCAAGTATGCTGCAAAAGCCGGTGAGTTGATTCTCGCTTATGCCGAGAAGACAGGTGTAGCGAAGGCTGACCTTCGTCTTAACATCGCCCTCGACCCACTCGTAAAGGGTATGACCGTGAATGGTGCTTGCTGCGACTGCGAGGCTTTGGTTTCGCTCGTTAAGGCAACACAGGAGTACAAGAAGGTGCGTGTGATTACAGTTATGGGTCACAACTTCTCCGACGCAGGTTCGACAATCGTCGAGGAGCTTGCCTTTACGCTCGCTGCTGCTCACGACTACCTCGTGTGGTTGATGGAGGAGGGTTGCACTATCGACGAGGTTGCGAAGAAGATTCGCTTCTCGTTCGCTGTAACTTCGAACTACTTTATGGAGATGGCAAAGTTCCGTGCAGCGCGTCTGTTGTGGGCTAACATCGTTAAGCAGTACGAGCCTGCTTGTGACTGCTCGTGCAAGATGTATGCTCACGCTCGCACTTCGGCTTGGAACCAGACCGTATATGACCCTTATGTAAATATGTTGCGTGGTACTACCGAGGCTATGTCGGCTGCAATCGCAGGTGTTCACTCGTTGGAGGTATTGCCATTCGACCACGCATACGAGGCTCCAACCGAGTTCTCGTATCGTATCGCTCGTAACGAGTCGCTCCTCTTGAAGCACGAGTCGCACATCGACCAGGTAATCGACCCTGCCGGTGGTTCGTACTATATCGAGACCCTCACCAACAGCATCGCCGAGGAGGCTTGGAAGCTCTTCCTCGAAGTTGAGGAGAAGGGTGGCTACGAGGAGGCTCTCAAAGCGGGCTTTATCGTTGAGCGCGTAAAGGCTTCGGCTGCTGCAAAGGATAAGGCTGTGGCTACTCGCCGTCAGATTTTGCTCGGTGCAAACCAGTATCCTAACTTTACGGAGGTTGCCGATGCGGCTGTTGCTGCTTCGACCGTAACCCGTACCGAGGGCGAAAACGTATTGACCCCTTATCGTGGTGCTATGGCATTTGAGTCGATGCGTTTGGGCGTAGACCGTAGCGAGAAGGAGCCAAAGGCATTTATGCTCACTTGTGGCAACTTGGCTATGGCTCGTGCACGTGCGCAGTTCTCGTGCAACTTCTTCGCTTGTGCAGGTATCCGCGTTCAGGACAACAACTTCTTCAAGAGTGTTGAGGAGGGTGTTGAGGCTGCACTCGCATCGAAGGCCGACATCGTGGTTATCTGTGCTTCGGACGATGACTATGCAGAACTTGCTCCAAAGGCGAAGGAGCTTCTTGGCGACAAGGCTATCTTCGTTGTAGCAGGTGCTCCTGCTTGCACAGAGGAACTTCAAGCAAAGGGTATTAACAACTTCATCAGCGTCAAGAGCAACGTACTCGAAACTTTGCGCGGTTACTTGGCACAGATGGGTATCTAAACAGCAGAGAAAATGAGAGCAAAATTTTCGGAATTGAAATATGAGGGTGGTGCTTGCCACTCGACCGAGGCTGTTAAGGAGCCTTGGATTACTGCCGAGCAGATATCCGTCAAGGACGGCTATACCGCGGCAGATTTGGAGGGTATGGAACATCTGAACTATGCAGCAGGTGTTGCGCCATTCCTTCGTGGTCCATACTCGACTATGTATGTAATGCGTCCGTGGACCATTCGTCAGTATGCAGGTTTCTCGACTGCCGAGGAGTCCAATGCATTCTATCGTCGTAACCTTGCCGCAGGTCAGAAGGGTCTGTCGGTAGCGTTCGACCTCGCAACACACCGTGGCTACGATGCCGACCACCCTCGCGTAGTGGGTGACGTAGGTAAGGCCGGTGTGTCGATTTGTTCGGTTGAGGATATGAAGGTTCTCTTCAATGGTATTCCACTCGACAAGATGTCGGTGTCGATGACTATGAACGGTGCCGTTCTTCCTGTCCTCGCGTTCTATATCGTTACAGGTTTGGAGCAGGGTTGTACTCTCGACCAGTTGGCAGGTACTATTCAGAACGATATTTTGAAGGAGTTTATGGTGCGTAACACCTATATCTACCCTCCAAAGTTCTCGATGAAGGTTATCGCCGACATCTTTGAGTACACCTCGAAGAATATGCCTAAATTCAACTCGATTTCTATCTCGGGTTACCATATGCAGGAGGCTGGTGCTACTGCCGACATCGAGTTGGCATACACTTTGGCCGACGGTTTGGAGTACTTGCGTGCAGGTATCAACGCAGGTATGTCGATTGACGCATTCGCACCACGCTTGTCGTTCTTCTGGGCTATCGGTATGAACCACTTTATGGAGATTGCCAAGATGCGTGCTGCGCGTATGTTGTGGGCGAAGATTGTTAAGCAGTTCGAGCCAAAGAATCCAAAGTCGCTCGCATTGCGTACTCACTCGCAGACTTCGGGTTGGTCGCTCACCGAGCAGGACCCATTCAACAACGTAGGCCGAACAGCTATCGAGGCTATGGGTGCAGCGCTTGGTCATACCCAGTCGCTCCACACCAATGCGTTGGACGAGGCTATTGCCCTTCCAACCGACTTCTCGGCTCGTATTGCTCGTAATACCCAGATTTATATTCAGGAGGAGACCAACGTTTGCCGTTCGGTTGACCCTTGGGCAGGTTCGTACTATGTTGAGAGCCTCACCAACGAGATTGCACACAAGGCGTGGGCGCTCATCGAGGAGGTTGAGCAACTCGGCGGTATGGCAAAGGCTATCGAGACAGGTATTCCAAAGATGCGTATCGAGGAGGCTGCTGCTCGTACCCAGGCTCGTATCGACTCGGGTGAGCAGAAGATTATCGGTTTGAACGAGTACCGCCTTGCAAAGGAGGCTCCAATCGATATTCTTGCTGTGGATAATACGGCTGTTCGCGAGAGCCAGATTAAGCGACTCAATGAGTTGAAGGCAAACCGCGACCAGGCTGCTGTCGATGCAGCGTTGGCGGCTATCACCAAGTGTGTTGAGACCGGCGAGGGTAACTTGCTCGAATTGGCAGTTGAGGCTGCGAAGGTTCGTGCAACGCTCGGCGAGATTTCGTACGCTTGCGAGGTTGTCGTAGGTCGTTACAATGCAGTTATTCGTTCAATTTCGGGTGTTTACAGTTCGGCTATGAAACAGGATGCAGAATTTGAGAAGGCAAAGCAGATGTGTGCCGACTTCGCAAAGCGCGAGGGTCGTCAGCCTCGTATTATGATTGCAAAACTTGGTCAGGACGGTCACGACCGTGGTGCCAAGGTTGTAGCAACGGGTTATGCCGATATCGGTTTCGATGTCGATATGGGTCCGTTGTTCCAAACCCCTGCCGAGGCTGCAAAGCAGGCTGTCGAGAACGACGTACATATCGTTGGTGTATCGTCGCTCGCGGCGGGTCACCTTACACTCGTTCCACAGATTATCGAGGAGTTGAAGAAGCTCGGTCGCGAGGATATCATCGTCATCGTTGGTGGTGTAATCCCTGCACAGGACTACGACCAGCTCTATCGTGATGGTGCTGCTGCTATCTTCGGCCCAGGTTCGAAGGTTTCGGCTGCGGCTATTAAGATGCTCGAAATCTTATCGGAGTAAAAACTCATTTTAAGGGGTAACTACTTCGTTGCCCTGCAATAAGCCACCTGCTCACATACGTCAGTATGCTGCGCGGTGGCTTTTTTGTGCGCCTCGTATTTTCCGCCTTAAAAAGAGTTTTTGCGACCTTTGGCACGAAATAAAAACTCATTTTTGGGGTAACTACTTCGTTGCCCTGCAATAAGCCACCTGCTCACATACGTCAGTATGCTGCGCGGTGGCTTTTTTGTGCGCTCCTCCTTGCGTTCCGATAAACAAGATGGTTGCATACATTTCGTATGCAACCATCTTATTTTTGGGCGTTTTGACTCTGTTGAGCCACCCTTTGCTGTATGTAGGAGTTCTACTCCTTCTGTATAATCAGCGTTGTATCCTCTACGCCATTTATATTTGCAATGATGTGGGCTCTACGAGTAACCTCCGAATCGTTTGGCTCAATCTCCACTACCAATGCCGAGCGGTTTATTGGTAGCATGCGAGTTTTGTAATTGTCGATGACCTTAACCAGCTTGCACCAACCTTCGACAGGGGTCATATCGCCTGTCTTATCATCGACCTCCCACTCATACTCTGGACTATGCACGATGGTGATGTTGCTTATGTGGGTGGCGTTTATAGGAATTATCAACTCGCCGCCCTCGCGCGACACTGTGTATTCGTGCTGCTCAAACTCTGTCGATGGAATGTCGTTACACCACCCCGAATCCTCCTTACAACCCAGCATAATCATTGCTACGATTGCTAAAATCGCCAACTTTTTCATATCGCTACGTTTTTTATGGTTAGTTATTGCAAAGTTAACAACTCTTTCGCAAAATTGCAATAGCCTCCAAGCGGACAAACTCGCCTTGTGGTGTTGCTTAAAATTGCTATCCCGTAAGGTGTTATACCTATATATATTATATATAAATGCTGTTCGAATAGCGTGAAAATGGATAAATATTTCACAAACTAAATAAATATTCAATTACAATTTGTTTGTGCGGTGCTTTGACTGCTGGTTTTAGAGTGTGAGGGTTGTTTGCTAAAACGCTGATTATTAGCGATAGTCGTATTTGCTACTACGGCTGCGTGTGGTGCCGCTTGTCGGACTTTGTAGCCTCTATGGGTGCTCTGTGTGGCTCTCTGTTGGCGCCTATCGACTTACTAAATCTTGTCGCTTCTGTCGTGGTCTGGGGTGCGAATATGGGTGTTTTTATATTTTTTCATCAAATTATTAAATTTTTTCACTTACATTCTGTAACTACGGGTGGCTGTAATCTGCAAGATGTGAAGCAATATATGAGAGTTTGCTAATATTCCGTTAGTTAGGCGCAATTTTATTCAAAACTAATTTGGTTATAATGTAAATGATTTGTAACTTTGCGAGGAAAAGATTTTTGTATTTATTGTTAAAATTAATGCTTATGGTAAGGAAAATTGTACTTTCTATTGCTTCTGTTTTGGCAGTGTTCTCTATGGCACTTGCACAGAACAAGCAGGTTTCGGGTACGGTTACCGGTCCCGATGGAGCGCCGGTAGCAGGTGCTGCTGTCGTGGTTGACGGTAATTCCTCTTTGGGTACTTCTACCGATTTGCAGGGTAAGTATACTTTGTTGGCTCCGGCTGATGGTGTATTGTCCGTTTCGTTTATCGGTTACGAGGAGCAGAAGGTTGCTATCAATGGCAAGACTACTGTCGACGTAGTACTGAAAGAGACCACTCACGGTATCGACGACGTTATCATCACCGCTTATGGTGAGGCTAAACGTGAGGCGTTTACCGGTTCGGCTGCGGTAGTTAAGGCCGAGGATTTGGTTAAGAGCCAGACTTCGAATGCTATCGACGCCCTCAATGGTAAGGTTCCGGGCTTGCAGATTATGAATGTTTCGGGTCAGCCAGGTGCTTCGTCGCCAACGGTTATTATCCGTGGTGTCAGCTCGATTGAGGCAGGCGTTTCGCCGCTCATTATCCTCGACGGTATGTCGTTCGCCGGTGGTTTGAACGATATCAACCCTGCGGATATTGAGTCGATGTCGGTGTTGAAGGACGCTGCTGCGGCTGCTCTTTATGGTTCGCGTGGTGCCAATGGTGTCATTATGATTACCACCAAGCGTGCAAAGTCGCGTGAGGCTATCGTTAATGTCGATATGAAGGTCGGTGTGAACCAGCGTGCAAAGCAGGACTACGACTTGATTAAGAACCCTGGCGAGCACTATGAGATGCACTACAAGTTGCTCAAAAACTACTACTCGCAGATTGCTGGCTATCCAGGCAGCGAGGCTCACATCAAGGCTAACGAGGTTTTGACTTCGTCGCAGGCCGGTGGTTTGGGCTACAACGTCTATACTTTGCCAGAGGGTCAGAACCTTATCGGTGTAAACGGTAAGTTGAACCCTAACGCAACTTTGGGCCGCAAGGAGACTTTCGGTGGCGAGGACTATTGGCTTACACCTGACAACTGGACCGACGAGATTTATATGAACGGTATCCGTCAGGAGTACAACGTCAATGTTGCTGCTGCAAGCGATAAGGCTAACTTCTATGGTTCGTTCGGTTACCTCAACAACGAGGGTATCGTCAAGAAGACCGGTTATGAGCGTTATACAGCACGTTTGCGTGCCGACTATCAGGCCAAGAAGTGGTTGAAGGTTGGTGGTAACGCATCGTACTCGCACGCATTCAGCCGTATCTCGACCAGCGAGGGTGACGGTTCGTCGTCGGGTAACTTGTTTGCCTTCACTTCGTACATCGCGCCTATCTATCCTCTCTATGTTCGTGATGGTAAGGGTAATATCCGCCGCGATGCTTATGGCAACATCATCTACGACCACGGTACTCCTAATGCCGCAGGTTCGAACGCAGGTTTGTCGCGTCCATTCCAGGCTAACTCGAATGCATACGCTGCTCACTTGCTCGACAACAACAGCACTATCTCGAATACCGCTGCGTTCAACGGTTTTGCAGACGTATTGCTTCCGCTCGGCTTCAAGGTAAGCTTCACCGGTGGTGTATCGCTCAACCAGTATAGCGCAATCTCGGCATCGAACCCACTCTATGGCCAGAGCGCAGTTAGCGGTGGTTCGATTGGTCGCGAGGAGGGTATGTCGTGGAGCTACACTTTGCAGCAGCTCATCACTTGGAATCGTCAGTTCGATTTGCACAATGTTGATATCTTGCTCGGTCACGAGAGCAACTACGATATGACTCGCTACACCTACGGTTCGAAGCAGGGTCTCTTTGCTCCTAACTCGTCGGAGTTGTCGCAGGGTTTGAAGCTTTACAACGCATCGTCGGCTTATGGCAAGTACAACAACGAGGGTTACCTCTTCCGTGGTCAGTACGACTATGCAGGCCGTATCTTCGCATCGGTTTCGTATCGTCGTGACGCTTCGTCGCGTTTCCACCCAGATAACCGTTGGGGTGACTTCTGGTCGGTTTCGGCTGGTTGGTTGATTAACAAGGAGTCGTGGTTCAACGTATCGTGGATTGACGAGTTGAAGATTAAGGCTTCGTACGGTTCGCAGGGTAACGACCAGATTAGCGACTTCCTCTATATGGACCGTTGGTCGATTGCTAACGACGGTACCGATAAGTGGTCAATCAAGTTTGCGTCGAAGGGTAACAAGGATATTACTTGGGAGACTAACGCCAACTTCAATGCCGGCGTAGAGTTCGGTTTGTTCGGTTACCGCTTGGCAGGTAGCTTGGAGTACTTCTATCGTCGTACTTCGGATATGTTGTCGTTCTACTCGGTTCCTTCGTCGATGGGTTACTCGGGTTACTGGAAGAATACCGGTGATATGGTTAACCAGGGTGTTGAGTTGAACCTCAATGCTAACATCTTCAACAAGAAGAACTTCTCGTGGGACGTTAATATGAACTTGACCTACGTCGATAACCATATCGCACGTTTGGAGAAGAGCGCGGTAACCGAGAAGTACTACGACCTCGCAGGTAACGCATACTATGGTTACAAGGACGGTGGTAACTTCTACGCACTCGGTCTTCCTATCTATACCAAGTGCTACCGTGCATACGCAGGTGTAGACCAAAAGACAGGTGAGCCTCTCTTCTGGGACCGTCGCGAGTTCGTTAATAAGAACGGTCAGACCGAGTTTGAGCTCTTCAAGACTGCCAACTATGCCGATGCAGAGTACTTCGTATTCGACACATCGTTGCCAGACGTATATGGTGGTTTCGGTACAACGTTCAACCTCTACGGTTTCGACTTGTCGGTTAATTTCGTATACCAGATTGGTGGTACCGTTTATGATAGTGACTACGCTTCGTCGATGTCGAGCCCTTCGTCGAGTATGGGTATTGGCGATGCATATCACAAAGACCTCTATAAGTCGTGGACTCCTGAAAACCCTAACTCGAACTATCCACGTTTCGTATTGGGTGACCAGTATACTTCGGCTTCTTCGGACCGTTTCCTCACCGATGCATCTTATTTGAGCTTGCAGAACATCAACTTCGGTTACACATTCCCATCGAAGTGGATGTCGAAACTCGGTGTTTCGAAATTGCGTGTCTATGTGGCTTGCGAGAATGTTTGGTTGTGGTCGCAGCGTAAGGGTCTTGACCCACGCCAGAGCTACACCGGTGGTGCTTCGGCAGCATACTATTCTCCAATCCGTACTATCTCCGGTGGTGTTAATTTGACGTTCTAATGTAAATGAAAGGAGAAATAGATATGAAAAAGATACTTAAATATTCGTTGGTGCTTGGCGTACTTGTATCGCTTGCAACAACAAGTTGTGTTAAAGAGGTAGTTCCTACCGGCAGCTCGATTACCAAGGAGCAGGCGAATGCTTCGCCAACGGCTTTGGCTTCGATGACCGGTGCTATCCACGAGTATGCAGCGACTGCAAACTGGGCTGCGAGCGACTTCCACTCGATTTACGGTTATCCATCGTTGTGCGTGATTCGTGAGGTTTGGGGTAACGACGTTACTTGCGCCGATACTTCGCGTGACTGGTATCAGTCCGAGGCACAGAACCAATATCAGTCGGCAGAGCAGGCTCATATGCAGATGATTTGGTTGGTTTATACCAAGATTATCGCTCTCTCGAACGACATTATCCGTATGTTCCCTAATCTCGACGAGATTAACGATAACAACAAGGGTTATGTAGGTGCGGCTTATGCTTACCGTGCATTGTGCTGGTTGGATATGGCACAGATGTATGAGTTTAAGGAGAATAAGTACACCAGCAAGCCGGAGGTTGTAGGTTTGACTATTCCGCTTTTGGACGAGAACCTCACCGAGGCAACGGCTCGTTACAATGTGCGTCTTCCAAAGGCAGAGATTTTGAAGCATATCTACGCTTCGCTCGACAATGCGTTGCTCTTGCTCGATGGCTTTGCTCCTGCCGACAAGACCCTCCCTTCGAAGGCTGTTGCCTATGGTATTTTGGCTCGTGCCAAGATGTATGAGGGTGACTACGAGGCTGCTGCATTGGCTGCACAGAACGCTCTCTCAGCAGGTAAATTCTCGCCACTTACCAAGGAGCAGTGGACCGACGTTCGTAACGGTTTCAACTCGGTTGATACCCAGTCGTCGTGGATGTTGTGTACTCGCGTTTCGTCGGAGTCGAATGTTGTAAAGACCGAGATTATCAACTTCACTTCGTGGATGGCCGGTGAGACTGCTTTCGGTTACTGCGGTACGCTCGGTACAGCATTCCGTAAGGTTGATGCTCGTTTCTACAGCCAGATTCCTGACACCGACTTCCGTAAGTTGTCGTGGAAGGCTCCGGAAGGCTCGACGCTCGAAGTTCCTTACTTGCCTGCATCGGGTACCAGCGAGACCGACTATCCAGGTGCTAACTACTTGCCAGAGTATACAACTATCAAGTTCCGTCCTGGTAAGGGTAACACGACCGATTGCTTGGTAGGTGCAGCGACCGACTTCCCTATGATGCGTATGGAGGAGATGAAGTTTATCATCGCCGAGTGTGAGGCTCGTAAGGGCAATGCACAGGCCTTGGTTGACATCGTCAAGACTCGTAACCCTGAATATACTTGCTCGCTTACGGGTACAGCGTTGCTCAGCGAGGTATTCTTGCAGAAGCGTATCGAGTTCTGGGGTGAGGGTATCGTATACTTCGACTACAAGCGTTGTCCGGAGATTCTCCAAATCAAGCGTGGCTACGAAGGTACTAACCACATCGAGACTGCTCGCTTCAACTGCGACGGTTTGGCTCCTTGGTTCAACCTCTGTATCAACAAGTACGAGGCTGACGACAATAAGGCTCTTACCGACACTAACAATCCTGACCCATCGGGTACGGTTGAATTGTGGTACGAATAATCTGTTGTGTAGAATTTAATAAAACAGAGATATATGAAGACTTTGAAAACATTGAAATACGCATTGCTTGCCCTTGTGGGTATCAGCGCAGTTGCGTGTTCCGAAGATAATACCTATACCCCCGGTGCTCCGGAGGAGAAGGATTGCTACGGTGTCTACTTTGTGAAGGAGGAGGCTAATCAGACTCTCGAACTCGACCCAACCGAAAGTACCTCTATGGTATATACGGTTATTCGTCAGAATGCGACCGACGCCGTTACAGTTCCTGTTAAGATTGATGCTAATACCGATAACCTCTTCTCGATTTCGCCAATCGAATTTGACGAGGGCGAGGACGAGACGACCTTCACTGTCAGCCTCTCGTCGGAGTCTGAATTGGGTGTTGAGTATGAGTTTGGTTTGAGCGTTGTAGACCCTAAATTTGTACCACAGTACATCTCGAACACTACAAAGCCGACCTCGATTCACTTGTCTATCACCCGTATTAAGTGGGTTGATTTGGGCGAGGTTGCCTATACCGAGGACGTTTTGTTGCCTTGGTGCGAGGAGGATAACGCTACCTATAACGTGCGTCTCCAAGTTCGCGAGAACTCGGTTAAGGATATCGATGCCCTCAAAGCTGCTCTTGCAGGTGCGGGTAGCGATGCCGACTTGGCCGGTGTATACCGTTTGGTAGACCCATACAACTGTGGTCCTTTCGCAGGCGATGTAACTATTGGCGAGGGTACTACGTATGGCCCATACGCTTTGACTCACAACGCTGGTACTCACTATGTTGTTATCGATGCAACCGACCCAACTCACGTATTTATCGAGTTGAGCGATACAGGCCTTGTAATCAATGGCACGGGTTCGACTTCGTACCTCTATTCGTATGCTGCATACTATATGGACGAAGGTGGCTATGGTAAGTACGAGATTCCTGATGAGTACTATGGTACACTCTCGGGTGGTAGCATTACCTTCCCTGTGGATAAGATTCTCCATATGCCAAGTGATGGTGAGCCTGGTTTGTTGTACTATGGTAACCGTAGCGGAAAGTTCTGTCTGAATATTGCTCCTGCGTTGGCAAAGTATACGCTCCAAATGCCAAAGGGTACAAGCGATGGTGACTTCACCTTCGAGGAGGTTGATTTGGGCGACGCTATCTTCTACTCGGAGTCGCAGACTGCATCGTGGTATCCAATCTTGGAGAAGGGCGAGCCTTCGGTTACTACCGACAACGTTCACCGCGACTTCTATATGACCTATGGTACTCTCTACCGTTTGCCAGAGTGCTACGCCGAGGGTTACCACATCTACTTCGCAGTTAAGGACGGCAAGGTTGTTGTTCCTGCCAACTATGTAGAGCAGAATACCGGTTTGAGCCAGAACGGTATGGATATCTATATGGTAATCAATGCTGCCTCTTCGAAGTTCAATGCCGAGACCAACGAGGTTTCGCTCGTAGCCGAGTTCTTCGGTGTTAGCGGTACCAAGGCTGTGTCGTTTGGCGAGTATAACGAGGTTGTTTCGTTGACCGCTCCGGAGGACTTCGATGTTGTTGCTCCTGCCGACTTGCGTGCCGACTTCACCTACTCGACCCTCTTCAACGATACCTTCACTTCGACCTTTACGAAGCAGTCGTGGAAGGCTGACTTCCAGAAGGGTGCTTGCATCGACGAGCAGAAGGGTGAGGCGTTCGAGAAGAACGTAGGTACTGCATACCGTTTGCCAGACCTCTATGCTGCAAACTACGACCTCTACTTTGCTGCCGACGCAGAGGGTAATGTCGTTGTTCCTGCCGACTATAAGGTACAGCCTACGGGTATGACTCTCTATGGTACAACCATCTATGCTGTTATCAACTCGGGTGCTGTAACCGCACAGGGTGCAAACCTCTCGATTACCTTCACCGATATCGACGGTAACGTTATCCAGCCTATTGGTGCAAACTGCAAAGAGCAGATTTTGACCTATGTTTGGTCCGAGGTTTCGACCGGTACGTTGTCGGTAAGTGGTTTCGGTGCTACGATGACGGAGCGTGTCCTTGCAAATGCCGAGGGCACCAACATCTATCGTATCGAGAACTGCTGGGGCTACGATAAGCATATCGTATTCACTTGGGATAAGCAGACCAACAAGTGCGAGCTCGATGGCTTGTGTGCTACGGGTATGACATATAGCGGTTTTGAGATTTATCTCTGCGACCACCTTGGTTTCTATACTTGGGTAGAGTATGACCTCGATTGGGCATTCCTCGAAAGCAAGGGCTTCCACCAGCCTTCGTTCGACCCTGCAACCAACACATTTACATTTGAGTTGTACTATGCAGCTCCTGATGCAGGTGTAGGTATGACGCTTGGTGAGTTCTTTACCGAGACCTTCGTACTCGACTCGGCTCCTGTAACCCAGGAGTGGGAGGACTACAAGGTTGGTACATTTACCCACACGACCGACTTCTTTACACTTCCATCGTTGCCATTTGCAGAGGAGGGTGTTGTTCTCCAACGCTACGGCGATACCAATAAGTATCGTTTCGAAGTAGGTGGTGGTACATTTGTACTCGAATTTACCTACGACGAGGCTACCGGCGCAGTTAAGGTTCCGGCTCAATCTACGGGATTGACCGCAACTGTTCCAGAGGGTCAAGCTGAAATTTACTACGGTGACTGGTGGGCTATGGCTTCGGCTTGGGGTATGACTTTGCAGGACGGTACTCCACTTACCGAGGAGATGGTATACGGTATATACCCTAACTCGTATGATGCTGCAACCCAGACATTCTCGTTCTACCTCGGATACTTCGACTTGGAATATGGTTATGTATTTACCAGCGTAGATAACGGTGACCCAACCATTCACACCTTCCAGATTACTGGTGACCCAGAGCCTTCGACAGGCGAAGAGGGTGGTGCAGAGCAGGCTTCGAAGTCGTTCTCGATTTCGAACAAGGCTACCAAGAACGGTAAGTTTACTCCACGCGTTGTCGATGGTAAGTTGTCGATTAAGGATAGCAACCTGACAATCAAGGCCGGTAAGGTAAATCCTGCGGCAAAGCGCGTTGATGTAAGCGTAAGCAAGGGCATTGCAGATGCACAGCCAAAGGCTTACAACCGTCGCGAGGCAAGCATTTTCAAAACCCGCTAAACGTAGGGTAGCGAAATAGTTTCCCACGAGCCGCGTCGAAAGATGCGGCTCGTTTTTGTTGTGTTGCGTGATGTGGGGAGAAAGTTGTTGTCGGCCAAAATGACGAAAAATGGCCCAAAACTTTGTATGTTGCGGAGATTGTTGTAACTTTACTCCCTAAAACGTAAGAATATAATATATTGTGACTATGAAGAAGATATTTATCTTATTGACTGCGATGGCTATGGTCGCTTGCGTGAAAGACGCAACCGAAGATGTCGCAGTTAAGCCCGCTACGGTGGAGTCAAAAATCATTATGTCGGATACAGAGTCTGCGCTCGGCGAGATGATTGTATGTTTCGACGAGGCGGCTATCGAGTGTGTCGAGAGTGGCGTTTCGCGCTCGGGTAATACGCGCTCGGGTGTTGCTCAATTCGATACATTGCTTGGCGAAATTGCTGTTGAGTCGCTCGAACGTCTCTTCCCATACGACGCTCGCCACGAGGAGCGTGCGCGTGCAGCAGGTTTGCACCGTTGGTACTTGGTGCGTTTCGACGCTTCGGCCGACCTTAAAGAGGTTGCGCACCGTATGGCCGAGGTTGCCGAGGTTGCAACCGTGCAGTACAACTCGATGGTAAAGCGCGTGAGCGAGGTGAAGGTCGAGGATACGTTGAACGCAAAGCAGATGGCTACACCTGTCGCAGCTCCTGCGACGCGCAACTATGCAGCATTCAACGACCCTGAACTCCACTTGCAGTGGCACCTTATCAATACGGGCGACAAGAGCATCTATTCGGGTGCAAAGGTCGGTGCCGATGTCAACTGCTTGGAGGCTTGGCCTATCACGGCTGGTGACCCTCGCATCGTTGTTGCGATTATCGACGACTATGTGAAGTACAACCACCCCGATTTGCAAGCCAATATGTGGGTAAACGAGGCTGAAAAGAATGGCCGCCCTAATGTCGATGACGACGACAATGGTTGTGTCGATGATATTCACGGCTACAACTTCGTTACAGATGGCGCAATCGCCGAGTCGCCAGAGAATGACCACGGTACGCACGTTGCAGGTATCGTAGCGGCGGTAAATAACAATGGTATAGGCGTTTGTGGTGTCGCAGGTGGTACAGGTAAGGGCGATGGCGCGCGTCTGATGGCTTGCCAGGTCTTTTATAGCGACCACAAGAATAGCGCAACCGATGCCGTATGTGCCAAGGCCTTCTACTATGCGGCCAACAATGGTGCCACTATTGCGCAATGTAGCTTCGGCTTCGGAACAAAATACACCTCCGACCGTGCATTTGCTAATGGTAGTGCCGAGAAGATTGCTATCGACTACTTTCTCGAAACAAAGAACTGCGATGCGCTCGACGGTAGCATCGTAATCTATGCGGCAGGTAACGAGAGTTGGAACTACTCCTCCTATCCTGGTGCTTATCGCGACTATATCAGCGTGACGGCAATGTCGTGCGACTTTACACCGGCCTACTATACCAACTATGGTCGTGGCGCAAACATCGCTGCTCCGGGTGGCGACCACTTGCAGGGCTATTGGGCCGACTATGTGAATAGCAACGGTACGAATGGCGGTCACTGGCGTTCGGGTGTCCACTCGACTACCTATGTTGGCGCAAGCTACGAAACGATGCAGGGAACATCGATGGCTTGTCCGTGCGTTTCGGGTGTTGCGGCACTCGGTCTTTCGCACGCCCTGGCCCTCGGTAAGACCTTCTCGGTTAAGGAGTATAAGGCTCTGTTGCTGACCTCGGTAAATGATATCAATCGCTACTGTACGGGCGAGAAGTATAAGAGTTCGTCGCCACGTCCAATTCTCTTTGATATTTCGATGTATCACGGTCAGGTCGGTACGGGTTATATCGACGCCTTCCAGGTGTTGATGAATGTCGAGGGTACGCCTTGTATTCCTGTGCCTGTTGGTACGAAGAAGGCTGTCGACCTCTCGGCTGTGCTTGGTGGTGGCGTAGGCTCCTACACCTTCATCGATGGCGGCGTTGAGATGTCGCAGGCCGACCGCACGAAGTTGGGCATCGAGGGCGATATTACAATCTCGTCGTCGGGTAAGATGAGTATCAAGTGTACGAAGCCTGGCTCGGCAATCGTTACTCTGCGCTTTATCGCAGGTGGCGACCGTGTCGGAACAGACACCGCAACGGGCGGTATGGCGGTCGAGAAGAAGGTTGCTATCGTGGCTCGTGGCTATGCATCAAACGGAGGTTGGTTATAATCGTAAAGAGAGGAGATGAGAATTATGAAAAAGTTTTTAGCAATATTTGCATTTGTAGCATTGGCCCTCACGCTGAATAGTTGTGGCGAAAAGGGTTCGAATGGCGGTGGTGCCGAGAGCAAGGCCCAGATTGTTGGCGAGTGGCACTTGGTTGCGTGGAGCGAGGGTAAGCCCGAGTATTTGGACGTATACCTGAACCTTAAATCAAATTCGACCTTCGACCTCTATCAGCGCATCGAGTCGCACGAATATAAGAAGTTGTCGGGTCGCTACCTGCTCTCGGGTAACAAACTTACGGGTAAGTACGACGATGGCGTAGCACTCGGAGGTGAGCCTTATGTGGTAGAGATTAAGGGCGAGCAACTTCGTATGACAACCGCTTCGGGCGACACTTCGACCTACGAGAAGTGTACGATTCCGTCGGAAATCATCGCCGCATCGGCCGAGCAGGCTGCCGTGCGTAGCGAGGTTGTGTTCCGATTCTTGTAGGCGATTGCGGAGTGCAAAACAACAAAGGCTGTCTTGCGAAAGACAGCCTTTGTTGTGTTATGTGGCAACCGATTAGAATGGCAGGTCATCAACCTCCTGCGCTGCGGTCGAGGTCGCATACGAAGGCTCCTCGGTTGGGAGCGGAGCGCTCATTGGAGCTGCTGCGGGAGCTACCGTAGGTGCGGCAGGGACAACCTGCTCGGCCTGTTTAGGCTGTACGCGCCAAGCACGCACGTCGGTATACCAACGGCCGTTGTATTCGCGCGACTCGATATCGACCGATACCGTATAGACAACGCCCTCGTGCAGACGGGCTACGTCGTCGGGCTTGTTGAAGAACGTTACGCACACCTTACGCGGATACTGCGATTGGGTCTGCATATCGAAAATAACCTCTTGGCGCTGCCACGGTCCGCGAGCCGACGTACCTGTCGTTGCGGGCATAATTCTTGAAACTGTTCCTTCAAATTCCATATCTTAATACTGTTTTGATTATGCGTTGTTGGTTAGTGCAAAGTTAAGAAAATATTCCTGCACACCAAGCCTTATTACCAAATTTCTCAACCGCCGAGCCGATAAAAAGAGAGGTTGCTTCGACGAACGAAACAACCTCTTTGCAAACAACCGTAGCGATTAAGCCTCGGTCTTAACTGCAACTCGCTTCTCCTTGATACGAGCCTTCTTACCGGTCAAATCGCGGAAGTAGTAGATACGCGCACGGCGAACTACACCACGCTTGTTAACCTCAATCGAGTCGATGTGTGGCGAGTAGAGAGGGAAGATACGCTCAACGCCCACACCGTTCGACATCTTACGGATAGTGAACATCTTGGTCTTACCTGTACCCTTAATCTGGATAACTACACCACGGAAGCTCTGCATACGCTCTTTGCTTCCCTCGATGATGCGGTAGGTAACAGTGATAGTGTCACCTGCTTGGAACGATGGAATCTCGGCATCGGTTTTAGCCCACATCTGCTCGTTCACGAGTTTGATTAACGAATCTTTGTTCATTGTTGCAACTTGTTTTTGGTTAATCGTTCAACATTGTCGCTGTGTTAGACCTACCATACGCAGCACTTACCGCATAATCTCGCCGACTCTTTGGCTTACGTCGTTGCCCTTTCGGACCACTTCTGCTCGCCTTTGAGAGCCAACTGCTTGGCCACCCACCCATTACAAGAGGTTGATACGCGGTGCAAAGGTAGTAAAAAAAATATAATCAGCACCTTTTTTACATAAAAAAACGCTCGAATCGGGTTTCACCGTCGAGCGTTTGGTTGAGTAGCGTATCGCGACTATACGAAAGGCAACTTAACAACCTCGGCCTTAATAAGGCGGTCGCGAATGATGATGGCGATAGTTGTGCCAACCTTTGCATATTCGCTCTTGACATAGCCCAAGCCGATGCCGACCTTCAACGATGGCGACATCGTTCCCGATGTTACCTCGCCGATAGGGTTGCCATCGGTGTCGGCAATCTTGTATTCGTGGCGCGGAATACCGCGGTCAATCATCTTGAAGCCGACCAACTTGCGCTCTACACCTGCGGCCTTTTGAGCTGCGAGGGTCTCGCGGTCGATAAACTCCTTGCCATCGACAAACTTGGTAATCCAACCCAAGCCCGCCTCGATTGGTGAAGTGGTGTCGCTAATATCGTTGCCATAGAGGCAGAAGCCCTTTTCCAAGCGGAGTGTATCGCGTGCGCCGAGGCCGATATTCTTCAAACCATACTCCTCGCCTGCCTGCCACAATGCTTGCCACATACGCTCCGAATCCTCGTTGTGGAGATAGATTTCGCAACCGCCTGCGCCCGTGTAGCCCGTGATGGAGAGTATCGCGTCGCAACCTGCAACCTCCATCTGGCGGAAGGTGTAGTACTGCATATCCTCGACAGGCTCGGCACACATCTTTTGTACAATCTTCATAGCCAACGGGCCTTGTACGGCCAACTGACAGATGCGGTCCGATGCATTCTCCAACTCAACGCCTTCGCGCATACCGAACGCTTTGCCCTGCTCGCAGATGTGCGCCCAATCCTTTGCGATGTTGGCGGCATTGACGCAGAGCATATATTTCTTCTCGCTGAAACGGTATACCAACACGTCATCGACGATACCGCCACGACCATTAGGCATAGCCGAGTAGAGAACTTTGCCGTCGTAGAGCGCCGAGCAGTCGTTGGTCATTATGCGCTGCAAGAGAGCCAAAGCGTTGTCGCCCTTGACCCAGATTTCGCCCATATGGCTGACGTCAAATACGCCTGCACCGCTGCGCACGGTGAGGTGTTCGTCGTTGATGCCCGAAAACTCGATAGGCATATTGTAGCCCGCAAATTCAGCCATCTTGGCACCTGCGGCAATGTGATAATTTGTAAATGGAGTAGTTTTCATATTGGTTAGATGTTTTGTGTTCTACTTTTGTTCGCGTTCTTCGCGGCGACGGAAGCCTATGCGTGGGCAACGCGTAAACTCCTTGGTGCGGTCGAACAGATAGCGATATGTGGTGTGCATCTTGTGCTTTGTGGCACAGACGTAGCGCTCAATCATACGATTCATTACAGGGTTGAAGTCGCCAATCCACGCAAACTCAATCGTGCGGTAATGGTTGCGGTCGCTACGGATATATGTTTCGAGAATGTGGCGCATCATACCGCTCTCGATACCCTTGCCCTGAAATTCGGGGGTGATGCCGAAGATGATGCCGAAGATACGGTCGCTCGCTTTGCGCACCTTCAAATCCCACATCAGGCGCAACTTGTTGATAAGACCGAATTTGCCGTTGAACTTACCGATGATGCGGTTGAGGTCGGGTACCATCACAAAGAAACCAATCGGCTCGTCGTTGAAATAGGCAAAGAAGATGATGTTGGGGTCGATAATCGGACGCAACGTATTGACCAACGCCTGCGCCTCCTCCTTCTCCATAGGTTTTACGCCCGAGAACAGAGCCCACGCCTTATTGTAGATTATGCGGAGATTCTCGGCCGCCTCTTCGAGGTTGATGTTGCGCACATCTTCGAAGTGGTAGCCAGGTGTAGACATCACACGCTTCGCCTTTTCGAGTACGACGTCGTTGATTGAGTCGTCGTAGACGCGCCAAAGGTAGGTGTTTTGGTTAAAGTAGTTTTGGAAACCATAGTTCTCGAACAACTCCTTGTAGTATGGTGGGTGGTAAGGGTTG
This sequence comes from Alistipes sp., assembly GCA_045629905.1. Taxonomy (GTDB): domain Bacteria; phylum Bacteroidota; class Bacteroidia; order Bacteroidales; family Rikenellaceae; genus Alistipes. Next base: position 25,455 of record JAZQSA010000007.1, on the reverse strand, counting down.
GCGTAGAGCGGTTGAAACTCGTAGCCCTGCACAAGCAGACCCCACCACGAGTCGCGTGAGCCAAAGTTTATAGGGCCGTCCATCGCCTCCATACCGCGCGCGGCAAGCCATTCGCGCGATGCGTCGAAGAGCATATTGGCAACCTCCTGCGAATCAATCGACTCGAAGAAGCCGCAGCCACCCGTAGGTTGCTCGTTGAGAGCGGCCGTTTCGCGGTTGTAGAAGGCCGCAATACGACCCACAGCCTCGCCCGTGCGGCTATCGACCATATACCATCTGATAGCCTCGCCATCGATGAAGAGTTCGTTGCGCTTGGGGTCGAACACTTTGAGAATATCGTCGTTGAGCGGACATACCCAGTTGCGATTGTCGCGGTATATCGGCCTATCGACATAGAGCCAAATCTTCTCTTCGGCTCGGTTGGTTACCTCTTTAAGAATGTAGTTGCTCATATTGTTTGGTTGTTGTTTGTTTTCGTGGTTTGTTACTCTGCGCTCTCGCCAAGTTCTTTTAGGAGGTCTTTGGCATTAACCATACCCTGCTTGGCTGCTTTGCGCAACCAACCAATGGCTATCGCTCTATCTTGTGCGACACCGAGACCGCGTAAATAGCACTTTCCGAGAGAATATTGGGCCGGAGCGTATCCTTGGTCGGCCGATTTGCGATACCATTTCGCTGCCTCGTCGTAATCTTCTTTACCTCCTTGACAGAAATAATATAGCCCTCCTAAACAATATTGACAAAGAGCATTTCCTTGTTCGGCACCTTTGCGATACCATTTCGCTGCCTCGTCGTAATCTTTTGTAACTCCTTGACCGAAATCATAACAGAGCCCTAACATAGCATAGGCCTTGTCGTATCCCATATCTGCCGATTGTCGGAAATAGCCTATGGACTCTGCAAATTTCTCTTGGTTATATAGCGCAAGCCCCTTGTTAAAACTCTCCTCGGCTGTGGTCGGGTGCGCGCTTGCAGAACTTGTGGCTGTACTTGCGGTCGAAGGAGTGGCTACCGCATCGTGCGCTAAACGGAAACCGTTGAAATAGTTGCCATTCGACGATGTGTTGTAACGACGACTCGAAACGCGACATTGGCTGTTACTACTAAACCAATCACCACCGCGAATCACACGGTGAGAACCTCTGCTTGGGCCCGTATGGTTGGTCTGTGCTCCGTTGGAATAGTAACTGTCACTAAACCAATCCTGACACCACTCACCTACATTACCACTCATATCATATATGCCCAGTTCGTTTGGTTGCATTTTGCCAACCGGGTGGGTTTTATTGCCGCTATTGCTACCATACCACGCAACTGCGCCAATATCATTACTACCGCTATATTTATAGCCTTTGCTCTTTGCTCCTCCACGAGCAGCATACTCCCACTCTGCTTCGGTCGGCAAGCGATATTTTCGACCTGTCTTTTGGTTTAATTTCGTGATAAACTTCTGAATATCGTTCCAACTAACATACTCGACAGGGAGGTGGTAGCTACCTTTGAAAGAACTTGGATTGCTACCCATTATCGCCTCCCACTGCGCCTGGGTAACCTCGTATTTGCCGATATAAAAATCGGATAGGGTTACGCGGTGGGCCGGTTTTTCGCTGTCGTAGGCGTCGCTACCCTGCTCCTCTGTTGCACCCATAGTAAATGTGCCGCCCTCGACAAAGACCATAGCGCAGAAATCCGAAACACCTGCACTCGACGAAGCGGTAGTCGAGGTGGTTACGGCCGCAGCCTTTGAGAGCGTAGCATCGAGAGTTGCCGTTTGGCCCTCGGTAATGGTTATATCACGCGACCAAGTCGCATAGCCGTTCAATACGATTTCGACCTTGTGCGTACCGATTGCGATATTGTCGAGCAAAAGAGGTGTTTCACCAACCTTCTGGCCGTCGATATTGACCGAGGCCATCATTGGCGAACTTGTAATGTTGAGCGAGCCGACGATAGGCTGTGGTGCTGTAAGTGCAATCTTCGAGGCGACGGTCGAGGTGACGTCGAGCGAGCGCGACCACGCGCGACAGCCCTCCTTGCGCGTCTCTATGCGGTATGTTCCCAACTCCAAGTCGCATTGGCACGAGCCTCGGCCTTCGCGATGGTCGTTAATCCAAATCTCGGCATCGCCCTCGACCGTGAAGGTCAGGCGGGCAAAGTTGGGCTGCAAAATAGGCGTAACCATTGCCGTCGAGTTGTCGCCGATGGTTACGGTTGTTGCGTAAGGCTTGTACTTTGCCTTGATAATCTGAATGTTGTGTATGCCGTTTGATAGCGTAGGCAGTGTTGCCAATGGCAGTGTGCCTATAACTTTGCCGTCGATAATCAGTGTTGCACCGCTTGCGTCGTTACCTGTAATCTGCAAGTGGCCGAAGTTGGGCCGCAACGTAATGCTCTTTACCACTTTACTGCCCGACATCGTAAATTCGCCTCGTTCGGTGTGGTAGTCGGGCGCGCTGATGGTGTATTGGTAGCGGCCCGGTTTGAGGAACTTTGTTGCCGTGCCGTTCTCGCTTTGCAGAATCGAGCCGTCGAGCATAATGACGGCCGTTGCAGGTGTTACCTGAAAGACAGCATATTGAGGCTGTGCAGCCTTGATATCGACCTCCTGCTTAAAATAGACGTTACCACTATTTACGTTGATTGTCTGCTCTTTGCTTGCTCCACCATAGACCAATCGCAGTGTATGCTCGCCAGGTAAGACCTCCTCGACAACCAACACGCAGTCGGTGTTGGTGCGGCCAACCATCGTGCCGTCGATATAGACCTCGGCATCGGCCGTATTCGAGGCGATGGTTATCGGGTAGAGCTGATTGAGCGAGGCCTCGATATAGTACTCTTTGTTGCCCTCGGTCGAGATTGTCACCTCGTTCGACATACCGAAGCGAGGGTGTTGAAGGTAAAAGACCGTATTTTTGTAGGCGGTCATCTCGATAATCAGGCCGTTGCCCTCGTGGGCCACAACTTGCTTGCGCAGGTCGATGACGCCACCACGCAAGCGAAAACTCAACTCGCCAATCTCATCGCGTGTCATACGGTTGATGCGCATTTTCAGGCGCGTGCAAGGGCGTTTCGAGCCATCGAGCCCTATCGGGTCGATAGCGATACCCGTCAGCGCATCACTCTGCACAGGGCGGAACGAAGTCTCATCGACAACAATCGAGCGGCTCGGTGTTTGGGCCGAGAGGAGTGTTGTCGCCATCAACAACAACGATAGCAAGATGGGCAGAGTTCGTTGCATTGAGCCTCTATTTTATTATTGTGGCATATAAATCAAAGTCGTCGGCTTCGGTAATCTCTACCTCGTAGAAGCGACCACGCATAAGTCGCTTGTGGCTCGAAATCAAAATCTCCTCGTCTACCTCTGGCGAATCGTATTGCGAGCGGCCGATATAGTAGTCGCCCGACTTGCCGTCGATAATCACGCGCTCCGTATTGCCGACACGCTCCTCGTTTTTCGAGCGCGAAATTGCGGTCTGGATTGTCATCAGATGCTCGGCTCGGTACTCCTTGACGCGTTGTGGAACATTGTCCGAGAGTTGTGTTGCCGAGAATGTACCCTCCTCCTCCGAGTATGGGAATACGCCGAGACGGTCGAAGCGGAGTCGCTTAACCTCCTCGCACAACTCTTCAAAATCGGCAGCACTCTCGTTCGGGTAGCCGACAAGCATCGTGGTGCGAATGGCTATGTCGGGTATCGCTTTGCGCAGTCGCTCGATAAGTTCGAGAGCCTCGGCCTTGGTGTGGCGACGGTGCATCAGAGCCAACTGATTGTCCGAGAGGTGCTGTAACGGAATGTCCAAATATTTGCAGATTTTCGGCTCGCGGGCCATAACCTCGATAACATCTTGCGGAAAGTCGGTAGGGTAGGCGTAGTGGAGTCGTATCCACTCAATGCCCTCGACCTTGCACAACTTTTCGAGTAACTCGGCCAAACAGCGCTTGCCGTAGAGGTCCATACCGTAGTAGGTAGTGTCTTGCGCTACGACCATCAACTCCTTAACGCCCTTTGCTGCAAGATGCTCGGCTTCGGCCAATACCTGCTCCATCGGTACGGAGCGGTGCTTGCCACGAATAAGCGGAATGGCACAATAGCCACATCGCCAATTACAGCCCTCGCCAATTTTGAGGTAGGCGTAGTGCTTTGGTGTCGAGAGTTCGCGCTTGGTCTCGGCCTCCTCGCGGTAGTCGCCTGTCAAGGCGCGTACCACACCATCGAAAGTTCGCGCTCCGAAGTAGTCATCGACTTCGGGGATTTCGGTGCGCAATTCGTCGGCATAACGCTCCGAAAGACAGCCGATGACAAACAACTTTTCGATAAGTCCCGCACGCTTGGCTTCGACGCAGTTGAGGATAGTCTCGATGCTCTCCTCCTTCGCATCGCCGATGAAGCCGCAGGTATTCACAACGACCACCTTTGCATCGGTGCGGTCGCTGTCGAAACGAATTTCGTAGCCCGCCTCGGTAAGTTGCGCGGCAATATGCTCCGAATCGACACGATTCTTGGCACAACCGAGAGTTATGATGTTTATGCTCTTCATCGTTGGCTATTTTTTACCGAAGAGTGCCTTGACAAACTGATGACGGTCGAAGATGCGGAGTTGGTCGATACCCTCGCCAATGCCGATATAGCGCACCGGTACTTTGAACGTGTCGCTGATACCAATCACGACGCCACCCTTTGCCGTGCCGTCCAACTTTGTGATTGCGAGCGATGTGACCTGCGTCGCTTGCGTAAATTGGCGAGCCTGCTCAAAGGCGTTCTGACCTGTCGAGCCGTCCAATACAAGCATCACTTCGTGTGGCGCGTCGGGAATAACCTTCGCCATCACGTTGCGAATCTTCGTAAGCTCGTTCATCAAACCAATCTTGTTGTGCAGACGACCTGCCGTGTCAATCAACACGACATCGGCTTTGTTGGCCACAGCCGAGCGCAGGGTGTCGAATGCTACCGATGCAGGGTCGGAGCCCATCTCTTGGCGAATCATAGTAGCCCCGGCGCGTTCGGCCCATACGCCGAGCTGGTCGATGGCTGCTGCGCGGAATGTGTCGGCTGCACCGATATAGACCTTCTTGCCGGCACGTGTAAGTTGTGCCGCGAGTTTGCCGATTGTGGTGGTCTTGCCGGCACCATTTACGCCTACAACCATCACCACATAAGGCTCGCCTTCCTTGACGTCGAGACCAAAATTCTCGGCCGAACCCTCGGCCTGCTCCATCAGCGCGGCAATCTCGTCGTAGAGAATGTTGTACAACTCCTCGCTGCCAACATACTTGTCGCGAGCCACACGAGCCTCGATGTTGCGAATAATCTTTACGGTCGTATCGACTCCAACGTCGGAGGTTATGAGTGCCTCCTCCAAGTCGTCGAGCAAATCCTCATCGACGGTCGAGCGACCCGCTACGGCACGAGCCAATTTTGCGAAAAATCCCTGCTTTGTCTTCTCCAACCCCTCTTCGAGTTGCTGTTGATTTTCGGCCGCTTGCGCCTCGGTTGGCTGCTCGGCCTTTTTGCTTTTGAATATGTCAAAAAATCCCATAATAGACCATTTTGGTAAACATTATGCAAATATAGTAATTTTAACTATATTTGTAGCAAAATAATAGTCGAAAAATGAGCCGAAAAATTCTCTTATTGCTGGCGGTAACTCTTATCTCCGCAACCGAACTCGTGGCGCAAGATTTATTGGTGCGCAACGATGGTTCGTCGCAACGGGTTACGGTGCTGAAAGTCTCCTCTAAAAAGGTCAAATATGTGCGCTATCGTACCGAAAAACCGGTCTATGTTTTATCGACCGACGAAATCCGCTATATAGAGTATCCCGACGGTGAGCGCGACTACTTTGGTGCTGGCGCTCAACATTCCGATAATCAGCAAGTTGCGACAAAATCGGCCGCTTCTGCGAACGTGGCCGTTCAGCCTGCTGAATCGGGCTATAAGGTGGGCGAAATTTATCGCGAAGGCGATGTTGTCGGCATTGTGGTTTCGACTACCGACGAGGGTCGTCACGGGGTCATTGCGTCGCTCGATGAGGCCTGCTTGGCGTGGTCGTCGAAGCCGCGTCGTGAGATGGAAAAGGTGGGTTGTGCAGACCGAATGGACGGCCGAAACAATATGGCGAAAATTGCCGAATATGTTGCAGCCAACTCGTTGTCGTTGAGCGAATTCCCTGCGGCAGAGTGGTGCGCATCGAAGGGCGAAGGCTGGTATCTGCCTGCGATTAACGAGGTGTGGATACTCGGTACGGCCTTTAATGGCGGCTCGCGTGTAGCGTTTAAGCGTGCGGTGCGTAAGCAATTTAATGCAACACTGCGTAATGCGGGTGGTCGTCCGCTCAATGATATAATGTTCTACCACTCATCGACCGAAGGTGCAAAATCGACCCAATCGTTCTATTCGCATATGGGCTCGGTGCAACCCGAAATCGACGAAGGGTCGAAGGGCGATAAACTCTTTGTGAGAGCCTTCCGCAGATTCTGATACGAACATAAAATATTGCAAAAGGGGCATTTGCAGCCCCTTTTTTTTGTGGGGTATAGAAATTGCACTATATTTGAGCAGGGACAAAACGATTGGCTATGTACTTGGTGTGGTATCTGCTTATAGGCTTGGTCGAGGGTTGGTTGGCCTCTCTTATGGTCAAAGAACGACGCTATGCCCTTGTCGTGAATCTGCTAACGGGTCTTATTGGTGGATTTCTTGGCGGTTGGCTTGTCTCTCTCTTTGGTTGGATTCCGATAGGCTCTATCGGCTCATTTCTTACCTCGATACTCGGAGCGATGGTATTGCTATGTATTGTTGAGATTATTACACAAGAAGCCGTATAACAAGGTGATTTCTTCGTTACGGCTGTCAAGTCGAAACAGTCACATACGCCAAGTATGCTCCTGCTTCGCCTTACCAGCCAAGCCTTTTGTCTGTGTGCCTAAAATGTAATTTTGGGAGGTGGCAGGGCGGTTAATGTAGTTCAAGGCGTTAGGGGCGTTAGGGATTGCTGGCTACCCAATCTCCTCAATCTACCCAATCTCCACGGCAAAGTTTTTTGTCTACCTGCCATTCAATGCCATCGCTATCCCAATAAAAAAAAGAGTGTGTCGAAATGACACACTCTCTTTCCATAAAGTAGAATCGACTACTTTTTCTTATCGTAGCGCTTTGCGTAACGGCTCATAAACTTATCCACACGACCGGCGGTATCAACCAACTTCATCTTACCGGTATAGAACGGGTGCGATGTGTTGGAGATTTCCATCTTATACACGGGATAGGTTTCGCCGTTCACCTCGATGGTCTCTTTTGTCGAAACGGCGGACCTGCACAAAAACACGTGGTCATTCGACATGTCCTTGAATGCCACCAAACGATAATTTTCTGGATGAATTCCCTTTTTCATCTTGTTTGTTTTTGTTAATTAATAGCTATTAATGCACTAAATGCGGTGCAAAGATAGTAAAAATCTCTCATCTGCCAACAATTTCTGCAATCTTTTTTGCGCCAATGTGACTTTGCTCCTAAAATTGAGTGCAGAATGGATATTGGACTGTAATGTTTTGGGTAAAATTGGAAAATATTACATATATTTGCGACGTTATATTATAAATATAAGTAAACAGAACTATATGAAAAAGATTCTTTTGGTCTTGGTTGCTCTTTTGAGCTATGCAGGCGCTATGGCACAGGTGCCATCGGTAAAGGTGGAGAATGGTAAGGGTGAGGCTGTCAATACGGCATCGTTGGTCGATGGTAAGACGCCGATGATTATCTCGTTTTGGGCTGTGACGTGCAAGCCTTGTATTCGTGAGCTTGATGAGATTAACGACCAGTTACCTGATTGGCTCGAAGAGGCAAAATTCCGCGTGGTGGCAATCTCGACCGACGATAGCCGTTTCTCGGCACAAGCGCGAGCTTTGGTCGAGGGTCACGGTTGGAGCGACTTTACGGTGCTCTACGACAAGAACCAGGAGTTTATGCGCGCTATGAATGTGTCGTTTACTCCGCAGGTGTTTGTTGTCGATAAGAGTGGCAAGATTGTCTATTCGCATACGGGATATACGCCGGGCAGTGAGCAGGAACTTATCGATAAGATTAAGAGCCTGAAATAGTAGGCGATAGACCAATTTAAGAGATGAAGAGACTTTGTTTGTTGCTCGCACTGCTTGTTGTGGTGGGTGTGAGCAGTGTTGGTGCGAAGGAGCAATCCGACAAGAAAGAGCGCCCGAAGGGCTATCTGACGGGTAGCTTCGAGACCAACTCGATATACTATGTGGACGATGCAAAGACCAACGCAATAGTCCCCGATGACCGTTTTGGCTCGAATAATTATCTGAAACTCGACTACTATCGCGGTCGATTTTCGGCCGGTGCTCAGGCCGAGGCCTATCTGCCGGTCTTGCAGGGTTATCCTACCGAGTTGAAGCGTTTTGGCTTGTCGAACTTCTACGCTTCGTGGGCCGACAAGAGTTTTTCGGTTACGGCGGGTACATTCTACGACCAATTTGGTAGCGGTTTGCTCTTCCGTAGTTTTGCCGACCGTACGCTCGGCATCAATAGTGCGCTGATGGGTGCGCGATTTACCTACAACTACAAAAATATTCTGGGCGTAAAGTTAATTTGGGGCTTGCCGCGTCTTGGTATGGAGTTCTCGGATACGCAGGCTCGTGGTGGCGATATCTCCTTCTCGATTTCTAATCTTGCGGGTTGGACCAATACATCGTTGTCGGTCGAGGGCTCGGTACTCAATCGCTACGAGGCTATTTCGGCTTCGTTGCAGGAGGAGGGTGCAAAGCCAACTTCGACAGGATTCTCGGGTAGAGTCAATTTCGAGCATAAGGGCTTTATCTTTAAGAGCGAATATATAGATGCGGGTGAGCGTCACTACTCCAATACTGCATACGATGGCAAAAACGACCCTCGTATCGACCTGATTAAAAATGGTAACGCTCAACTTATCGAGGTTGGTTACAGCGGCTATGGCTTGGGTGTCAATATCTCGGCTCGCCGTTTGGAGTATATGGACCAGCCGATAATCTATCGCAACACCTCGTCGGCCAATACGATGAACTATATTCCGGCTCTGTGTGCGCAGTACTCCTATCTGCTCACCAATCTCAACCCATATATCGTACAGCCAAGCACCTTCTATGGCTCGTATATCAATCCGGGCGAGATAGGTGGTCAGATTGATGTCTACTACAACTTTCGTCGCGGTTCGTTGCTTGGCGGTAAGCGTGGTATGAAGTTAGGTGTAAACTATTCGACCTATTATAGTCTGCGTGGTGAGCGTACGGCCAAAGCCGATAAGTTGTTGTGGCAAAATCTCAACGTGACGCTCGAAAAGCAGATTACCCGCAAATTCAAGTTGCAGTTGCTCTACGCCTTCCAGGAGTACAACCCGTCGCACGGTGTGAGTCGAGCAACGTGGATTTCGAATATCTTTGTAGCCGATATGCTCTACAAGTTTACGCCGAAGTTCTCGACCCGCTTGGAGTTGCAGTACCTTACCTCGTTTGAGGATAAGCGCGATTGGGTGGCTGCGTTGTTGGAGGTCAATTTTGCACCTGCGTGGAGCATCTATGTCAGCGATATGTACAACCACGGTTGGACCAAGACGCACTACTATAACGCGGGTGTCAGCTTTACGAAGTCGCGTACGCGTATCCAGTTGAGTTATGGTCGCAATCGTGCCGGAATGGTATGCTCGGGTGGTGTCTGCCGCAATATCCCTGCCTATACGGGTGCCAACCTCTCGATTACCACTTCGTTTTAGTTAATGTGTGATTGATATGAAATACTCTATATCAAAACTATTTGGGCTGTTGGCCGTTGTCGCTGCATTTGCATTGGCTTCGTGTCACGGCGATGTTAATGAACTGATTAGCGATTCGGGTAATTCGGGTGGCGGAGGTGACGATGGAGGTGTGTCGTCGGGTCTGATAATCTCGGCCTCGAAGAGTACGATTGAGGCCGATGGTGACGACTACGTAACCCTCTCCTTGAAGCTCGATGGTGTGGAACTTACGGCCGACGATTCGACCCTCGCAAATGTCTATTTTAAGAATGCGGTTACGGGTCGTCGCTTGGAGCGTTACTCGACAACATTCTCGGCCGTGAAGAACGGTAAATATACTTTGGTCGCAAGTTACAAGGGGCGTCAGAGCGAAAATTCGGTTGTTATTACGGCCAAAAATCGCGAAAAATATGAGCCGTATGGTCAGAAGATTATGGTCTACGACCTGACGGGAACGTGGTGCGCCTACTGCCCATCGATGACCGCTGCTCTCGAAAATGTCGATGCCGAGTGGCGTGAAAATATGTTGGTTCTTGCCGTCCATTCGTCAAGTTCCGATGTAGATCCTTATGCGATTCCTTATGGACGTAGCGATTTGGGTGGAGCGATGTTGTCGCAGTTTGGCGGTTCGGGCTATCCGTGCTGTATCTACGACCTTGCCTATATGAATATGGAGCGTACGGCAACGGGTATCGGGGCGATAATTCAGCAACACCTTCATAACTATCCGGCATCGTGTGGCGTGAAGATTAACTCTTCGTCGTTGGAGTCGGGCCGCTTGCGTGTTACAGCCTCGGTTGTTTCGCCAAAGGGTGGAGAGTATGATTTGGGCTATGCCTTGTTGCTCGACAATCAATACTATGCTGCGGGAACGGAGGCCGACCATATCTACGACGATATTGTTGTCGCTGTTTCGCCCAACTTTTTGCAGATGTCGGCCGATAGTAAATTTACGTTGGCCGCAGGTGAGGAGCGTAGCGTGTCGTTCGATGTCGAAAATCTGCCATATACGTCGAGCGAAAATCTGCGAGTTGTAGTCTATGCGTTCTGCAAGCGTGATGGTCGCACGATGGTCGATAACGCCAATGTTTGTGCCGTGGGTGAGAGCATCGATTATACGCCTGTCAGTGAGGTCGATTATACGTTGCCCGACGACGATGTTGTCGGCGAAGTTCCGGAGGGAGTCGTGCGTCTCTTTGCCGATAAGACTTCGGTTGTGGCCGATGGTGTCGATGTTGTGACCTTCAAGGTTATGTATGGCTCGGAGGATGTGAGCAATGGCCGCACAACAACTATTGTCAGAACCTTCAATGGCGAGGAGATTTCGCTTGCTGCCGGTGCCAACACCTTCGCAACAACTGCTGCGGGAACCTACACATTCAAGGCTCGATACTATAAGGGTGGCGAACACTTCTCCGACAACGAAGTGACCGTTACCGCGACACGAGCAACTGCCGACCAGGCGCAAAAGTTCCGTCATAAGATGCTCGGTATGCAATTTACATCGGTCGGTTGTACCTATTGCCCGATGTTGAGTACCGTGATTGGCCTTATCGATGAGACGCAACCCGAGCGATTGGTGCCGGTGTCGTTTCACGTCGATTTCAATATCTCCGACCCGATGCGTATTGCGGCTGCCGATGCCTACTACTCGAAGTTTGGCAGCAGTGGCCTGCCGCTCTTTGTGCTTGATATGCGCGATGGCGAGAAGATGACCTCGGTTCAGAGTGTTATAGAGTCGGAGATGTCGAAGAGCCTTGCCAACTATCCGCCAACGTGTGGCGTGGCTATCGGTACATCGTACGACGCTTCGACCCGTACGTTGAAGGTTACACCGCGTATTACATCGAATGTGGCCTCGTCGTACCGCTATTTGGTATTCTTGGTTGAGAGCGGTATCGAATATATGCAGTATGGAGCGTCGGACGACTACCTCCATAACAACGTTGTTCGTCACGCTTTTTCCGACAATATCTATGGCACGCGATTTAATGGAGGTGCAACGCTCGAAGAGGGTGTCGATACAGCCCTTACGTCGCCACTTACACTCCGTCTCAACGATGCGTGGCGAGTGGAGAATATGCGTGTTGTGGTTTCGGCCCTCACGACTGCCGATGGTGGTGTGACATACGTCTGCAACAATACGGCAAGTTGCAAGGTTGGCGAGAGTGTCGATTATGTAATGGAATAGTAAGCAAAGGAGATGAGAAAGTTTTTTAGAATAACGATGTTGGTTCTGCTCTCTGCTATGGCGGTGGCGTGCCACGGCAAGCGTGATTATGAGCAGGCGGAGGCTCCAACCAAAACCTTGAAGGTGGAGTATGACCGCAATCGATTCGATGCCGATGGTGTCGATGCGGTTAGCTTCGCAGTGAAATATGGCGTAGATGATGTGACGAGCATCGCAAAGTTGTCGCTGGTTGAGGTGCCACAGGGTGCTGCAACGAGCGACTATGCCTTGTCGGCCAATCGTTTGACGAGTAGTGTTGCAGGTCGATTTGTGCTTCGTGCCGAGTACGATGGCCAGAGGTCTGCAACCGTATCGGTTACGGCAGTTGAGGTCGATAAACCATCGGACGGTGGCGATGATAAGCCGTCGGCCTATGCCCGCCACTCGTGCGTCTTTGAATTTACGGGCGCTTGGTGTGCATTCTGCCCCGATGGATATGTCTTTTTGAAGTATCTGATTATGGACTACTTCGACGAGGATAGAGTCCATATTATAGCGATGCACGACAAAACGGGCGGTGACGACCCTATGGGAGTGCCGCTTACCAATCAGCTCTATAACCAATTTGGTTTGGCGGCCTATCCGTCGTTTATTGTCGATATGCGCGAAGCAACCGAGGATAAGAACAATCTGCAAACGATGCTCAACGCAACATTCAACGACTATCCGTCGCATTGTGGCGTGCGCCTTTCGACCACCTACGACGCTTCGAAGCGCAAGTGTGATATTTCGGCCGAGGTTACAGCCGAGAAGAGCAACTCCTATCGTGTTGCACTCTATGTTCTCGAACATAAGATTATAGCCCGACAGGCTCGCAATGGCTTGTATATCGATGATTATGAGCATAACCACGTCTTCCGCACCCTCGCAACGCAATCGAGTGGTGGTGACCGCTTGGGCGATTTGGCTGCTGGCGAGAAGGCGACCCTCGCGCGAAGCATAACGCTCGACGCAGGTTGGGTAGCCGAGAATATGAGTGTGTGCGCACTCGTTATTGGTGCCGATGGTTATGTGAACAATGTGGCCGAGTGTGCGCTCTGCAATGGCTTGGCCGACTACGATATGGCGAAATAGAAGAAAACTAAATATTGATAAACAAAACAAGGTTATGAAATCATTACTGAAAAAGTTGTTGCTCATCGCTTTGGTTGGCTCGATGGCTGTTGCTTGTGGCGGTGACGAAAATCCGAATGGCGGAGGCTCGGAGACTCCCGATACCCCTAATCCGCCGGTTGAGGTTACGCCCGAAGTGGCCCCTCCAACCAACGCCAATGTCCCTACCAAGATTCCTTGCACGATAAACAAGGTCGTAGCGAGTGAGGAGGGTGTGTCGATTGATGTCACGAAGATAACCAACGACAATTTTGTGTTTGTTGTTCGTCCGGGTGACTATGTTCAGTCGTATCGTCTTGATGTATTCCCATTGTGCCGTCTCTACAACTCGCTCTATGAGCAGATGCGTAGCGAGGGTAAGACCGAGGCTTCGGCTCGCGACGTCGATGAGTGGATTCGTTCGTTTGTCTTTAACTCTACGGGAGCGGGTGCCTACACCTTCTCTTCACAGAGTCATAGCGACTACTTGGAGAAGGAGTTCGACTGGATGAACTCGACATATTCGCAGGCACAAGTAGTGCCCGATGCCGAGTATATCATCGTGGCTGTGGCTTGCTACGATACCGAGGGCGTCGAAGATGGCGAGATGTCGATTTGCTATGTTAAGACCACATCGGAGAGCCTGATTGGCAATCCTCGCGTGACGGTCAATGCGCAGACCAATTATCGCGCTATGCAGGTGACTCATATCCCTAATGCCGATTGTAAGTATCTCTACTATTGGTGTTCGAATGAGTCGGATTTGATGCCATACATCAATATCTATGGCGATAAACTCTATATCGACTTTATGCGTCATACTATTGATGATGCAATCGCTGCAAACGATGAACTAAACCTCTCGTATTATCGTGACTTTGGTCAGTCAGCCGATTCAAGTGTGCCTATTATGGCTACTGCAATCGCTCTTGACGAGAATAAGACCCCGGCCAAAGAGTTCGATTCGGCAGTCTTTACGTTGCAGGAGATTCCTGCCGATATGTTGCCTGGCAGTGGCGAGATTAGAGTTATGGAGAGCAAACTTGGCGCCAACTATTTCTGGTACGAGTACGATATTGCCGCCAATACCCCTGTAATCCTTTGGAAGGCATATACCGTCGAGCAGGCCGAGTACTACAAGACGCAGGCTACCGAGTTCGAGCTTCGCGCACTTGCCGAGGATATCGACTACGATGGTTGGGGCTTGGTTAATGAGGCATATTCGCAGGGTCAGCCATTTAGCTCCTCGACCGTATGGTATGCACAACCCGATACAGAGTATGTTATCGGCTATACGGCTCGTAACAAGGCTCGCGAACTCTCGCCTGTTAAATTTACCGAACCATTCCGCACCAAGCCTGTCGTTACCAATACTCCGGAGGCTTGCCAGTCGAATGGTGTGCTGACGTTGGAGCCACAGGGTCGTACAAGCATCAAGATAAATGTTGCCTACGACTTCGAGAAGCACGCAGGTATTCGTTTCCAATATATCGAGCCTATTCTCGAAGGTAGTGGTCAGCCATCGGCAGACGATAATCGCGAGACCTTCCTCGAATACTTCAAATATACGGTATCGGCAGAGGGCTCGTCTTCGATTATCAACGATTGGCACGGTGAACCTATTGGTGTCGATTCGTTTACTATGGCGGGATTGAACCCTGGTACAAAGTATAAGTTTGCATACCTCTGCGAGGACTGGAATGGTGTTGTTGGTCCTGTACAGTTTGCCGAGGCTTCGACTTTGGCTTTGGAGGGTGGCGATAACCCTTCGGCGGCAATCGATGCGGTTATTCGAAATGGCGTATGCGAGTTTGTTTTCGTGGCTAACGAGCAGACCGAGTATATGAAGTATATGATTGGAACTCCGATGACCGATGGCGACGATGTATTGAAGTTGCGCCAGCTTGGTAGCAGCTCGATGAGCGGCGAGGAGTACTATCGTTTGTGGCAGACATTCTGTTTGAGCAATGGTCTTCAAACCTACAATTTGCAGGCTTCGCTTTCGGAGGATTCGGCACCTGCCGTAGCGATTTGTGTTCCATTTGGCCGCAACGATGTTCGTGGTGAGATGGTCTATGCAATCTATGACGGAAAGTCGGTAAAGCAACTATCGGACTACTATCCTTCGTATAAGGCTTTCAGCAAGGTTCTGAATGGTGTGTTGCCATCGATTGAGTGCCCACACGTTAGCAAGGCTGTTCCTGCTGCGCAGTTGCGCGAGGAGCGTTCGACCGAGGCTGATAGCGATGTGCAGATTCGTGCATTGTATGTCGATATGCAACGTCTATCGTCGCACCCTCACGCTTCGTTGAAGTAGTCGGCGAACACAATTTGTGAAGCCAGACCCGCAAGAATATCTTGCGGGTCTGTTCGGTTTAATGGGGTGGATAGGCGAAGCAGGGAATAAAAAGTTGGATAATTGCTCAAAAACAACTATATTTGATGTTGCTAAACTTCGTTAGTGGATAATAAACAAGATTTTATATGGAATTGATTGATTACATTGTTGTCGCTATCTATTTCTTGGGCCTTATCGCGGTGAGTGTTTGGGTGTCGCGCAGTATCCGCTCCTCGGCCGATATGTTTATCGCAGGTCGTAACTCGTCGTGGTGGTTGTCGGGAATGTCGGCCTATATGACGCTCTTTTCGGCGAGTACGTTCGTTATTTGGGGTGGAGTAGCCTACAAGTCGGGCATCGTTGCTGTGATTATCGGCAATATGCTCGGTTTTGCGAGTTTTTTGGTGGGTCGCTATCTGTCGGGTCGTTGGCGCGAGTTGCGTATCAAGTCGCCTGGTGAGTTCTTGACTGTGCGTTTTGGTCGCGCCTCGCTCAATTTTTATACTCTGCTTGGTATCATCGGTCGCGGATTTCATACGGCGGTAGCTCTCTATGCCATAGCAAAGGTGATGTCGACGTTGATGCTCTTGCCCGAGGGCAACTTCTTTGCTGACTCTACTGGCCACTTGTCGGTCTATTGGGGAATTGCGATATTGGGAGTGATTACCCTGATATATACAGCAATGGGCGGATTCTTGGCTGTGCTTATGACCGATGTAATTCAGTTTGGTGTCTTGATTACGGTTGTGGTCTTTATGATTCCACTCTCAATCGATGCTGTTGGAGGTCTGGGCCAATTTATCGACAAAGCTCCCGAGGGTTACTTCGTGCCGTTTAGTGCCGACTATCCGTGGTTTTGGCTGCTGTTGTGGCTTGTTGTCAATGGCTTTACTATTGGCGGCGATTGGCCATTTGTGCAACGCTATATCAGTGTTCCAACCAAGAGCGATGCTCGCAAGAGTACCTATCTGGTCGGTGCGCTCTACCTGCTGACGCCAATTATTTGGTACTTCCCGGCAATGGCGTACCGCATTATTAACCCCGAGGCCGACCCCGAGCAGGCCTATATCCTGATGAGCGAACACGTGCTGATGAAGGGTATGGTCGGAGTGATGTTGGCAGCGATGGTTTCGGCAACGCTCTCGACTGTGTCGGGTACGCTCAATGTCTTTGCCAACGTATTTACCTACGATATATATGGCTATCGCAATCCGCAGGCGAGCGACAAACGTCTGATAAGTGTCGGCCGCCTGTTTACCTACTCATTTGGCCTTGCAATCATTGCCCTCGCCTTGTTGATTCCTATGGCGGGTGGTGCCGAGAAGGTGGTCGTAACGGTACTTACGATGATTATCGGTCCTCTCTATGTCCCTTCGGTTTGGGGCCTCTTCTCTCGCCGACTTACACAACGTCATCTGCTTACGGCAATGGGTGTTACATATCTTTGCGGTCTGTTCGGCCTGGCCTTTAAGTTTAACGATGTGGTTAGGGCGACCTTCGAGTGGATTAACCCTAATGTGTTGGAGGCCGTTATCGGTACAATAATCCCTGTCGTGTTGCTCTCGATAATGGAGCTATGGGCCAAGTTGCAGGGACGCGAAGACGAGGGTAGCGCTAAAATCCGTTCGATGATTGACCCCGAGGCCGACTGCGAGCCTACGGCCGAGATGAAACGCGCCACGAAGCGATATTCGCATATGGCCGTAAACTGTTTTGTCGTGACGCTGTTGGCTATTGCGGCTCTGCTTCTCCTGCAACTCTTCGTGGGCGACTATTCGGCAGCGAAGGAGTCGATAATGAGGTGGGGCGTAGCGGTGATGGTGGGCCTCGCTATATTGTATATGATTTATAGATATGTAGATAGTAAAAAGAATGGCACAAATTAACTACGCAAAACAAATAGATGTGCGAGCCGCCTACGATGTTGTCGTGGCAGGCTCCGGCCCTGCCGGATTATGTGCGGCGGTGGCCGCAGCGCGTGAGGGTGCAAAGGTGGCTCTTGTTGAGCGCTATGGCGTTGTTGGAGGTAACCTTACGGTTGGCTATGTCGGCCCGATACTCGGTATGGTTGGGCGCGGAACGATGCGCGACGAGTTGGTTGAGTTGCTCGGTGTGCCGGAGAACGATATGATTGGCGAGAGCGGTCGCGCCCACGACTTTGAGCGAGCGAAGCGTCTGCTTGCCAAGTTCGTTGCACACCCCAATATCGACGTCTATCTCCAAACATCGGTCTGCGATGTTGTTAAGGAGGGCGATAGATTGTGTGGACTGATTGTCGCAACCAACGATGGTCCGTTTGCTTTGATGGGCAAGACGATAGTCGATGCTACGGGCGACGGCATTGTGGCCTATATGGCTGGTGCGCCGACCGAAAAGGGTCGTGACGATGGATTGATGCAACCCGTGACATTGGAATTTACCATTTCGGGTGTCGATGAGAGTCGCGCCATTATCTGTATAGGCGACGTTGATGATGTGCGTTTGGGTGACGAACGATTTTTGGACTTCTGTAAGCGTTGTGCCGAGGAGGGTAAGTTGCCTCATAAGTTGGCCGCCGTGCGTCTGCACCCAACGGTGCGTGATGGCGAACGGCAGGTCAATACAACGCAGGTCAATGGAGTCGATATGACCCGTGTCGAGCAGATATTTGCAGCCGAGGTGGAGTTGCGCGAGCAGATTGCGCTGTTGGAGCATTTCTTGCGCGAGAATGTGCCTGGCTACGAGAATTGTCGTTGCGTTGCAAGCGGTGCAACTACGGGTGTGCGCGAAACTCGTCGCGTGATGGGCGACTATGTTATCACTGCCGAGGAGATGGCCGAAGGTTGCCGCTTCGACGATGTTGTGGTTCATCGAGCCGAGTTTATAGTCGATATTCATAACCCCGAAGGTGCTGGTCAAGCCGAGGAGCATATCCAATATTGCAAACCATACGACCTGCCGTATCGTTGTTTTACGCCACGCGATGTTGAGGGTCTCTATGTCGCAGGTCGTTGCATATCGGGAACGCACCGCGCCCACGCATCGTATCGCGTGATGTCCATCTGTATGGCTATGGGTGAGGCCGTCGGTATAGCAGCTGCGATGTGTGCCGAGCGTGGTTGCACACCTCGAATGCTCGATGTCGAGGCTTTGCAGAGGCGTATGACGGAGCGAGGTATCGAACTCTTCGATTAACGGATTAAACCAATACAAAACGACAATGGCTGTCCAGCAATTTTGGACAGCCATTGTCGTTTTAGGGTCGAGGCCTCTATTTGTAGGCAAACTCTACTCCGCCTGCGAGAGGCTTAATCGTTGTAACGTTGGTGATTGCCTTCGAGCCATTCTTGATAGTCGAAACGAAGAGTACAACGTGGCAGTTAGCCTTGTTCCACGAAGGGTTGAGTTCGATTACGAAGAGGTAGTCGGCAACGTCGCCCTTGTTGAGCGTGCCAAGTGGGTGGCCGTAGAAGTCGCGACGCGAAGCCTTTGAGTCGGCGAGGCGAAGGACGTTGTTGTGAATATCGAAGTTGCCACTGATGCCGACGGTGTTGTTTTGCATTTCATAAAGACCGTCCTCCAAAACCCAAGCACCTACAAAGTATTCGCCCTCCTCTGCTGCCTTGACGCTGGTGCGGATTACAAGCGAAGAGTCGTCGATAGCCGTGCGGGCTGCGATACCGGCCTGTGCAGGGGTCGATACAGCGTTGTCAATAGCCTGCTTGATGTTGGCGATATTGTCCTCAACGCCGTAGTTCTGAATCGTATAGATAAGGTCAACCTTCGTTATTGGATAGCCACTCACGGCAAAGCCGTTGGCGCCTCGCAGGTCGCTGTCGCTAATCTCCAAAGCGTCGCCTTGATGGATTGCTATCAATGCAGCCTTGTTGGCATACTCGGCATAGTTGAATACGTTGGTGAGCGATGCGTGCATTATCGGGCAGTTTCCGCACCAAGTACCCGTAAATTGGGTAACAAAAGCACGGCGACGGAACGATGTGTTCGATGGCTGTGGGTCGGTAGGGCGTTGCGGAATATCGAAGTCGATAACCGTAATTTTGGAAGGGGTGTTAATCGTGCTTTCGGTACCATACATAGCCCAGAAGTTGATAATCTCGGCCTTGTCCGAGCTATAAACAGGCAACAGATAGACAGTGCCGTTGTTGGCCGTAAACTCCTTCTTCTCCAATGTAAGCGGAGCATTGGTCGAGGCGTCGAACAACGAGAAGTCGCCAATCTCGCTGCTCGTGAGGACCTTGCCATTGTAGCGAGGGATAATCACAGCCTCGCCTGTGCCTGCACGAACGATGTTGGTCGAGAGAGCAATGGTCAGACCAGGGTTATTGTTGTCGTCGAGGTTGAGGTCGTGGCTCGATACAGCCGTGATTTCGATTGTCTTCGAGCGGTACTCAACCGTGTTGCCATCTTTGTCCTCGGTTGCAAATTTGATGTAGAATGAGTAGGTGCCGACACTCTCGGTCGTAAAGGTGAGGTTCGGCATCTCGACAGGGAGATTGGTTGTTGCGTCGTAGAATGTAACCTGCTCCTCGGTTAGTGCAACATCGTTGTAGGTTATCGTAAAGATAGCCGCATCGATGCCGTCGGCCTTGATTACTGCTGTCGAGCAGGTAATTTGCAGACCCGTTGCAGCAGGGGTGTTGTTGCCACCATTTGCAGGGTCGTCGCTGCCTTCGCCTTTAAGACACGAAGCGAGTGCGAGTGCTGCAAAGAGGGCGGTTGTTGCTATGCGAAAAAGACTCTTCATAGGGTTGGTTGTTTCGTTGTTTAGAATGAATAATTGAGCGAAATATTGATACCTGTATATTCGGGCTGATAGCGACATACGCCACCCGAGCAGATGTAGCCTGCGCGGTTGCGACCATAGGCAAGTTGGGCGCGAAGTCGCTTATAGGTGTAGCTTGCGCCGACGTTGAAGTAGTTTTTCTGTGTGCCGAGCGAGCCGCGACCGATGTTGTACATATCGCTGGCGTAGATGCTCCAATGTGGTGCGAAGTTCAACTCGACCAAGCCTGCAACCCAATCGCCTTCGTACTCGCCCGAGAGTAGGTATTGAGCCTCGACGCGCAACGACGTCTTACGAGTGAATTTGTAGAGTACGTCGGCGACAAATATGTTCGAAACATAGGTGCGGTGGCGTGAGCCGTGGTATGGGTTTCGCTCCTGGAACGAGAAGAGGAACGTCGTCTTCAACTTTTTGTTCCACTGACGCTCGACGTCGAAGTTGAGGTCGCGCCACAAAAGCTCGCGCTCGCCGGTTTGGCTTTGCGACTTGTGGAGCGTGTAGTAGGTCGAGTAGTTGATGTGGAAATTCCAATAGCGCGAACGGTTGTTTTTGCTGCGGTAGGAGTAGTAGATGTCGCCTTGCGCACCAATCTCTCCCTCGACATTGACCTGATGCGGTTCGAGGTTGGCCAACATATAGGTATATTGGCGAGTCAGAGCCGGCAGGTAGTTGATTGTGTTGGCCGTTCCAAGTCCGCCATAGAGCGACGATAGCGTTCCCATATTGTCGAGCATACGGGTGACACCCGAGATGCTCAAACTCTTGTAACTATAACCAGCCTCGGCGTAGATGGCTTGACCTTTGGCGGCGTGCGAAGCTGCAAGCGACGAGAGGTCTTTGCCCTTGCCAACATACTCGGTGCGCAACGTAAAGCCTGCGACGTCGAGATTCAAACGGGCCGAGTAGAGCGAGAGGTTTGGCGATGTTAAACCGCGACTTTCGAAGTTGAGTGACTTGTCCTTGTTGAGTCGCTCGTAGCGATTTACATAACTACCTTCGAGGAAGAGGACGGCCCTCTTCATACCGAAGATGTCGCCCAGCGAGAGCGAGAGGTCGGCACCACCAATGCCACTACCACCGTAGTTGTTGTAGATGCGCGGACGACCATACATCGCCTTAATGGTGAAGTATTGGCCGAGGTTGTACGAAACGCGACCACCTTCGAGTGCGTTGTTGAAGCCGAGTTGTCGGTCCTCGAAACTACGGAAAACTATGCCGTTACCGAACTGCTCATATACGTCGCCAACCAAAATCGAGTAGCACTTGTCCTGCCACTGGATATATTTGGTAGGGTATATTACGCGGTATCCTGGCGCATAGGTTCCCATTTCGTAGCCCTGCAATGCCGGCAGATAGGCTTCGAGTTGGAGCCCGACCGAAAGGCGCTTGTAGGTATAATTGACCTTCAAGTAGTTGTTCGAGCCGAAATGGTCTTCGGGAGCAGGTGTCGAGAGGGCTTTGTCGTTGAAATAGACGATGCTGTTGCTCTCAAAACTACCCGAAATTACGCCTCCTTTACCTTCGCTGCCGAGTGGAATCTGCGCCGAAGCCGATGCAACGGTGGCGAGTGTAACGAGGGCGAGTAGCAATCTCTTCATATCGGAGTTGGTTGAATAGTTTTATAAAAAAACCGAACAGAAACTCCCCTCGCGGAGAGTTTCTGACGGTGCTTTGCAAATTATTGCATCTTCTGCTTGAAGTTCTCGACAAACTTGTTGAGGTTTGCTTGGAACTCCTCCTTCGAAAGGATATCGTACTTAACCTTCGTACGCTCGCGGAGTGCGCAACCTACTGGAAGTGCGGTGCGGCTCTTGCGTGCGATGCCCTGCTTCGAGGTGTGGAGCGATGCAGGCTTCTGCGACTCTACGCGAACAGCCGAAGCAGCAGCCGGAGCGGCAGGCTCGCTATAACCGCGAGTGAGGACGATAGGGCTAATGATTCGCGAATAGAGTTGGAATACGTTCTGACCACCCTGTACATAAGTACGAGCGATGTTAGGATAGAATGACTCCTGTGCCTCGCCATAAACGAGAGGGTTGATGGTGATGGTGTTACCATCGTCGGAGATGGTTACAGGGAAGTGACCATTTACGATTTCGCTCTTCTCGTTCATAACATAAGGCAACGAGTGCTGGTCGCTACAACCAATGAAGCTGTAAACTTGCTTGTACCACTGCGAAGTCGGTGCAAAGTAGTTGGCGTTGAACGGAGCGGTTACGTTGCCGTCGGTGTCGATTTCGAGATACCATTTAGGACCGAAGTCGAAGATTGGCGACTCGTAGTTGTAAGCCGAGTAGGTGTCGCCGTCGGCAATAAACAACTCGTAAGGCGAAGCATACTTGGTGTAGTAGCCGCTATGGGTTGTTTCGAGGTCGAAGCCCTGGCACAAGATGCGGTTCTGCTCTACCAAATGCTGGTTAAAGCCGTCGACGCTCTCCTTGAATTGGTTATAGACAGCATCAACCTCCTCTTTGGTTTTGAGGGTCGAGCTCTTGAAGAAGATGTCGTAGACACTCTCTGGGAGTGTCGCCTCGTAACCAACCTCTCCGATAACAACTTTGCTGGTCTTAACCTCCTCGATGGTTGCCGGATAGTTCTTTTCGTCCTCCGGACGGCTCTCGTCGTAGAACCAACGTGTGTAGTTGATGGTTGCAGTTGCGGTCCATTCGCCCTTCAAAGCGTTGAGCTTTTGCATATCGGCAGGCGTTGCAGCAGGCTCTTTTAACGAGCGTATCTCGCCAACCGAACCAACGCTGTATACACCCTCGTCGTTCATAATAACGGCGCCGCAGAAAGTTGTAGCGTCGGCGCGAGTGTCGAAACGGATTGTCAGACCTTCAGCCGAGTTTATGGCAGCCAACTCTTCGGCTGTGAAACTTGCTCCATATTGCTTGATGAGTTCTGTGTTGGCCTCCTCTTTTGTGCAGTTGGTTTGTTTCATTACCGACTGAACCATAGCAGCCCAATCGCGCTCATAGTTAGCGATGTACTTACCCGTAAAGGCGTTGTTGTCGGCACCGCTCGTAGCCTTGATGTTGAAGTAAACCTCGTCGTGACGCTGTGCACCGCTGGTCTCAACCTCGTCGGCAGGTTTTGCAACACCCTTAACCTCGACGGTCGGAGCCGCTTTGGTTGGTTTTGGAAGCGAGAAGGTCTTGGTAACGAACGACTGCCTGCTACCCCTCTCATCGCTGAGCGATGTGACGAGAATCATATATTGGGTGTTCTGCTGCATCCAATAGTCGTTCTCCAAGATGATGTCGGTCTGGCCGAATACGTTGTTCGTAATCTGCGTAATAGCAAAGGCGTGATACGAAGTGATATACCACTGCACGTAGTCTTTGTTGTTGTCGAGCAGTCGGAGCATTTCGGAGTAGGTAGCCAGGTCCACAATACAGTAGCACATACCGTAGATGTTGTCGGTCGGTGTGAGTGTGATGCGGCCTCCGAGAGGGTGAAGGTCTATATCGATTTGAGGAACATCTTTCATTCGGCTTGGCTGCTTCGACATCACAAAGTCGCGACGGTGGTATCCGGTGTAGTAAGGGGTCGTATCCGATATGCCATTAGGTGCGTTGGCGTAGTCCTCGTAGTACTTGTCGAGGTCGAAGAGAGGGGTATAGTAGCCCGGACCCCAGCCGGCACGCCACCAAACCTCCTCGGCATTGTATGTATACTCGGCCATCGAGAGGTACATAGGCTGACCCGGTACGATTGGGAACCAACGCATCAGAGTATCCTCTGTGCCGTAGTCGTTGTTGGTGAAGTAGGCGTTATCCTCGTTGAAGAGCCAAGTGGTCGATTCGGTGATGTAGTTGTGAAATACATCGTCGTGCATGCAGAGTGCAAAGACGTCGATGTCGCTTTGGATAAAGGTGTTGTAGGTTGGAATGTCCGCCAACTGCCACTTGATAACGTTGCCCTCCTGAACCTTGTCGTGTGGGTAGTTGAAGTGGGCCGAAATATCTTGGTAGTTGATATTGAAGAATGTGAGTTCGTCTTGGAATGCACCCGTTGTGAACTTTACGTCGAGAACAAAGCGCGAGATGGTGTTCTCCTTGCTGAATGCAACATAAACGATATACGAAGTCGAAGGTTTGAGGTTCTCTACCTTGATGACATTCGAACCGTCCTTCAAAGTGCCTTGCGTTCCGGTCGCAAAGATTAACGACGAAAGAGGAGCCTCGTTCGAGCCGTTGTCCTCCTCGATAGCGTAGGCATACTTCGTAAAGCCTGTGGTCTCAACCGAAAATTCGACGCTCGTTTCGGTAACAACAGTCTTTGTCTTTTCGAGTTTGGCACTCTCGATAGTCTCTACCGGTGGAGTCTCGGGAGTCTCGTTTTCTGGGTCACTCGTGCCGCCATCGTTGCCACAAGCGACCATTGCTGCTGCTGTAAAAGTGATACAGAGAAGCAGGAAATAGTTGAAAATGTGTTTCATAAAAATTGATAAAATATTTAATATTAAACTCTAATACATATATTTATATATTACGGCCCCAAAGTACGGAAAAAAAATTGAGTTACCGAAATTTTATACCGAAAAAATGCTGAAAAATCGAGCTTGTGGAATCTGTGTGCGTGGGGATAGTTGCTGTTTTACTCCTCCTCTTTGGGTTGTTTGTTCGCCTGCTGTTTTGGGGTAGTCTTTTTGTGTTGTTCCCAAAGTTGGGGTGCGTAGCGGTTGTGTAGGCAGGGGCTATTTGTTGGCTAAACAATACACTCTTTGGCACGCAAAGAGGATAAATGCGACTTTTTTGCGCTGATTTGATAAAATTTGGTCAAAAAGTTTGCTCAATCTCTTTTTTTATCTTATTTTTGCACCGCTTTTAAGGGTTTAATGCTGTTGTAGCTCAGTGGTAGAGCACTTCCTTGGTAAGGAAGAGGTCACGAGTTCAAGCCTCGTCAACAGCTCACAAGAGGGATCACTTAAAGTGATCCCTTTTTTGTTGCTAATCACTATGTTACGTACATATTTCCGCACTCAGCACACACATTTTATATCCTAACAAAACACTCTCCTCACAAACATTTTCGGTCATTCTGCGAGTAAAACAGAGTAAAAATAGAGTAAATATGCTCCGACTTGGTTGCGAATTTGCTTGGGAAAGGCTATCTTTGTGATTAGAACTATCTCGAAACAAACATAACAACATAAAACCTATGAATAACCAATTAGAGCTCAACCCCAATAAGGTGGTTGCATATCTGGGCAAACCTGCCAAGG
>JAZQSA010000006.1:0-42130 GCA_045629905.1 Alistipes sp. | reverse complement strand
CCCTACAACGCCGTTATGGCTAACGTAGCGTTGCGTGCCAAGGCCGATAAGATTATCTTGGGTGGTATGGGACTTACAAACGACGACTTCCTCTACTTTAAGCAGGTCTTCGAGAATGCAGGTGCTTTGGACCGTATCGTGTCGTTCGTCAATACGACCGAGAATCCGCCTGTAGAGCGACTCCTCGTACCGGATATGGCATTGACCGCAGCCGAGTACTTCGCAGTCGATAAGGGCGAGAAGGTCTTGGTACTCTTGACCGATATGACCTTGTATGCCGACGCACTCGCTATCGTGTCGAACCGTATGGACCAGATTCCGTCGAAGGACTCAATGCCTGGTTCGCTCTACTCGGACTTGGCGAAGATTTACGAGAAGGCTGTACAGTTGCCTAATGGCGGTTCGATTACCATCATCGCCGTTACGACATTGTCGGGTGGCGATATTACCCACGCTATTCCGGATAATACGGGTTATATCACCGAGGGTCAGTTGTTCTTGCGTAACGACTCCGATACGGGTAAGGTTATCATCGACCCATTCCGTTCGTTGTCGCGTTTGAAGCAGCTCGTTATCGGTAAGAAAACCCGCGAGGACCACCCACAGGTGATGAATGCCTGCGTGCGTTTGTATGCCGATGCAGCCAACGCAAAGACCAAGTTGGAGAACGGTTTTGATTTGTCGGATTACGACGAGCGTGCGCTCAAATTTGCCCACGACTATTCGGAGAAGTTGCTTGCTATCGACGTTAATATCGATATTACGGAGATGCTCGACACTGCGTGGTCGTTGTTCGGCAAATACTTCTCGAAGGAGGAGGTTGCAATCAAGGCAGAACTTATCGCGAAATATTGGAAAGCATAAGGTCAGATGGCAATCAAATTTCAATACAATAAGACTTCGCTCGGCGAACTCGGCAAGCAGTTAAAGATGCGCCGCAATGCACTCCCTACCATCAAGAGTAAGGAGTCGGCGCTTCGTTCCGAGGTTAAGCGTGCGAAGGACTCTGCCGCAGACTATCGACGTCGTCTCGACGCGCTTGTTGCCGAGTACGACTATATGAAGGCTCTGTGGGGCGAGTTTGATTGTTCGCTTCTCCGCATCAAAGATGTTCGACTTCAAACGCAAAAGATTGCAGGTGTGCGTATTCCTCAATTCGACGGTGTCGAGTTTGAGCGCAAGGCCTACGACCTCTTCTCCTCGCCGGCTTGGTGGGGCGACGGTTTGAAGTTGTTAATGCAGATAGCGCAGTTGTCGCTCGAATTCGAGGTCTATAACCGACAGATGGAGCTGCTCGACTATGCGCGTCGCAAGACTACTCAAAAGGTGAACCTCTACGAGAAGGTACAGATACCTGGTTACGAGGACGCCATACGTAAGATTAAGCGATTTATGGAGGACGAAGAGAACCTCTCTAAATCGGCACAGAAGATTGTTAAAACCCGCCAGATGGCCGCAGCAAAAGAGGAGGAAGTACAATGATTGTAAAGATGATGAAATACAATATCGTCCTGCTTTCCGCCGAGCGTGAGCGTTTTATCGACGCATTGCGCGAGACGGGCTTGGTCGATATTACCACCGTCGGTTGGGAACCGTCGGAGGAGGACCGAACCTTGTTGCTCGACCTCGAAAACCGTACGAAAGCACTCGATGCGCTCGAAGCTATCGCAAAGGAGGAGCACGATGCACTGCCCGAAATCGAGGCAGGCAAAGTCTATGCAACCTACACCTCGGCGCAGGGTCGTATCGCATCGTTGAAGAGCGACAACGCCCGCTTGTCGAAACTTGTCGATGAGTGGTCGGCGTGGGGCGACTTTTCGGTCGATACGCTTCGCGGTTTGACCGAGGGTGGCGTAGTGTTGCGTTACTTTGTTGCGCAATCGACCATCTACGAGAAGAGTATCGAGGAGTGGTCGCAGCACTACAATATCGCACTTATCGACTCGTCGGAGGGCTTGGCTCGCTTTGTGGTCATTACCCGCACCGAGGACGACGATATTATGCTCGACGCCCAGGAGTTGAAGGCGCCATCGGCCAATGTTGCCGATATGAAGGCCGAGGTTGTGGCCAACGATGCTGAGATTGAGCGTTGCGAGTCGTTGCTTGCAGCGTGTGCCGAGCAGCGTGCCGAAATCGAGGCCGAGATTAGTGCGCTCAAAATGCAGATGCAGAGTGTCCGTATCGAGGCTACGGCCGATAAGGCTGCCGAGGGTATGTTGCTCGTGTTGGAGGGTTGGGCCGAGAAGGCTACCGCTCCGGCTGTCGATGCACTGCTCGAAGCTTCGCCAAATACGGTATATATCAAGAGCGACCCTACTCCCGAAGACGAGACTCCGGTTAAGTTGAAGAACAACCGCTTCAACCGTATCTTCGAGTTGGTCGGCAATATGTACTCCGTACCTAAATATGGCACAATCGACCTTACGCCATTCTTCGCTCCGTTCTATATGCTCTTCTTCGCCATCTGTTTGTGCGATGCAGGCTATGGCTCGGTGATTTTGGCTGCGGGTATCGCTCTGCTGTTGAAGGGTGGTGCGAAGATGCGTCAGGCTGCGCTCTTCTCGACCGTCTGCGGTGTGGCGAGTGTCGTGTTTGGCTTCTTTGCCAACTCGTTCTTCGGAATGAGCATCTCGTCGGCGCCTCTGTTTGCGGAGTTCAAGTTCCTCGACTTCCAGAACGACTTTTTCAACATTTCGCTTGTCATCGGTATCATTCAGATACTCTTTGGTATGGCAATCAATATCGTGGTTACGACCCGCACGTTCGGCTTCAAGAATGCACTCGGTTCGCTGGGCTGGTTCTTGTTGATTTTCGGCTCGTGTATGGCCGGTGTAGCAGGTATGGCGGGTGTTGAATGGTATTCGTTCTCGTCGCCGGCCTATATGGCTACGGCTGCTGTCGCTTTGGTTTTGATGTTGTTGCTCAACAAACCGAGCTTCAATATCTTCGCCAACTTCGGCGTTGGTTTGTGGGATACCTATAATAATATAACGGGTCTCTTGTCCGACCTGTTGTCCTACATTCGATTGTTTGCAATCGGTTTGTCGGGTGGTGTCTTGGCGCTGGTGTTCAACTCGCTTGCTTTGGGTCTGACAGGTTTGGACTCGGGTATCGAGGAGTTTAGCGTCGGCACGGTGTTCCAAATCTTGGCCGCAGCGATAATCCTGCTCATAGGTCACGGTATCAACCTCTTTATGTCTACAATCTCGTCGTTTGTTCACCCAATGCGATTGACGTTTGTGGAGTTTTTCAAGAATGCAGGCTTCGAGATGGGTACTCGTGTCTTCGAGCCGCTTAAAAAAGAATAAGTAACAATAATCAATAATCACAAAACAAATTAAAATTATGGTAAATTCAGCAATTATTATGGCCTATGTAGGCGTTGCGCTTATGGTAGGTTTTGCCGGTATCGCATCGGCAATCGGTACTGCAATCTGTGGTCAGGCAGCAGTTGGTGCAATGAAGAAGAATGGTAGCGCATTCGGTAGTTATATGGTGCTTTCGGCACTCCCTGGTTCGCAGGGTCTCTACGGTTTCGTCTGCTTCTTTATGGTGACTAACCTCTATCCACTCGTAGGTCCAGCTATCACTCCTGCACAGGGCGCAGCCGTTCTCGGTATCGGTCTCTTGGTTGGTATGGTAAACCTCCTTGCAGCCGTATATCAGGGTAAGGTTTGTGCAAGCGGTATCGCAGCAATCGGTAACGGTCACGACGTGATGGGTAAGACCCTCATCTTGGCCGCTTTCCCAGAGTTGTATGCTATCTTGACCGTTGCAGCTACCTACCTTATCGCATCGGTTGCAATTTCGTGGGGCGCACCTGCCGAGGTTGCCGAGGTTGTAGCAGAGGCTGCTGCCGAGGTTGTTGAGGCTGCTCCTGCTCTCTAATTGAGTTAAACCCAAAACGAAAGAGTGAAATCCATTGGATTTCACTCTTTTTTTGATTGTTGGCGATAACCAAAAAAGGCTGTCCGACGGGTGTGTCGCGACAGCCTTTTGATTAAATGTGATTTGGCTCGATTATTTGCCGAGCAATTTCATCACTTCGTTATATACGGTCTCGCCGTTGTAGCCAAACTCCTTGTCAAGCACCTTGTAAGGGGCAGAGTGGCCAAAGTGGTTGAGGCCGTGAATATTGTCGAGCGAGCCGACCAAGCCGAGCAATGTAACCGACAGGCCCGAGGTCATACCGTAGCGCAAAGCGTCGGACGGGATAACAGCCTCCTGATACGATTTTGGCTGGTCGCGGAACAGACCTTCGCTCGGAACATCGACAACGCGTACGTTGATGCCCTCCTTCTTTAAGAGTTCAGCACCCTCGACGAGAGTCGAGACCTCCGAACCCGAGGCAACCATCACAACCTTTGGCTTTGCCGAGTCCATAACGATATAGGCACCCTTCTGCGACTGCATCGACTCTTCGCGACGCGAAGCCGAGAGGGTAGGGAGATTCTTAATGTTCTGACGCGAGAGAATCAGAGCGCAAGGACGCTGCTCTTCGAGAGCAATCTTCCAAGCGGCAATGGTATCCTCTGCATCGCCCGGACGCAATACGACCATCGAACGCTCGCCACTGTGGTTGCGCAGATGCTCCATAAGGCGGATTTGTGCCTCCTGCTCGATTGGCTGGTGGGTTGGACCGTCCTCGCCGACGCGGAACGAGTCGTGTGTCCAGATATAGATGACGTGCAGGCGCATCAGAGCCGACAAACGTACTACAGGCTTCATATAGTCGGAGAAGACGAAGAATGTACCGCACGCAGGGATAATACCGCCGTGGAGAGCGATACCATTCATAATGCAGGCCATCGTAAATTCCGAGACACCCGCTTGCAGGAACTTACCCGAGAAGTCGCCCTTGCGCAGAGCCGTTGTCTTCTTGAGGAAGCCGTCGGTCTTGTCCGAGTTGCTCAAATCGGCCGAAGCGACAATCATATTCTCAACCTTCTCGGCCAATACTCCGAGTACCGTAGCCGAAGCTGCACGAGTTGCCTGGTCAGCCTTCATCTCGATAGAACGATAGTCGATTTGTGGCAACTTGCCCGAGAGGAACATATCGAGTTTGCGAGCGAGTGCAGGGTTTGCCTGACGCCACTCGGCTTCGATGGCTTTGCGCTCCTCCATCTCGGCACGCAATGCTGCTGCACGCTCCTCGTAGATGGTCTTGCTCTCGTCGAAGATGGCAAACGGATTTTCAGGGTCGCCACCCAAAGTGCGGATAGTGTTGGCATAGTCGGCACCGGCAGCCGAGAGAGGCTGACCGTGGGTGCAAACCTTATCCTCGAAACTCTCGCCCGAAGCAGTCACCGCACCTTTGCCCATCACCGTACGACCGATGATAATGGTCGGTGCATCGCAAGGCTCGTTGGCTTTGCGCAATGCCTCGCGAATTTGTGCGATGTCGTGGCCGTCGATTTCGAGAACTCTCCAACCCCAAGCGCGATACTTCATCGCCACGTCCTCGGTCATCACCTCATCGACTTTGGTCGAGAGCTGTACGTTGTTCGAGTCGTAGAACATAATGAGGTTCGAGAGGCCAAGGTTGCCCGCAATACGGCCTACGCCCTGCGAAACCTCCTCCTGAACGGCACCGTCGGAGATATAGATATAGGTCTTGTGAGCCATCCACTCACCAAAACGTGCTACCATAAAGCGCTCTGCAATGGCAGCACCAAGACCCATCGCGTGACCCTGACCAAGAGGGCCCGAAGTGTTCTCTACGCCACGCAGAAAATCAACCTCTGGGTGACCGGGAGTGATGCTTCCCCATTGGCGGAACTGCGCCAAATCCTCCATCGAGTAGTGGCCCGCGAGAGCGAGTACCGAATAGAGCATAGGCGACATATGACCCGGGTCGAGGAAGAAACGGTCGCGATAAGGGTAGAGCATATTGTCGGGGTCGTAACGCAAGAACTCCGTAAAGAGTACGTTTACGAAATCGGCACCACCGAGCGCACCGCCCGGGTGGCCCGAGTTGGCCTTTTCTACCATCGAAGCAGCCAATACGCGAATGTTGTTGGCGGCTTTTAAGAGTTGAGATTCAGTAGCCATAGATTTAGTTTTTATCGTGTTTTTTGTTGTAAATTCAGTTTCGCACTCTACAAATGTAGTGATTTTTTTTGAAAATCAACATCTTTACATCGCTTTTTTCCAAGCCTCGGTTGCGAAACGGTCGAGTTTCTCCTCGGCATAGGCC
This sequence comes from Alistipes sp., assembly GCA_045629905.1. Classification (GTDB taxonomy): domain Bacteria; phylum Bacteroidota; class Bacteroidia; order Bacteroidales; family Rikenellaceae; genus Alistipes. The sequence goes on along the minus strand of JAZQSA010000006.1, from coordinate 35,934 downwards.
TTCGTGATGCGTAGTTCGCCACCCTCGCCCGAAGGGGCTTCGAACATAATGTCGGTCATTATAGTCTCGCAAATCGAGCGCAAACCTCGCGCACCGAGCTTGTATTCGAGAGCCTTCTCGACAATATAGTCCAGCGCCTCCTCTTCGAAAATCAACTCGACGTTGTCCATCGCAAGCAGACGACGATATTGGCGAGTGATAGCATTCTTTGGCTCGGTGAGTATGCTGCGCAGGGCCTCCGGTGTGAGTTGCTCCATATAGGTCAGCACCGGCAGTCGGCCAACCAATTCGGGGATAAGGCCGAAACTCTTGATGTCCTGCGGCATAATGTAGTGCATAATATTCTCGTCGGAGATATGTTGTGCCTTCGAGCGACCAAAACCGAGCGCGTGGGTGTTGAGTCGTTGCGCGATGCGCTTCTCGATACCCTCGAATGCTCCGCCACAGATGAAGAGTATGTTTCGCGTGTCGATGTGTACAAACTTCTGGTCGGGGTGCTTGCGACCTCCCTCGGGCGCAACATTGACTATCGAGCCCTCCAACATCTTCAACAGTGCCTGCTGTACGCCCTCGCCCGATACGTCGCGCGTGATGCTTGGGTTGCCACCCGTGCGGGCAATCTTGTCAATCTCGTCAATAAAGACGATGCCTCGCTGTGTCGCCTCCAAATTGTAGTCGGCCGCCTGATAGAGTCGCGAAAGGATACCCTCAACATCTTCGCCGACGTAGCCAGCTTGTGTGAAGGCTGTGGCATCGACGATGGTGAATGGTACGCCGAGCATACGTGCTATGGTGCGGGCAATAAGGGTCTTACCCGTACCTGTCGGGCCAACGAGTATGATGTTCGACTTGTCGAGTTCGACCTCGTCTGTCGGGTCGTTACCCTGCTTGGCGGAGCGATTTTCGCTCTCGATAAGACGCTTGTAGTGGTTGTATACCGCTACCGAAATGTGTCGTTTTGCACTCTCTTGGCCGATGACATAGTTGTCGAGGTGGGCCTTGATTTGGGCAGGCTTCGGCACCGACTCCAATCGTAGAGCCGACTGCTTGCTGCCTTTGCTCTTGTCGCTTGTGATGAGCTCGTTCTCGACAAGCGAGCGGTAGCCCATCTCTATACATCTTTCACAGATATTGACCCCTGGCTCTACGCCCTGGAAGAGTACCTCAACCTGCTGGCGAGGGCGGCCGCAGAAGGCACAGGTGTCGTTGTTGCGTGAATTTTTACTCTTTGAAGCCATAATCGATTAACGTTTTGAGAGAACCGTGTCAATCAAACCATACTTACAAGCCTCGTCAGCCGAGAGCCAATAGTCGCGGTCGGCATCGCGCTCGATAGTCTTAACGCTCTTGCCCGAGTGGTGCGACAGGATTTCGTAGAGGTCCTTCTTGATGCGCGAAATTTCGCGAGCCGTAATCTCAATATCGGAGGCTTGACCCTGAACGCCACCCAGCGGCTGGTGAATCATCACGCGCGAGTGGGGGAGTGCCGAGCGTTTGCCAGCAGCACCTGCCGTGAGCAGAACTGCACCCATCGAGGCTGCCATACCCGTACAGATTGTAGCCACGTCGCAACCGATAAGCTGCATAGTGTCGTAGATGCCCAATCCGGCCGAGACACTGCCGCCTGGCGAGTTGATGTAGAGCTGAATATCTTTGTTGGGGTTTACCGATTCGAGAAAGAGTAACTGCGCCTGAATGATGTTGGCAACGTCGTCGTTGATTGGCGCACCAAGAAAGAGGATGCGGTCCATCATCAGACGGCTGAAAACATCGAGTTGAGTGACGTTGAGTTGTCGCTCTTCGAGAATCATAGGATTGATATACGATGCGCTGACGGCTGCATAGTCGTGCAACGTGAGCGAACTGATGCCGCAATGCTTGACGGCAAACTTCTTGAAATCCGACATAGTGGTCTGTTGGTTCTGATGTTTTGGCAAAAAGACTCTGCGAGTATGGTGCAAACCATTCAGGCAGAGTCTCGAACTATTTTATGTAATGCTACTACAAAGTGCGAGCCAATTCGGCAAACTGCTCTGCCGAAACGGCCTTCTCGGCAACCTTAATCTTCGACTTGATAGCCTCTACGACCTTCTGCTCATAGAGTTTCTCGTAAATCTTCTGATTCTGCTCTTTGTTGTCGATGATGCTCTTTGCAAAGTTGTTGAGCATATCCTCTGGAGCGTTAGGCATACCGTACTGTGCAAACTGCATTGCAGCCAAATCCTTTGCCTCTGCCATAGCATCGTCGGCCGAAACGCTAATCTTCTCGGCTGCGATAATCTGCTTCTGGATATAGTTCCAAGTGAACATTTTGAGGAATGCATCGAAATCCTTCTCAATCTCCTCCATCGAGAACTTACCCTCGTTGATGGTGTAGAGCCAACGTTTGAGGAAGGCAACAGGCATCTGCAAAGCGGCCTTTTCGAGCATAAAGTTGCGCACCGAAGCGGTGAACATATAGTCGCTCTCGCGCTTTGTCTCGCCGTTGATTTGCTCATCGATATAGGCGTCGAGCTGCTCGGCCGAAGTTACGTTACCCTCTGGGAATGCGGTCTTGAAGAACTCCTCGTTGATTTCAGGGTTGGCGAACTGGCGAATTTGTGTGATTTCGAGCGAGAATACAGGGTTGATGTTCTTCAACTCCTCCTCCTTGACGTGCAACATTGCAGCACGCTGTGCAGGGGTCTTGTACATCTCGTCGATATTGATTTCGGTCTTGTAACCAACCTTCTTGCCAATCCAAGGCTTGCGCTCCTCGTCCGACATCGAGATAAGGCCAACGTAAGCGTCCTCAACACGCAAGTCGCCGTTGTCGAGGGTTACGGTCAGAGCCTCGTCCTTCTTTACCTTATCAACCTCTACCAAGCGGCCGAAGCGACGGAGGAAGTTGTCGAGGAACGATGCGTGCATCTTCTTGTCGATTTTGATGGTGTGGTATGTAACCTTGTCCTTTGCCGAGAGAGCGACATCGTACTTTGGAGCCTCGCCATACTCAAACACAAACTCAAACTCGGTTGCGTTGTCGAAGTCGAATGCGCCCTGCTCCTCTGCCGGAATTACATCGCCGAGGTAGTCGATATTCTCCTTTTGGAGGTATTCGAATACCGAGTTCGATGCGATGCGGTACGACTGCTCTGCAACAGCACCCTTGCCATACATCTTCTTGATGATGCCCATAGGGACCATACCTGGGCGGAAACCAGGAATGTTAGCCTTGCGCTTGTAGTCGTGCAACATCTTCTCGACAGCAGCACCATAATCTTTCTCGTCTACCGTTACTTTAAGCAGTGCAACGCCCTGCTCCTTCTCTACTCTTGTAATGTTCATAACTTTATATGTTTTGTTTATCTCTATTTGCCTTATTTATTGGCCTATGGCGCGCAAAGATAATAAATTTTCCGCAGATGCCGAAAAAATATCCTTTAATATTCGTATCTTTGCGGTAATATGAGACGGATTACAGTAATAATTGTTGCGACAATGCTCTTCGCGGCCTGCGGAGGAGCATCTCGGAGCGGTCACTCCAAGCCCGCTACAAGGGTTGCACCTCGCCACTATACCTATGAGGTTGTGGCCGAATATCCACACTCGGAGCGTAGCTATACGCAGGGCCTTCAATGGGTCGATGGCCAGATGTGGGAGGGTACGGGCCATTGCGGAGCTTCGGTGTTGCAGCGTATCGACCTTGCGACGGGCGATGTCGATATTGTAGCACGCCTTGCGCGCAACGAGTTTGGCGAGGGTATCACCCTGCTTGGCGAGCGTATCTATCAACTGACGTGGCAGAATGGGGTGATGCATATCTACGACCGTCGGAGTCTGCGCGAGATTGCCACCCATCGCTATCGTGGCGAGGGTTGGGGCTTGACGAGCGACGGGCAGATGCTCTATATGTCGGACGGTACGCCCGATATTCGGGTTATCGACCCGCAGACGCTTGCCTCGGTGCGAACCATCGCCGTTACGCTCGAAGGCGAGTCGTTGCCCTATCTCAACGAGTTGGAGTGGATTGACGGCCGTATCTGGGCCAACGTCTATACCTACGACAAGATTGTCATCATTGACCCATCGAGTGGCGTAGTCGAGGGCGTGGTCGATTTGGAGGGGCTGTTGCCCGAATCCGACCGAGGCCCTGCGACCGATGTGCTGAACGGTATAGCGTGGGATAGTGAGGCTCGACGTCTCTTTGTCACGGGCAAGAATTGGCCCAAATTATTTGAATTACGAATTATAGAGAACTAATATAGAGTATGACACCAATCCAATTTCGTCGTCATCTTCACGCCAATCCCGAACTCTCGTTCAAGGAGTTCCGTACGGCCGAATTTATCGAGTCGTCGCTTGTGGCAGCCAATATCGAGTGTCACCGTATTGCCGATACGGGGGTCTTGGCCCGCATTGAGGGTCGTGGCAACAGGTCGCGTGCTGTCGTGTTGCGAGCCGATATTGATGCACTCCCGATAACCGAAACGACGGGGCTTGACTACGCTTCGCAGTGCGATGGCGTGATGCACGCTTGCGGTCACGATATGCACGCTGCGGTGCTGTTTGGTGTGCTGTTGCGCCTTGCCGAAAATCCCGACTTCGAGGGTACGGTCTTTGGTCTTTTCCAACCCGGCGAGGAGTGTAACCCTGGTGGTGCATCGAAGGTCTTGGCCGAAAATCCGTTCGAGGGCTACGATGTGCTGGCTGTGGTTGGCGAGCACGTCGATAGCGGCTTGGAGGTTGGCGAGTTGGGCTTCTGCCGAGGCGAATTTATGGCCGCCAGCGATGAGTTGCGTTTTTTGGTGCGTGGTCACGGAGGTCACGCCGCTATGCGCAATACGTTGAACGATACGGTTGCAGCAGCGGCTCATCTTGTAACGATGCTCAATGCCGTGAATGACGAGGCGACAGTACTCTCGATAGGCAAGGTTGTGGCCAATGGTGCTACGAATGTAATCCCCGACGAGGTGGCGATGGAGGGTACGTTGCGCTGTTTCAGCGAGGAGCATCGTCGCACGGTGTGGCGCATTATCGAGGCCGCGTCCGCGTCGGTCGATGCCAAGTTCTCTACGACGACCGAGGTCAATATCAGCCACGGCTATCCTGCGGTTGTGAGCCGCGAGGAGTTGGTCGATAAGGCTCTTGCGCTTGCTGCCGAGCAGGGCGTTGCGACGCAGATGCTTGGCCGACGATATACGGCCGAGGATTTTGGATTTTATTGCTTGCGCTATCCATCGCTCTTCTACCGCTTGGGTGTTGGTGCTGCTGCGGGTCGGAGCCACGCCTCGACCTTTGCACCCGACGAGGCGGCTATCGGAGTCGGAGTCGATTTTATGAGCAAGCTGACGCTGAAAATTTTAGAAGATGGGAAGACGAACGACTAAAAACAGACGCACGAGTTTTACCGACCGTGCAAGTTTTATAATCAATATATTTCGTGAGCAGCCCGAGCGCAAATTTACGCTCAAACATTTGGCTGCCGCTTCGGGAGGTGCCGACCGCGAGGGTCGCAACCTCACAAAGAGCATCATTGACACCCTTATCGAGCAGGGTCACGTCGAGATGGAGGGCCGTGGCCGCTACCGATTGAGTCGAGCGACACTCCCACGCTACAAGGGTGTGGTCGATATGGGCTCGTCGGGGTCGATGTATGTTCGTGTGGCCGAACTCGACTCCGATATCTTTATCCATTCGCGCAATGGCGCACACGCACTCGATGGTGACCTTGTCGAGATTGTCGTAACCAATCGCTCGCGAAATGGAGCATTGGAGGGCGAGGTTGTCGCAGTCGTGGAGCGTAGCCCTCGTTGTTATGCGGGTCGTGCCGAGGTTGTGTCGCGCACGGCTATTGTCGTTACGCCCGACTCGCGTCGTTTGCCGACGAGTGTGTTTCTCTCGCGCAAACGCTATCCGAACATCGAGAGTGGCGACAAGGTGGTGGTGAGGGTTGTCGAGTGGCGCAACTGCGACGAGATGGCTACGGGCGAGTTGGTCGATTGCCTCGGTCGCGAGGGCGACAACGATGCCGAGATGCACGCCATACTGCTCGAATACGACCTGCCATACCGCTTTGAGCGCGAGGTTGAGGCGGCTGCCGAGGCTATCGACGAGCGAATCACGGAGCGCGATTTGGCCGAGCGTCGCGATATGCGCGATGTGCCGACGCTGACCATCGACCCAGCCGACGCGAAGGATTTCGACGATGCACTCTCGCTGCGTTCGCTTGGCGATGGACGCTGGGAGGTCGGTGTCCATATAGCCGATGTGACGCACTATGTTCGCCCGGGTTCGGTGATTGACGACGAGGCTCTGCGTCGTGCTACATCAGTCTATTTGGTCGATAGGACTATCCCGATGTTGCCCGAGCGTTTGTCGAATGGTCTCTGTTCGCTCCGCCCCAACGAGGATAAACTCGCCTTCTCGGCGGTGTTTGTTATGCGCGACGATTTGACTATCGAGAGTGAGTGGTTTGGTCGTACGGTGATTTGTTCCGACCGTCGTTTTACATACGAGGAGGCCCAGCAGGTTATCGATAGCGGGGCGGGTGAGATGCAGACCGAGATTCTCACGTTGCATCGTTTGGCGCAGGCTATGCGTGCGGAGCGTTTCCGTAAGGGTGCAATAGCCTTTGCGCGTCGCGAGGCGAAATTTACGCTCGACGATAAGGGCTTCCCTACGGGAGTCTATTTCAAGGAGCAGCGCGAAGCCAACCAGCTTATCGAGGAGTTTATGCTGCTTGCCAACCGTAGCGTGGCGCGCTTCTGTGCCAAGCGCAACGGTCGTGCGCGTACGATGGTGTTCCGTGTGCACGACGAGCCTAATAGCGAGAAGTTGGAGCGTTTCCGTTCATTTGTCTACCGTTTCGGCCACCAATTCAAGGCCTCAAAGGGTGTAGCGGTGGCGAAGGAGATGAACTCTCTGCTTGCCTCGTTGCGAGGTCGGGTCGAGGAGAATGTTGTGACGTTGCTCGCCATTCGCTCGATGTCGAAGGCTATCTATACGACCGACAATATCGGCCACTATGGTTTGGGCTTTCCATACTATACCCACTTTACCTCGCCAATCCGTCGCTATCCCGATATGATGGTTCATCGCCTGTTGCAACGCTATCTCGATGGTGGTCGTTCGGCCGACCGCGACGCCTACGAGGAGTGGTGCGAACACTCGTCGGAGCGCGAGCAGGTTGCAGCCGATGCCGAACGTGCATCGATTAAATATAAGATGGTCGAGTATATGGCCGACCGTACCGACGAAATCTTCGAGGGTCACGTTTCGGGCCTATCGGATTGGGGTATCTTCGTCGAGTTGGAGGATTCGATTGTTGAGGGTATGGTGCCTCTGCGCGATATTCAGGGCGACTACTACCGCTTCGACGAGGCTCACTACGAGGTCTATGGCCACTCTACGGGTCAGGTCTTTACGCTTGGCGACAAGGTGCGCGTGAGGGTTAAACGTGCCGACCTGCGTCGTCGTATGCTCGATTTCGAGTTGGTCTGCCGACTCTAAAAATTGTTTACTATGAATATCCGATATATCCTCGATAAGTCGCTTGCGCGTGAGCCTCTGTCGCGCGACGAGGCCCTTGTGTTGTCGCGCTCGGCTTCGACCTCGGAACTTGCATTTGCTGCCGACCGTCTGCGTGCAGCGGTGGTGCGCGATGCCGATGTTGTGACGTGGCAGATTGACCGTAATATCAATACCACGAATGTCTGTACGTCGGGTTGCCTCTTTTGCAACTTCCACTGTAAGCCCCACCAGCACGACCGCCACTTTATAACTTCGCGCGAGGAGTATTGCGCCAAAATCGACTATATGCTCTCGCTCGGTGGCGACCAGGTGCTTCTGCAAGGAGGTATGCACCCGTCGCTCGGCATCGACTACTACGAGGAGCTGTTTCGTTTTCTCAAACAACGCTATCCGCAGGTGCGCCTCAATGCTCTCGGTGCGCCCGAGATTGCCCATATCGCCAAGTTGAGTGGTCTGACAACGGCCCGTACATTGGAGCGATTGGTTGAGGCGGGTCTCGACTCGTTGCCCGGTGCTGGTGCCGAGATTTTGGTGGAGCGTGTCCGCAAGGCAATCTCGCCAGCCAAACCGAGTGCCGAGGAGTGGTTGCGAGTGATGCACGAGGCACATTGTATGAATATCCCGACGACGGCAACGATGATGTATGGCCACCTCGAAACACCCGATGAGCGTGTCGAGCATCTGCTTCGTCTGCGCGATTTGCAGGCCCAAGTCCCAAGCGGCAACTATGGTTTTACGGCATTTATTCCGTGGATATTCTGCTCCGCAGGTACGCGTCTCGAAGCGCAGGGTGTCGTGTCGCACTTCTCGCCAACCGAATATCTGCGAGTTGTTGCATTGAGCCGCCTTATATTCAATAACGTAACCAATATCCAAGCCTCGTGGCTCACAGTCGGCAAATCTACCGCCCAAATAGCACTCCATAGCGGAGCCAACGATATGGGTTCGATAATGATTGAGGAGAATGTCGTATCTTCGGCCGGTGCTACCAACCGTTTCGATGCCGAGGGTATTTGTCTGGCAATTCGCGAAGCGGGCTTTGAGCCGAGGTTGAGGAATCAGCTCTACCAATACAGGGAAAATTGATTTGTAGGCAGCATTTGCTGCGTTACGCTCAATCCCCAAACAAAAACAGCCCGAGGCGATTAACCCCGAGCTGTTTGCGTTGTCAGATATTGTTGCTACCTTACTGCAAAGGGAACTCTGCAACAGGGTGCTTGCTTGCGCCATACATCATACTTCTGATGTCGAACTTCGCAACCGTAGCCTTTGCGCCAACGGTTTGGCGAATGGTGTGGAAAGGCTTAATGGTGTGGATAGTGCCTTTGCCACGCGAGATTTGGAACGGAAGCGATGTGTTGTTGCGCAATTCGAGCGTATAGCCCTTCTTCTTGTCGAAATCTACGACGCGGCACGAAATCGAGGCGTGGAAGAATTCGAGCAGCAACTCCTCGTCACCGAAGATGTAGCCTGCCGAATAGGCCAACGTGCGACGCTCCTTCAAAGCTTCGCGAATCGACTCCAATGTACACTCCTCGGCCAAGACGAAGGTCATATTGCGCAGGTGACCCGCGCGGTCAAAAATCCAAGCGGTAGGCGAGTGAATATCGGTTGTCGAAGCGACAAAGATGTTGTCCTCCTTGGCACGCGAAACAACCTTTGGATATATCTGACGGCCATTTACAACCTCGATACCGTCAATCAGACCCTCTTGGTAGATTTGTTGCTCAAACTCGGTCTTGTCGCAGCTTGTGCGCCTCCAACCCGGGTGGTTGTGCATAATGAGCGCACCCTGCTTCTTCGCGTTACGCATTGCTTGTGCAGGGTCTGGGTCGTAGATTGCGTTGTTGTCGGTCGTAAAGAGTGCGTTGTAGTGGCCAATCTTCACAGGCTCACGCGTAATTTCGATTGAAGGAATAACGAGTACGCCCCACTTTTTGGCAGCCGCTTGTGCCTCCTTAATCGAGTAGTTGAGGTCTACGAGAATGCCTCGCTCGGTTGCAGGCTTGGTGATGATGCGGTCGTTCTCCGACTTCAAGGGTTCGCCACCCGTATAGCCGCGCAAGAATTGGAGTGCAAGCTGTTCGATGCGACGATACTCCATATGGTCTGTTATGGCGATGATGTCGAGGCCGTCCCAATATGCCTCTTCGATGCGGTAGGCAGGGGTCATAGCACCGTCCGAGTAGATAGTATGGACGTGGAGGTCGGCCTTGTAGATGTTGTAGCCATTGACCTTCTTTGGAAGTACAATCTCCTGACGCAATGTTGCCGAACTGAGGTCGGTCGTCATAATGTCGGGATTGTATTGCGCCGATGCACAGAGTGGTACGAGGGCGCAAAGTGCTAACAGAATTCGTTTCATAGTTGATTAGGTTTTAATTATATTTTTTGTCTATTTGTCGAAGAGTGTATTGAGCGCTTTGGCAAGGCGATACCCTGCCTTCTGCATCAAATCCTCGCCAAACGGAAGTTGGCTATCCACCCACTTCTGGTCGAGTGTGTCGCTCTCCTTGACGGTCTTGATGGTCGGGCGCACGTCGCGCGCTGCGGCCTCGAACCACTCCTGCGCCCAGCCTTTGGTAATCTTGCGTTGCTGCTTTGGAGAGAGGGTGTTGAGCATATCGGCATAGGCTTTGTACTGCGCAGGCTTCAACTTGCGACCACGGCCTGCTACGCCCGAGTCCCAAACCTTGTGGTATTGGGTGCGTTTGCCGAAGAACGTCACATCGAACTTGCCACTGTTGTTGCAGTCTGTATAGCGAACGTGGACAGGGCAGTGGTAGTCGGGAATGATATGCACGATGCACTTGATGGCATTGAGCACGGTCGAGTCGGAGAGCTTCTCACGCTCCTTCAACAACTCCGTAAAGTAGTTCATTGCCGTAACGCCATCGCGACCCTTGCGATGCTCGTCGCGAACCGATTGTGGCGACTTACAGTTTGGGTTGGCTATCGAGGCGTGCCAGCCACGAAACTCTGTTTTGTAGGGCTCTTGCTTGGCCACTTCGTCCAAGAATAGCGAGTAGTCGGCCAATGGCGTACCCTTCGTATAACGCTCGATGTTGGCTTTGGCCTTTGGAGTGAGGTTGCGCTCGGCAATCTCGGCTATGGTGCGGTGGCAGAGGCGACCCCAGCCATAGGCATTGCCACAGATAAGGAGTGCGAGTGCAACGACGATAAATGTGCGTAACTGTTTCATTGTATATGGTATAAAATGTCACTATTTGCCGAAGCTGTCGTTAATAACTTTGGCCATACGCAGACCTGCGCGGATAATGTATTCGTCGGCCAACTCGCTAAACTCCTGTAATTGAGGGAGCGTGATTTTCGAGAGTTCCTCCTTTGGCGTACCCTTTGGTTTGCGCGGTACAGCGTCGTAGATTGGGCGAGCTGCGGCGCAAACGTCGATAAGCCAATCCTCGATATTGCCGGCCGTTACGCGGTCGATATACTCTTGCGTCAGGCCCTGATTGAGCGAGTGCGCAAAGTCCATATAGCCATACGACGAGTGGAAGTGGCGTACAACGTAGGTATCCCAAACTGTGTGGTACGACATTACGTTGCCGTTGATATAGACCACGTCGTAGTGGGTGTTGATTTTCTTCTTTTTTGGACTTTCGCGCAAGAAGTAGGTGTGACCCGGGCAGTGGAAGTCGCCCATAACGTGTACGAGGTGGTAGATTCGCTTTTTGAGTATCGAATCTGGCAGGTCGCGGTAGTGCGAGAGCGCTTCGATGGTTGCGCTAATCTCCTTGATGCCGTCACCGACAGGTCGGCCCGTATCGGGGTCGTTGTACGACGAGTGGCGGTAAGGGAGTTCGAGACGGTGGTTGTCCATATACGAAGCGTAGTATACGATTGAGCGGCCACCGATTGCAGCCTCGATGTTGGCTTTGGCCTTTGGCGTGAGGTTTAGCTCGGCGATGTAGGCGATTGTCGAGTGTACGTCGCGACCCCAACCAAGTGCGTTGTAGGTGGTTGTAGCGGCGAGCATTGCCACGAGGGCGGTTACTATTATGCGTTTCATAGTTCTGTCTCTAAAAATAGGCGTTACTTAATCTTGACCTTTGGCTGCGATGCGTCGAACAGACCATTGAGCAGTGCTGCGAGGCGATAGCCTGCAACGCCGATGTGGTCGGTTGCGAGCGGATAGATGTTGTTGTGCCACAAACGGTACTCATCTTTGCCGAAGCGGTGCTCGTTGTACATCAGGTCGTACATCGGACGATAGAGCGCAGCGTTGCTTTCAACCCATTTTGTGAGTGAGCCTGCCGTTACGCGAGCCTTCTCGTCGGCCGAGAGGCGCGAGAGTTGGTGTACAAACTCATTGCTCTTCCAAGTGAAAGTCGATGTTATGGCTTCGCTCTCCCAATACTTCATATAGTTGCGAGGCTTCTTCTCCTTGTTGTAGTAGTATTTGTAGGAGCGATGCTCGATTCTGTCCTCAAATACATAGTGCGAAGCGCAGTGCAGGTCGCCAACGATATAGACGATGTAGCGAATGTTGTCGGCTACCTCCTTTGCACTCAACTTTTCGCGCGATTCGAGAGCCGTCACAGCCTTGCACAGAGCGTCGAATGCTTTGGCCGAGGCGATGGCTTCGACTTGCGACTTTGCAGCCTTCTTGGCAGCGATGATTTTGCCTTTGGCCGTCAGCGGTACGTTGTGATAGTTGCGGACGTGGGCATACTCTTTGCCCTTCGCAACGTCGTCGAGCCACTGTGCATCGTAGATTATCGAGTAGCCGCCGAGAGCCTTTGCCAACTCGGTGCGGGCAACGTCGGTCAGATTGTCGTGGGCTACCGAAGCGACAGCCGTATGAAGTGCGCCGTCCCAAGCCTGTGCGCTGTGGCAGAGGGCGAGGGCTGCGATAAGTGACAATAACTTTTTCATAGTCGTATGGGTTGGTTTATTTGTCGAAAATTGTGTTTAGAATCTTCGCCAAGCGATAACCTGCAAGCGCAAATTGATAGTCGGCAAGTCGTATCGCCTCGTTGAAGTAGTTGATGTTGGTCAGTTTGCGATTTTCGGGCATCATCTCGACAACCTTGTCCGAGAGTGCGGTGGTCTCGGCGTGCCATTGGTCAGGGTCGCCCTTCTGCATCTGGGCAATCTGCTCCGGTGAGTAGATGTCGAGCAACTCGGCAAGCGACATAGGGGAGTGGCCCTTGTGCTTGATTGCTACGACGTGGCCGTCCCACATTGCGTGGAACTTAACCTGCTTCTTGCCGGCATAGACTCTCCACGGGCGGGTCTTGGCAAAATTGACGTGAACGGGGCAGTGAATATCGCCAACCAGGTGGGTCAGGAACTTGATGTTGAGCGTCACAAGCGAGTCGGGCAGTGCGCGGAAGTCGGCCATCTCGCCGATGATGCGCTTTGTGGCCTCAATCGAACGAGGCTCGGTGAGTTTGCCCTCTGCGTCGTAACGCATATCCTCGGTCCAATAATCGACGTGCCAGTCGCGAGTGATGTCGAACGGTGGTTCGGTACGGTTGAAGTCCATCCACGCCGAGTAGTAGACGAGAGAGCGGCCACCGAGGTATTGCTCGATGTTGGCCTTTGCTCGTGGCGTGAGATGGCGCTCGGCGATGTAGGCGATAGCAGCGTGGCCTCGCGTATCCCAAGCCATTGCACTACCCGTTATAATCAGGGCGAGCAGCGCGAAGAGTGTTAGTCGTTTCATTTTGTGTTATGTTTAGTTGTTCGTTTGCTGTTTGCTGTTGTGCAAATCTTTGCTACGCAAAGATACGAAAAAAAATATAAATGTCAATAGGCGTAAAAACACGCCCCATCTTGCGATGAGGCGTTTTCCTTTTGCTCCACTCCGATTAGTTCAGAGGGGTCACGCTTACATACGACTTGCCCGAAGCCTTCTTGGTGAAGACAACAGTGCCGTTAACCAAAGCGAAGAGGGTGTGGTCTTTACCCATACCAACGTTCTCGCCTGGATTGTGTACGGTGCCACGCTGACGAACAATGATGTTGCCTGCCTTAGCCACCTGACCGCCATAGAGTTTTACACCGAGTCGTTTGCTTTCCGACTCACGGCCGTTTTTCGAACTACCTACACCTTTTTTGTGTGCCATACTTCTCTAACGTTTTTAAGGTTATGCAACAATCTCCTCAATCAACACTTGCGACAGATACTGGCGGTGACCGTTGCATTTCTGATAACCAGTTCTACGCTTCTTCTTGAACACCAAAACCTTGTCGTCTTTGAGGTGTTTAAGAATCTTACACTTTACCGAGGCGCCTTTTACAACAGGTGCACCTACCTTAACCTGACCGCCATTCTCCACGAGCAGGACTTTGTCGAAAACCACAGACGAATCAACTTCGCCCGCAAGACGGTGAACATAGAGTTTTCGACCCTTTTCAGCCTTGAATTGCTGACCTGCAATCTCTACTATTACAAACATTTTATGAAATTTTAGTACTGACCTTGTATGAAATCAGCCTGCAAATGTAGTCATTATTTTCGATATGGCAAATAGTTTGCCCGATTTTTTTGCCATTTCTCGGCGTTGGCACATTTTTGGAATAGTGCGGTGCGTTATGCTTTCGCACTCGCTTCGTAAATCGACTTTGCGCCTGATGGCCTTTGTGGTGGGGGAATCGACCGCCCTCGATTTGCTTGGTCGTCTCGATGTTTCGCCCGAGGAGTTTGCTCGCTCGGCAGCCTATGTTGCCCGTCGTGTCAGGGGGCGGGCTTTGGTGCGTCTTGGGGTTGTGGTGCGACTGTCGGGCCTCGATGCGTGGCTGCTCAATGCAGTGGCCGAGGAGCGCAACGAACATCGGCAGTTGAGGCTTGCGCGACTGCTCGTTGCGTTGCCGTTGTCGAGCGAGGCCCAGCGACTTTGTGCGCTCATCGCACGACCCGTTGTGGAACGAGCCGAGAGGGGTGATGGGTGATGATTCGTAAAAAAAAGAGGCCGAATATTTGTAAAGTTTAGGAAAAAGCCGTATCTTTGATAAAACCTTAAACCTATACTATGATAACCGACGATATTAGAGCTTACCTGTTGCCACGCGCCTTCAATGCGGCAGTGCGTGCAGGAGCCGAAATAATGAATGTATATTGTGGCGACGATGACTACTCAATCGAGGTCAAGAGCGACCACACCCCCATAACCATCGCCGACCGCCTTGCCCACGAAGCAATCAAGGCTACGTTGGGCGAGACCCGCATACCGATTCTCTCGGAGGAGGGTCGCGAGATGCTCTACGAGGAGCGTCGTAATTGGGAGCTGTTTTGGTTGGTTGACCCACTCGACGGCACGGTCGAATTTATCAAGCGCAACAACGAATTTACGGTCAATATCGCCCTGATGTCGGAGGGTGTGCCGGTGTGTGCGGTCGTCTATGTTCCCTATCTTGCGAAGGCCTATGTCGCAAGTCAGGGTGTCGGCTCGTTCCTTGTCGAGGGTGTAAGGCCTTCGTCGTCGGCCGACTATACCTACGAACTTATCTGCTCGTGTCGTCAGTCGTTGCCTCTCGCATCGAATAGGGAGCGCAAGGGCTTCCGCGTTGCGGTGTCGCGTTCGCACCAGACCCCCGAGACCTTCGAACGCATCGAGGCTCTGCGTGAGAAATATCCGTCGTTGGAGGTTATCGAGCAGGGTAGTACCTACAAGTTCTGTCTGCTTGCCGAGGGGTCGATAGACTACTATCCTCGTACGACCCATACCTACGAGTGGGATACGGCAGCAGCCGAACTTATCCTCTCCGAGGCGGGTGGTTCGACCCGTTCGCTCCCCGAGGGCGAGCCGTTGCGATACAATAAGGCCGACCTCCGCAATCCGTGGTTTGAGTGCTACGGTGCGAGGTAGGAAAAGCCTGCACAGCAGGGCTAATGCAGAACTTTGGCTGGGTAGATTGGGTAGATTGGGTAGACTGGGTAGATTGGGTAGATTGAATCCCAACCTACCCAATTTTTAATTTTTAATTTTTAATTGTTAATTCTTAACCTGGCACACCTCTGCGGCGGGGCGACCTGCCAAAATCAACTCCTTCATACGCTCCATCTTTTCGGCCGTGTGGTCGAAGTAGAGTTTGTAGCCTTCGCAGAGATAGTTGAGGCCCCATTCGCCTGTGGAGTCGTGTGTAAAGCGGTGTTTTGGACACTCGCCGTGACAGAGCCGATAGTAGCGGCAGTGGCGGCAATCGCGTGGTAGGATTGCGCGTTTTGCCACGCCAAACTCGAATTGTGCATCGCAATAGGCGAGGTCGGCCAAGCGGTCGTGGTTGATATTTCCAATCTTATACTCGGGATAGACAAAGTGGTCGCACGCATAGACGTCGCCATTATGCTCGACCGTGAGGCCCGAGCCACAAGTTTCGCAGAGTGAGCATACCGAGGGTTGTACGCCGACCATCAGTGCAAGTGTCGCATCGAAGAGTTGAACGTAGCGACGACCCACATCGGCCTTGACCCACTCGTCGAA
This sequence comes from Alistipes sp., assembly GCA_045629905.1. GTDB lineage: Bacteria > Bacteroidota > Bacteroidia > Bacteroidales > Rikenellaceae > Alistipes. The sequence continues at coordinate 19,972 of JAZQSA010000006.1, read as the reverse complement.
AACGTCGCACATAAACTCTCCAAATCCGCGAGGCGATACCGACCACGGTGCTATGGGTGCTTGCTCGTTGTCGGGCGAGGCTATACGGCCGTCGCAGAGCAACTCGGCAACGGGCAGAAACTGCATAAAGGCACTGATGCCACGCAGGAAACGATAGACCTCGGCTCCGTGACCCTCGCTGTGGCGGTTGATGGTCGTTAGGGTGTTGTATTCGACGCGGTTGCGATAGAGTCGCTCGATGCCGCGAACGACGCGCTCAAAGGTGCCTGCACCTCCTGCGTCGATGCGGTGGGCATCGTGGATATGTTGTGGTCCGTCAATCGACACACCGACCAAAAAGCCTCCGTCGCGCAAAATCTCGCACCACTCATCGTCGATAAGCAATCCGTTGGTCTGCAACGAGTTGTCGATTGTGCGGCCATCGCCGTAGCGCTGTTGGAGTTCGATGACCTTGCGGAAGAACTCCTTGCCCGCAAGCAGAGGCTCGCCTCCGTGCCACGCAAACGATATGACGGGCGAGGCGTTACCTTCGATGTTGGCTCTGATGTAGCGTTCGAGCATCGCCTCGTCCATCGGTGGTTGGCGATTGTCGTAGAGTGCCGCCTTGTCGAGGTAGTAGCAGTAGCGGCAACGCATATTACACAAAGAGCCGACGGGCTTCACCATCGAGGTAAAGCCACGTCGCTCGTTACGTCGTACGATGTCGTTGTACGAAAATTCTACCGACCTCTTCACAATAGCAGTCGCTTATTTGCGTGTCATATCAAACTCGAATCTCTCGTGCATCGGCTTGGCGTGCGAAGCCTCGATATAGCCCCACATACGCTCGACGATTTCGGGGTGCTGGGCTGCAACATCGTGCTCTGGGCTCTCGACCTCCTTGCTTGGTACGGAGAGGTCGAAGAGTTGCATAGTGCGGTTGCCCGCGTGCATATTCTCGATAAGGCCCTTCCAGTTGCCCCAACGAACAGCCACCTGACCGCCACGGTCGGTAAATTCCCAATAGAGGTACTCGTGTTGCTGTTGCTCGTCGGTGCGACCTTCGAGCGTTGGGAGCAACGACACACCGTCGGTCTGCGGAGTCTCGACACCTGCCAACTCGCAGAGCGTAGGCATTACGTCGGCAAAGTAGCCGATATGGTCGCTAACTACGCCACCCTTCATCTTGGCCGGCCACGAGGCGATGAACGGCATACGGATACCGCCCTCGTGGAGCGAACGCTTGCCCCAACCCTTACCGCAACGGAATGGTGCTGCGCTATCCATCCACACCGTAGGCGAGGAGGCGTTGTTGGCAGGGCCGTTGTCGGAGGTTATGATGATGAGCGTATTGTCGTAGATACCCAACTCTTTCAGATGCTCGACCAACTTGCCGACCTGATGGTCGAAGTAGGCAATCATCGCCGAATAGGTCGCGTGAGGGTAGCGGCACGGATAGTAGTTGTGTGGCCACCCACCTGCCTGGCACTGCTCGTCCGAGAGAGGCTCCTCGTCGCCATACTTGGCAACAAACTTATCGACCCACTCCTGCGGTGCTTGGAGCGGCGAGTGAGGGAACGGAGTTGTCCACATCAAGAAGAATGGTCGCTCACGGTTGGCATCGACAAACTCGACAACATTGTCGTACATCGCATCGGGCGAGAAAACCTTATCCTTGCTGTATTTGTCGTAACTGCGTATGTCGCGAGGGTCGGCACCCTCGTCGAGCTTCGTACCCGGAACGGTGAGCTTGTCGCGGTCGTTGATATAGACCTTCTCGCCATTCTTCCACATATAGAGCGGATAGTAGTTGTGGGCCTGACGTTGGCAGACACAACCGTAGTAGAAGTCGAAACCGTGGTCCCACGGAGCAGAGCCGCTGACAGGGCCTCCCAAGCCCCATTTGCCTACCATACCCGTAGCATAGCCTGCCTGCTGCATCACGCTGCCGAGCGTCGGCGTACCTGCCACAAGACCCATCTGACCCTCATCTTCGGGGTGCGAGTCGATTTCGATAAAGTCCCAAGTGTATGGCGTGTTGCCCTCGACGTTGTTGCGCACTTGGGCGTGACCCATATGCAGACCCGTCATCAGACAGCCACGCGAAGGGGCCGATACGGGGCAGTTGGAGTACATATCGGTAAAGAGGACACCGCTCTGGGCAAGTGCGTCGATATTGGGCGTTTCGGTGCGAGTCTGACCGTAGCAACTAAAATCGCCATAACCGGCATCGTCCATCAGGATAAAGATTACGTTGGGCTTGTCGTCGGTCTTTGGCTCGTCGGCCGTGCAAGCCGTCATTGCGAGGGGCGTTGCGGCCGTTGTCGGGAGTGCTACGCAGAGCGCTGCACGCGATAGTTTCGATAGTTTCATATCGGGTTGTGTTAGAGTTTAATAGTTTTGTCCTACAAAGGTAGGTAAATATTTTGAGGATTGCAAAGCGAGAGGCGTTAATCCCTCTGCGAGGGCTTTTCCTCCTTCGCGCCTCGGCATAATGTGCAAGCACCTTCTGCACTCGGCTTGGCGTCGGTTAGTGTCGTTAGAGTCGTTAGGGGCGTTAGGGGCGTTAGGGGTTACAGTCTACTCAATCTACTCAATCTACTCAATCTACTCAATCTACTCAATCTACTCAATCTACTCAATCTACTCAATCTACTCAATCTACCCATTCTCCCCAAAAAAGGAGTTTTTTTAGGATTGTCCTTTGTCAAACCAAAAAAAACACTTATCTTTGCGCGCTATGTTTAACTAAAAAATATTTACAACTATGCCAAAAATGAAAACTAATGCCGCTGCAAAGAAGCGTTTTACTTTCACCGGCACAGGTAAGATTAAGCGTAAGCACGCTTATCACAGTCACATCCTGACCAAAAAGACTAAAAAACAGAAGCGTAACCTCTGCTATTCGGGTATCGTTTCGCCAGCCGATGAGGCTAAAATCAAAACATTGTTGGTTAAATAGTTTGCCACGGCAAATTGCTTAATCCGCAAAGGAAACTTATTTATTAACCGAGGCGACACAGCCCCAAAGAGTGTGAGAGAATCACGCCGCTGTTAGCTTCATCAAAAACTTTTAATTATGCCACGTTCAGTCAATGCTGTTGCGTCACGCGCACGTCGTAAGAAGGTTTTGAAACTTGCCAAGGGTAACTTTGGTTCAAGGGGAAACGTTTGGACAGTAGCGAAAAACACTGTCGAGAAGGGTTTGCAGTATGCTTATGCACACCGCCGACTCAAAAAGCGTACATTCCGTTCGTTGTGGATTACCCGTATCAATGCGGCAGTCCGCGCCTATGGTTTGACCTATTCGGAGTTCATCGGTAAAGTAAACGCAAAGGGTATCGCTATCAACCGTAAGGTTATGGCCGACCTCGCGATGAACGAGCCGAAGGCATTCGAGGCAATTGTAAATGCAGTTAAATAGCACTTGCCCCCTTGTGGGTGAGGAGTGAGCGGTGGCCTAATAATTAGACCACCGCTTTTTGTAAAAATTGATTTTATGCGGATTCTACTGCCGCTACCTCAATATGACGACAAAGGGCAGTACGGCAAGTACAGCCCTTCGTCGCCTATTAAGGCGAGCGTTGTATAATCTCGCCTAAAATCAATTTTTGGGTTGGTAGGTATAAGGCATTTCCTGCCGCTAACGTTTTTGTTAGGGTCGTTAGAGGCGTTAAGGTCGTTAGGGGGTTATTCTCCCTAGACTCCCTAAACTCCCTAAATTCCCCATTCTCCCCAGCCAAAATTTTGCTTTCTGCTATGCCACCCACGAGGCGACGGTGGCCGAGAGCCATTGCCAAAGGTCGAGCGATGTGGCCGAGAACCATTGCCACCAATCGAGCGATGTGGCGATATAGTCGTTGGCTATCGAGCGCAGGGCCTCCCAAGTACCGAGACGTATCGAGCGCAGTAGCACGACCATATTGAGGGTGTGTGCCGCGAAGATAAAGGTGTAGGCGCGAGCAAAACCTACCTCGCGCAAATCGGTCTGATAGGGGCGCGTCTGCTTCCAGAAGCAAGCGAGGTGGAAACCACACGCTATGCCTATCATAATATCGAAGATGTAGAGCGACCCTGCATCACCGAGTTCGCGTAAGCCTAATAATATAAATATAAATATAGGCATAGAGTAGGGTGCGAGGCTGATGAAGGTCGAGCCGAAGCGCCACGGGCCGCTATGGGTCATCACGCCAGTACCCTCCTCGGCCGAGAAGGAGTGAATCTTGCGCAGAAAGAGCAACCCGACGAGCGTATGCGACAGCTCGTGTGAGAATGTCTGCGCCCACTCCAAGTTGCGGTTGAAGATACGCAACAGCCCCACACCAAAGTAACCACCTATACCTATAAATATATATTTATATACATATAGGTGTGAGGTTGCCCATACCGTTGCGGGTATGAGGTGGTATATCGATAGTGCCGCAACGAGTATTACGGCAGGGTAGAAGAGGGTATGGGTGAGTAGTCGCATAAAAATAGATTTTATAAGGTATTTACTGCCGCTAACGTTTTTGTCTGCAATGGGCAGTACGTCAAGTACAGCCCATCGCCTCCAAAACCGCCGAGCGTGGCAAATCCACTTCTAAAATGCAATTTTTGTAAAAATCGTTTTTATAAGGTCTTTACTTCGGCTAACAAAATTTGTTAGGGTCGTTAAGGGCGTTAAGGTCGTTAGGGGTTTATTCTCCCTAAACTCCCTAAATTCCCTAAACTCCTCATTCTACCAAATCTACTCAATCTACTCATTCTCCCCAGCCTCCTTTCGCCGATTACAAGATTACACGATTACAGGGTGTGTAATCAGTGTAATCTATGTAATCCGATGTAATTCGACCTACTTGGTTTTGGTCGTTTCGCCTATTGGAAGAAGATAGACGAAATCTCCTTATAGTTGTGTACGCGCTCGATAACCTCGGCGAAGATGTCGGCACACGACAGCACTGTGAATTTGTGCAAATCCTTCTCGGGGTTGAGCGGAATGGTATCCGACACGATGACCTCCGAGAGTGCGCTTTCGTTGATGCGGTCGTAGGCTGCACCCGACAATACGGGGTGGGTGATTGCGGCACGCACGCTCTTTGCGCCACGCTCCATCAGCATATTGGCGGCCATACAGATTGTGCCTGCTGTGTCAATCATATCATCGACGATAAGCACGTTGCGACCCTCGACATCGCCTATGGCGGTCATCGAGCCGACGACGTTGGCCTTGGCGCGCACCTTGTGCGAGATGATAATTGGTGCGCCGAGCAACTTGGCGTATGTACCTGCGCGCTTTGCGCCACCCATATCCGGAGCGGCAATCGAGAGGTCTTCGATACCGAGGCTCTCGATATAAGGCACGAACATACCGCTTGCGTAGAGTGCATCGACAGGCACTTCGAAGAAGCCCTGAATCTGGTCGGCGTGGAGGTCCATAGTCATCACGCGGTCTACACCTGCGGCGGTGAGCATATTAGCGACCAACTTCGAGGTGATAGGCACACGCGGACGGTCCTTGCGGTCTTGGCGAGCCCAACCGAAGTAAGGGATTACGGCGATGACCTTGTAGGCCGATGCGCGACGTGCGGCATCAATCATCATCAGCAACTCCATCAGGTTGTCGGCCTTCGGGAATGTCGATTGGATAATAAAGACCGTGCAACCGCGGATTGACTCTGCGTAGCGAGGTTGGAACTCGCCGTCGCTAAATTCGAGGCACTCGCAGTCGCCGAGTGTTGTACCATAGGCCGCAACAATCTTCTCGGCCAAATAGCGCGAGGAGCGACCTGCAAAGAATTTGATTTTGTGGATAGCCATAAACTTTTATGTGTTTGGTTTCGTTGTTTGTGTTATAGTTGTTGGGCGTTGCTCTCGGCCTTGCGTTGAGCCTCGACCTGCTTGACAACGCTCTCGATGTAGGCGACAATCTCGTCGCGACCTGCACCCGAAGCACTCGACGAGCGCATCATTGGTGGCAACTCCTCCCACTGCTCCGCAAGCAATCGCGCCCATTTGGCAATGGAGCGGTCGGCTTGGGCCTTCGAGAGTTTGTCGCACTTGGTGAAGATGATGCCGAATGGCACACCATTCACTCCGAGTTGCTCGATAAAGTCGATGTCGATACGCTGGGGGTCGAGACGCGAATCGACCAGCACAAAGAGCATCGCCATACGTTCGCACTTAAAGACGTAGTCGGTGATAATCTTTGCGAAGCCTCCGCGTTCGTTCTTCGAGGTGCGGGCGTAGCCATAACCCGGCAAATCGACCAGATACCACTCGTCATTGACGAGGAAGTGGTTGATAAGTTTGGTCTTGCCTGGCGTCGACGACACCTTTGCCAGCCCCTTGTGGCGCGTGAGCATATTGATAAGCGACGACTTGCCGACGTTGCTACGGCCGATGAAGGCTATATCGAGGTGCGAATCGCGCGGTACTTGCGAGAGTCGCTCCGACGAGCATTTGAACAGGGCTTTGTTAATCATCGCTTTGTCTGTTTTGGCGTTTGTTATTTCACCTCTGTGAGTTCAAGTACCACGCTGCGATAGTCGTTGCTGTCGCGCATCTGGCCGAGCGAACGGTTTTGGGTGTAAATCTTAACCAACTCGGGCAGAACGATACCCTCCTGCATCAATACGCGGCCACTTACTACCTTGCCGTCAATCTTCGCAGGCTTACCCTCGACCTCGGGAGCGACCTCGCGAATGAGGTACTTGGCATCGGGGTTGAGACCCTGCAAGCGCAAGATGACGTTCGACATATCGTGCTTAACGATGTGGCGGTAGGCGAAGAGTACGGCCTGCGACCTATCCTCGCTAACGTACATCAGCGATGTGAAGTCGCGCAGACCCTCGTAAGGCGACACGAGGCGGTAGAGGTCGCCCTGCTGAACTACGGGACGAATCTCCTTATAGGCGGCAATGGCACGCTTGGCGTAGGCTCTCTCCGACTCGTTCATCGAGGCAGGGACCATCTCCATACCGAGGCGGCACATCGAGGCCACGTCGAAGCGATACTTTATCGGCATATGGCGCTGTGTGTATTTGCTGTATGCCGAGCCGACGTGTGCAGCCAACATATTTGCAGGGTAGAAGTTGAGCGCACCCCACTGAATGAGTACGCGGTGGTAGGCGTCGGTTTGGTCCGAGGTCCACATCTCCTGGAAGTAGGGCATATAGCCGTAGTTGAGACGCGCACCGCCCGAAGCACAGAGTTGGATAACGACGTGAGGATACTTGGCGCGGATACGTTTGAGTATCTTTTCGAGTGCGAGGTTGAAATCGACCGCGAGGTTCGACTGCAAATGCTTTGGCAGATAGAGCGACGAAGCGTTGTTCATCGTCATATTGTTATCCCACTTGATGTAGTAGATTTCGGGATATTTGGTAAGCAGATTGTCCACCACACCAAAGACGTGGTCTTGCACCTTCGGGTTGGTCAAATCGAGCAACAACTGACCGCCACCTCGGCCATACGAAGGCTCGAAGTCGGGGTGACGCAATACCCAATCGGGGTGCTTCTCGTAGAGTTCGCTCTTGACGTTGCACATCTCGGGCTCAATCCAGATGCCGAAGCGCATACCGTTGGAGTGGGCCATATCAATCAGAGGCTGAATGCCGCGAGGCAACTTCGCAGGTGCGTGGTTCCAGTCACCGAGCGAGGTCTTGGCGTTGTCGCGCGGATACTTCTCGCCAAACCAGCCGTCATCGACAACGAACATCTCGCCACCGAGTGCTGCAAAGTCGCGAGTCATATCGACCATACTTGTCTCGCTGATGTCGAAATGTACGCCCTCCCACGAGTTGAGCAACACCTCGCGTTGCTTAGTGCCGTCGAGTATTTGGTGCTTACGCGCCCAGCGGTGGAACGTACGTGTCGCCTCGCCCTTGCCGTCGGTAGCGTATGTAAAGACCATTTCGGGGGTTGTGAGCGAACTCTTTGCTGCGAGCGTATAGTCGCTTGCCGCAGGGTTGATACCGCCCATAAAGAGGGTTTGCACGCGAGCCTGCAACGTATTGTAGAACTCGAAGTGGGAGTTACCTACCCACACGAGCGTACCCGCTACAACAGGGCAGTTACGCTCTTCGAGACGACCGTCGAGACCGAGCATAAACGATGCGTTGTGGTAGATTGCCGTACGCGAACCCGATTGGGTCGAGATGGTGCGCACGCCGCTTGTCAGAGGCTCGACGACCTCGTTAAACTCGTTTTTGGTCGAGCCGTCGAGGTGCAACAAGACGCAGTTGTCCGACTGAATCGGCAACACGGCCGACATATACTTCTGCAATACGATAGGCTTCTTACTGTCGTTGATGTACTCGGTGTTGGCCTTGATGATATCGCAATCGTCGTAGGCGGCATAATTGACCTTGATGCTGACGGCAGGGTGTGCCTCGTCGCGCAGTGTGAATGTTATGCGCGAGAGGTTGCCCTCGACGCTCTGCTCAACACCCTCGACAACGAACTTCGCAGCATTGTCGCCATCGTGCTGCTTGATGAGAGCCGCGTATGGGCGGTCGCAGTAGGTGCCGAACGCAGGGTATGCGTCGTAGCGGAGCATACGGCCCGTAGCACGGATTTCGCTCGCCTCGGCACGCGAACCGTAGTAACGGAAGTAGAGCTTCTCGCCCTTCTTTGCCGAGAGTATCAGCGAGGTATTGGGGGTCGAGAGTGTATAGTCCTCTGCCGAAGCCACATTTGCAATGGCTGCAAGCGCAAGGAGCAGGGTTATGATTCGTTTCATAGTGTTTGGGCTTGGTTAAGGGTTATTACTCTACGGTTACCGACTTTGCGAGGTTGCGTGGCTGGTCTACATTGCGACCCTTATTGACGGCAATGTAGTAGGCGAGCAACTGCAACGGAATCGAGGTGAGCAGTGGCGTGAGGCACTCCGAAATCTCTGGCACCTCCAAGATGTAGTCGGCCAACTCCGCAACGACCGTGTCGCCTTTGGTGACGATGGCCACAACCTTACCGCCACGAGCCTTGACTTGCTGAATGTTGCTGACGGTCTTTTCGTAGACGTTGTCCTTGATGGCGATAACCACCGACGGCATATCGTTGTCGATAAGGGCGATTGTGCCGTGTTTCATCTCGGCAGCAGGGTAGCCCTCGGCGTGGATATACGAAATCTCTTTGAGTTTGAGTGCGCCTTCGAGTGCCGAAGGGTAGTTGTAGCCACGACCCAGGTAGAGGAAGTTGTGGGCATAGGTAAAGATTTTCGCAAGGTCCTTGATACGCTCGTCGAGGCCGAAAATCTCCTTGATGAGCGACGGCACGCGACGAATATCCGAAGCGACACGCTCCAAAGTCTCGTTCGACACAAGACCCTTCATCTGGCCGATGAGCAGCGACATCATAGCCAATACCGTAACCTGACCCGTGAAGGCTTTGGTCGATGCTACGCCAATCTCCGGACCAACGTGGATATAGCAGCCCGAGTGGGTTGCGCGAGGAATCGACGAACCGATGACGTTGCAGATACCGAATACGAATGCGCCCTGGGCCTTTGCCAACTCCAATGCGGCCAACGTGTCGGCCGTCTCGCCCGACTGCGAGAGTGCGATGAGTACGTCGCCCTCCGAGACAACAGGGTTGCTGTAACGGAACTCGCTCGCATACTCCACAACAACAGGTATGCGGCAGAAGTCTTCGATAAGGTGCTTACCGATAAGGGCTGCGTGCCACGATGTACCGCAGGCAACGATGATGATGCGCTTGGTGTTGAGGAACTTCTCCTTATGCTCGACTACGCCCGAGAGAACGATGCTCTTGCCGTCGGCCGCAATACGACCGCTGATGCAGTCGGCCAACGTACGAGGCTGCTCGAAAATCTCTTTGAGCATAAAGTGTGGGTAGCCACCCTTCTCCAACTCGTCGATGCTCATTTTGAGCTCCGTGATGCAAATCTCCGACTCAACAGGGCTGTCGGCTGCAAAGACGTGCAAGCCCTCGTTGCGGTTGATGATAGCGATGTCGCCATCGTTGAGGTAGATGACCTTGTTGGTGTATTCGATGATAGGCGTTGCGTCCGATGCGAGGAAGTACTCCTCCTCGCCAACACCGATTACGAGTGGCGACGACTGACGTGCAGCGATAATCTCGTCGGGGTTGTTGCGGTCGATGACGGCAATGGCGTATGCACCGACGATTTGGTGCGTAGCCTCGCGTACGGCCTCGAAGAGCGAGCAGTTGTTCTTGGTCTTGATATACTCGATAAGCTGTACTGCAACCTCGGTGTCGGTCTCGCTGACAAACTCGTAACCCTGCGCAATGAGAGCCTCTTTGAGAACGTTGTAGTTCTCGATTGTGCCGTTGTGAACGAGCGCAAGCGACTGCGATTGCGAGTAGTGAGGGTGAGCGTTGATGTCGTTAGGCTCGCCGTGGGTTGCCCAACGGGTGTGAGCGATACCGATAGAGCCACTCAAATCTTTGTTGTTGGCATAGTGTTCGAGAGCCTCGACCTTGCCCTTCGACTTGTAGATGTTCAACTCCGACGAGTCGCTAATCATAGCAACACCCGACGAGTCGTAACCACGATATTCGAGTCTGTGCAGACCCTGAATAAGGATTTTGTAAGCATTTTGCTTGCCGAGATAACCGACAATTCCACACATAGTTTTTAATGTTTTATAGTTATTATTATTATTCTAATTTTCTCATTATAAGCCGCTTTACGCGTATGCGCATACAACGCGCGAGCATATAAAACGTGCAAATATAAGAATATAAGTGCAGAATACGAAATATATCGACCAAAATTTCTATCTTTGCACCAACGATAAATATTTTTACAACTATGAAAAAAGAGTGGAACGACGTCCGACTTTTCCACGAGAAGTTCGGACACCCCGTAGCCGATAAACCTACGATGATTTCCAAAAAACGCGCCTTGTCGCGTGCCAAGTGGATGAACGAGGAGGTCGCCGAATTCCTTGTGGCAGAGGATGTTTATGAGCAGGCCGACGCAATGATTGACCTAATGTATTTTGCTCTCGGCACAATGGTCGAGATGGGTCTCGAACCCGACGAACTCTTTGCTATCGTGCAGCGTGCCAATATGGCCAAACTCTGGCCCGATGGCAAGCCTCACTACAACCCAAAGGATAACAAAGTGATTAAGCCCGAAGGTTGGGAGGACCCTGCGCCGAAGATTAAGGCTTATATCGACTCCTTGAAGTAAAAATTGATTTTATGCGGATTCTACTTCCGCTTGCCAAAACGAGGCCAATGGGACGTACATCGAGTACTACCCATCGGCCTCCTTTTTGCCGAGCGTTGTATAATCCTGCCTAAAATGCAATTTTTGGTCACCAGAGGGTGGCCTTTTTTTGTTAAGGTCGTTAGGGTTGTTAGGGTCGTTAGGGGTGATGGGTAGTTTGGGTAGATTGAGTAGCCTGGGTAGCCTGAAAGACAGCCTCCCCATTCTGCCCAGCACAACCCATTCTACCCAGTAAAACCCACTCTACCCAGCAAATCTTTTATTTTTGCCATTCCTTGCCATTAAATATCATTCTCTGCCCTCCCTATTTTGCAATCCTTGAAAAAAATACTATCTTTGCAAGATAATATGGTTAATATTGCAGATATAATAGCCGACCACCTTCGTACGTCGCGTCGTTTGGTAGTGCCGTCGCTCGGAGCCTTTGTTGTGAAGGCCTCGGGTGAGATACTCTTTTCGGAGCTGTTGAAGGGTGACGATGGGGTGTTACGCTCGATACTTGCAGCGCAGGGCTTGGGCGAAATCGAGGTTGCAGGAGCAATCGACCGCTTTTTGTTTGACGTTCGTAACGATGTCGATACCAAGGGCTATTGCGTTATCGGTAGGCTTGGTGTTTTGCGTCGTGGGGCGATGGGTAGTTTGGTATTTACGGCCCTGCCAAAGCGTACGGCCGAGACTTTGCAATCGCCCGAAAATCAGGCCTCTGCGCGTGTTGCAACACCGACTGTCGAGCCGCCGATGCCGCCTAAACCCGAGCCTGTTGTACGGCCTGTCGTACGGCCTTTGGTAGAACCTCGTGGCCAAGTGGCGGAGCGTCCGCGCAAGGTCGAGATACCGGAGCGTTATCGTCCGCGTCGTGCGCCAAAAGCGCGTAAGCAGGGTGTCGATAAGTTTATAGTTTTTGCACTCATCGCGCTTGCTATGGCTGTGGCTGCCTTGGGCTATGCCTTCTATTGTTGGCAGACGACCGAGCAACTTTCGCAAGAGCCATCAATCGAGCAGTTGCGCGTTGTGCCTCTCGACCAGCTCGGCAACTAACGATAGTGAGTGTAAGGCTCTGCAAACCAACTGAAAAAAGGAGATAGAATGGATATACTCTCAATCAAACAACGATTTGGAATCATCGGCAACTCGCCGTTGCTCAATCGCGCGTTGGAGGTGGCACTGCGTGTCGCTCCGACCGATTTGTCGGTGTTGGTGACCGGTGAGAGCGGAGTGGGTAAGGAGTTCTTCCCGCAGATTATTCACGCTATGTCGGCCCGCAAACACAACAAATATGTGGCGGTAAACTGTGGTGCAATTCCCGAAGGTACGATTGACTCGGAGCTCTTTGGCCACGAGAAGGGAGCCTTTACGGGTGCTGTCGAGTCGCGTAAGGGTTACTTCGAGGAGGCCGATGGCGGTACGATTTTCCTCGACGAGGTTGGTGAATTGCCACTCTCGACCCAGGTACGCTTGTTGCGTGTGTTGCAGACGGGCGAATTTATCCGCGTAGGCTCGGCAAAGGTCCAAAAGACCAACGTGCGAGTAGTCGCAGCAACCAACAACGACCTGTTGCAAGCTATCGCCGATGGTCGCTTCCGCGAGGATTTGTACTATCGACTCAATACGGTGCCTGTGGCTGTTCCGCCATTGCGTGAGCGTAGAGAGGATATATATCTGCTCTTCCGTAAGTTTGCCTCCGATGTTGCGGTGCAGTATCGTATGCCTGCGGTGTCGCTCGATGAGTCGGCACGCCGTATGCTCGAAGCGCACTATTGGCGAGGCAATATCCGCCAGCTGAAAAATGTGGCCGAGCAGATTTCGGCTATTGAGCCTTCACGCGATATTTCGGCCGAAATCTTGTCGCGCTACCTGCCCGACGAACCATCGTCATCGACGAGCCTTGCGGGTGGTATGCGTATCGAGGATATGGCCTCGGAGCGCGAACTGCTCTACAAGATATTGTTCGATATGCGTCGCGATATTAACGACCTGAAACAGATGGTCTTGGAGATGCGTGGCGGTTACGGATACCGACCTTCTCCAATGGCCGAGACGTCGGCCTCGCCTGCGGCACTGCTTCCGTCGGCTGCTACGGTCGATTACGATGTGCTGGCCGAGGTTGTCGAGGAGCAACCCCGCGAGATGACCAAAGCCGATATGCAGCGCGAGCAGATAGTCCGTGCGTTGCGTCGTAACGGAGGGTCGCGTCGTGCGGCAGCTGCCGAACTCTTTATGTCGGAGCGTACGCTCTATCGTCGAATCAAAGAACTTGGAATCGAAGAATGAAAAAGTTGATTTTTGCGGCCTTTGCAGTGCTTATGCTTGCGGCCGGTTGTACGGTCAAATATTCGTTGTCGGGTGCCTCTATTCCGCCCGATGCAAAGACGTTTAGCGTCGCCTATTTCCCAAACAATGCCCCGATGGTAGCACCTGCGTTGAGTGCGCTCATTACCGACGAGCTGACCCAGCGCTTTGCCAATCGTACGCGTTTGGTTCAGGTTCCCGAGGGTGGCGACTTTGCCTTCGAGGGCGAGATTGTCGGCTATACCTCGACCACCTCGTCGGTGTCGAGTGGTGACTTTGCGTTGCAGAACCGTCTGACCATCACCGTCAAGGTCAATTTTACGAACCTTATCGACGACAAGATGTCGTTCCGCGCTCGTAACTTCTCGGCCTATGCCGACTACGACTCAACGAAGTTGCTGACCGAGGTCGAGGGCGAATTGATGGCCGAGATTGTCGAGCAACTTGTGACCGATATTTTCCAGGCATCGGCATCGAATTGGTAGTGTGCGGGTTATGGAGCAGTTCAAAAACTATATAGCCTCTGCCGGAGGTAGCGATGCGCCCAATGTGGCGATGGTCGATGGAGTACTCGCTTCGGCACCCTGGTTTACGGCGGCGAGGGTCGTTCGTGAGAGGGTGAGTGGTGAGTGTTCGGTCTATGATGCGGTGCTTCTGCCCTTTCGTGGAGTGAGGTCGTTCGACCTTCCGCGTATCGACCGCACAAGGCTTGTAGCCGTTACCGATGGCGAGATTATCGACCGCTTTTTGCACCTCGACGACTACCGTATTGTGGCTGACGAGGAGGGTGCTGCCGACGATATTGCAACGGAGGCTCAACTCGACGAGGAGGACGATTTGGTGAGCGAGGAGTTGGCCGAGGTATATCTGTTGCAGGGGCTGAAATCGGAGGCTGTTGAAATATATCGCAAATTAAGTTTGCTAAATCCAGAAAAAAGTGTTTACTTTGCCGAGAAAATCGAAAATATAGAAAATAATAAATAAAAATTGCAGATATGTACACACTTTGTATTGTATTGATTCTTATCGCGAGCCTTTTGCTCGTTCTCGCTGTATTGGTTCAGAATCCAAAGAGCGGTATGGCATCGAACTTCGGTGCATCGAACCAGATTATGGGTGTTCGTCAGACGACCGACTTCCTCGAAAAGTTCACTTGGGGTACAGCGGTTGTAATCTTGGTATTGTGCCTTGTATCGTCGATTTTTGTTGGTGGTAGCAAGGTTTCGACTCTCGACGCCGAGGCCGCAGCATTGCAGCCAACCGAGCAGGTAGAGAGCGTTCCGCAGTCCGAGACTCCTGCCGAGGCAACAGTTGAAACTCCTGCCGAGACTCCTGCGAACTAATCCTTGCGGTTGGATATATAAGCGGTCGGTGCGGGGCATCGACCGTTTTTTGTATCGAGCGCAAAACCAAAAAAACAGATAGTGTGCCTATGACAAACTTCTCGCTTGCTCCGACCACCATTGCCCTCCCAACACGCGAGGGTAGGGTCGATAACCATTTTGGCCACTGCGCCTACTATACGCTCTTCAAGGTCGTAGGTGGAGTTGTTGTGGAGACGACAACGATGCCCTCACCCGAAGGGTGCGGTTGTAAGTCCGACATCGCTTCACGTTTGGCGGCGGCAGGTGTGAGCATTATGCTTGCGGGCGATATGGGCGATGGCGCAAAGCGCGTACTTGCTGCCCACAATATCGCGGTTATTCGCGGTTGCTCGGGCCAGGTCGAGGCTGTTGTGGCCGATTATCTGGCTGGTCGCGTGAGCGATTCGGGGCAGATGTGCGACCACCACGACTGTCCGAGTCATCATTAGTTTCACTACCGTAAAGTCTTTAACCAATGAGCGTAGCATCACAACTTGCATCGGCCCGTTCGACAGCCTTCTCGATAGAGATTTTGCCACCATTGCGTGGCAAGGGAGTAGATAGCCTCTATGGCGAAATCGACCGCCTTGTCGAGTTTAATCCCGCCTATATCAACATCACAACCCACCGCACCGAGGTCGTCTATCGCGAGGTTGCGGAGGGTGTTTTTCAGCGTTTTCACGAGCGTATGCGCCCTGGAACGGTGGCTATCGCTGCTGCGTTGAAGGGCCGCTATGGAGTGCCAACTGTGCCTCACGTTATATGCAGTGGCTATACGAAAGCCGAAATCGAGAACTCGCTTATCGACCTGTCGTATCTCGGAATTACCGACTTGGTCTTGTTGCGAGGCGATGCGGCAAAGGGCGAACGACGATTTGTTGCCGAGCCGTGTGGCCACGCCCACGCTATTGACCTCTGCCGTCAGGTCGAGGCCTTTAATCGTGGCGAGATGCTCGACGGTGTGGCTAATCAACCACTCTCCGAGCGATTCTCGTTTGGTGTTGCAGGCTATCCCGAGAAACACGAGGAGGCGATGAATATCGAGAGTGATATCGAGGCGTTGAAGGCAAAAATCGATGCAGGTGCGGAGTATGTCGTGACGCAGATGTTCTTCGACAATCGCCGCTACTTCGATTTCGTTGAGCGTTGCCGTAAAGCGGGTGTCGAGGTGCCGATTATCCCAGGCCTAAAACCGCTTACCTCGCTTTCGCAACAGTCACTTTTGCCAAAGACCTTCCATATCGACCTGCCGACCGACCTCTCGAACGAGTTGCGTCGCTGTCGCACCAACGACGATGTGAAGGTGCTCGGTGTGGAGTGGGCAACGGCACAAGCTCGCGAGTTGAAGGCAGCACGAGTGCCGAGCATACACTTCTATACGATGAATGCCGTGCGTAGCATCGAACAGATAGCCAAAGCCGTTTATTAACAGACCAATGAGCCGACCTTCCATCACTGCACTGTTGGGCGAGCGAGTCCTGTTGCTCGACGGAGCAATGGGTACTCAAATCCAGCAATACAACCTCACGGAGAGCGATTTTCGAGGCGAAGAGTTTGCCTCGCACCCCATAAGGCAGATGGGCAATAACGACCTGCTTGTGTTGTCGCGCCCCGATGTTGTTGCCGCCATTCACCGCGCCTATTTGGAGGCCGGTGCCGATATAATCGAAACTTGTACCTTCTCGTCGCAAGCCATCTCGCAAGCCGAGTATGGTATGGCTGGCGAGGTGCGTAGGCTCAATCTCGCTGCCGCAACTATTGCCCGCACCGAGGCCGAGCGTATGAGTGCGCTGACCCCTTCGCGTCCACGATTTGTGGCAGGCTCAATAGGCCCTACGGGTCATACATTGTCGATGTCGTCGGATATCGAAAATCCGTCGGCTCGCGACCTCGATTTCGACACCCTGTGCCAAGCCTATATCGAGCAGATTGACGCGCTGGTTGAGGGTGGTGTCGATTTGTTGCTCGTTGAGACGGTCTTCGATACCCTCAATGCCAAAGCTGCCTTTGCTGCGGCTTCGGAGGTCTTTGAGCGTCGTGGCGTACGTCTGCCGATAATATTGTCGGTGACCGTAGCCGATGCCTCGGGGCGTATGCTTGCAGGGCAGTCGCTCGAAGCGATGCTTGCTTCGGTTGCCCACGTCGATTTATTGGCTGTTGGTCTTAACTGTTCGTTTGGCCCCGACGAGATGTTGCCGCTTCTTGGTCGGTTGTCGGCCATTGCCCCTTGTTATATCAGTGCCTACCCGAATGCTGGTCTGCCCGACGCTATGGGTTGCTATACGACCTCGCCCGAGGATATGGCCGAGGCTGTGGGTCGATTTCTCGATGAGGGGGTGGTCAATATCGTCGGAGGTTGTTGTGGCTCAACGCCTGCACATATAGCTGCCATTGCTGCTGTCGTTGCCCGCAAGTCGAAGGTGCGACAATGCTCGGAGGGTCGTGTGGCGTGGTTGGCAGGCTTGGAACGATTTGATTGTGGCGAGTCGCTGACTTGTGTCGGAGAGCGATGCAACGTGGCTGGTAGTCGTCGTTTCTTGCGTCTGATTAAGGAGGGAGCCTACGACGAGGCTCTTACGATTGCTCGTGCGCAGGTGCGTGACGGAGCAGAGATTATCGACGTCAATATGGACGATGCTCTGCTTGATAGTGTGGCGCAGATGCAGACCTTCTTACGCCTTATGGCCTCCGACCCCGAGGTTGCAGCCGTGCCGTTTATGATTGACTCGTCGCGCTTCGAGGTTGTCGAGGCGGCGTTGAAGTGCGTGCAGGGCAAGGCGATTGTCAATTCGTTGTCGCTCAAAGAGGGCGAGCAACTATTCTTGGAGCGTGCGCGTAGGGTGCGTGACCTCGGTGCAGCATTGGTCGTAATGGCCTTCGATGAAGAGGGGCAGGCTACGACCTTCGAGCGTAAGGTGGCGGTGTGCCATCGAGCCTATAAGTTGCTGACCGAGCGACTCGGCTTTGCGCCTCGCGATATTATATTCGACCCCAATATCCTGACCATAGCAACGGGTATAGCCGAACACGACGGCTATGCGCTCGACTTTATACGCGCCACGGAGTGGATTCACGCCAATCTGCCGGGTGCGCGAGTGAGTGGAGGTGTCAGCAACCTCTCGTTTGCGCTGCGTGGAAATAACCTCCTGCGCGAGGCGATGCACTCGGTCTTTCTGCATCACGCCGTAGCAGCAGGACTCGATATGGCTATTGTCAATCCATCGACACGCATAGCCTACGACTCGATTCCGCAGACTCTGCGTGAGTCGCTCGAAGATGTCGTCTTGGCTCGTCGGGCCGATGCTACGGAGCGATTGCTTGCCATAGCCGACAACTATCGCGAAGGATTTGCAACGACCGCAACTACCTCTGCGGTGGCAAAGGCGGAACGCAATACACAATCGCTCGATGAACGGTTGGTCGAGGCGTTGCGTCGGGGCGATGAGTCGCATTTCGAAGCCGATTTGGCGGAGGCTTTGGCCGAAGGTCGCACTCCGTCGGCTATTATCGACGGTCCGCTGATGGAGGGTATGACACTCGTTGGCGAATGCTTTGGACGTGGTGAGATGTTCTTGCCGCAGGTGGTGCGTACGGCTCGTACGATGAAGCGTGCTGTCGAGATTCTTCGCCCTGTGATAGAGGCGGCAAAGAGCCTCGAATGTGGTGTGTCGAATGGTAGGTGGCTGTTGGCTACCGTGAAGGGCGATGTCCACGATATTGGCAAAAATATAGCGGCCGTAGTGCTTGGGTGCAACAACTTCGAGGTTATCGACCTCGGTGTGATGGTTAGTGCCGAGCGAATTGTTGAGGCCGCACTCGAATACCGTCCCGACTTTATCGGTTTGAGTGGTCTCATCACTCCGTCGCTCGACGAGATGTGCGGTGTGGCCGAGGCTCTGCGCGAAGCGGGGATTGATGTACCCCTCTTTATTGGCGGAGCGACAACTTCGCCACTCCACACCGCAGTCCGCATCGCTCCGCTCTATGGTGGTGCCGTGTTCCACGTCAAAGATGCTGCCCAAAATCCAATATTGGCTATGCGCCTATGTGGTGCCGAGCGCGAAACCGCAATAGCCGACCTGCAAGCCGAGCAGGAGCGTCGTCGAGCCGAATATGCCGCCTCAATGCAACCGCAGGGGGTAGCGCAACCATCGGAGCGAATTGCGATAGATTGGTCATCGGAGCGAATTGTGCGCCCGTCGATGCTGGGTGTGCAAAGCATCGAGAATATAGATATTGCCCTGGTGCGCGACTTCATAAATTGGCGTCACTTCTACAACCTTTGGGGTGTGGCCCCTTCGTCGGCCGAGGGCGACCGCTTGCGAGCCGAGGCAGAGCAGGCTCTCGACCTATATCAAACGCGTTACGCGATGCGTGCGCGTATAGGCCTATTCGAGGCCCACTCATCGGGCGAAGCGATACTCTTCGAGCATCGTTGCGGTTGCGATTGCTGTCACCACCCGAGCGCGACGATTACGCTACCAACACCGCGTCAGCGTCGAGCATCGGCCGAGGGTGCGCCTCTTGCACTTTGCGACTTTGTAGCCCCCGAGGGTGACTATGTTGGCGCATTTGCTGTCACGGTGTCGCAGTCGTTTGCCGAGCGCGTCGAGGAGTTGAAGCGCAATGGCGAGCAGTACGAGGCGCTACTTATGCAGAGCCTGGGCGATAGGTTGGCCGAGGCTGCAAGCGAGTGGCTTCACGCCGAGGTGCGCCGTAAGTGGTGGGGCTATGCTCCCGACGAGAATCTGACTCTGCACGAGATGTTCGCTGCCGCCTACGACGGTATACGCCCTGCCGTTGGCTATCCGTCGCTGCCCGACCAACGTGCTATATTTATACTCGATAAGTTGCTCGACCTCTCCCAAATTGGCATTACCCTGACCGAGAATGGAGCGATGCGACCACTTGCTTCGGTGTGTGGGTTGTATATAGCGTCGGCAAGAGCACACTACTTTATCGTCTAAAATCAATTTTCGGGAAAATCGCTTTTATAAGGTCTTTTCTGCCGCTAACGCTTTTGTCTGCAATGAGCAGTACGCCAAGTACAGCCTATCGCCTCCAAAACCGCCGAGCGTTGCAAAGCCTCTTCTAAAATCAATTTTAGGTCACCAGGGGGTGGCTTTATAAGCCTCTCTTT
>JAZQSA010000005.1:0-24219 GCA_045629905.1 Alistipes sp. | reverse complement strand
GCTCTGCTCGCGGCTAATGCCGCGTTTACAAATCTGACCCACCCCCTAAATCCCCCGCCTCGGGCAGGGGACTTGGTCGCTCCGCTCCGAAAAGAGGTATAAGATTGGTGTAATTTTAATAATTACACGACTTCAATCCTTACCGCTGATAGAGGGCGTGGCGTTCCAAAAGAGATACAAAAGGTATAGAATCTGTGTAATCTTGTATAAAAACCCCTAATTTTTAATTTTTAATTCTTAATTTTTAATTTCCTTCGCGCCAACATCTCAAAAATCGTGAAACGATAGGCTCTACAAAGATAATAAAATATTATCTTATCGCATCATAAAACCAAAATTTTAGAACTTTTCGAATAATTATCTATATTTGTGGCGGAAAGAGTCGCTTCGTATGCGTTCGGAGCGGCAAAACACTGATATAAAAACTTTGCATGAAGAGACGTTACATTTTCTTTGACATCGACGGCACATTGGTAGCCGGAGGTTATGGCAACTCCTACATTCCCGAATCGACCATTCTCGCACTCGACAAGTTGCGCCGCAGTGGCCACTTCCTGGCTATCGCAACGGGTCGCGCACAAGCGATGGCGGTCGATTATATGCGCTCGCTCGGCTTTCGCAATATGGTGAGCGACGGTGGCTATGGCGTTACGATTGAAGACGAGTTGCTCGACATCACCCCTCTGCCAAAGGACAAGGTCGTGGCGCTCATTGACGAGTGTAAGGCGAAGGGCTTTGCCTGGGCCTTGCAGGTCAATAACTCGACCGTACGTTCGGCTCCCGACAACCGTTTCGAGGAGCAGACCAACGATATATATATGCGCACGGAGGTCGTCGAAGGTCTGGACCCTCGCAACTACCCTGCTCTCTACAAAGCCTACATCGCTTGCAATGCACCCGACGAGCAGAAGCTTGTCTCGTTGCGCGACCTGCCGTGGCTGCGCTTTTTCGACAACTACATCTTTGTCGAGCCATCGGATAAATCGTTCGGTATCCGTCGTATAATGGACCACTTCAACGCCCCATACTCCGACGTTGTGGTTTTTGGCGATGCAGCCAACGACCTCTCGATGTTTGTCGACGGCTGGACAAAGGTTGCGATGGGAAACGCAATCGACGAATTGAAGGCGCGTGCCGACTACGTCACGACCAACGTCGAGTGCGACGGCATCTACAACGCCTGCGTAGCACTCGGACTCTTCGACGAGGAGTAGCCATACGCCTCATTATCAACAAATAGTTCCGATAGAATTTGCATCTGTCGGAATTATTTTTTATCTTTGTGAATAGTATCGAAAATATCACAAACCTAACACCAATAAAATTATGAAGAGATTTGTCCTTGCCATCGTGCTGATGGTTGGATTGGTTGCTTGCATCGACGAATCCTACGACCTGTCAAAAATCAAAGGCGACGACATCGCTATCGGCAACGAGCAGAGCGAATTTGAGATGCCTCTCGCCAATGTCACTCTGCGCGCTTCGCAATTTGTGACCGAGAGCGACAAAATCGACTCAAATGTTGTAGCAATCTACGAGGAGTCGGATATTTGGCTTCCGACCAAACTCCCTACCGGCACCGACTATGTCGATATTGTCAAGTTGGAGGAGGATATCACCTACCTCGAAAGTATCCTCGAAGCCCTCTTTGCCGAGATGGAGCAATCGGAGGCGAAGCGTAAGGCCGTCTGCGAGCTGGTTGCCACCTCGCACCGCAACGACTTCATCGAGGCCGTCGGCACCAAACTGCCCGCACAGATAGTGGCCCAAATCGAGACGGTTTCGGACAAAGATGCCGCAGCTCTTATCGAGCAGCTCTTCCTCGACCACACCCTACAAGAGAATATCACACACTCGATTGCCGACGTTGCAAAGGGTCGCCTGACCGAGATGCAGATGAAAGATGTGGTCTACGATATTGGCGACCTCGGTTTGAGCGACGAGGTGGAGCAGATGATTATCGACAACCTCGACCCAAAGGGTGTTGAGCCTGCCGTAAATGCGCTCTACTTGTCGGGTACAATCGACTGCGAGTTTCCATTCACCATCTTGGTTGAGCCGCGAGTCGTTGGCACAAATATCAATTTGGGAAAACTCTATGTGTCGAACGACGTTGTCAATATCGAAGAGGTGCGTCTCTATGCCGACGATATGCTCACGCTCTGCGAAGGCGCAACGATGACCCTGCCCGTTCGCATCTTGCGCTACTACCCTCACCACGGCTTCGGCGACAAGTGCGAGGTGCATATCCACCTCCAACTTCGCAAAACTGGCCATTTACAGTTGTAACCCACTAATATCGTATGCTTATGAGACGTATATATATACTATTTGCATTTGTGGCGCTCGCGTTCGCCGCTTCGGCACAAAATCCGACAACATATTTTATGGACGGCACACCATTGCGCAGTCAATGGAATCCTTCGTTCACGACCGAGCGAGGCTATGTTAATATCCCACTCATTGGCGGTATTCAGGCCGACACCCACGGCAATATCGCACTGTCAAAAGTACTCTTCCCGATGAACGACGGCTCGCTTGCAACCATCTTCTCGGGTTCAGTACCTGCATCGGTAGCGTTGGGAGGTCTCGACAAGATGAACACCTTTGGCGTGGGAGTCGATATGAACATCGTGGGCTTTGGTGCCTACACCAAGAAGCGCAAACACTTCTGGTCGGCTGGCATCAACCTGCGCGCCAACGTCGAGGCGAGTATGCCTTATGGTCTGTTCGACTTTATGAAGAATGGCACTTCGGCCGACATTGCCAACCTCGGATTGGCGGTCGAGAGTCGTGCCGAAGCCTATTTCAGCTATACATTCCCTGTTAGAAAGAATATCGACCTCGGTATCCGCGCCAAAGCCCTCATCGGCTTGGGTCGTTGTGCGGTGAATTTCGACCGCTTCGATGCCCAACTCAACGCTGCAAGTTGGTCGGCACACGCCGTAGGCTCGATGGAGTTCTCGGGTCTGATGCCGGCTACCAAGACTCTGGCCGGTGGTCGCGAGGTCTATGATATGAACGATATGGGCAACTCGTTCAAAACCCCTGCGGGTTATGGTTTCGGCTTCGATATAGGTGCAACGTGGACCCCTATCAAGAATTTGCGTCTCTCGGCCTCGGTCAATGATATAGGCGTGATGTTTTGGAGCAAATCGGCCACCTCGATTGGCGGCATCGACCACTCGATTAGCTTCTCGGGTGTCGAGACCGACGAGAACGGCGATGCTATTCGTCCGGAGTTCAACCTCGATGAGTTGGAGTTCGACGTACACAACAGCCGAAGCCTCAACAAGATGCTCTATGCCTCCATCAACGTCGGCGGAGAGTACAACTTCCTCGACCACCGCATCGGTTTGGGTGTATTCTATCAGGCCAAATTCTGGGAGTACAACACGCGCCACAACCTCACCTTCTCGGCCAACTTCCGCCCTTTGAAGTGGCTCCATATCACGGGTAGCTACTCGGTAATCGACAACGATGCCAACGCTGTCGGCTTGGCGCTCAACCTCTGCCCTAAATTTATCAGTTTCTTTGTTGCAACCGATATTCTGCTCTCGAAGAAGAGTCCGCAGTGGATACCTATCAAGCAGAGCAATATGAATGTAACCTTCGGTTTGGCCGTTCCTTTCGGCAAAGGCAAGAACGATACCGTAGCCTCCAAACCAAAGGAGAAGAAAAAGAAGAGATAGCGAGAGAACTCTGCCAGGGAGGCCTGGGGGAGATTGGGGAGAATGAGTAGAGTGAGTAGAGTGAGTAGATTGGGTAGATTGGGTAGATTGGGTAGATTGAGTAGATTGAGCAACCCCTAACGACCCTAACGCCTCTAACGACCCTAATAAACTCTAACGCCCCACCGAAAATTGATTTTAGAAGTGGCTTTGCAACGCTCGGCGGTTTTGTCAGCGATGGGTTGTACTTGTTGTGCAACCCATTGTCGTAAATTTTATTAGACGAAGGAGACACCTTACCTCGCCCCACCAGAAAATTGATTTTAGGCGAGATTATACAACGCTCGCCTAAATTGATGAGAAAGGGCTGTACTCACCGTACTGCCCTTTGTCGTCATATTGAGGTAGCGGAAGTAGAATCCGCCTACAAATCAATTTTTAGAATTTGATAACCTCATCCATACCCAACTCCTTATAATGCGCACTCAACTCCTCGTTACGGTCGGAGAGGATAAGAAGTTTGTCGCCGGAGCGCAACTCGGCATTGCCTCGTGGAACGAAGTAGTCACCATCGCGACAGACCATAACGACAAGGGTATTGTCGGGCAGAAGGATTTTGTTGAGCGTTGCACCCGAGAGCAGCATCTGCTCATTGACCTCGACCTCGGTAAAGGCCGACTTCATACGGTCCTGCAAAGCGTCGCCAAACGAACTTTCGCGCTCACGATATGCCATACCACATAAGTTGGCCATACCGCTAACTGTCGTACCCTGCAACGCGAGCGAGATGATTGTAACGATAAAGACCACATTGAACACGAGGTCGGCATTATCCAACCCCTCGACAAGCGGATAGGTGGCGAAGATGATTGGCACAGCTCCACGCAGACCAACCCACGCAATATAGGCGCGAGCCTTCAATGAGAATCGGCGGAACGGCAACAGCGACACACCTACGGCCAGAGGACGGGCTACCAACATCAGGAATGCTGCAACGGCAACACCGAGCAACAAAATCTTCGGATTGTCGATAATCTGATGCAAATCGACAAGCAGACCCAACATAATAAACATAATGATTTGGACGAGCCACGTCACACCGTCGAAGAAGGTCACGACCGTACGCTTGTGGACAATCTTCTTGTTGCCGACAACAAGGCCCGCTATATAGACCGCCAGATAACCGTTACCTTGCGCCAACGTCGTAAATGAGAATGCCAAAAAGACGAAGGCCAGCAACAGCACCGAGTAGAGCGAGGCGTTGCTTATGTTGATACGATTGATAGTCCATACGGCCGCAAGACCCGAGAGGTAGCCGATAAGTGCGCCGAGGGCCATCTGCACCACAAACAGCACTATGCTTGCGCCGGCACCCACCGAGTCACCCGAGGTCGATAGCATACCGACGAGCAGAATTACCAAGACGTATGCCATAGGGTCGTTCGAGCCACTCTCCAACTCCAACAGTGGACGAAGATGCTCGCGCAGACCCTGTTTTTTGGTACGCAAAATAGAGAAGACCGAAGCCGAGTCGGTCGGGGACATCGTTGCCGCCAGGAGCAGTGCGGTCGGGAAGGCGAGCGCAAAGCCGAACAACGGAGCAACATAATAGACAAAGACTCCGACAATAAGTGCCGTCAGGAGGACTCCGAGTGTTGCCAACACAACACCCGGAGCCATCACCGGACGTATCTCCGAGAATTTGGTATCCATACCTCCCGAGAAGAGAATGATACAGAGTGCCAGCATACCGACAAACTGCGTCAATTCGGGAGAGTTGAACGAAAGAATGTTGTAACCAAAGAAGAGACCAACACCCAAAAAGAGCAGCAAGGCAGGAGCACCAAAACGATACGCCACCTTACCTGCCAACACCGCTACAAAGAGCAATATAGCTCCTATAAATAGAAAATTTTCAGCCGTTACAACCATTCTTTATCCAATATATCAAAGTTTACAAATTAACCACGTCGCATAATCTTCACGTCGCACAATGCGCGATACTCCAACTCGGCATATTCGAACGCCTGTGCCGCAACAAACGAGCCATCGGGCAGAGCGTAGAGCATCACCGTCAGGGCCGAAACATCGCAAGTAGGCTCGGCCTTCAACTTGTCGTAGTCGCCCACTGTGATATACTCCAAAACCTTGTCGCGATGGCTACGGTCGAACGACAGCACATCGTTCTTCAAATAGCAACCCTTTGCCTTGTGATATGGCTCGCAGTGACCGGCCAAACGGGCAAGCAACCAAATCACGCCACAAAGCGATATGCCTGCGCCACCAAGAATCAGCCACGAGTAGATTTCCGACGGGATTTTATCCTCGAAAACAACACACGCAAGCGGCAGCAACATACCGACAATCGCTACAACAATAGGAACTACAATAGTCTTTCGACGAGCAACAATCTCGTCACACGAAGCATAGAGGGCCTCGCAAAATTTAATTTTATTCATCTCTTTTTCGTTTAAGTTTAGTTATTTGATTACGTTGATTACAAACCGAGCAACAAGCCGACGGCAGCCACCGCCAGACCCGCCAAAAGGTGCAATCACAGACGCAATCGGCAGAGCGTGTAGAGGTAGTAATCCACAGCCCTGCAACCCAAACGATAAGGGAAATATCCGACAATGTAGTGAAGGCCCGATGCTACCGCCTGAATCGTCGAAGGCAGGTAGTCGGAACGCATTGAGAATGAGCGCGCCAGCGTTGTAACGGAGTTGATGACCGAGACCGTCACAGGCACAACCCGTTCGGCCGAATCTCCATCGTCGTCGGGCATCGAAATCTCGGCAATGCTCCACTCACAATGCTCCCTCGACGAAGGGGCGACATCTCGGCTCTGTTCGGCAATAGCCACACCGTTCGGCATCTCAACAAAGGCCGAATAGAGGAGCAATACGAACAATAAAACAAGACGGCGCATAGGCTCTACGTTACAAATTTCGGACAAAGATACGTTTTTTTCTAAAAACTACATATTCGACACGTCAATATATTTTGCGATAGTCGAGTCGATATAGCGCTGAATATCGGCTTTGAGCAACTTATAGAGCGGACACGACGTATAGTTTTCGTTGTCGAGCAACACATCGCGAATCGAACGGAGCGAATTGGTATAGTTGTTCATCTCGTTTTTCAGCGCAATACCCTCCTTCGACGAGGCTACAATCTTGGCAATCGACATCTGGCGCAACTTCTCGCACACATCGTGCAACAACACCATCACCACGTTATCCATCAACGTATGGCCGTGCATAAAGAGGTACGTAAGTTCGGGCTCTACACCCTTACGACGCAGATAGGCATCGAATCGCTCCATCTGTGCCGCCATCTCGGGATAGTCGTCACACAAAGCCTTGTGACGACGCTCGACCTGACGCGCCAACCACTCGATTGTACCGAGGCCATTGTTCTCAAAGTCGAGATAGTTGATTTTCACAGCGGCCTTGAAATCGGCCAACGGAAAGACATTCTCGGTATGGCGACTTGCCGAATAGACGTACCATAAAAACAGAGGGTGAATAGTGCGCGAATAGTCGGCCATAAATTGCTCGAACGAGAATATTCGCGTATCGTTCTTGGTCGCCTTGACGCAGACGTTGTGCAACGATGGTGCGTAGCAGAGATAGTTCTCGGTAGCATAGGCGTAGGTGTGGAACATAAATGGGTGTTCGGTAATCATACGACTCTGCTCGTCGGCCTCCTCCAACAGATAGTCGAAGTCGGAGTCCATACACATCAACAACTCCTCCGATGCGTGGCAGGCGTTGTTTATCAAGACCTTTTTGCCTTTTGGCAAATCCTCGCGTGTCGGCACCGATATTTCGAAACGCAGATAGGGGTTGGTAAAGTGGTCGAAGATTCCGCGCCAAAAGGCCACATCCTCGTACCCCTCGACAAAGACCCTTATCAGTCGCTTGCCATCGTTTATGCGCAACGGCAGAGGCAGTGTTGCCAAATCGACACGCCCCGAAGCGAGCGCACGAGTACGCATCTTTTCGATTCGTTTTTCGTTGCGTTGCAAGGCATTTTCTTCTCGGCGTCCCATATTTAAATCGGGCTAAACGGTTAAAACAATCATCTTCGATGATAACAAATATACATCTTTCTTATCAATTTGCAAAATAATCACTATTTTTGCAACCGAGAAACTATATAGTTTCTAAAACAAAGAGCAAGATATGGCAGATTGGAAAGACAGACTCGGCGTGGTATTTTCGACCAACCCCGATTTTGAATACGACAACGGCGCAGAGGAGCAACCCGAAACCCTCGCCCCAGCGAAGCAGAAGTTGCGCGTATGGCGCGACACCCACGGTCGTGCCGGCAAAGTGGCGACCGTCGTTCGCGGATTTGTCGGTAGCGACGATGACCTCGCAACGCTTGGTCGCGAACTCAAACGCCGACTCGGAGTCGGAGGCTCGGTAAAAGATGGCGAAATCATCATACAGGGCGACCACCGCCAACGCATAGCACAGATACTCTGCGACGAGGGTTACACACAGACTAAAAGCGTATAACGAATGAGACAAGCAACAATCCTTCTCGCGCTACTCTTTATCGGAGTTTGTGCCTGTGCGCAAGGCCGTTCGCGTCGCGCCACAATCAAGGCCCTGACCGCCCAGGTCGAGGCCCTGACCCAACGTGTCGAGCAGTTGCAGAGCGAGGTTGAGAGCCGTGTCGCCACCGAAGCCAAATGCGACCCCACGTGGAAGCAGTGGCAAGATGTTCGCTACAACTACGGCTTCAACACCGAAAAGACCCCCGTATTTACAACCATCGACGGTGTGGTAGAATCGACCGTTATGCTGTCGGTTCGCGGAGGTCGTGGCCGATGGAACAGCACCGTCGGCACCCCATACTCCAAATTCGTGGACGGAGGCCACCTCTTCGAGGGGTGGAACGCCTCGGAGAGCTGCCGACTGACGATGCTTATCGGCAAACAAGCCCCCGACATTGCCTGCATTCAGGTCTATTCGCCAAAGGGGCTCTATCGCGAAAACCGCCACTTCGGTTGGGTTAAACTCGGCTCCGACACCGCTTGCGAGGGCGTCGATTTTGGTCGTCGCTGGGTAAAGTCGTTTGCACCAATCTCGCTCGCGACACTCTCGGCCGCCCCTACCGACACCTACAACCTCAACGAACAACTCGGCACAACCAAAGTGCCACTCGGAACGATATACTACGACACCACCACCGACCGCATCGGTTGCTATACGACCGAAGGGTGGAAATATCTTAAATTCGAATAGTGAAGGGCTGGATACGACATATCACTCTGCTCATCGCATTGGCTTGGTGCGGTTCGGCCTCGGCACAATACTACTCGTGGGGTGCCGACCCCGAATCGATGAGTTGGCGCAAAATCAAAGGCGACAAAATCGCGGTCATATACCCCGATACCGCCCGCACGATTGGCTACCAACTCTTCCACTACGTCGAGGCCATAAAGCCGTCGATTGACTTCGGCTTCCGCTATGGCCCGATGAATATACCCTTTGTCATTCACCCCGAGAATGCCTCGTCCAACGGACTGGTGATGTGGCTTCCGAAGCGTGTCGAGATACTCTCGTCGCCCGCCATCACAAGTTACTCGATGCCGTGGCTCAAACAACTTGCCGCCCACGAGTATCGCCACGCCGTACAATACAACAACATCAACAAGGGCTGGGTCAAGGCTTTCAGTTACCTGCTCGGCCAACAGAGTTCGACCATCGGCCTACTCTTTATGCCGCTGTGGGGTATGGAGGGCGATGCCGTATTGTCGGAGACGGCAATGTCGTCGTATGGTCGCGCCCTGCAACCATCTTTCACGATGCACTATCGCGCCATAGGCAACGAGATACTGCGCCGACGCAACAACGACAAGTGGTTCTGTGGCTCGTTCAAAGATTTTGTCCCCGACCACTACCACCTCGGCTACCAGATAACCGCCTATGCCGACACAAAATACGACGAGAATATTTGGGATAAGGTCGTAAATTATGCCGTGCGCAACCCTTATGTCTTTGCCACAACATATTTCGGCCTCAAAAAATACTACAACACCTCGACCAACGCCCTCTTCCACGAGACCTTTACCGACCTCAACAATCATTGGGCGACACTGCCCGAGGTCGAGGATTCTGCCTCCGATATTCCGACACCGAAGCGACGTAGTTACACAACCTACAACCACCCTATTCCATTCGGCCAAGACCACGTCATATCGGTCAAGACAAGTCTCGACAAGCCTTCGGCATTGGTCAAGACCAACACCACTACCGGCCACGAGGAGCGCATTTGCCATACGGGAGCCATATCGAGCCGCCCGATTTTGCAAAATGGCCGCCTTTGGTGGACCGAATATCGCCGCAGTATGCTCTACGAGCAGAGGGTCAATTCGCGACTATGCTATATCGACTTGGGCCGACAAAAGCCCCGCACCGTATTCCGCTACCGCAACGTCCTCTATCCAACTGCCATCGGCGAGAGCGACTCGCTCGCCTGGGTAGAGTATCGACCCGATGGCTCCTACGCCATTATGCGAGGAACACGCAAGTCGAAGCGCGAGATGGCGAAGATTACCTACGGCACCGAAATCCACTCGCTCGCCTACGACAACCTTACCGACCGACTCTACTTTATCGCCACCTCCGACGATGGTATGTGGCTCGGTCGCATAAACGACGACGGCACTACGACCCGCCTCACAAAGGGGGCTTATATCACAATCAGCAACCTGACGGCTCGCGACGGCATACTCTATTTCGGCTCTATCGCCTCGGGCAAAGACGAGGTCCATTGCTTCAACCTCGCCGATGGCAGTGAGCGACGCATATCGACCTCGAAATATGGCTCGTTTGCGCCCCACCCGAGATACGACAATCGCCTACTGATGACAACCTACGACCGCAACGGTTATCGCCTCACGCAGCAGAGCCTCGATACGGCCAAGATGGAGCGCATCACCCCGGCAACTCTGCCCGTCAATCTGGTCAATCCGAAGCGCAAGCAGTGGAACGTCATCAACCTCGACACGGTGCGTTTCGCCGGTGCCGATTCGTTGAAGACCGTCAGCAAGAACCGTTCGCGCTACTACTCGAAATTCACCCACCTCTTCAACATTCACTCGTGGGCACCCGTCTCCTACGACCCGTTTGCGCTTGCCGAGGAGGGGCAGATTAGCGCCAATCTCGGAGCAACCATTATGTCACAGAGCCTCCTTTCAAACACCGAAGGCTTCTTCACTTGGGCCTGGAATCACAAAGAGGGTCACTTCATCAAGGGTTTGGTACGCTACTCCGGCTTGGGTATGAATCTCTCGTTGAGTGGCTCCTATGGTAGCCGACAACGCATCTACACAGCCTACTCCTACGAGCCTGACGAGAATGGTAAGTACAACCTCGTCTTCCCCGAAAAACCTAAACAGGGTAAATACTACAACATCACCGCCTCGATTTCGTTGCCACTCTTCTTCGACCTCGGCTATCGCAACCACTATGTCGGCATCAACTCGTCGTGGAGCTACTCCAACGGCCTGGTGGCCAACGTCGGCCGCATCAACATCGAAAACGGCAAACTGACCAACCTCGCCACAATCGGTTTTAGCGAAGGTCTGCATATCTTGCAGTTCGGCATTGGATACCAAAGCACAACACGACTCGCCCATCGCGACTTTATCCCGAAATGGGGTCACGCCATATCGTTCAACTATGCGCTCAACCCTGCCGATACCAACTTCGGCCAACTGCTCTCGTTCTACGGCAAACTCTATCTGCCCGGTTTTGCGCCACACCACTCATTTACGATGGAGGCGGCCTACCAAACCTCGATTAGCGGTTTTGAATCGGATATGCTCGTAACAGAGTTGTCGTTCAACTCCACGCGACTATTGCCTCGTGGTTTCTACTCGGCAGAGATTACCAATCGCAACTACGCCGGCACGTCGCTCAACTACCACTTCCCGATTTGTTATCCCGATGGTGGCATACTATCGTTTTTGTATTTCAAGCGAATCCGACTAAATCTGGGCTTCGACTACGCATCGTTCGACAAACAATATTTCGTTCCCGACCCTCGTTATGGAAATGTATTTGTCAACGAACAGCGCAAACATATATTCTCGTACGGAGGCGACGTAACGTTCGACGTCAATCTGTTTGGTCTGCCCGATGCGGCCACAACAGCATTCACAATATCGATATACAAACCTCACAACAAAAAAGGCATATTTTTCTCGGCAGGATTGGGTCTGCCATTCTAAAAATAATAACCGACTATGGAGAGACAACAGCGAAAGACTACAAAACCGCAACAAAAGAGTACACGAACAAAGCGCCTCATAAAATGGCTGTGGATTGCCACCGTCACACCTCTTGCACTGCTCGCACTGCTATTGATACTGACGGCTATCGGGGCTTTCGGCCGTATGCCATCGTTCGAGGAGTTGGAGAATCCGAAGAGCAACCTCGCCACCGAAATCTACGCCTCGAACGGCAAGATTATCGGCAGTTTCTTCGTCCAAAACCGCTCCCACGTTCAGTATGCCGACCTCTTTCCGCAGGACTCAACCGCGCTGTTGGAGTTGGACGGTGAGATTGTCCCACCGCTGGCCGCAACACTTATCGCCACCGAGGACGTACGTTTTCACGACCACTCGGGTATCGACTTCCGCTCGTTGGCCCGCGTAGGCTTCAAGACCATACTGCTCCAACGCCGTTCGCAAGGTGGCGGTAGTACTATCACGCAACAGTTGGCCAAAAACCTCTTCCCGCGCAACAACTCGGCCGACGACGGAGCGATTGTCCGCAACGTAAAACTCCTATCGTCGAAACTCAAAGAGTGGATTACAGCCGTAAAACTCGAACACAACTATACCAAGGAGGAGATTATTGCGATGTATCTCAACACGGTCGAGTATGGCTCCAACTCCTATGGCATCAAGTCGGCCGCCAATACCTTCTTTGGCAAGACACCCGATGCGCTCAATCTCCAAGAGGCCGCAGTGCTGGTGGGCGTAGTCAATGCTCCGACACGCTACTCTCCCGTACGCAACCCCGAGAACGCACTCAACCGCCGCAACCTCGTCTTGCGTCGTATTCACGAGTGCGGAGCAATATCGCGCGAAGAGCTCGACTCGATTTCGGCACTGCCGATTGTCCTCAACTTCCGCCCCGTATCTCACAACTACGGCAAGGCGACCTACTTCCGCGAGATGTTGCGCCTGGTGATGAACGCCAATCCTCCGAAGCGCAACCAATTCTATACCAAGTGGGATTACGACCAGGCCGTGAAGCAATACGAGGAGAATCCGCTCTATGGTTGGTGTCACAAAAACAAGAAGGCCGACGGCACACCATACAACATCTACCGCGATGGTCTGAAAATCTACACCACTATCGACGCCTCGATGCAGGAGTATGCCGAGCAGGCACTCATAAAGCAGTTGAAAACTGCCATTCAGCCGGCGATGGACGAGCAGGTACGCACGACACAGACGCTCTTCAACGACACCGAAGAGGAGGAGGTCGAGAAGATTATCCGACGTGCTATGCGCAACTCCGACCGCTACCGCAATATGAAGAATGACGGTATGGGCGAAAAGGAGATATACGAGAGTTTCGAGCGTCGTTGCCGTATGAAGGTCTTTACCTACCAGGGCGAGCGCGACACGCTGCTCACCCCTCGCGACTCTATTCTCCACCACAAGCGCATTATGCGAGCTTCGTTTGTCGCCATCGAGCCACAAACGGGCCATATCAAGGCCTATGTCGGCGGCCCTAATTTCCAATATTTCAAGTACGATATGGCGAAGCAGGGCAAACGACAAATCGGCTCGACCGTCAAGCCGTTTATCTATACCTTCGCAATCGACCACCTCGGTATGTCGCCTTGTACGATGGTGCCAAATCTGCCCGTCACCATCGAGACTGCTGTCGGCACAGCTTGGTCGCCAAAGGAGGCCGGCAAGGTCGAGTACGACGGAGTCCTTCACCCTTTGAAGTGGGGTTTGGCTTTGAGTCGCAACAACTACTCGGCTTGGATTATGAAGCAGGCAAAACAGCCCGAGGCCGTAGCCGATTTTATCCACAATATGGGCATATCGAGCTTTATTGACCCTGTCTATGCGCTCTGCCTCGGCACGTTCGAGTCCAACGTCTTCGAGATGGTCGGAGCATACGCGACATTTGCCAACGAAGGTGTCCACAATAAGCCGATATTTGTCACCCATATCGAGGACCGACAGGGCAACCTTATCTCCTCGTTCTCAACCTCGTCGCAAGATGCTATCAGTCGCGAAACAGCCTACACAATGGTCACGATGCTCAAAAACGTCATAACCAACGGTACTGGCCGACGAATGGGCTGGCAGTTCGGTATGGACGGAGTCGATATTGCAGGTAAAACGGGTACGTCGAACAACAACCGCGACGGCTGGTTTATGTGCATCACACCTCGACTTGTTGCCGGTGCGTGGGTCGGTGGCGAGGACCAATCGATACACCTGCGTCGTCGTGGCGAGGGCTCGGTTATGGCTCTGCCTATTGTCGGTGACTTCCTCAAACACGTTCACGAAGACCCTGCGTGCCACATTAGCCGCGACGACAAATTTATCGCTCCGCCAATGTGGGAGGAGCAGGTCTGCGATGAGGAGCAGGTAAGCAGTTCGGTTCAAAACGATTTGAACGACGAATTTTTTGAATAACAACACGATAAAACCCAATACAGATATGAAAGTAGCAGTAGTTGGCGCAAGTGGCGCCGTCGGTCAGGAGTTTCTCGAAATCCTCGAATCGCACGATTTTCCGTGCGACGAATTGGTATTGTTCGGCTCGTCGCGCAGCGCGGGTCAAACCCGAACATTTAAGGGCAAGGAGCTGACCATCAAACTCCTCCAACACGACGACTCATTCAAAGATATCGACATCGCCCTCGTATCGGCCGGAGGTTCGGTTTCGCGCGAGTATGCCGAGACTATCACCAAATATGGTGCGTTGATGATTGACAATTCGAGTTGCTTCCGTATGGAGTCCGATGTGCCTCTCGTTGTACCCGAGGTCAATGCCGAAGATGCGCTCAACGCTCCGCGTCGCATCATCGCCAACCCCAACTGCACCACAATTCAGATGGTCGTAGCGTTGGCCGCCATCGAGCGTATAGCCCACATACGTCGCGTACACGTTGCCACCTATCAGTCAGCCAGCGGTGCCGGTGCGCAGGCTATGGCCGAGTTGGAGCAGCAACACGCCTCGATAGCCAATGGCAAAGAGCCTGTTGTCGAGAAGTTTGCGCACCAATTAGCATTCAACGTCATACCTCATATCGACCTCTTCACCGACAACGGCTATACGAAGGAGGAGATGAAGATGTACAACGAGACCCGCAAGATTATGCACTCCGACATCGCTGTTTCGGCCACTTGCGTCCGCGTACCCGTTATGCGTGCGCACTCCGAGAGCATCTGGATTGAGACCGACCGCCCCGTATCGGTCGAGGAGGCTCGCGAGGCCTTTGCCGCAGCCAAAGGGGTTGTGGTGGTCGATAATCCGGAGCAGAAGGAGTATCCGATGCCACTCTTTGTAGCCGGCAACGAGCCTGTGTATGTGGGTCGTATCCGCAAAGACCTGACCAACGAGTGCGGCCTATCGTTCTGGTGCGTGGCCGACCAAATCAAGAAGGGTGCTGCGCTGAATGCCATACAGATTGCCGAGTGGCTTATCGCCGAAGGTCATATCAAGGGGTAAAAAGTGGGCAAAAAAGAGCCTTTTTTCGGCCTTGTACGCACACTTCTGCACGCACGCGCATAATACGCGCAATATTTATTTTGCATTTTCGTTAAAAGTTATGTAACTTTGCGCGATTATACGCCACAAGAAAGAGATTACGATGAAACGATTTATCATAAATTTAGCGATTGTCGCAACGGTGCTTTGCGCGCTCTTTTCGTGTACCGGTTTGAGTCAGATTGCCAAAAGTGGCGACCCCGAACTGATATACAATACCGCTATGCGCCTCTACAAAGCCGAAAAATGGCAACGTGCAGCCAACCTGTTCGACGCCTGCTATGGCTACTATATCGGCTCACAGCGTGAGGACTCGATAGCCTTCTTCTCGGCTCGAAGCAAGTTCAAGCACCGCGACTATCACGATGCACAGACCGCCTTCGACGAGTTCCGTCGTCGCTTTGGCCGTTCGATATTTATCGAGGACGCCGAGGGTATGCACGCACTTTGCCAATACTACCTCTCGCCAGGCCCTACTCGCGACCAATCAATGACCGCGCAGGCAATCGTATCGCTCACCGACTTCATCGAGCGCTATCCTAACTCGGAGCGTGTAGAGGCCTTCCGTGGCATCATCGACGAATTGACGGTCCGTTTGCACGACAAGAACTTCATCAACGCATACACATATTTCAAAATCCAGCGCTACAAGTCGGCAGTCGTAGCCTTTAAGAATGCGTTGAAGAACTATGGCAATTCGAGCCACCGCGAGGAGATTATGTACTACATCGTGGTTTCGAGTTACCGCTTGGCTCACAACTCGATTATCGAGAAGCAGGCCGACCGCTACCTCTCGACCCTCGACTCCTACTACACCTTTATCGAGGAGTTCCCCGAGTCGAAGCATATCAAAGAGCTCGAACGCTATGCCAAAGAGGCAAAAGATTACATAGACAAGAACAAAGTTGATAATAAATAGATAGAACAATGGAAATCAAGAAGAACATTCCGAACAACACCGTAACTCGTAAGCTCGTCGATTTCGACCAAGAAACCGGTAACGTTTACAAGAGCATCAACATCATCTCGCGCCGCGCCAACCAGATTGCGTCGGAGTTGAAGACGGAGTTGAACCGCAAGCTTGCCGATTTCGCTTCTTCGGCAACCGACACTATGGAGGAGACCTTCGAGAACCGCGAGCAAATCGAGATTTCGCGCTACTACGAGCGTCTTCCAAAGCCGGCTATCATCGCTACCGAGGAGTTCCTCGACGACGAGGTATACTACCGCGACGAGGAGAAATAGTAGCCTCGGTAAATACCCCACAAGCCAATGCTTAACGGAAAACATATTCTTCTGGGCGTAACGGGCAGCATAGCAGCATACAAGGCCGCTATGCTTTGTCGTCTATTGCGCACAGCGGGGGCCGACGTCAAGGTTGTGATGACAGCCTCGGCCAAAGAGTTCATTACGCCACTGACGATGGCGACCCTCTCGAAGCACCCGATTTTGGTCGAGTTCTTCAACCCCGAGAATGGAGAGTGGAACTCCCACATCTCGCTTGGAGAGTGGGCCGACTGCTATCTTATCGCACCCGCAACGGCCAACACGATAGCCAAGATGGCTCACGGTATTGCCGATAATCTATTGCTTACAACCTACCTCTCGGCACGTTGCCGTACGGTTGTCGCTCCGGCGATGGATTGCGATATGTTTGGCCACGTCACCACGCAGGAGAATTTGGCAACACTGCGTCGCCACGGAGTCGAGATTATCGACTCGCCCGAGGGAGAGTTG
The DNA here is from genome assembly GCA_045629905.1 of Alistipes sp. GTDB lineage: Bacteria > Bacteroidota > Bacteroidia > Bacteroidales > Rikenellaceae > Alistipes. The sequence continues at coordinate 7,040 of JAZQSA010000005.1, read as the reverse complement.
GCAAGCGGACTATCGGGCAAAGGTCGTATGGCCGAGCCGGAGCAGATAGTTCGGGTCGTTGAGCAAGTCATCGCCGAAGGCGAAAAAAAAAAGAGTAGCCTCGCCAACCGCCACTTTATCGTAACGGCGGGGGCAACTATCGAGGCTATCGACCCCGTAAGATTTATCTCAAACCACTCGACCGGCAAGATGGGCTATGCCATTGCCGAGGAGTTGGCCGCGCGAGGCGCAAAGGTGAGCCTCATCAGCGGTCGCACGTCGCTCGCCACACCGCAGGGTGTTGAGCGCATCGACGTACTCTCGGCCGAGCAGATGTACGACAAGGCCGTCGAGTTGTTTGCCGAGGCCGACGGAGGTATTATGTGTGCCGCCGTAGCCGACTACACGCCGATTGTGGTTGCCGACCACAAAATCAAGAAGTCGGACGACGATATGGCAATTCACCTGCGTCGCACCAAAGATATTGCAGCCGCACTCGGTGCCACAAAGGGCGAACGCCTGCTCGTTGGCTTTGCGTTGGAGAGCGACGAGGGTCACACAAGCGCACAGAGCAAGCTCTCGCGCAAGAATCTCGACTTTATAGTCCTCAACTCATTGCTCGACAAAGGGGCGGGTTTTGGAGTCGATACCAACAAAGTCACCTTTATCGATGCTCGTGGCGAAGAGCCTCTTCCGCTGATGTCGAAGCGAGAGGTTGCTTGTCGCATAGCCGACCGCATCGAAACAATAATCGCAAACAGATAAAGGCTATGCTTACCACCCTGACAGTCGATAACTACGCCCTCATCAACCACCTCGACGTGGCTTTCGATGCCCACCTGAACATCATCACCGGTGAGACAGGTGCCGGAAAGTCGATTTTGATGGGTGCATTATCGCTGTTGCTCGGTGGCAAGGGCGATGCGGCAGCCATCAAGGACACGTCGCGCAACTGCGTAGTCGAGGCTTCGTTTGACATCTCGCAGCTCGGACTCGAATCGCTATTCGAAGAGCTTGATATCGACCACGAGCCACAAACAATCATTCGTCGTCAGATTTCGGCCGGAGGCAAGAGCCGTGCATTCGTAAACGATACGCCCGTACAACTTGCCACCTTAAAGACCTTGGGCCAACACCTTATCGACATACATTCGCAACACCAAAACCTCATACTATCCTCCAAGACATTCCGCATCACGGCTCTCGATACAGTGGCCGATTGTAGCGACGTAGCGAGAGCATACGGCGAGGCCTTTGCCGCCTTGGGTCGCTATCGTGCCGAACTTGCTGCGGCCGAGAGCGAGACAGCCAAATCGCACGACGAGGAGGAGTGGTTGCGCCACCAAGCGACCGAACTCGTAGCAGCATCGCTCCGCAGTGGCGAGTGCGAAGAGTTGGAGGCCGAGTTGCGAACGCTCGAAAATGCCGACTCAATAGGCGAGACTCTCGCCCTGCTTCACGAGCGACTCGACAACGACCAGACAGGCATACTGCCGATGCTCAAAGAGAGTGTCGTTGCGTTGCGCCATATCGCGTCGTCGTATGCTTCGGCCGAGATGCTTGCCGAGCGACTCCAATCGGTAGCCATCGAACTCAAAGATATAGACTCGACGGTTGAGACCGATGCCGAGCGCATCGACTCCGACCCCGAGCGTTTGGCCAAAGTCGGCGAGCGTCTCGACACGCTCTATACGCTCTGTCGCAAGCACCGCGTCGAGACAGAGACCGAACTTATCGAGATACGCGACCGCTATGTTGCGCAACTCGAAGCAATCGAGCATAGCGACGCCAACCTCGCCGAACTGCGTAACAAGGTCGAGGAGGCCGACAAGTTGGCCCACAGCCTTGCCGACGCACTCCACGCCAAACGCTCAAAGGCAGCCCCTGCATTAGCGGGCGAAGTGGCAGCCATACTCAAAGAGGTCGGTATGGTCGATGCACAATTCGAAATCACGCTTACGCCCACCTCGCTCAATGCAACGGGTGGCGACAATGTCGATTTTACGTTCTCGGCCAACAAGGGCCTTGCGCCACAGCCAATCGAGCGCATAGCCTCGGGCGGTGAGCTTTCGCGCGTGATGCTTGCGCTGAAAGCGGTACTCGCCAAGCGACTTGCTCTGCCGACAATCATCTTCGACGAGATTGACACAGGCGTTTCGGGTCGTGTGGCAAATGCTATGGGCGAGATTATCAACGCCCTTGCCGAGTCGATGCAAGTCATCAATATCACACACCTTCCACAAGTCGCCTCGAAGGGCCGTTGCCATCTGCTCGTTTATAAGAGCGAGGGGACAACACATCTGCGCACACTCTCGGTCGAGGAGCGTGTCGAGGAGATTGCCAAGATGCTCTCGGGCGACAAGATTACCGACGCCGCCATATCGCAAGCCAAGCACCTGCTCTCAATATAGACCACCGATGAAGGCTCTTCGCTACATAGTCGCTCTTCTCGGTATCGTCACGACTGTGGCGTGCAACTCGACTACGCACCACCCTCTCGACACGACTTCGCTCTACACACCACGCTATGCCAAATATTTCGAGGTCGTGACAGACAATCGCAGTGGCGAACGTCTGCTCTGCATCAAAAATCCGTGGCAGGGGGCCGAAGATGTTGCCTACTACGCACCAATCGACTCTCTTGCGGCACAACATATCGTGGCGATGTCGTCGAGTTATGTGGCAATGCTCGATGCTATCGGTTGCACCGACCGCATCACAGCCATTTCGGGTTGTCGATTTATCTCAACACCCTCGGCTCGGAGGGCTATCGACGAAGGTCGTATAGTCGAGGCGGGTTATAATACGACGCTCGACTTCGAGAGTTTCAAACAACAACACGCCGACCTCGTACTACTCTATGGCGTGGCAGGCGAAGCAAAGAGTACGACCGACAAACTCGATGCACTCCATATACCTTATTTATATATAGGGGACTATCTCGAAGAGGAGCCTCTCGGTCGAGCCGAATGGATAGTCGCTTTGGCCTACGTCTGCGACTGTGAGGAGTTGGGCAAAAGTCTCTTTGCCGAGATTGAGGCTCGATATATCGCCCTCCGCGACCAGCAGATGTGCCACACAAGCCGACCGCGCGTAATGCTCAACCTCCCCTATCGCGATAGTTGGTTTATGCCGTCGGCCGAGAGTTACGCTGTGCGCCTAATCGAGGACGCAGGAGGCGAATATATCTACACAAAGGGCAAGGGCAACACCTCGAAGAGTATCTCGTTGGAGGAGGCTCTGCTGCTCGCTTCGCGCTCCGATGTGTGGCTCAACCTCGGGCAGGTATCGTCGCTCGACGAGTTGCGACGAGCCGCACCACGCTTTGCCGACATAAAGGCAGTACGCGAGGGTCGCATCTACAACAACATCAAACGCTCAACCCCAAGCGGAGGTAGCGATTTTTGGGAGTCGGGTAGCATCAGGCCCGACATCGTACTTGCCGACCTTGTAAAGATACTTCACCACAGAGCACCAACCGACTCGCTCTACTACTACACGAAATTGGAATAATGAAGCTCCGCCACACCATACTCTTTACACTCTTCGCCCTGCTTTGCGTGGCGCTATTTGTTATGGATATCGCCCTCGGCTCAGTGTCGATACCTATGGCCGACATCATCGACGCTCTTGCAGGTCGCGCTACGGCGGAGGTGCGTAGCATTGTCATCGACCTGCGATTGGTACGCGCCGCGATGGCCATCTTGGCCGGTGCGGCCCTCGCAGTCAGCGGTTTGGAGATGCAGGTATTGTTCCGCAACCCTCTGGCCGGCCCATATATCTTGGGCATATCGGCCGGTGCAAGCCTCGGTGTTGCGCTCTACACGCTCGGCATACCACTCTTGGGCATCGCGCTCCCAACGGCGCTCCAAAGTCTCGGCAGTGCAGGTGCTGCGTGGATAGGCTCGGCGGTGGTGCTGGCGTTGGTACTCGCCCTATCGCGACGCATCAAGGATATAATGGTGATACTCATTCTCGGCATTATGCTCTCGTCGAGCGTGGGGGCAATAGTCGAGCTGTTGCAATATTTCAGCGACGAAGCCTCGCTCAAAAGCTATGTTGTATGGACTATGGGCTCGCTTGGCGATGTCACGATGTCGCAACTTTGGCTTCTGCTGCCAATCGTCGCAATAGGCCTAACGTTGGCCATTGCCACCATCAAGCCGATGAACATACTCCTTGCCGGTGAACGCTATGCCGCATCGATGGGCATCAACCTTGCACGGACACGACTGCTGATACTATCGGCAACGACGCTACTTGCAGGTACGGTTACGGCCTTCTGTGGCCCTATCGGCTTTGTCGGCATCGCAGCCCCGCATATTGCCCGCATCGTCTTTCGCTCGGCCGACCACCGTACGTTGCTTCCTGCTTCGATACTCACAGGCGTTGCGATGTTGCTCCTCAGCGATATTATTGCCGGTTGCTTCACCCTACCAATTAACACAATCACAGCCCTGATGGGTATCCCTGTTGTGGCCTATATCGTAACACGCAAACGATGATTCACTTCGAAAACATAACTCTCGCCTATGGCCAACGCACAATCCTGCGCGAAGCGTCGCTACACCTCGACGCGGGCAGACTCTATGCCCTTGTGGGTCGCAACGGTGCAGGTAAAAGCACACTGCTTCGCGCCCTCACTTCGCGTGACGATATTCGCATCAACGGCACACTTCGAGGCGATATGTCGGCCGAAGAGGTTGCCCGCAACGTGGCAATCGTCACGACCGAGGCAGTAAGGGTCGAAAATCTGCGCGTCGAGGAGCTTGTTGCGATGGGTCGTGCGCCCTATACCGATTGGACGGGCCGTATGCAGGAGAGCGACCGCACGATTGTTCGCGAGGCTATCGAGGCTGTCGGTATGGCCGATTTTATCGGTCGCGATTCGTCGTCGTTGTCGGACGGCGAGCGTCAGCGCATTATGGTTGCCCGCGCCATAGCACAGCAGACCCCGATTATTTTGCTCGACGAGCCGACGGCATTTCTCGATATTCCGACCCGTTTTTCGCTCTGCCGCCTATTGCAACGACTCGCGCACGAGCAGAAGAAGTGCATACTCTTCTCGACCCACGACATCGATGCGGCATTGCCTGCGTGCGACGAGGTGGTGGTTATCGAAAACGAGCAACTGAACATCGTCGAGAGGTGCGCTGCAACGGAGTATCTGTCGCATCTGTTCGGTTTGGACGAGGCCTCAAAAGAGGAGTGGTAACAGTCGGTAAATCACGATTTTTTGATTTTTTTTACTATTTTACTTGCGCATTGGTATAATTTTACTACCTTTGCACCACTAAATATCGCGAACACTGTTCTCGATTTAGCGGTAAGGCCCATTCGTCTATCGGTTAGGACGCAAGATTTTCATTCTTGAAAGAGGAGTTCGACTCTCCTATGGGCTACAACGACGTGGGCCAGAGGGTGCTATGGAGAGCCAAGCAGATTGGTTATAATGGCAGACGAGGTCCATTCGGGCAAACAAAAAACGAGGAGCGGAGCGAAAGCTCTATCCAAAACCGCCCACGGGCGCGAAACAAACCAAGTAAAAGATTAAAAACAAAAAAATAGTTAAAACTATGGCAAATCACAAGTCATCAGAGAAGAGAATTCGCCAGACCGCAACCAAGCGTGCGCACAACCGTCTCTACCACAAGACTACCCGTAACGTGGTAAAGGCTTTGCGTAACACTTCGGATAAGGCTGCGGCAGAGGCTTTGCTTCCGACTGTAAACAAGATGTTGGATAAGTTGGCAAAACTCCACATTATCCACAAGAACAAGGCAGGTAACCTCAAAAGTGCTGCCCAGTTGCACGTCAACGCTCTCTAATTCGAGCAAGGAAGTATTGCCCACAAGGCAAAACATAAAAAGCTGTCCACTGCGGACAGCTTTTTATGTTTAGGTCTTACACCCAACCTCGTTCGAGGCTATGCCCTACGGTGTCGTTGGCAGAAATCGAGCAACCCCTCGGCCGTACGTTTCGGCTCCTCGATAAAGCCCATATGACCCGACTCTTCGAGCCAAACAACCTCGGCTTGTGGGTGTGACTCAACCATCGCCAAAGCAACCTCCTCGACAATATACGGGTCTTTGCGACCAAGTATAAACAACTGTGGCACAGCCGATTGTCGCAACATTTCGTTGCGGTCGGTGCGCTCCTTCATACCGCCCAGCAAAGCGATTATACCCTCGTCGTCGGTCAGATGTACAATCTCGGCCAAATCCTCGATATAGGCCGACATACGCTTGCGATTTTCGACCGCAAAACCCGCCTCGGGAGCTGTCGTCGCAAGCAAATCTTTCTTACCCGAACGCACGATTGCTATCTCGCGGTCGCGATTCTTGCGCTTCTCGTCGCTATCGGGATTTGGGGTCGAACTCAACAGCACCAATCCGTCGCAACGCTCGGCGTGTCGCTCACAAAATGCCAACGCCACATATCCGCCCATCGAGTGACCCACCACAAAGGCGTGGTCGATACCCAATACCGTCAGCGCATCGGCTACAACGTCCGAGAGCCACTCCATAGTATGAACCTCGCCCTCGACCCTCGAAATTCCGTGACCAGGCAAATCGAGCGTCACAACACGCACACTACGGTAGAGCAGTGGCACAAATTCGTCCCACACAAGCATATTTTCGAGATAACCGTGCAGCAATACGATAGTCGTATCGCCCACCTCCGAGTCGCAAACGTGAAGGGGTGTTGCGCCCGCCATTATAAATTTTTCAACCATCTCAGCAATATATTACTCTTTTTTACCCTCAAAGATATGGATTTTTATCCGATAATTCGTAACTTTGAACGATTTATATATATCGGTAGTGCAAATGAAGGCCAAATTCATAAAGTGTCACGGCTCGGGCAACGAGTTTATAATGATAGACACCACGACATTCGACCTGTCGGAGGTGGCTCTGTCACAACTCGCCATTGCCCTTTGCGACCGCACCAATGGTCTGTCGGCCGATGGCGTGCTGCTACTTGGTCGTAACAAGGAGGGGGTATATGGTATGCGAATGTTCAACCCCGACGGCACGGAGGCCGAGATGTGCGGTAAC
>JAZQSA010000004.1:0-48392 GCA_045629905.1 Alistipes sp. | reverse complement strand
TGCACTTTTTGCCCGATGTATATGTACCTTGTGAGGTTTGTAAGGGCAAACGATATAATCGCGAAACCTTGGAAGTAAAATACAAGGGTAAAAATATCCACGACGTGCTTGAAATGACCGCCGAAGAGGCATTGGCATTTTTTGCTCATATCCCCAAAATTGAGCGCAAACTCAAGGCGCTTTGCGATGTTGGTTTGGGATATATTAAATTAGGTCAACCTGCCACAACCCTTTCGGGTGGTGAGGCGCAAAGGGTTAAACTTGCAAGTGAACTTTGCAAGAGGGCAACAGGCAAAACCCTTTATATTTTGGATGAGCCCACCATTGGACTTCACACCGCTGACGTGCATCAACTTATCAATGTGTTGAACCTTCTTGTGGATGAAGGAAACACAGTTTTGGTAATTGAGCATAACTTCGATGTTATTAAGGTTGCCGACCACATTATTGATATGGGCCCCGAAGGTGGCGAAGAGGGTGGCAACATCGTGGCGACAGGCACTCCGAGAGAGATAGCGGCCTGCAAGCGCAGTTATACAGGCCACTTTTTGCGCGAACTACTTAAACGACAAAACAAATAGTAGCAACCGAACGAATTTGTAAGATAAACACTCAATACTATGAAACTTTTTAGACTTATTGCGCTATTCTTTGCGCTATTGATTGTATCGTGCTCCGAATCGAGCAGCGTTATCGACAGTGGCGAGGAGGGCCCTATCGAAACACCGACGACAACCATATCGTCGATTACGGCCAAAATCGCCAACCAGACTCGTGCAACGGGTTATCTTGGCCAGACTTCGTTCCAGGCCTATTGGAGCGACAACGACCAGATTATGGTCAGCGACCTCTCGAAGAGTGCAGTCTTTACGTTATCCGATGGTAGCGGCAGCGTCAGTGGTAAATTCGCAGGTTCGTTTGAACCCGGCACAAAGCGCATCTACGCTGTCTATCCTGCTCAATCGGTAACCGTCACCAACAGCGGATTTAGAGTAACCATTCCGCAAAAGCAGAGTTACTCTCCTTCGCGCTCAACAAAAATCAACGACAGATTGCTCCTGCTCGGCCACTCGACCGACGACAACAAAACCTTCACGCTCTCGCCCGTTACCTCGCTTATCAACTTCGATATTAAACTCACTGCCGAGCGAGAGATTAAGTCGGTTAAACTCTACTCCGAGAGTTTCAACATCTGCGGCAGCGGAATTATCAATGTCACTGCCGGAGCGGTCTACTCCACTATGCTCAAAGAGCTAACACTCGCCTATACCAACCCAAGCAAAGGCTCGTCAAAAGATGGTTGGGCAGTGGTTGCTCCTACCGACTTTACAAAGAGCGAGGCTGATGTCTACTACGACATTCAGACCGACAATGGCGTATATACATTCTGCCACAATCCAAAGAAGAATATCAAGGCTGGCGAGATATATACCATCTCCCTCTCGGTCGAGAATTTCGCCCAAGTTGCCGACAAGGAGAGCCTCTCCGAAGGTCGTTTCTTCTACAAGCCGGAGGTCGAAGAGCCAGAGCCAGAAGACGAGAATATGGTAAAGGGTGTTATCAAATACAACGATGGCACATTAGCTTCGGGCGTCTCGGTTTCGGACGGTTTCTCGGTTGTACATACAGGCGCCGATGGTAGTTTCCGTATCACGCCTCACCAAGACGCGTGGTATATCTACTACTCTATTCCGGCTGACTGTCGAGTCGTTAGCAATGACAACGGCATACCGGGCTTCTTTACTAAATTCGAGGAGGGTCGCAAGGCATATAACTTCACGTTGTCGAAATTGGAGGGTGGAGCAGAGGCTAAATTCAAGTTGCTCTGTTTGGCCGACCCTCAATGTAGCAAGGCCGCCAACCGCACACGATTCAACAACGAGTCGGTTCCGTTCATCAAAAACTTTGTAAACACCTCGGACGCACCTTGCTATGGAGTAACATTGGGCGATATAGTAAGTTCGAGTAGCAGCAACGACACCTCGGACCAGATGCCTTATATGCGCAGCCATATGGCCTACGATAATATTGGTATGCACGTTTTCCAAACAATGGGCAACCACGACAACGTATTTTTCAGCACATCGCAACCTATCGATGCCGACGAGAACAGTAGCACCCCGAACTTGAAGGCTCAACGCAAATTCGAGGATATATTTGGTCCAATCAACCACTCGTGGAATCGAGGCAACGCGCACATCGTCTGTATGCGTGATATCATATACAGGAATACAACCAACTCTTCGGATTACTACATCGGCTTTACCAACGAGCAATACGAGTGGCTTCGTCAGGATTTGGCCCTTGTACCAAAAGACAAGATGGTTATACTCTGCGTACATATTCCGATACTCAACTCCACAAACGACAATGTGCAGAAGGTTCTCGCTCTGCTCCGAGAGTTTAAGGAGGCTCACATTATGGCTGGCCATACCCACTATATGCGTAACGAGCCGACTCTTACGAGCGGCATATATGAGCACGTTCACGCTGCCGTATGTGGTGCGTGGTGGTATTCAAACGTCAATGGCGATGGTGCGCCTAACGGATTTGGCGTTTATGACATCGAGGGTAACACCATCACAAATTGGTATTATCAGGGCGTAAACAGCGGTATGAATAGTCGCGACTATCAGTTACGACTCTATCGAGGCAACCACAAATCGGGTGGTAGCTATGAGCATTTCGCACAACAGCACGGCGACGGTGTTATCTTGGCTAATGCATTCAATGCTGATAGCAGTTGGACCTTGAAGGTTTATGAAAATGACGTCTATACCGGCACAATGACGATGATACCTAACAAAAAAGAAGAGCCAAAGAAAGGCTCGGGCCAAAGCAACCCTACAAAGCCTTCGACCGCTTCGAGTCAGGACTGGTGGGCTATCGGCTATCACGTCGGAGTCGTTGGACGCTCTCGTTCGAGCTACAACACCAACGGTTTCCACCTCTACAAATACACCCTCAAAGACAAGACCGCAAAGGTGCGTGTCGAGGCAACCGACCGCTTTGGTCAGGTCTATGCAACCTCAACCATCACAGCCGACTACGACTACTCGTTGGTTGCACCAAAATAGTAGCGACGTAAATATGTACATATATTTTGTTTTTGAATAAAAAAATAGATATTTTTGCAATAGAAAAGCGAAAAATTTAACCTAAAAATTTATACTATGAAGATTAGTTTTATTGCAAAGGGATTGCTCGTTGTAGCATTGACAGCAATCTTCTGCGTAGCAACCGACGCTACCGTTTCGGCTCAAAAGAAGAAAAAGGAGAAGGCGAAGAAGGAGAAAATCACCGACCCTCGTCTGCTTACGGTAATGAGTATGACAAAGATGTCAAAAGAGAGCCAATACATTGTTAAGAACCGAGCATTGAAGACAAACCACCGCGCAGTACAAGGTTTCGATATCAGCGCCGATGGTACAATGTGGTATAGCCAGCCAGGCCAGATAGGTAAGAACCAACAGGGTCTTACCAAGATTCACGAGAACTATATCGTCCGCATCAAGGACGGCAAGCGTGAGACTATGACACTGCGCTATTTCGGTGGTGCCAACAATATAGCTATTGAAAATGCAGCAGATGGCGATTATATATGGATTGGCAGTAATGGAGATAAGTGGCACGGTCATTACCACCGTACCCGCACCATTTCGCGCGTACCTTTCACAGTCGATGGCGAGGCTAATAACGGCTATGCAGGTGAAACCTATTACCTCGGTGGTAACTCGGCTCGATACACTTGGCCTTCGATAGATGTCGAAAACGACCTACTCTGCGTATCGACCCAGAATGCAGGTGCTGTAACGGTACACATCTACAACCTCACGGAGGCTCGCTCTTTGTCGGATAGCAACATCAAGCTCAAAACAACCTGGAAGGGTGAGATGGTTGGCGAGGACGAGGAGACTGTCGTTCGCACCATCAAGGCAAAGGATTTGACCACTTTGGAGCCACTCTACACCTTCACTATTGCAAAGCCGGACAAAGAGACTGCCGACCCTGCAAAGGTGCCTAACTACTATACTTATCGTGCTTTGGACATCGACAAGGACTATGTATACTTTGTCGAGGGTCAGCACAACAAAGGCAACAAGAAGGTTGAGTCGAAGGGTTATATTACAGTATTCGACCACGCAGGTCGTGTTGTTCTGCCAAAGCGTCGTATTCAGGCTATTCACGATATGTATCTGCTCGAAAATATCGGCATTACACCTAACGGCTATGCCGACGTAGCAGGTATTCAGGTTAAGGGTAGCACAATCTACATTCTCTTCGCGGCTCAAAACATCGACAGCCGTGGCAAGAAAGTATTGCGTGCCAATGTCGTAAAATACGAGTAGGACAACTCCCGCCCTATCAAATAAGCAGGCCGTTGAGAGAAACTCAACGGCCTGTTTTATATCCTCGCCACTTAATTGCACGGGTTTTGCAACACCACAACTAAACAAAACCAAAAAGTGCAATGAAAAAATTTCTATCCTATCTTCTGCCCGTACTTCTATGTATTGCTATGGGCTGGATTGCATCACTCCTACAAACCTCGGCTCTGATTGAGTGGTATCCGACACTCAACCACTCGCCACTCTCGCCTCCTGCCTACATCTTCCCGATTGCCTGGGCGATACTCTATGTGCTGATGGGTTTGAGCATCGGCTCGCTAATATCGCGAGGCGATATGAGCCTTGTCAAACTATGGCTCTTTCAGTTGTTGGTCAATTTCTTGTGGAGCATAACATTCTTCGCCCTTCGCTCGCCTTTCGCCGGATTAATTACCATATTGATACTCGACGTTGCAGTCCTGACCTATATTATATATGCCTTTGCTCGCCGAGCATTGGCAGCGTGGCTCTTTATCCCCTACTTCCTATGGTTATTGTTTGCCACCTACCTATCGGGATATATCTACATCAACAATTTTGACTCCACATACAACGCCTACGCCCAAACAACCCCTGCAACCGCGAAAAAGAGTATCACCTACACTCTTCCACCTCTTCGCTACGCCCACGATGCACTTGCACCTTTGATGAGCAGCGAGACCATCGACTACCACTATGGTAAGCATCTGCGAGGCTATGTCGATAATCTGAACAGACTGATTGTATCGACCCCATACGAAGGTTTAACACTCGACCAACTCGTTGTGCAAAGCGACGGGGCGCTATTCAACAACGCTGCCCAAGTGTGGAATCACACCCTATTTTTCGACGGGCTAACGCCATCGCAAGGCGAGATACCCGATGGCTTGGAACACGCCATAGTGCGTGATTTCGGTTCGGTCGAGGAGTTTCGCCGACAATTCACCCAAGCCGCCAACTCGTTCTTTGGTTCGGGCTGGGTATGGTTGGTCGAGAACGACAAAGGGGAACTCTCCATCATAACAACGACCAACGCCGACAATCCTCTGCGTCGCGGTCTTAATCCACTTCTCACGCTCGACGTTTGGGAACACGCCTACTATATCGACCACCGAAATCGTCGAGCCGACTTCATCGAGGCGTGGTGGGGGCTTGTCGATTGGGAGCAAGCCGAGAGGCGTATGTTGCACAATCAGCAATAACAAAACGATGGGGCTATCCTTTTTATAGACAGCCCCATCATCAACACTTATATCCGACTTACTAATCGCCGTAAGAGTCGGCCTTTGCAGTCCACATTGTAAGCAGGGTTACCATACCAAGCAATGCCATAACAGCCGCTGTCATATATGCAGCGTCCCAACCATAGGCCTCGATAAGCACGCCAAATACAGCGCCCGAAATAATGGTGCTGGCATAGCCAAAGATACCAAGAATACCATTAGCGGTTGCAGCAGCCTTGTTGGTTGCCTGATTTGCAGCTGCAACACCAAGCAATGCCTGCGGGCCATAGATAAAGAAACCGATAAAGGTAAACGGAATCATCTGTACCCACCACGGAGCCGAGGATGGAATAAACCAGAACGACAACACAGCCACAAGCGCTCCGAGCGTACAGAAGAAGCAGGTATGGTGAGCCTTATTCTTGAAGAGGTGGTCGGTAAGCCAACCCGCTACAACCATACCGATATTACCGCCTACAAACTCAAAGACAATGCAGAGAGTTGTAGCCAGAGCAATCGACAAACCCTTCGACTCGGTAAGCAACATAGGGCCCCAATCGAGGAAGGCAAAACGTACCACATAGACAAAGAAGTTTGCCAAAGCCAAAGTCCAAATCAGGCGGTTGCCAAAGACCTTGCGACGAACCAATGCCTTATATTCGGCCTTCTGCTCTTCGGAAGAGGCAGCTGCTTGGCTCTTCTCAATAACCTCCGGAAAACCGAGGTCCGAAGGCTGATTCTTAACAAAGAAGAAGATACCAATAGAGCCCAACATTGCGAAAATAGCAGGAATAATAAAGCAATAACGCCACGCGCCGAAGTGCTGGGCAAATTGAACGACATTTGCATTCTCGACCTTCGACAGATTCTCGGTAATCATAGCAACCATCTCGGAGTTGCCACTCACATCGACGCCCAAGTGTGGCATAATATACCAACCACAAAGACCAAAGACAAGACCTGCGCCAATCGAGTGCGACATATTCCATATCGACATCTTGGTAGCCAACTCCTTTGGAGCAATCCAATGGGTCAAAATCTTGGTAATTGGCGGCACACCCATACCCTGGCAGTAACCGTTAATAATCCATACTATACCCATAATATAGACCAACACCGATGTAAAGGCCCAAGTCGTACCATACTTTGCAGCAATAGCAATAACCCACTCGGCAGCCGTATCGCTAAATCCGAAGAAGATATTGACCAAAGCGCACAACATAAGGCCGAGCGATGCCACAATACGCGCACTACCTCGGTCGGAGATAATACCGTTTGCGAAACGCGAAAGACCATAGATAACTCCGTGCAACGTAAGGAATAGACCAAGTTCGACCTTCGATATACCAAACTCGGCTTGAAGACCAGGCATTGCCAACGAGAAGTTTTTGCGCACAAAATAGAAGAGCGCATAACCAATCATCGTAGCAATAATGGTCTCCCACTGCCAATATTGAAAGGAAAATTTTGTTCGTTTCATATAAAGTTAAGTTTTAGGTTATAGGCACATACTACTCTGCAACCTCCCAAATACCGCCCTTGCCAAACAGACGCTCGGTAAGTTCTGGCAGCAAACCAAGACGATAGACAACGTCGATATTGGTGAAGCGGCTACGCATATAAGGGATATAGGAGAAGGTCTTACGCATACGCTCACGCGAAACACCGATATGCTCCGGCTCGTATGGCGCACCTACCAGACGCAAGTTCTCACGTACCTCCTCAAACGGAATAATCTGGGCAGCAATCTGCTCTTTGAGCGTTGGCCAAGCGGCCTTCAACGCCTCCAACTGCTTGCGCAAACCCTCCTTATCGACATACTTGCCACGAGTCTCTTTCAAACCGCGAGCAAGGTGGCCAGGCTTACCCTCGAATACCTCGCGAATCTCGGCCTCCTGCTCCTCCCACGATTTCCAAGCCTCTACGCACTTATCGACATCGAGAGCAGCAATATCCTTCTCCAACAAGAATTCGAGCAATGCCGTCGATGCGAGCGTACCGATACCGACCTTGAAACCGTGCGAAACGTGCTTACCCTCGAAGCACAAATCCTCCATATCCCAGCAGTGCGAGAACTGATGCTCGGTACCCGATGCAGGACGGCTCGACTGTACGGCTTGCATAGCAAAGCCGCTCATCAACAGACCCTCGGCCAAAGCCTCGGTATATTTAACATCACCCTCACGAACAGCCGATGGAGCCGAAAGCGACTCGCGCAGACCATTCTGCACCAAGTCCCAACCAAACTTATCGACAGCCTCGTTGCCTGTAACATCGGCCAACAACCAATCGGCAGCAGCCGGAATCTTGGCGATAAGGTCGGCATAACCCGATGCAGCCAACTCCTTTGGAGCCTCGGCAGCGATAATAGGGTCCATAACAAAGCCATAAGGTGCAGGGCAATCGAATGTCTGCTTATTGCCATCTTTGGTAATCGACGAGCCAAAAGCGGTATATCCGTCCATCGACGCTGCTGTACCTACGCACATATACTTACGCGAAAGAAGGTACGAAACATATTTCGTAAGGTCGTTCAACACACCCGAACCAACTGCAATAGCCGAGGCCTCGGTCTTCTCCAAACGAGCTTTAAGACTCTCGACGTGTTGCCACTCGGCATAGAAATCCTCGGCCGAAAAGACAAACGGCTCCTCCTGCTCGATACCTGCCGCCTGCAACGATGCATATACAGCCTTACCTGCAACTTCCCAAGTATTTTCGTCGGCAATAATGATAGCCTTCTGCTGTGGGAAAAGTTTGGCAAACATCTCGCCTGTTCGCGATACTACACCTGCTCCGATAAAGAGGTCTTTGGTGTCGGTTGTGCGTTGAAGCGCACTCTCTACTTTGTTCATAGTTGTCTATATTTTATTGTTTTACAAATTATTTCTTCTGACCATAATAGGCATTGGCGCCGTGCTTACGATTGTAGTGTTTCTCGATAAGGCGACGATTCATCTCTATCGACGGATTAAGCGCAACGGCAATCGACGCCATACGCGCAACCTCCTCCAACACAACCGAAGCCGTTACCGCATCGGCAGCCGAACGACCCCAAGTGAATGGGCCGTGGTGCTTAACCAAAACGGCTGGGGTATACATCGGGTCGATATCGGTAAATGTCTCGGCAATAACATCGCCCGTCGAGGCCTCATACGACACCTCAATCTGCTCGTCCGACAATTCGCCCGTACAAGGGATGTCGCAATAGAAGTTGTCGGCGTGGGTTGTACCGATATTCGGAATCGACAAACCTGCCTGCGCCCACGCTGTTGCGTAGGTCGAGTGGGTGTGAGCTACGCCACCTATCTCCGGGAAACGACGATAGAGTGCCAAATGGGTTGGAGTATCAGACGATGGGCGCAAGTGGCCATCAACAACATTACCCTCCATATCGACAACGACCATATCCTCGACCGTCATATCGTCGTAAGATACTCCACTCGGTTTGATTACAACAAGGCCCTTCTCACGGTCGATAGCCGACACATTACCCCACGTCAGGATTACGAGGTTGTGGCGCACCAAATCGAGATTGGCCTTTAATACTTGCTGTTTAAGTTCTTCTAACATAGTTTCTATATTTGTTTTAGGTTTTTCGGTTTATTGGCGGCACTGCTCCGCATCTTTCTCCAACACATCGTCGCCCTCCCAATCAAACATCTCGAAATGCGACTTTGCACCAAGCGAGAAGCGGGTGTAGGTTATTGGCAGACCTCGTTGCAGATACACCTTCTCGTAGGCTGTTTTGACCGACAACACCTCATCGGCAAAACCACTACCGTAGATGTCGTTATTGGCAACCTCACACTCCAAATCGAAGTGACGAATGACCTCGGCCGTATAGTTGAACAGGTGCTGCGAGTCGGTTTTGAGGTTAATCATACCGCCATCGGCAAGAATTTGTGCATAGTAGTTAAGGAAGATTGGCGACGTAAGTCGTTTCTTCGCTCGACGAGTTTTGAGCTGCGGGTCGGGGAATGTAATCCATATCTCGGCAATCTCGCCCTTGGCAAACATCGAGGTTATAAACTCGATACGCGCACGCAGAAAGCCGACATTCGACATCTTTGCTTCGGTAGCACTCTTTGCACCTCGCCACATTCGTGCGCCCTTTATATCGACGCCTATAAAATTTTTGTCGGGTTCGCGCTCGGCCAACGCTACCGTATATTCGCCCTTACCACAACCAAGTTCCAACACTATCGGATTGTTGTTGTGAAAGAACTGCTCGTGCCAATGTCCTTTGAGAGGATGGTCGCAACGAAACATCTGCTCAAATTCGGGCTGAACAAAGCACTCGAATGTAAGGTTCTCGGCAAATCGTTTGAGTTTATCTTTTCCCATTTCAAAAACAGATATTATTCGGATTCAATACTTACACCGACAGCCTCGAATCCCGAAAGAGGCTGTTGCGGCGTTATGGTAAAAATATAACGACCACGTTGCGACAAACAGGCACTGTGGCGATATGGAATGTTGATGGAGGTTGCAACCGAGGTCGCACTATACGGCGGCTCGAACGCAAGCGTCACCAACTCCTCGGTGTGGCACGCATCGGGCGCAGCAACTGCTATGTGCAGAGGCAACGTCTTGCCCTCGAAATTGCGGTTGTAGCGAACTGCAATCGAGATACGACGAAGCGAGAGCGTATCGTCGTTATCGACAACTACGCTACACGATTCCGACCACTCGTCGCAATCGACACTCGCCATCTCGACCACCGCAGGCGAATCGCACCCAACGCAGAGCATCAACGCAAGCACAAATATCGCAGCACCCCTCCAAGCCATCACTACTCGCCCTTTGCCTCTTTTGCACCCGCAGAACGGTCGTTATTGTGGCGGTGATGGTTGTTGCGATGCGGACGGAAGCCACGACCACGACGCTCCGAACGCTCATTGCGCTCCGAACGCTCGCCACCCTCCGACGGCTGTTGCGGTTTTGACTCTTTTGCCCCCTCGGCCGAAGCGGTCGGAGCAGGCGTTGCACCATTACCCTCGGTCGAAGCGTGCTGACCACGATTATTGCGACCCTTACCGCGATTATTCTTATTGCGACGCTTCGTCTTATCGAAACGAGTGATGCTATCCTCCTCGGTACGGTATGTTGGCTCTTCGGTCTTTGCTTCGGCTGTATCGCCTACGATTGTATCGACTTTTTTGCCGGCACGATTGAGGGCCAAAATCTCGCGCACACGCGAAACAGGAATTGTCACAACATTGACCATCGCCTCCTTGCTGCTACTGAACGACATCGTATGGGCAAGCACATCGGTCTTGACGAGATAGTACTCGCCGTCCATAGCCTGCAACGGCTCTCGCAGACGCGGAATCGAACGACGGGCATCGGCATAGACATCGTATTCGTACATCAAGCAACATTTGAGTTTGGAGCATTGACCCGCAAGTTTCTGCGGATTAAGCGCAAGGTCCTGCACTCGCGCTGCCGAGGTCGTCACGCTCGAAAAACTCGACACCCACGAAGCACAGCACAACTCACGACCGCAGGCTCCAATGCCACCGATGCGTCCCGCCTCCTGACGCGCTCCAATCTGCTTCATCTCGATACGGATATGGAACTGCTCGGCAAAGACCTTAATCAACTCTCGGAAATCGACACGACCGTCGGCAATATAGTAGAATATGGCCTTAATCTTGTCGCCCTGATACTCTACATCGCCAATCTTCATATCGAGACCCATATCGGCTGCAATCTGACGCGAGCGAATCATTGTCTCGTGTTCGAGTGCAATAGCCTCCTGCCA
This sequence comes from Alistipes sp., assembly GCA_045629905.1. GTDB lineage: Bacteria > Bacteroidota > Bacteroidia > Bacteroidales > Rikenellaceae > Alistipes. The sequence continues at coordinate 37,035 of JAZQSA010000004.1, read as the reverse complement.
CTTCTCAATATCGTACGGCTTCGCTTTGCGGTATATCTTCTTAAACTCGCCGTTGTAGGGGTTGAAGCCGACGCGACGCATCTGCTTGGCAACCATATCGCCCGTCAGCGACACGATACCTATATCGTGGCCAGGCGAAGCCTCGACCGCTACGATATCGCCTACTTCGAGCGGTAAATTATTTACGTTCTGATAGAACGAACGACGTGTATTCTTAAAACGCACCTCGAAAATATCGGTCGGCATTGCAACCGGATAGTCGGCAAGCCACGGCGTTTCGTGCAGTTTGAAACAGCCTCGCGCCATCTTGGCCACAGGCTCTCCGACCTCGTTCTCGCCAAAGGCACAACCTCGGCCGATTTCGGGTTTCATATATTTTGTATAGTCCATATTCCCAAATATATTTATATTTGGGGTAAAGATACGAAAATAATTAGAGATAAGATGCGAAAAATTTAAAAATTAAGAGAAAATTGGGTAAAATGAGTTGTTTAAGTAGAACGGATTGTTTAGAAAGAGTCCATTCCACCTATTCTAACTACCCTCGCAAAGTATGCAGATGTCGCGCAACTCGCACCGAGTAACAGATGGCTGCCGTTGTCAGACCGACGATATAACCGACCATCAGACCCTTTGCACCCATACCAAGAACAAAGGCGCAGAGATAACCCACCGGAATATTTAGCAACACATAGGCCACAAACGAAAGCAAGGCGATAATCTTCACATCCTGCATTCCGCGCAGAACACCAACCAACGTACCCTGGATAGCATCGGATATTTGGTACATCGCCACGAGGACAATCATCGTCGAGGCAAGTGCAACAACCTCCTCATTGATGGTAAACAAACGAGGCATAACACCGCTGAATGCGACAAATCCGACAAGCACCAGCACACCCCACAGTACCCCAACGTGAATAGACGATGTGATAACCTCGCGCAGGGTCTTGCGGTCGCGACAACCAAAGGCGTGCGACGTACGAATTGTTGTTGCCGTACCGATTGCAATGGTCATCATAAACGCCCCGTTACCGTACGTTCCGCCAATATGGTTGGCCGCAATAGCCTCGGCACCCAGCCACCCCATCATCACACTCGTAACAACGAAAGCGATACCCTCCAAAAACATTTGGCCGGCAACAGGTATGCCGATACGCAACAAATGGACGATATGCTTAACATAGCCCACTCCTCGCGAGAAGAGGCAAAGATAGTCGCGGTATTCGCCTTTAATACAAAAATAGGCAAGCGCCACGATTGGGGCAATTGAGCGTGCCACGAGTGTTGCCAAACCCGCACCATAGACGCCCATTGGCTCAAAGCCCAAATGTCCGAAAATAAACACCCAATTAAGCGCAATATTAACGACATTGGTAATGATGGCGATAATCATCGGAGCAACCGTATTACCCACACCTTCGAGCATCTGCTTAAATGCGCCATAGAGCATAACGGCAGGCAACGAGTAGGCCATCAGGCGGTAGTACGGCACAGCCATATCTACCACATCGACAGGCTGTCCAAGCCAATAGAGCATAGGCTCGGTAGCAATCTGCAACAACATAAAGACCACGCCCAACAGCGCGCACATAACCAACGATGATTGGAGATAGTGAGCCGTACGACGATACTCGCCACGAGCAAAGTGTTCGCCGATAATCGGAGTGATGCCAAGCGTTATACCAAGCGCCAAACTGAACATCACAAAGCTCATCATAACACCAAACGAGACAGCCGCCAATGGCAGTGTATCCTCACCACCATAGGCTCCAACCATTGCGTTGTCGGCAAACTGCACAACGACATACCCGAGTTGCGACAAAGCAACCGGTGCAGCCAAGCGAAGTGTGGCTTTATAGTGGTCGATATATTTACCAAACGTCATCACGGCGCGCAAAGATACAAAATTATATCAAGTTTGTAAACCAATTCGACCACCATATTATCTGAACCGACTATCACAGTCGGTCCGACATAGTCCGAACAACATTGGCGCAGTTATTGCACAACAGAGCAGATATAACAGGATTTCATAAAAAAATTTCAAGATTATGGAAAAGATGAAAAGTACAACTTTTCGGTTGAGCGTTATGACACTCGCCATTATGAACGTCACAGCCGTCGTAAGCCTACGAGGTCTGGCTGCCGAATCGGTATATGGCCTATCATCGGCTTTCTACTATCTGTTTGCAGCCATCGTATTTCTAATTCCGACCGCACTCGTTGCCGCCGAACTTGCAGCAATGTTCTCCGACAAGCAGGGCGGTGTATTCCGTTGGGTAGGCGAAGCATTTGGCCCAAGAATGGGTTTTGTGGCTATATGGCTACAATGGATTCAATCGACAATATGGTATCCTACCGTATTGACCTTCGGTGCAGTCTCTATCGCCTTTATCGGTATGGACCAGAGCCACGATATGGCACTTGCATCGAACAAAATGTTTACGCTGGTGGTCGTCTTGGCCATATATTGGATTGCGACCTTTATCTCGCTCAAAGGTCTGGGCTGGGTCGGCAAAATCAGTAAATGGGGCGGTATAATCGGTACAATTATTCCCGCAGCGCTGCTTATTGTGCTCGGCATAACCTACCTTGCATCGGGCGGACACAACTATATGGACACATCGGCAAGTTTCTTCCCTGACCTCAAAAAGTTCGACAACCTTGTACTTGCCAGCGGCATATTCCTCTTCTATGCAGGTATGGAGATGATGGGTATTCACGTTATGGAGGTCGAGAATCCAAGCCGCAACTATCCGAAAGCGATTATTATCGGCTCGCTTATCGCAGTTGCCATATTTATACTCGGCACATTCTCGCTCGGCTTTGTCATTCCGGCCAAAGATGTATCGCTTACGCAGTCGCTGCTCATTGGATTTGACCGCTATTTCGAGTACCTGCATATGTCGTGGGCTTCGCCAATCATAGCCATCGCCTTGATGTTCGGCGTTTTGGCCGGCGTATTGACTTGGGTCGCAGGTCCTTCGAAGGGTATATTTACGGTCGGCAAAGCGGGCTACCTACCACAATTCCTACAAAAGAGCAATTCGGCAGGTGTACAGCGCAACATTCTGCTGATTCAGGGTGCAATCGTCACTCTACTATCGCTACTCTTCGTCGTAATGCCTTCGGTACAATCGTTCTACCAGATATTGTCGCAGATGACCGCCTCGCTCTATCTGATTATGTATATGATGATGTTTGCCGCCGCCATCACCCTGCGCTACCGTATGCGCTCCACCGACCGACCTTTCCGTTTGGGTGGCAATGCTACGATGTGGCTTATCGCAGGTATCGGTTTCTGTGGCTCGTTGCTCGCCTTTATATTGAGCTTCATACCACCGGCACAGATTTCGACCGGAAGCCCTACAACGTGGGTTGCAATATTGGTTATCGGTTGCATTATCGTCATAGCCATACCGCTCATAATCTTCGCTATGCGCAAACCATCGTGGCGTAGTTCGGAGGCCGATTTTGCACCATTTCATTGGGAGCAGAACAGCAAATAAAGTCTTGGGTTAGAGACAAAAAAAATCGGGCAGATTGGTTTAATCTGCCCGATTTGTTATTTCAATTCACCCTACTCGCGCTCCTTGCCGAGTTGATAGGTATTGTAGACAGCCTCGCTCAAACCCATATTCGAAAATCCGCCATCGTGGTAGAGATTCTGCATCGTCACCTTTCGTGTAAGGTCCGAAAAGAGTGTTACCACATAGTTGGCGCAATCGTCAGCATCGGCATTACCGAGTGGCGACATCGCCTCGGCAAAATCGAGCATACCACCCATACCGGCCACTCCTCGGCCTGCGGTTGTAAGCGTTGGCGACTGCGATACAGTATTGATGCGGACTTTGCGCTCGCGACCATATATCGCGCCAAAACTACGAGCGATAGACTCCAACAAAGCCTTTGCATCGGCCATATCGTTATAGCCCACAAATGTTCGCTGTGCAGCCATATAGGTCAGCGCAACTATCGAACCCCACTCGTTTACCGCATCGTGGCGATAGAGTGTTTGCAACAATTTGTGGAACGACACTGCCGATATATCGAGAGTCTTATCCAAAAAGGCATAATTAAGCTCCTCGTAGCCAATATTTTTACGCACATTAGGCGACATACCAATCGAGTGAAGCACAAAGTCGATTTTACCGCCAAAGTGTTCAAGCGACTGACTGATAAGCGAGTCTAGTTCCTCAACATTCGTAGCATCGGCCGCGATAACGGGCGCATTACATTTTTCGGCCAAACGAGAAATTTCGCCCAAACGCAACGACACAGCCGTATTGGTCAAAATAATCTCGGCACCCTCCTCAACAACTCGCTCGGCAACACGCCAAGCAATCGACTGCTCATTGAGCGCGCCGAATATTATACCCTTCTTGCCTTTTAACAGATTATAGCCCATACACACAGAAATCGTATATTTCCTAACGCTATGCCACTCTGCGACTAAAACGCATCGTTGTCATAATCGGAAGCAACGCCACCGCCCAAATCGTCGTCGGAACCGTCGTCCTGAATCTCGTCGGCGCCCTTAATTTCGTCGTCGTAGTACTCCTTATCGTCCTCCTCCGACACATCGTCAATCTTTACGTCGATTTTGACAAGATAACTAATCTCCTCTGTCTCGAATGGAACAGCATAGAAGAAGTCACCGCTTGGCTTCTCGACACGAATCATCACGTCCGAAAAACCTGCCGGATACAACGCTTTAACCTGCTCTTGAACCTCAACTGGGAGGTTATTATAACTAACTACTAATCTCTTCTTGGTGTTTGGTGTATTCATAAAAGTCTTCAAATTTTTCCGCAAGTATACACAAAAAATGGTAATGTAACCAATTCTGACAATTTTTTTTGATTTTTTTTATTTTTAGTTCGCCGTTACAAACAAAATATGTACCTTTATGCGCGCCACAAGTTATAATTATGGTATCGGACAACAAAATTAAAGAGCAGATTGAGGAGTTGCGACGCAGTCTCAACTACCACAACCATAAATACTACGTCGAAAATTCGCCAGAGATTTCGGACTTCGATTTCGATGCAATGATGCGCCAACTTCAAGATTTGGAGGCCGCCCACCCCGAATGGAGCGACCCCAACTCTCCGTCGGTGCGTGTTGGCAGCGACATCACGACACAATTTGAAACCGTGCGACACCACTACCCTATGCTCTCGCTATCGAACACCTATTCGCTCGAAGAGTTGCGCGAATTTAGCGAACGAGCCGAGCGAGAGGTTGGAGATGTAGAGTATGTTTGCGAGCTTAAATTCGATGGTACAGCCATCTCGCTTACCTACCAGCACGGACAGTTGTTGCGTGCCGTGACACGAGGTGATGGAGAGCAGGGCGACGACGTGACGGCAAACGTTCGCACAATTCGTTCGATTCCACTCACTCTGACAGGCGAAGGCTATCCCGACTATTTCGAGATTCGTGGCGAAATCATTATGCCATACGCCTCATTCGACCGTCTAAATGCCGAGCGCGAAGCAGCAGGAGAGCAACTGCTCGCTAATCCGCGCAATGCCGCAGCAGGAACGCTCAAACAGCAGCACTCATCGGTTGTTGCGAAGCGCGGGCTGGATTGTACGCTCTACCAGATTGCCGGCGACGGACTACCATACGAGACCCATTGGGAGAATTTGGAGGCAGCCCGTAGTTGGGGATTTAAGATTTCGGACAAGATGCGCATCTGCCGCTCATTCGACGAAGTGGCCGAATATATAGCCTATTGGGATACCGAGCGCAAATCGCTCCCATTCCCAACCGACGGAGTCGTCATCAAAATCAACTCCTTTGCACAACGTCGCCAACTCGGTTTTACGGCCAAGTCGCCACGCTGGGCTGTGGCATACAAATTCAAAGCCGAGCAGGCTCTTACACGACTACAAAGCGTCGATTTTCAGGTCGGACGCACCGGTGCTATCACACCCGTTGCCAACCTCGACCCTGTTCAGTTGGCCGGCACTACCGTACGACGCGCCACACTGCACAATGCCGAGCAAATCGCAGCACTCGATATTCGATTGGGCGATATGGTATATGTCGAAAAAGGTGGCGAGATTATCCCTAAAATAACAGGTGTAGAACTTTCGGAGCGCAAGGCCGACAGCACACCATTTGAATACATAACGCTCTGCCCAGAGTGTGGAACGCCATTGGTTCGCTACGAAGGCGAGGCGAAGCACTACTGTCCCAACCAGAGCGGTTGCCGTCCGCAGAAACTCGGGCGCATAGTCCATTTTATCCGTCGCAAAGCCCTCGATATTGATGGACTCGGCAGCGAAACCATCGAGTTGCTGATGGATTGTGGCCTTATAGACAACTTTGCCGACCTCTACGACTTAAAAGCCGCAGACCTCGCCCCGCTACCACGTTTGGGCGAAAAGTCGGCCGACAATATCATTCGCAGTATTGAGGCGTCGCGCACTGTACCATTCTCGCGAGTGCTATTCGGACTTGGTATTCGTTTCGTAGGCGAGACAACTGCCAAGTATCTTGCGGCCCACTTCCGCAATATCGACGCTGTAAGCACTGCATCGAGCGAAGAGTTGATGGAGTCGGAGGAGGTTGGAGCCAAGATTGCCGAAGCGATTATCGAATATTTTGCCGACCCGACCAACATTGCCATCATCGAGCGACTGCGTAAAGCCGGCCTACAATTCGAGGCCGAGGAGCGACGACGCGACTCGAATGCTTTGGAGGGGAAGAATGTGGTTATATCGGGCAAGTTTATCGACCACACACGCGACGAACTCAAAGAGATGATTGAGGCCCACGGAGGTCGCAACCAATCGGGTGTAGGAGCCAACACCGACTTTATCGTTGCGGGCGAAAATATGGGACCTGCAAAGTTGCAGAAGGCCCAGAAATTGGGTATAACTATCCTCTCCGAGAGCGATTTCATCGCCCTTATATCAGAGAGTGGAGCAGTTACGAACTCGGCCCCAAACACCAAAACCGAAGAGATAGAACAACAACCCATAAGCGCAACCCCGATACAGGGTTCGCTCTTTTAGCACACCATAAAACAATGAAGGATAAGAGTATATTTGCAGGTGTAGGCGTTGCCCTAATAACGCCAATGCTTCCCAACGGAAGCGTAGATTTTGCAGCACTTGCCCGCGTTATCGACCGCGTTATCGATGGTGGTGTAGATTATCTGTTGGCCCTCGGAACAACCTCCGAGACTCCGACCTTACAACCCTCCGAACGCATTGCCGTTGCTCGATTTATCAAAGAGCGCACACGTGGCAGAGTCGCTTTGATGCTGGGCGTAGGAGGCAACTGCACACGCGACGTTGTCGAGCAGCTTCGCACGATAGACACGAGTGGTTACAGCGCAATTTTGAGCGTCAATCCATACTACAACAAACCAAATCAGGAGGGTCTGTTCCGCCATTTTTCGGCTATTGCCGAAGCCTCGCCACTGCCGATTGTCCTCTACAATATCCCAGGGCGTACGGGCGTTAATATGAGTCCCGAAACGGTCGTACGACTCGCCACCGCACACGACAATATTATCGGCATCAAAGAGGCCTCGGGCAACATTGAGCAGATGCGCCAAATATGCGCCAATGCACCCAAAGGCTTTATGCTTATCAGCGGCGACGACGGTTTGACGGTCGAGGCCATACGTTGTGGCGGTGTCGGCGTATTGTCGGTACTCGGTCATCTCTACCCTTCGCAAATAAAGGCTGTGACTAATGCCGCTACCGAAGGCCGTTTTGACGAGGCCGATGAGTTGATGAACAAACTGTTGCCTATAATCGATTCGCTTTTCGAGGAGGGAAATCCTGTTGGCATCAAGAACGCTTTGGCAATCAAGGGCATTTGTGGCAACACCGTACGCCTTCCGCTTGCCGAAGCGAGTCAATCGCTCAACGCCAAGCAGATAAAATTGATTGAAGAATACGAAAAATCGACCATCTAACGTTATAGTTGAAATTTTCGATTTATGAAGTTCCGAATTATAACAACTCTCTGCGCTCTATTGTCCGTGATTTCGGCCACAGCGCAGACGCCCGACAACGATTTGATATTCGAGGCTATCAATAACAACGCCTCGCCATACTACTATCCCAATCTGATGATGCGCTACCAGGGGGGCGACACAATGACCACCGAAGAGTATCACCACCTCTACTACGGCTATGCCTATCAGCAAGGCTACAAACCGCTCGAAACCAACGCGGCGATGAATCGCGTACAGAATATTATGGCCCGTCTGTCGATTGATACCCCTTCGGTTGCCGATATCGACGAACTTATAGCTGCGTGCAGTGCCGCAATGGAGCAAGACCCCTTCTCGCCAAAGTTGCTCAACATTATGGCCTATGCCTATGGCACCTCTGGCGACAAAAAGCGCGAAGAGGCATTTTTCCGCCACCTTAACGGTATTTTGCAGTGTATCGCTTCGTCGGGTGACGGACTTAAAGAGAAGAGTCCGATGCATATCATTATGTTCTCGCACGCACTCGATTACATTGCATCAAAGGATTGGAATTATCGCGATGGCCGCATCATCAGCCGCACGGTCGAATTTGTACCATTCGAGCGACCTCACAACAAGGTCAAGGGCTACTATTTTGATTACAGTCGCATATATTGGAACAAACCCGAAGGCTATACATTCAAGCGCGAGCGCACCTGGCAGATTAACAATATGAAGCCTCGCGAATACAAATAATTGACTATGAAGAGACTTTTTACATACATCACAATCATAGCCGCGCTCTGCATCGGAGCCGGTTGTGAAAAGGCCGAGCATCTACCCAAAGGGTCGTTTACTATCGTCAGCGGCATTGAGAAAAACGCGCTGACACTCCCTGGCGATGCGGGCGGCTCTACCTCCTTATATATTTCGTCGAAATATCCGTGGACCATATCGAAGGTCAATGGAGTAACCTTCTCTCCGTCGAGTGGTAAGGAAGGTGTTAATATGGCGATTATGGCCATTGCCGACCAATGCAACAACTCACTCGACAAGGTCAAGTTGGGCAACATCGTCTTTACGGTCGAGCATACACGATATGTTGGCGTCGAGGCGTGGCAGGAGTCGGTCATAAAGTTCGACGAGGGCCGACCTCAACGCATCTATATCAATGCCAACGAGGGTGCGCAAAACACACTCGGCTTCAAATGCGCACTCAACTACATCGGCGACATCGAACTCAAATCGAGCGGCGAAATCGAGTCCACGCTAACAGCCGTATCGCAAATGCACCACGAGGTTAGCGTCAAGGCCCTGCAAGCCAACACCTCTATATCGGAGAGAAAGATTGGCTCTATCGAATTTGTCCTCGACGGACCTCAAAAGAATAGCACAATAGAGGTATGGCAGCGTGCCGCCATACAGACCAACTGCGAAAGCATTTTGCTCGGTGGCAACAAGGGCGAAAGTGAAATTATCAGCGTCACATCGCCTTTCAATATCAATATTTCGACAACGTCCGACAGTTTCACCACATCGTTCGACAAAGATGGCAATATTGTCGTTACAGCCACTGCCGACAGCACCTCGGAGCAGAGGGAACTGCTGGGCGAGGTTGTAATATCGCTGCTTGACGACCCCGACTGCAAGACTTCGGTCGAGGTGTGGCAACGACCTGCCAAAGCGCCACGATGCGTGATGTTCTACCTCCTCGGCACAGCCCTGAAATCCTATTTTGAGCAGAATATCGACGCTACTGTAAAGTCGCTCAACCGTGAGCTACTCGGCAATTCGCGCATTGTCTATTTTATCCAAGACGGCACCTACTCGGGCGGTTTCTACGAACTGCTCTACGACGAAAAGTCGCAAAGCATCGTCAAACACCAATTTGCCGACACTACCCTGCCGACAACCTACACAACCGAAATGTTCACCGACATAATCAAGACGATGGCCGACTACGCTCCTGCACAAGAATACGGCTTGATTGTAGGCTCTCACGGCAAGGGTTGGATTCCGAAGCATATCGCGGCCTCGACCCTCGAAGCCGAGCGATACCAACGTCTCTGGGCGCCAGTCCCTGGTGCAGCCCTCGTGCGACACATTGGCGACCGCGAGGTTACACAACTCGACACCGAGGAGGTGGCCGAGGCTATTGTGGCAAGTGGTATAAAGCCCGAATATATAATCTTCGACGTTTGTTATATGTCGAACATCGAATCGCTCTACGATTTGCGTAACGCGACAAACTACATTCTCGCCTCGCCTGTCGAGGTTATGGCCAAGGGTATGCCTTACGATTTGATTATTCCGCAACTGATAACCAACGTCGATACCCGCTCGACACTCGACGCTGCGGCCAAAGCCTTTGTCGAATCGTACAAAGCAACGGGTAACAGCATCTTCGCTTCGGCTTGTTCGGCTGTGACCGTATGTAGCGAATTGGAGGCTCTCGCTGAGGCTACCAAGCGTACCAATCAATCGCTCGACGAGTCGATTGACCACACCACATTACAGCACTACGACGGCATCAGTTCGTCGAACAATCCGACCCATATCTTCTACGATTTCGAGGACTTTGTGCTGAATAGTTGTACCGACACTGCGGCTCGCGAAGCGTTTGTCGAGCAACTCAACCGCACTATATTATCGCGCTACCATACCGATTCGTTCTATTCGACTTATAGTGGCTCGACAACCCCTATTCAACACTATTCGGGCGTCTCGACCAGCGCACCTATCACACTCGATTCGGCCTCGGCCTATATTGAAGAGTGGAAGGCTACGGCCTGGTATCAGGCAACGCATTAGGCGCAGCAACACCCCGAAAGCACAACGGCAGACGACGCAAATTCGTTTGCCGTTTTTATTCGGCTTTACGATATACTGCACGCAGACGGTCGGACATAAAGTATTGGGCCACACCGCGCAGAGCCATATAGAGCGTAAAGGCAAGCCACAGAGCATCGTTGCCGATAAGTGGGTGAAGCGCATAATAGATAGCAAAATAGGCCGCAGTCGAAAGCAACATTGAGTTGCGTAATATGCGCGTAAGAGTTGCACCGACCATCACTCCGTCCATCAGAAACGGCATAGCCGCCGCCAATGGAATCGCAATAACCCAACCGACGTAGCGCGAGGCAACATCAATCATCTGCGCCGCATCGTTGGCTCCATCGCGCGTAAAGAGGGCCAATATATCGCGCCACCACCCCACATAAATTGCCACGCAGAAGAGGGCCGTAGCCATAGCCCACACGACACATCGGCGCAAACATCGGCGCAGACTCACGACATCGCGTGCGCCCACAAATCGACCCGTCAAGGCTTCGGCCGCATAGGCAAATCCGTCGTTCATATAGGAGAAAAGCGTAAAGAGCTGCATCAGCATAGTATTGACCGCCAGCACCGTATCGTCCTCCATTCGGGCCGAAGCAGCGGTAAAGAAGGTATAAACCATACAGATACAGAAGGTGCGGATTATAATATCGGCATTGACGCGGAAGAACTCCTTCATCGGCTTCAAATCGAAGGCCGCGCGTATGTCGATATGGCGCAATGTATGGCGGAAGAAGATAATCAGCAACACAACCGAGAGCAACATACCGCACCACTGCGCTACAACAGCAGCATAGGCGATACCGACAATACCCATATCGCAACCAAAGACAAACCACAGACTGCAAGCGACGTGAACCACATTGACAGCAATCGAGGTCGTCATCGGGATAACAGCGTTCTGCATACCCGTAAACCAACCATTAAGGCCAAAGAGCATTATACCCGCAGGAACGGCCCAAATTCGAGCGTAGAAATAGTCGGAAACCATCGAATTGCCATTCATAATCCACAACGACAACTCGCCAAGCGGATATTGCAGCAATAATATAGCGAGGCCTAAAAAGAGCGATACCACAACCGCACGAGCCAACATTGCGGTCGTCTCAACAAAGTTGCCGGCGCCATAGGCTTGGGCGGTAAAACCGCTTGTACCCATACGCACAAATGCGCAATTCCAATATATAAAGTTGAATATCGAGACACCGACAGCCAATGCGCCAATAGTTTGGCGCGGGTCGCCCCAATGACCTGCAATAGCGGTCGAGAATATACCCATCAACGGAACGGTAATGCTCGAAATGATATTTGGAATGGCTATTCGGAATATCTCTTTATTCATCTCACTCGCTTTTTGGTCGGGGCAAATTTACACAAATTTCGACAAATCCACCCACAAACACCTGCGCAAGAGTGTCGGGAAGGGCATAAATATCGCACTTTACGTTTTTTGTGCGCTTTTAGTCTATTTTTTGGGACTCTATCGAGAAATTTAACTACCTTTGCCACGAAAAATAAGCAAACACACAATATGAAGAATTTTAACAGCGACTCGACTGCAACACTTTCGCGCTTTGCAAAGGATAAGCGCCTACGCAGTACGCGTACCGAACGTGTCGAGCGCAACGAGCGTCCGAAGCGCGCCTCGTTCAATCCGCACTTCACCGAAGACAACCAACTTCGCGAAGAGTTTACCAAAGGTGACCGCCCTCAATATGGCGCAGCGCCAAAGCGCTCGTTTGGCTCAAAACCTGCGACAAATCGCAAGAGCAACGACAGCAAACCTTTCGACAAAAAGCCTTTTGGCAAGAAAAACAACGGCAAAAATTTTGGCAACAACCACAACGAAGAGCGCACCTTCTCCGGCAAGAAATTCCAATCAAAGGGTTTCGCAAGCAAGAGCAAAGGCAGCGACAAGCCAAAATCGTACCCTAAATACAACCCTAATCGCCCTATCGACGAGATTCGTCTCAACCGATTTGTAGCACAATCGGGTCTCTGCTCGCGTCGCGAGGCCGACGAATTTATCGCAGCAGGTTTGGTTAGCGTCAATGGCGTAATTGTGACCGAACTCGGCACAAAGGTAAAACCTTCGGACGACGTACGTTTCAACGACGAGCGCATCAAGGGCGAAAAAAATGTATATCTGTTGCTCAACAAGCCAAAAGGTTATGTCACAACATCGGAAGACGAGCACGCCGACAAGACTGTGATGGACCTGGTTAAGGGTGCTTGCACCGAGCGTATATATCCGGTTGGCCGATTGGACAAGAACTCGCTCGGTCTTTTGCTCTTTACCAACGATGGTGACGTAACGCGCAACTTGACACACCCATCGCTCAAAAAGAAGAAGATTTACGAGGTAGCACTCGACAAACCTCTCACTCGTGCCGATTTTGCAGCACTCGCCGAGGGTGTAACGTTGGAGGACGGCGAGGCCTATTTCGACGAAATCTCGTACCTCAAAGATGACAAGAAATCGGTTGGCGTAGAGATTCACTCGGGTCGCAACCGCATCGTACGTCGTATGTTTGAGCATCTGGGTTATCAGGTCACCAAACTCGACCGCGTATATTATGCAGGCCTTACAAAGAAGAATCTGAAACGTGGTGCTTGGCGATTCCTGACCAACGACGAGGTTAATCGTCTAAAATCGGGCCGCTACGAGTAAACACAACTCTGCAACCATACAAGCACCGCCTCTGCAACCGCAGGGGCGGTGCTGTTTATGGTGGGGCAGGATTGGGGAGGCTGGGGAGATTGGGGAGATTGAGTAGTTTGAGTAGTTTGAGTAGTTTGAGTAGATTGTACCCCCTAACGACCCTAACGACCTTAACGCTCTACCCTCGGCAGAAATCAAAGCCCCCCCCTTTACAGAACCGACGCCAAACCGAGGGCAGAGGCTGCTTGCAGACTATGCCGAGGTGCGAAGGAGGAAGAGCAAAGGTCAAAGGGGGTTTGGGGGATAGGTAACACACCTCTCTCTCGGCCACGAGAACATTAAGGAGTAAACTTCGGCTACATCGAGAGGGAGGGATTACGGCGGTTGCTACGCAACTTTTCGCCGTTTTCCCGTTTACTCCTTAATGCTCAAAGAGATTCGCGAGGGACTTATCAAGTCTTTTTTTGATTTATAGCCACTTCTCAAACAAGTTTGAAGTGGCTATAAACAAAAAAAAACGACTGCTTTTCAGCAGTCGCCTCGGGAATCTCTTCGTGGCGGAGAGGGAGGGATTCGAACCCCCGGAGCCTCGCAGCTCCACGGTTTTCAAGTCCGCCGCAATCGACCACTCTGCCATCTCTCCGGGCGCAAAGGTACTACTTTTTTTTCTTTTACCAAATTTTTAGGCAGATAACAGCCCTACTGCTTGCCTATTTGAATGGCGAGTTTGGCTCTTTCGACATCACCCAATAGAACATCTTATCGAGGAAGGCTGGTGCAAACTTCTTGACAAAATGTGTTGCGCGACCCTCTATCTCCATAAGACACAAGCGCTTGCGCTTGGCTATGCCTTTGGCAACAATCTTTGCCACCTGCTCGGCCGTCATCATCTTTCCCTCCTCGCGAGGTGTAGAGCCTTGTTGTGAGCCGTCGGCCGTAAGAGCCGAGAAGCGAACATTGGAGGCCGTAAATCCAGGACAAGCGACCATAACGTGCAATCCCTTTTTAAGATTCTCGATACGCACCGTCTCCAAAAATCCAGTCATCGCATATTTCGAAGCCGAGTAGCCCGTGCGGCCAGGCAGACCGTGAAGGCCGGCAACCGACGAGATACCGACAAGCGAGCCTCGCGATGCCTGCAAATATGGCAACGCATATTTCGAACAATAGACCGTACCCCAAAAATTGACGTCCATCAAACGGTGCAGCACATCGAGCTCTACATCGTCGAATATGGCACGCATCGATATTCCGGCATTACAAATCAGCACATCGATACCGCCAAAAGCCTCAACAGCCGTATCGATAAGTCGCTTACACTCGTCGGCCTTGACGACATCGACTGCGCAATATGCAGCCTCGCCACCATTGGCCCTAATCTCATCGGTCAGCGTTTTGAGTTTATCCTTGCTACGCGCACCAAGCACGACCTTTGCGCCCATCGAGGCGTAGAGTTTAGCCATAGCCTCGCCAATACCCGACGCCGCACCCGTAATGACTACCGTTTTACCACAAAGTTTATTCTTCATATCTTATGTTTGTTAAAATTCGATTTTAAGACCATCGTATGCAAAATGCACGCCCTCGGGCAGTTGTTGCTCGGCCTCGGCGTGCAAGCCTATCTCGTGCGACATATGGGTCAGGTAGACCTGCGCAGGGGCAACTCTCGCGGCGATGGCAAGAGCCTCGGCAACCGAGAAGTGGGAGTCGTGCGGCTCAAAACGCAAAGCATTTACAACCAAAATATGCACACCCGCAAGTTTTTGCAACTCCTCGTCAGCTATCTGCTTAAAGTCGGTCATATAGGCCAAATCGCCTATGCGGTAGCCCGTCACGGCAAAGCGCGAATGGCTACCCACGATTGGCACAATCTCTACCCCATCGACCACAAATGGTTGCGACGGGTCGATTTCGTGGAGCCGAATCTCTGGCACTCCGCGATAACGCTCCTCGGCCGAGGCGAATGCATAGTCGTAGTCCTTACGCACACAAGCCACCGTATCGGGCGTTGCGTATATATGGACCGTATGCACCTCGGGGTAATCGACAAAATTGAGCGCACGCACATCGTCGATACCGCCAATATGGTCTTTGTGCATATGCGTAAGCAGAATTGCCGTAATGTGGCTCACCTGCTCGCGAAGCATCTGCATACGAAAATCGGGGCCTGCATCGATTATAAACCGCTTCTCGCCAACCTCAACCATTGCCGACGTACGCATACGATT
Source organism: Alistipes sp. (assembly GCA_045629905.1). GTDB lineage: Bacteria > Bacteroidota > Bacteroidia > Bacteroidales > Rikenellaceae > Alistipes. The sequence continues at coordinate 21,362 of JAZQSA010000004.1, read as the reverse complement.
GTCGCGCGGGTCGGTCGAACGACACACCTCGCAACGGCAACCGATAACGGGAACTCCCTGCGATGTACCCGTACCCAAGAAGGTCAATTTGGAGCGTTTCGGCATAGCATTTGTTATCATTTCGGAGTGGCCTTTGACTTTTTTTGCCCCAAACCACAGTACAAAGATACTATTTTTTGGAGATTTCGTATTAAAGTCTTACATTTGTGACACCAAATTTTACATAAAACAATTATGGCTTACAAAATTTCTGATTCGTGCGTTGCATGTGGTACATGTATCGACGAGTGTCCGGTCGAAGCAATTTCGGCAGGTGACATCTATGTAATCGACCCTGACAAGTGCATCGAGTGCGGTGCGTGCGCAGGCGTTTGTCCTTCGGAGGCTATCTCTTTGGAGTAGCACCTGCCTATAAGGATAAAGAACGAGCGACCAATATTGGTCGCTCGTTTTCGGTTTGATAAAAGAGAGTTGTTATACTTTTATTTAGAATACAAGACCTACATTTACATAAAATGAATTCATAGAACACTTGATATCACTATACTTTAATCCAAAACTTTGATGCTGTAAACCTAAACCGAAATTCCAATCCTTGTATTGAACACCTGCACCAAAATCGCAATAAAATCCGCCATTAATACCCAAATCCTCCGTCTGATGAGCAACCACACTGCCTCCAAGTCCTAAATTCAAGAATGGTTTCAGCTTGTCATTTATAGGGAAGAAGCCTTTCACATCGGCAAAAATTGGGATTGCAACAGCATTTAATTCGTCGTCATATAATTCTCCAACGGGTTCTCTAACTTCTACGGGATAATAATTGAGTCCAATACCTGCACCAACGAACAAATAATCGGATAGCATTGCACCATGCACCGTTTCAAACGAAGGTGCAACCGGCACATCAGCCACTTCTATTCCGATTGCTTTTATCGTACCTCCAAAACCAGCACCAATATTAACCTCTCCGCGATACTCAACGTCCCATTCGAACGGTTTAGGCTGAAATTTTGCAGATGCCATTCCAATAGAACAAGCGAGAAGCAGAATTAGTAAAGATACTTTTTTCATAACAAATAGTTTTATACACCCTACCAGCCTCAAATAAGGTGTTTATTAAAAAAGAGAGCGTGAGGCCGATTAATCTACCAAATAAACTAATACACTTTCATCAAAAAATATGTCTGCCGATAAACGACACAACAAAGATATAAAATTTATTTTTCAAACAACAGCCTTATCGCCAATTTATTCGTACTTTCACATCGAAAGTCGCTCTGCTTTATTGCATTGATACAAACATCTCGCTTTTGCATAAAAATTTACAACCCTATCTTTATCAATACAAAAAAAATTCATACCTTTGTATTTTACTAATGCAATATATATTGCACACCAAAAGCAGATAAGAAGATTATATAAATAACCTAAAACCTATTAAAAGATGAAAATCGTATGTATTGGTGATGCCTTTATCACCTGTGAAATGATGGAAGAGGGTATTCGTCCTTATCTTACCGAAGGCGACACAGTGAAGACTTTGTTCTTTGGCCTTGAAGACAAGACGCAGATGCGCGATATTTTGAAAGATGTCGAGGCTCGTCGTCACGACCATATCGTTCTCCCAGAGGGTCTGTACGAGGCTATGGCCGATGCCGACCTGCTCATCGTTCACCTCTGCCCTATCAAGCGTCACCTGCTTGCCAACTCGCCAAAGCTCAAAGCGATTATGAGCTGCCGTGGCGGTTTGGAGAATATCGACGTTGAAGATGCGACAGAGTTCAATATCATCGTATCGAACAACCCTGCGCACAACGCCAACGGTGTTGCCGAATTTACGGTCGCAATGATTCTCTCGGAGACTCGCAACGTTGCCCGCTCGAATATGGCACTCCGCAACGGCCAGTGGCGTATCGACTACCCTAACACCAAGACAACCATCAAGGAGATGCAGGACCTCACGGTAGGTATCGTAGGTTATGGCTCGATTGGTCGTTTGGTGGCTTACAAACTCTCGGTATTCGGCTGCAAGATTCTCGTTGCCGACCCATTCTTGAAGGAGTGCAAAGAGGAGTACGCTACGCTCGTACCAATGGACGAGTTGCTTGCTCAATCGGATATCGTAACGTTGCACGCCCGCTCGAATGGCGCAATTATGACCGACCGCGAGTTTGGTTTGATGAAGCAAAATTCGTACCTCATCAACTCGGCTCGTTCGTACCTGGTAGACTCAGAGGCATTCCAGCGTGCTATGGACAGCGGCAAGTTGCTTGGTGCTGCATTCGACGTATTCGAGACCGAGCCTAATATTCCGGCGTTCTATCTCAAATACGACAACATCACCATCACCAACCACTTGGGCGGTCTGACTATCAACTCGTTCCGCGATGCACCAGCATTTGCCATCAAAAACTACCTGAACTACATCAACGGCAAGGCAGAGTTGGCATTCTGGGCTAACAAAAACAAATTGGCTTAATTAAAACCTAAAACTTTAATAGATTATGACATCAATTCTCACTAACCGCCCAGCATTGAAGAAGGCTCTTGCAGAGGTTGCCGAGGTCGCCGGCTATCTTTGGCAAAAGGGTTGGGCAGAGCGCAATGGTGGTAACCTTACGCTCAACATCACCGAATATGTAGACGACGAGATGCGCGCAATGCCTGCTATCAGCAAGGTCTTGCCTATCGGCGTGACACTTCCAAATTTGAAGGGTTGCTACTTCTACTGCAAGGGTGGTGGTCGTCGTATGCGCGACCTCGCTCGCGACCCTATGTGCGCAGGTAGCATCATTCGCATCTTGGACGACTGCGCAAGCTACGAAATCATCGCCGACGAGCCTATTATTCCAACCTCGGAGTTGCCTTCGCACCTCGCGTTGCAGAACTATGCTCTCGGTTGCGGTTGCGGCTACAAGGCTACACTCCACACCCACCCAATCGAGTTGGTTGCAATGTCGCACTCGCAGGAGTTCCTCAACTCGGAGCATCTGACACAGGTACTCTGGTCGATGATTCCGGAGACGCTTGCATTTGCGCCACTCGGCATCGGCGTTGTACCTTACGCACTTCCTTCGTCGGTTGAGTTGGTTGAGCCAACTCTCTCGCTTATCGAGAAATACGACGTTGTACTTTGGGAGAAGCACGGTACGGTTGCTATCGGTCCGGATATGATGGAGGCATTCGACCAAACCGACGTACTCAACAAGGCGGCTAATATCTATATGACAGCCAAAAACTTCGGCTTTACGGCAGAGGGTATGACTCCGGAGGCTGTTCAGAAGATTCGCGATGTGTTTAACCTTCCAGACAAACGATAACGATGAAAAAGATTTTATTGATTGCAGCCACTGCGCTGTTCGCATTCACGGCTTGCACCTCGGAGGTTCACAAACCAAAGATTCTCGCACACCGAGGCCACGCAAGTACCGGCACTCAATTCACCACCGACGAGAACTCGCTCGATGCATTGCGTCGCGCACAAGAGGGCAACTTCGATGCTGTTGAGTTCGACGTACATATTACGGCCGACAACCAACTTGTTATCCACCACGACAACAAAATCGCTGACGGCCTGACTTGCCAGGGCAATACGCTCGAAGAGATTCGCGCGCACCGTCTCCCATTTGGCCACCAAATCCCAACTTTGCGCGAGTGGTTGGAGCAGGCAAAGAAGACCCCTGAATTGCCACAGTTGCTCGAAATCAAGTCGCACAAGGGCGACCGCGAGGTCGAACTTATCAAGTTGGCATTGGAGGAAATTCGCGAGTTGGATATGTTGGACCAGATGTATATGCTCTCGTTTAAGCTCTCGACACTCGACGAGGTAAAGCGCCAGGAGCCAAAGATGCGCGTTGTTTACAATTCGAGCAGCCTTCACAAGTCGCTCACACCTGCCGAGGTTAAGGAGCGTGGCTACGAGGCAGCATCGTACAATATGAACGTAATCCTCAACCACCCAGAGTGGATTGAGCAGTTCCACAACTACGGCATCGAGACCTACTTCTGGATGGTAAATAGCAAATATGCCTACACCATCGCACAAGAGTGGGGCTTCACTTGGGTTACAACCGACTTCTACGACGAGATTACGAAGTAACACCGTCGGCGAGAAATCGTCTATACAAAAAAGCCTGTCCGAAATTCGCGACAGGCTTTTTGCATCATTACCCTTTTTGCATTTTTAAGATGCGGCGCTTTTACTCGGCATAGAGCAAGTAGCGGCGACGCAAAGTCTTAAACTGCTCTACATCGTCGTGCCACTTGGCGCGAATTTCGGCTACCGAGCGACCCTCGACAATCATCTGCCGAATATAATCGACACCCACCAGCTTCTCGAAAAAGGCGTTAAAGAAACTCTCGCCAACACCGAGTCGGCGATAGGCATCGACAATATATTCGAGGTTAAATCCCTCGGCAATAACCTTTTCGTCATCGACACCTCGCAAATCGACGCCATAGCACAAGCGGTCGCGCAGAGGCGGATTCTTGGCTCCGGCAACCGAGCGAGGTACAAACGAGAAGTCGCAACCCTTGATGTCGGGGTGGCCATAAACCTCGAACGGATAGTCGGTACCACGACCAAGCGAGCAAATCGTACCCTCGAAGAGGCAGGTCGATGGATAGAGATATACGGCGTGTTGTGTTCGCAGATTTGGCGATGGCGCAATCGGCAACGTATAGCGCGTTTGGTGGGTATATCCCTCGCATCGCACAACCTTCAACTCGCACGCCTTACACCACCCCTCGCCTACGGCCATTGTCGCAATCTCGCCCATCGTCAAACCGTGAACGACGGGAATTGGCAACGCACCGACGCCCGACTTATAGCGCATATCGAGAATCGGGCCATCGACATACATTCCGTTGGGATTGGGACGGTCGAAGACCACCACCTCCTTACCCCCTTCGGCAGCACTACGCATCACCGATAGCATCGTGATATAGTAGGTATAGAATCGCAGGCCCACATCCTGCATATCGACCACAACAACATCAAACTCGGCAACCTGCTCCGCCGTCAAGCGACGACTCTTGGCCGCATAGAGCGACCACACAGGAATACCCGTACGAGCATCGACCGACGAAGCGACCTTTTCGCCTGCATCGGCCGTACCGCGAAAACCGTGTTCGGGCGATATAACGGCCACTACCTTAACCCCACGAGCGACCATCACATCGAGCAGATGTTCATCGCCAACGGTCGAGGTATGGTTGGCAAGCAGAGCCACTCGCCTTCCTTCAAGCAGTGGCAACCACTCGGACACACGCTCTGCTCCGCAAATAACCTTTGCCGAGACAGTCGCCACACAGAGCAACGCAAAGAGCAATAAAATCGGCCTACGCATATCCTACTTTCCTCCGTATTGCATCAAATAAGCCTTGATAAATGCGTCCAAATCGCCATCGAGAACGCTATCGCAATCGGTCGTTTGGTGGCCGGTACGATGGTCCTTGACACGTCTGTCGTCAAGCACATAGGAGCGAATTTGCGAGCCCCACTCTATCTTCTTCTTGTCGGCTTCGATAGCCTGCTGTGTGGCACGGCGCTTTTCGAGTTCGTACTGATAGAGTTTCGAGCGTAGGATACGCATCGCATTTTCCTTGTTCATCAACTGCGAGCGGGTCTCCTGGTTTTCAATCACATACGAAATCTCCTCGCCCGTTTGCTCGTCACGGAAGTGGTAGCGGAGTCGTGCAGCCGTTTCGACCTTATTGACATTCTGACCACCAGCGCCACTCGAACGGAAGGTCTCCCACTCGATATTGGCAGGATTGACAACGACCTCAATCGTATCATCGACAGCCGGCGTAACGGCCACCGAAGCGAAGGTCGTCTGTCGCTTATTGTTGGCATTGAACGGCGAAAGACGCACCAAGCGATGCACACCATTTTCGCTTTTGAGATAGCCGTAGGCAAAGTCGCCCTCAACCTCCAACGTACAGGACTTTACGCCCACCTCGTCGCCCTCCTGAAAGTCGAGCATCTTCACCTTGTAGCCGTGAGCCTCACACCAACGCTGATACATTCGCAACAACATCGAGGCCCAATCGAGAGCCTCCGTGCCACCTGCGCCAGCATTGATATCGACTATCGCGCCCATCTTGTCCTCCTCGCCCGAAAGCATATTGCGAAGTTCGAGACTCTCGATAAGGTCGGCTGCTTTGGCGTATACCTGCTCGGCCTCCTCCTCGGAGGCAAGCCCCTCGGCTATAAATTCGGGCATCAGCGTAACCTCATCGACCGCTTTGCGCACCTCGTCGTAGGCCTCGACCCAACTCTTTATCAATGCAACTTTGCGCAGTTGCTCCTGCGCCTTTTCGGGATTCTCCCAAAAGTCGGGTTCGAGAGTCTTCTCCTCCTCGTTTTGGAGGTCTATTCGTCGCTGGTCGATGTCAAAGGCACCTCCCCAGCGTATCCAGACGCCTTATAATCTCTTTAATTTGTTCGGTTTGTACCATAGAATTTACTCCTAACCATTTGCTTTTTTAATATCGCACAAAATTAAGAATTAAAAATCAGAAATTAAAAGTTTTTTGGGCAATAAGGGCCTTTAACAGCAAGTAATGGCGATTAAAGAAGCAGGTATTATTAAAAAGATTGTTTGCATTAAGGAAATAGGTCATACAACACCGTAAAAAGAGGATTTCACGGTTACTATTTGTACCGCCACGGGTAAAGTACATCAAAGAACATCTTTAAGAACATCGGCCAAAAGCAAATACGACATATACTTAAACGCATAAGCCATAGCCGTTAAGACGAGAGAAAACAAGATCTTGACACCAACAAAAGCGACAAAAATGCCAATAATCCAAAACACCCAAGGGTAGTCTTTATAGTATTTTTTCAAATCTTCCATAGCTCAAAAGTAGCAACTTTCTTATTTTCGATATTAAGGAATAATCACTTCTGCCCTCTATCGTAAATTCTCAAAGAATTTCCACAGCACCACGCCACCCGAGACCGAGACATTGAGCGAGTGTTTGGTGCCGAGCTGCGGTATCTCGATAGCCGAGTCGCACATATCAACAACCTCCTGCGCCACACCCTCGACCTCGTTACCGAAAACAAGCGCATATTTCTTGCCCACCTGTGGAGCAAACTCGTCAAGCATCGCAGCGCCCTCGACCTGCTCGATAGCAACGATTGTATATCCCTCGCTTTTAAGCGATTGCACGCACTCGACAGTAGTTGCGAAGTGCTGCCACGCAACCGAAAATTCGGCACCGAGCGAACTCTTGTGAATCTCGCGCGAAGGCGGAGTTGCGGTGATACCGCAAAGGGCAACACGCTCAACGGCAAAGGCGTCGCCCGTACGAAAAAACGAGCCTACATTTTGGGCCGAGCGCACATTGTCAAGCACGACGACAACGGGCATCTTCTGTTGCTTCGAGAACTCTTCGATTGATGGTCGGCCGAGCTCTTCGTTGGTAATTTTTCTCATTAGTTTCGATATTTAGTGCAAAAATAAAAACAATTCAAAATATTTTACCTATTTTTGACAGATATTTGGAACAATAGTCGCAAAGAGGCTTCGAAATGTACAAAAAACTACTCATAACGCTGCTTATCGCCTGCTCGGCCTGGGTCGCTTCGGCACAAGAGTTATACTTCGACGGAGAGGTATCGACCCACTTCGACAATACCGAGCATACGGGTAGCGATGTTGGCGAATCGCGCACCATATTTGCTGTGCGTGTAACGCCTGCGCTCGGCTACCGATGGAACGGCAAGCACTCGGTTGTCGTCGGTGCGGAGTTGCTCAAAGATTTCGGTTCTTCGCGATTTATCGACGAGGCCGACTTTGTGGCCTACTACCAATTCAGCAACAACCGTTTCGGTGCCAATGCCGGTATCTTTCCGCGCGAGAAGTTGGTCGGCCACTATTCGAGAGCATTTTTCAGCGACTCGTATCTGATATACCACAACCTCGTGCAGGGTATTGCGCTCCGCTACACGGGTCGCAATTCGTCGTTTGCCGAGCTTGCAGTCGATTGGGAGGGTCTCTATTCGGCCGAGACACGCGAGAAGTTCAGGGTTTTGGTGGCCGGTGGCGGCAATTTTGCCGATATATTCTATGCCGGTGGTGCGCTGTCGCTCCAACACTTTGCCAACAAATCGACCTTCTATGGCAATGTCGTGGATAATGTATTGGTAAATCCGTACGTCGGTGTAAAGTTCAACGCCTACTTCGACTTCGATATTCGACTCGGCGGCCTCGTGTCGTTGCAGCGCGACCGAAAAGTTGAGGGGGGGGGTTGGTTGATACCCGCAGGTGGAGAGTTATATTTCCGAATGTCACGCTGGGGTGTTTTTATCGACAACAACCTCTATGTTGGTGCAAACCAGATGCCGCTATTCAACTCTATTGGCAACGACGGCGAGCCTTATGCCAACAATCTCTATGCTGCCGACCCGTTCTACGGCACACGCCACAAGATATACAACCGCACAGGCATCGGTTACGAGCGGTCGTTCGTCAAGGACCACATAAAGGTCCGCGCCGAGATTGCGCTCCAATATAACGGGCAACGAATGTACTGTCAGCAACTTATCGGACTCTCGGCAACGATTTGTCCGACCATATACAACAAAGCAAATCACAAAAAATAGAATATTTCGTTATGACAACAGAGGTAAATGAAGTCAAGGAGAAATCTTTGAATTTTCTCGAAGAGATTATCGAGGAGTCGATAGCAAACGGATTGTCGCACGTTCAGACGCGATTTCCACCCGAGCCTAACGGCTACCTCCATATCGGCCACGCAAAGAGTATCTGCATCAACTTCGGTTTGGCAAAGAAATATGGTGGCAAGTGCAACCTTCGTTTCGACGACACCAACCCCGTAAAGGAGGACACCGAGTATGTCGAGTCGATTAAGCGCGACATCAAGTGGCTTGGTTTCGATTGGGCTATCGAGCGTTATGCATCGGACTACTTCGACCAGCTCTACGATTGGGCTGTGGTGCTTATCAAGAAGGGTTTGGCCTATGTCGATGACCAGACGCAGGAGGAGATTCGCCAGAATCGCGGAACGGTCTCGGAGCCGGGTAAGCCGTCGCCTTGGCGCGACCGCTCGGTAGAGGAGAACCTCGACCTGTTTGAGCGTATGCGTGCGGGCGAGTTTGCCGATGGTGCGAAGGTATTGCGTGCCAAGATTGATATGGCACACCCTAATATGCTCTTCCGCGACCCTATTATGTACCGCATCTTGCACACCGAGCATCACCGCACGGGTAACAAGTGGTGCATCTACCCTATGTACGACTATGCACACGGTCAGAGCGACTCGATTGAGCAGATTTCGCACTCAATTTGTACGTTGGAGTTCGACGTTCACCGTCCGCTGTACGATTGGTTTATCGAGGCTTTGGAGATTTATCCATCGCACCAGTACGAGTTCGCTCGTCTGAACCTGACCTATACGATGATGTCGAAGCGCAACCTGCTGAAACTCGTTCAGGAGGGCGCTGTGATGGGTTGGGACGACCCTCGTATGCCGACCATCTGCGCACTGCGTCGTAAGGGTTATACACCGGCTTCGGTGCGAGCATTTGCCGAGATGGTGGGTGTAGCAAAGCGCGACAACGTTATCGACCTCGGAAAGATGGAGTACTGCGTACGCGAGGACTTGAACAAGGTTGCCGAGCGTCGTATGGCTGTGCTCAACCCTATCAAGGTCGTTATCACCAACTGGGAAGAGGGCAAGGTCGAGATGCGCAAGGCCGTAAATAACCCCGAAAATGAGGAGGCAGGTATGCGCGAAGTACCGATGTCGAAGGTTATCTACATCGAGCGTGACGACTTTATGGAGAACCCTCCAAAGAAATACTTCCGTCTGCAACCAGGTGGCGAGGTGCGCCTGCGCTATTCCTACCTTATCAAGTGTGACGAGGTTGTGAAGGACGCCGAAGGTAATATCGTCGAGTTGCGTTGCTCGTACGACCCGATGTCGGGCGAAGGCTCGTCGAGCGATGGTCGTCGTGTGAAGGGCGTTATCCATTGGGTATCGGCCGAGCACGCTATCGAGGCCGAGATTCGCCTCTTCAACCCTCTCTTCAAAACCGAAGACCCTAACGACACTTCGGAGGGACAAACCTCGTGGGAGGATAACCTCAATCCGGAGTCGTTGGTTATCACAAAGGGCTACTTGGAGCCATCGTTGAAGGAGGCCGAGATTGGTCAGCCGTTCCAATTCGAGCGCGTTGGTTACTTCTGTGCCGACACCGACTCTACGGCCGAGCATCTGGTCTTCAACCGCACCGTGACGCTGAAAGATTCGTGGGCCAAGATGAATAAATAGTCCAACGAAGATTGACAAAAAGGGTTGCCTGATAAATCGGGCAACCCTTTTTTGTTTGCGGCAGCAAGGGCCTTATAAAACCGATTCTCAAAAATTGTATTTTAGGCAGGATTATACAACGCTCGGCAAGAACGAGGCCGATGGGTAGTACTCGGTGTACGTTCCATTGGCCTCTTTCTTTGTTTGCGGCAGCAAGGGCCTTATAAAACCGATTTCAAAAATTGCATTTTAGGCAGGATTATACAACGCTCGGCAAAAATAAGGCCGATGGGTAGTACTCGATGTACGTCCCATTGGCCTCATTTTTGTTAGCGGCAGTAGAATCCGCCTAAAATCAATTTTACTTGGATAAACGTCTAAACTCCCTCTTCGCCTTACGCATCTGACGCGCAAACTCCTTCGAGGTGTGAAGACGAGCCACAGCAGCCGAAGCGACCAAGCGTGCGGCTGTAACATCGCTCTGCCAATGGTAGCCGAGGATTATGCGGCTATCGCCCTGCATATAGCCCATTTGCAGGAGTGCATCGGTTGCCGCAGGGTTAATCTCCATCAAAATCAGGGCTGCGGCCCAACCGCGAGTCGTATGGCCCGACGGATAGGAGCCATTGACACCCATCATCTTCTCGAATTGAGGCAGTGGCGTACCCTCTCCAAAGTGAACGTATGGGCGCTTACGCATATATCGGTCTTTGGCCGAATGGGTTGCGGTTGCGCAGGTCGATACCGCGTTGAGTATCAACTTAAAGATTTCGGGGGTCGTATCCTTCGATATGGTCATACCGAACGGGCCGCTAAACTCCTCGCAGAAGTTGCGCACACCACCATCGGCCTGCTTCTTGGCCAACTCCAAGCGGGCGGTATCGTCGCGACGTACCTGCTTACCCCACTCATAGCGGGCCACATCGTAGGCAAATTCGGCCGAACCCTCGGCAGGTGGGCCAGCGAGCCAATTACACATATCGGGCATCTCGTTGGGTTGGAAATATGGGTCGGCAGCCTTGAAGTTCTCTTGACCAAGAGCCATCGACGTCGCAACGAGAGCGAAGATAAGGAGCAATGTTTTTTTCATACTATATTAGAGTTTTGGTTGTCGGGTTGTATTATAACAAAAACGGCAGTCTTTTCGGACTGCCTTGTAGCGGGAGAGAGATTTGAGTTTCTCTCTTTTGACCAAAGGAACAATCGCTTATTGTACTGATAATCACCGGTGTAGCAATTTGCTTATTTGGCATAATTTAACTTTTTTGTCCCGAATTTGTCCCGGCAAGGCGTCAGTATTTAGGTAATACATAACGCCTTCCGGCAAAATGTATTACATGGCATCGGCACTGACGGCATCTTCTTCCACTCGGACAATGCCCCCTTTACTATTTTCTATAACTCTTTGCTGGGACTCTATTGTTCGTTGTTGAGAGCTAATAGTATCGACTAACTGTTGGATAGAATTAAAGACCTCTCTGCTCATAGTAACAGTATCTGATGGGAGTTCGTCTGCACTCGCCTCTATAATCATAGAGGTATCATATTCTCCCGCATTTAAGAGAAACTCTATTTTCTCCGAAGACAAATGCGACTTACCTTTTATTATTTGTGAAATGAAAGGTTGTCCTACACCAAGAATCTTTGCTAACCCTTTTTGAGTTAATTTATTTTTCTTGATAAAAGCCTGTAAATCAATCTTATACATAATACAACAAAAAATTAGATACAAAATATCACTAAATATGTGCATATATTAGCAATAATTTACTATATTTGCATCGGTACTCACAAAGTCCGCACAATGTCCGCACAAGTGCGGAACAAATATAGTAAAAATTTATCATAAAATACGCCAAAATGGAAGAGATTAAATTTACTGAGTTCTGGAAGAAACTCGATTTCATTCAGAAAAATGAGTTGAGACGACTTCTTAGTCAAAAAGCGGAGTGTTCTCCTTCAACTGTTGATAGGTGGGGAACTGGGTACAGAACACCCAACCCATATAAGAAGGTGAAGATATGTAACTTGGTCAAGAAGAACTACAATATAAGTGTTACCTTCTAATACCTATATATATGTATGTAGATAAAGATGGTCGAGGGCTCTACTCGATAATGGACTTGGCACCAGACGAAATAGAAACTATTCGTAGGGCAATAAAGGCGTTTCGTGCAGGAATGATAATGAGCAATTCGGATTCCAAAGAGAACGAGTGCCACAGACAATATGTCCGAGCAACAAAGATACTAAACACACTCTCTGAACTACCATAAATTTCGGGGGGGGGATTTTCCCTTATAAAATATGATACCACAAGAAGTAATAGACAGAATACTTGACCGAGATATAGTTACCATCATCGAGAATGAGGGTGTGCATCTTGTAAAAAAGGGAGCAGACTATGAATGCTGTTGCCCATTCCATGGAGAGAAAACACCTTCCTTTAAGGTGTCGATAAAGCGTAATCGATATCACTGCTTTGGCTGTGGAGTTGGTGGAGACTCTATCCGCTTTATCATGGACAGTAAAAACATGAAGTTCTATGAGGCGGTGGAATATCTTGCTGACAAGTATGATATCCCATATGAGAAAAAAGAGCTTACAGCAGAGGAACAAGAAAAACGATTTTTGCACTCTCAACTAATTGAGATAAATCGTGTTGCAGCGGAGTATTTTCGCCAATGCTATGAACAGGCTCCTGCGGCGAAACAATATGCTCTCGATAGATGGAAGGATAAGACCATCAACATCTTCCAGATAGGATACGCACCAGCTCGCCCCGGTCTGATTGAGTACTGCCAAAAGAAGGGCTATTCAACAGATATATTGCTCAAAGCCGGCTTAATCAAAAAGAGTGAGAATGACGGCTCTCTGTATGACACTTTCAGAGAGAGATTGATATTCCCTATCATAAATCGCTCAGGCAACATCGTTGGCTTTACAGGTCGCTATATTGGTAAGCGAAGCGATCTTCCGAAATATCTCAACACGGAAGAAACCGAACTCTACTCTAAAAAGAGCATATTATTCGGCTTGCATTTAGCTCTTCGAGAGATGAAGAGAGATTCCACTGCCGTGCTGGTGGAAGGAAATCCAGATGTTGTTCGCTTGCACGAAATTGGGGTTGGCAATGCAGTCGCTCCGATGGGAACAGCACTAACAAAAGAGCAAATAGGCATCTTGCAACAGTATGCCAAAACGATAATCATCATTGGCGATACGGATAAAGCAGGTGTCCAAGCCTCTATCAAAAACGGACAAGCTCTTCTCGAAGCAGGGTTTAATGTCCGCCTTATGATTGTGCCTGACGGAAAAGATCCAGACGAGTATTTCCGTACCCATTCAAAGGATTATGAGGACTGCCTCGCACGATACACCCACGATTATATTCCGTGGATCTGTCAGCGCAAACTTGCAGACAAGACCTCGCAAACAGAAATAGCAACGACTATTACCGAGCTCGCAGAACTTATGGCATACTGCCAGGATCAACGAGCAGTAGATATGTATATCGAGCAGTTCTCGAAAACATATAAGAATGCTCGTATCTGGCAGCAGGAATACTTCAAAGCCAAGAACAAGCGAGAGCGAGCTTTGACCAAAGAGGCAAACGAGAGTATGGAAGAGATGCTCGCCGAGTATGGCTTCTATGTGAGAGATAATTGCTACTACGGTGCCGGAGCTCGTGCAAATGACAAGCGTTGGTCAAACTTTATTCTATTGCCAATAGTTCATATTAGAGATGAGCGTAATGCTCGCCGTATATTCTTGATGCGTAATATCAAGAAACAGGAGGCTGTTATCAAATTCGCCCAAAGCGAGCTGGTATCGTTTGCTGACTTCAAAACCCGTATCGAGACTAAGGGTAACTATGTATGGGAAGCATCGCAATCAGAGCTGACAATATTAAAGAAGTTCCTCTATGATGACACGCCGTCAGCCGATGAAATAAAGCAGCTCGGCTGGCAAAAAAGATATGGTTTCTATGCCTGGGGCAATGGCGGTCTTGATGATGGACATTTCGAGAAAGCAGACGATTATGGACTTATCACGATGAAAGGTCAAAAGTTCTACTTGCCCGGTTGTTCTCGTGATACTCGTGACGACACGCAGGGTTATCAACACCAGCGTAAATTTGTCTATGCTATCACAAATGACATATCTTTGATGGATTACTCGCAAATGCTTATCCGCTCATTCGGTGATAATGCAAAGGTCGCATTGTGCTTCCTCTTTGCGACACTATTCAAAGATATTGTGGTGAGTGTTACGACCTCATTCCCAATTCTCAACTTGTTCGGCCCGAAAGGAACAGGTAAGTCGGAGCTGGGACACTCACTAACATCGTTCTTTATTCCCAACAACATTGCACCGAACATCAACAATACAACAAAGGCAGCTCTTGCAGAGGCTGTCGCCGAAGTGTCGAATGCGGTTGTCCACCTTGACGAGTATAAGAACTCGCTCGATATAGAGAAGCGAGAGTTCTTGAAGGGACTATGGGACGGAGCTGGTCGTTCTCGTATGAATATGGACAACGACAAGAAACGAGAGATTACAGCTGTCGATTGTGGAGTTGTTATGTCAGGACAAGAAATGCCAACTGCCGATATTGCATTGTTCAACCGACTCGTGTTCTTAACCTTCTCGAAGTCGGAGTTCTCGGACGAGGAGAAGAGAAATTACGAAGCTTTGAAGATTGTCGAGAAGCGAGGGCTGACACACCTTACCGGAGAGGTATTGAAACTACGACATAAGTTTCAGGGCAATTTCCGTTCTGCGTGGGATAATGTGATTACCGACTTGTCGAACAATGTACGACAGCACGCTGTCGAAGATCGAACACTTAAAAATTGGGCGACAATCCTTGCTTCGTTCCGAGCAATTGAATCGCATCTTTCAGTACCATTCAACTATGGGGATATGCTCGCCATCGCAACGAAGCTCTGCGTTGAGCAGAATAGCAAGACCAGACAGAACAACGAATTGTCAGGATTTTGGGAGATTGTTAGTATTCTTGTTGCATCAAATAAGATATGGCAAGAGGTCGATTACAGAATAAAACAAGGCAAGAAGGTTAGAATTAAAGAGTCCAATGTTGGAATAGAATTAGACCCAAACAAGCAGTATCTGTACATACAGTTCTCGAAGATATCTCAACTATATGCCAAGGAGGGACGAGAGTCTAATGGTAAAATCATTCCGAGAGAAACATTAAGGTATTACCTAGAACATTCACCAGAGTACTGCGGTACAGCACTCTCGGTAAGGTTTGCACATGCAGATAATATAAACGGTTGGATACCAGATGAGAAGTCGAAGCGTAAATCGGGAGTTAATACCGCTATGATTTTCGACTATGCAATGGTGTGTGAAAAATATGAAATCAACCTCGATATAACAACAGGTAGGGTTGATGACGAAGACGATGATGACGAAAAACTATAAAGAATACCACTATGAAAGACATCAAAACTCTATGTAGGGATATTCATCAAAACGCTACTGAACACGGTTTTTATGATGACGAACACGATATTGCAAGCATCATAGCATTAAGTTTTGAGAATAGCGACACAAAGAATAAGTTACAAACTGCGCTTGCAGATATGGCAATAACTCAAAAATTTGCCCTAATCCACTCCGAACTATCCGAAGCATTAGAGGCGCACAGACAACGACGCTATGGAGATAGGTACACTTTGGAAGAATTAACAGAACAGTGCGGTTTTAGAACAGCTCTATTTGAGAAATATGTGAAAGACACTGTTGGTGATGAACTGGCAGATGCAATTATACGAATATTTGATTTAAGCAGCGAACTCCATATTGACATAGAGAAACACATACATCTCAAAATGAAGTATAATAAAACACGACCATACAAACATAACAAAGCATATTAGCAAACATCTAAACATATGAAACTATGAACAACAATGAAGTAAAAGTAACATTTGAGGACTCGACAGATAGCAAGGCTACGCTGTTTGTTACAATTGATGAAGAGTCAAGAGAAATGACGATGAAAGCGAAATTCGAGCCTGAAATTGATTGGGAGGATTCAAGCACAGCTTCCAATGCGCAAAAATTTGCAGTATGGCTACTCACAAAACTTGAAAGTTTTGCATAAATCTTCAAAAAATTTCAACCTATGAAACCAAATTTTGTAATTACGAGGGTACACTGCAACCTTCCAAAGAACAAGAAGCAAACCGAGTTGGAGAACTATCTTCGAGGGCTAATACATATATCTCTTACTCTCGATGAGCGCAGACAGTTAGAGAAAGATATCGATGGCGTTGTACAGTTCTTAAACTTGAAGTACCCCAAAGCCGCAGAGTATTTAATTTCCAAAGAAGCAGGATGGATTGCCGTAAATGCCAAGGGTGGAGATAAAAGTATCTACATCGTATTGGAGCCTATTGGAGTAAGTTACACCGAACTTAATACAAGAACAATGTAATGAAAAAATATAAGTGCTATGCGTTTTTGTACAGTGCAGTAAATGACGAGGTTAGAAGCCAATTCGAAAAATACACCAATTGCAAACATTCAACCGGTTATGCCAATTGCTATGTCGCAATACCCAAAGAACACCCATTATACGGTATGTGCTATGGCATGATAAATATAAAAATCCACGGAGGCTTAACATTTTCGGGCAGCTTTGGAAGCATGAAAAGAGAGATAATAAGGAATCCGGAAAAGGTTGAATACTTAGACGGTGAGTTCTCGAATGATTGCTGGGTGTTTGGCTTTGACACAATGCATTACGGAGATAATCCACACAATCGTTCAAGGGAATGGTGTATTATGGAAGTAACTCGGTTGAAAGAAATATTAGAGAATTGGCTTGAAATAACAGCGAGGCGAGAGTCCTTACTGAAATCCTGGGAAATGGTGGTAACCCACCCGACTAGCGAGAGGTCGTGAAATCTTGCACTGGTTCTTTCGAAGGAGGGGCATATAACAGTCTAATGCCCCTCCAATTTTGCTCTCGGATAATAGTAGAATTATGCTCAATTTGATACAGAATGTGCGAAATTTCGCACTATCGATGTGCGAGGTAGCCGAAGCATTGCGAAAAGAAACGGAGCTGATAAAACTCCTAAAAATAGCAAAACCGAAAAAATGCAACTACATTAACTACATTCACTACATCACTAATAAAGAGTTAGTTAAGGCAAAAAAAGTTTGTAGTTTTTCGCTTCAAAAAAACTACAAAAAACTACATTCTATCAGAAGAAGTGTCCTAAAAACTACAAATAAAAAAGTGTAGTTTTGTAACATGCTGAATAACAGCGTTGTAGTTGTGTAGTTGATGTAGTAGCCAAAACCTATATGGTATGATTGATTTGAGGGATATAACAGATGATGAACTGAGCTCCTATTTTAGGAGGCTTATTCCTCGTCTAAAAAGATATAGACCACGAGAGTGGGTGCCTATTGAGTCGATTGCAAATGACCCTAAACGATTCCTTGACATTGTTATCTGTATGAACAATTACCGATACTTCGATGACAAACAAGGGTTTAGTATGATTGAGATAAGTAATGACGACAAGTGTATTCGTATCATTCCTGACAATTTAGAGAGAATGAATAGAGATGAGAACTGTCGTTGGAAGTGGGAGTATATATGGAATAACAAATAATTGGTTATGATTGTAAGATTGAAAGTTGATTCAAAAATGTATGCGGACTATCTCGCATACCTGTTTCCACCTGATGCTGATGGTATTTTGAAAGTTACATCGGAGCATCTTTTGGGCAATCTTCTTATTTCTCATTGTCGAGAGGCTCCTCGACCTATTTTTAATACCGAAGAGAATCTTATGATAACTCTTCGACTACCACAGTGCGAGAGTACCCAAAACCTTCGCAATAAGTTCCTATATTATAATGCCGGGGATATGCTCCAGCTGAACAAGGCTCTTCGTGCCGCTTTCGATCTGGATTTCATCGGCTATTATCGCAAAGGGCAAGCTGCTGAGTTCGCTAAGAAGGATATCATCGAGGCTTTTGTTACTTCTCGAAAACTTGTTTCTACGGATTGTGTCGATGCTCTTTATAAACGAGTCTATCGCCGTCAGCAACGAGAGGCTGCTACACTCGTTAAGAAACTGATACGAAAAGCATACTACATTGATGAGTCGATTGACACATCCGGATTGCCAAAATAATTTATAGCGAAATCGTAATTTTATCTCCGATTTAACAATGATACAGATAGTTAGAAAAGTTTTTATCAAGAGAGCTGACCTCGCTGATGCCGAGTGGTCAGAACTTCCGATTGTTCCAGCAAGTGCCACCATCAAAATTGATGTTGCTCCCGAAGCAGCTGGTTTATTACAAACGAGCGAGTTCAAAGCAAAACTCTCTCGTAAGCACCCATGGTTACTTTGCAACCTAATCGTGAAGATCCTTCTCGATGATGGAGAAACCGTATCTTGCGGTACTGCCGACTTGCCTGTTCGGCTCTCAATCGAAAAGGCTACGACACTAGATGTAACCTTTAAGCACAAAACTAGAGCAGACATGTAGTCCTTTGTCGATGGTACATACGACTATACCTTTGTAAAAAAAAGAAAAGCTATGGTCGTACATAATCAAAACAACATTCAGCTAGCACTCGACATTCGTAGAGGGCAATGGCTTGTTGCAGATGCAGAATCTCTCTTGCCTATTGCCCTTGATTTTCTCTCTCGCAAAATGCCAGAGGTTGAACATATCGAGTTTGCTACTACATCTTTCTCGTCTGACCTCATAGGTCGTTCTAACCGAGGTGGAGATATTACCCCTCCTGATCAAAAGACTGTTGTCGTAATTCCGATCCACGGTACTATCACTAAATACGACACCTGTGCTGGTGTCGGTACAATGACAATCTCGTCAGAGCTCTTGCGTTTGGCCACCGACCGAAACATTGTCGGTTTTGTATTGGATATTGACAGTGGTGGCGGTGCTTGTAATGCGATACCTCCTATGATTGCAGCTATCAACAAAGTTCGCTCAATGGGCAAACCTATTATTGCTCATTGCGACTTCTGTGCTTCGGCTGCATACTGGATCGCTTCACAGTGCGATGCAATCTTTGCCGATAACTCGATGTCGGAGTTCGGATCTATCGGTGTGATGACACAGATTATCGATAACAGAGAGAACCGTTGTGGTGATAAAACTATTACTATCTATGCCACCGAGTCAAAAGATAAGAATCTCGCTTATCGCAAAGCTCTTGATGGCGATTTCTCTTTGATGCAAGCAGAAATGACTCCTATTGTTCAGGAGTTCCATTCTGCTGTTAAGCAAGGTCGTGCCAATATCAAAGCCGAGGAACCTGGTGTTCTGTCTGGTGCTGTGTTCCGTGCCAACGATGCCATTAACCTCGGTATGGCAAATGCCATATTGGACCTCGAAGGCTCTGTTGAGAATGTGTTTGCTCGTGCCACATATAAGTAATTCACATTAAATTTTAAGTTTTATGGATGTAAAAAAGTTTCTTAGCGACAGCAAGATGGGTAAGATGATTGCCCGTTTGTTGGGTAAGGAGGAGCTTGCGTTGGATACCAACGGCAAGCCTGTTCTTTCCGAGGAGGATAAGAACAAAATCCTCTCGATGTATGGTGAGGCTTTTCTTGAGAAGTTTGAGGCGATGTCTTTCTCTGCCGAGTCGGAGAACACTCGTGATCTCTTCGATGCAGCCCTCACACATGCTCGTAATCAGGTGGCATCTGAGAAAGATGCTATCATCAACCAGTTGCGTGCAGATCTTACAACTCTCGCAGCTGCTCCGGAGAGCGCACCTTCAGCAACGGCTGTTGGTACCGTAGCCGGTGATTCAAAGTTCAGAGCAAACATGGCTTTGGCTCACAACAAAATCGCTGATTCATTCAAGCGTTCTGGTGTTCTCGCAGAGAGTATGACTATCGATGTTGCTGACTTGAAGCAGGAGCTCGGAGCTTACTCTTCGCAGGGTAACAACATTGACATGATCAACGAGTTGTACCAGGCATTCACTACTGGCAAGAAGCTCGCTTGGAAGCCAGCTGTTACCGAGTACAAGGCTGTATCGGCACAGTCGGTTGGTAGTGTTGTACAGCAGTTCTCGAAGGAGTGGAATCCGAAGGGACAGGGCAAGTTCACTTTGCTCACAGTAAAGAACTACCGTCACAAGGTTGATTTCGCTATCGATCCTGCCGATGTTGGTGAGAGCTGGTTGTTCCATCTCTACGATGAGCGAAAGACTCCTGACCAGATGCCAATCACCCGATACATTGTATCGAACATTCTCATTCCTCAGATTGCAGAGGATTTGGAGTTGGTGATGACCGCTAAGGCTAAGTATGTCGAGGGCTCGAAGGAGACTTCGGCTACCATGGACGGTATCGAGACTCAGCTTGTCGAGGCTCTTGCTTCGGATGACAAGAAGGGTATGAACTTCTATAAAGATGCGACAAACCTTCTTGAAGGCGATGATGAGGCGGTGCTCAATGCCATCGACGATTTTGTCGCTTCGGTTGCTCCTCTCTATCGCTCTAAGCAGATGCCTATCTATTTGTCGGCTGACTTGTACTTGAAGTACAGACGAGCTTACAAGAAGAAGTGGGGCGCTGGCAGTGGCACCGAGAATCCTCAGTTCGGTACTGACCGTGTTGATTTCTCGAACTTCTATTTGGAGGTTTTGGACTGCCTCACAGGCTCTCCTATCTTCTTCAGCACACCTCGTGGTAACCTCGTTGGTTTGAAGCACAAGAATCCGCCACAGTTCATCTCGGATATCCAAAAGCACGACCGTCAGGTTCGCTTCTACTTGGAGTTCTGGTATGGTGTAGGCTTCTTGGTTGGCGAGGCCGTGTTCGCATATGTTCCTGCTGGTTACACTCCTTCGGTAGTATCTACTCGTCAGGGAACTGCTGGTAAGTGGATTACATCGGCAACAGCTGCTGCAACTAACGAGGATGACGGCCCAGAGGGTGCATAGTTAAACCTTAAATAAAGAACGATTATGAGTAATTACAAGAAAATCAGTATCCCGAAGAATGGTGATGGAAGTCGGAGGCCAA
>JAZQSA010000003.1:0-8987 GCA_045629905.1 Alistipes sp. | reverse complement strand
GGTTGTGAGCCACGAGATGAAACTCAACATTCGCTCAATCAACCTCACCTCGCGTGGCGACGGCACAGGCATAGGCACAATCAGCGTCGAAGTCCCTTCGACCTCGGTTGTCGATATGCTCCTCCACGCCATTATGCGAATCAAGGGTGTGCAGCGAGCCGTCAGAGCCAACAACTAAACCTCAATCGAAATCAAGAAACCAAAAACATAAGTTCAATGAAAAAACTACTCACGCTGCTCCTCGCTGTTTGCACCATCGCAACAGCCGCAGCACAAAGCACCTTCACCTCGACGCTCAAAGCAAAGGCCAAGAAGGGCACAACAATCTATGGCACGGTAGAGTGCGACGGCAAGCCTCTGGCAGGCGTGCAGGTGTCGGACGGCTACGAAATTACGACAACCGACAAGCGCGGTGTCTATAACCTCGCTTCGGCAAAGCGTAACGGCTACGTCTTTGTCACCCTCCCTTCGGGCTACGAGGCTCCAACCGAGGGCAAAGATGTTGTCCCTCAATTCTGGGCCAACCTTACGGCCGACGCGCAGACGGCCGAGCGTCACGACTTCACGCTCCGCAAGGTCGATAACCTCCGCCACGTCATCGTTGCCGCTACGGACATTCACCTTGCCAACCACCACAACGACATCGGCAACTTTACCGACAGCTTCCTCCCTTCGTTGCGTGCCGAGATAAAGGAGTATCAGGAGAAGGGTATCCCTGTCTATACGTTATCGCTGGGCGATAGCAGCCACGAAATCTATTGGTACGACTACCTCTACGACATCGGTAACTTCCGCCGCACGTTGGCCGAGGTCGATTACCCTACGCAGTTCTTCAACACGATGGGTAACCACGACAACGACGGTGCGACCCCTTGCGACGCGAATACCGATTTTGCCGCCGCAGCCAAGTACCGCGCAGCATTTGGTCCGACCTACTACTCGATGAATCTCGGCAAGATTCACTACATTATGCTCGACAACATCTTCTACAAGAACAACCCGGGTGGCAAACCTGCCAAAGGTATTGTCGGCGCACGCGACTACGACATCGCAATCAGCCGCGAGCAACTCGATTGGCTCGCCAAAGATTTGGCCGCAGTCGATAAATCGACCCCTATCATTATCGGCTGTCACTCGCCAATCTTCCGCTATAAGAATGGTCGCAACGGCACCATCACCTCGACACTCTCGCCCGAGAACGAGGCCGCATTGATTGCCCTGCTCAAAGATTTCAGCACCGTGCATATCCTTGCTGGTCACACCCACCGCAACCGCACCACTCGCGGTTGTGACGACAAGAACCGTCCCGAGTTGCGCAACATCATCGACCACAACATCGTGGCCGTTGCAGGTTCGCTCTGGTACTCGTCGGGCTTCGGTGGTCCTCAAATCGGTTCGCTCGGCGAGCCTGCGGGTTGCAAAATCTTCACCATCGACTCGACAAATATCGAGTGGCGTTTCAAGGCTACACAATACCCTGCCGACAAGCAATTCACCTGCTTCGATATGAACAGCGTGTGCGAATATTTCCGCACCAATGGCGAGGTAAAGGTCTTCCGTCACCACTATCCAAAGCGTGCCAATTACGTTGCGGTCGAGGAGAATACCATTATGGTAAATGTTTGGGATTGGGCCAACGACTGGAAGATTTCAATCAAGGAGAATGGCGTCGAGTTGCCCGTTAAGCGCAAGAAGGCCGAGAGTCCGTTGATGCTCGTCAATATCGATATTCCGAACACCTTGTGGCTCTCGAAGTTCGCTTCAAAGAACAACAAACAGAAGCCACACCCTCATATGTTCCACGCCGTAGCCTCGTCGGCCGACTCGACTATCGAGGTCACCGTAACCGATGCCTTTGGCAACGTCTATACCGAGACTATGGAGCGACCAAAGCAATTCCACCGCTTTATGAAATAACCTAAAACCCAACGATTCGATATGAAACGATTTTTCGCGCTACTCCTCGCCGTTTGCTCAATCGCAACGGTAGTAGCACAAAGCACCTTCACCTCGACCCTCGCGGCAAAGGCCAAGAAGGGTGCAACAATCTATGGTACGGTTGAGTGCGACGGCAAGCCTCTGGCAGGCGTGCAGGTGTCGGACGGCTATGAGATTACCACGACCGACAAGCACGGTGTCTACAACCTCACATCGGCCAAGCGCAATGGCAACGTCTTTGTGATTATCCCTTCGGGCTACGAGGCTCTGACCGAGGGGGCAGATGTTGTGCCTCAATTCTGGGCCAACCTTACGGCCGACGCACAGACGGCCGAGCGTCACGACTTTGCGCTCCGCAAGGTCGATAACCTCCGCCACGTCATCGTCACAACGGCCGACATTCACCTCTCCAACCGCTTCAACGACACTGCAACCTTCGCCAACAGCTTCGTTCCAAGCCTAAAAGCCGAGTTGGAGCAGTATCGCAAGGCCGGCATTCCGGTCTATACGCTCAATGTTGGTGACAGCAGTTTCGACCTCTATTGGTACGACTTCCTCTACGATATTCGCGACTTCCGTCGCACGTTGGCCGAGGTGGGCTACCCGACCCAATTCTTCAACACGATGGGTAACCACGACAACGACGGTGCTACCCCTTGCAACGAGAACACCGACTTTGCCGCCGAGGCAAAGTATCGCGAGGCCTTTGGTCCGACCTACTACTCGATGAACCTCGGCAACATTCACTACGTTATGCTCGACAACATCGTCTACCTCAACGAGCCAAAGGCAAATGCAAAGGTGGGCGGAGGTATCGTCGGCGCACGCAACTACCTGCTTGCCTTTACGCGCGAGCAACTCGATTGGCTCGCCAAGGATTTGGCCGCAGTCGATAAATCGACCCCTGTGGTTATCGGCGTACACTCGCCAATCTTCCGCTACAAGAACTATATGGACGGCGAGGTTAGTATCCGCCTGCCCGAGGAGCAACAAAGCGAGTTTGTCGGTCTGTTGCGCGACTTCGAGAAGGTACACATCCTCTCGGGCCACACCCACCGCAACCGCTGCTGCTATGGCGTGCGCGACACCGAGAAGCCCGACATCGCCAACATCACCGAGCATACGGTTGTTGCCGTATCGGGTGCAAGATGGCACACAACAGCCTTCGGAGGCGACCAAATCGGTGTTACGGGTGACCCTGCGGGTTGCAAAATCTTCACAATCGACAACAAAGATATAAAGTGGTATTTCAAGGCGACCGAATTTGACAGCCAAACCCAATTCCGTTGCTTCGATATGAACAGCGTACGCGACTACTATCGCACCAATGGCGAGGTGCGCGTATTCCTCGACCACTACCCTAACCGCACCGACTTTGCAAAGTTCAAGGGCGACAACGTCGTTGTAGTTCACGTTTGGGATTGGGCTACCGACTGGAAGATTTCAATCAAGGAGAATGGCGTCGAACTGCCCGTCAAGCGCAAGAAGATGGAGAGTCCGCAATATATGGTTGCCTACGAAATTCCAAAGCGCCTCTGGACCTTCGACCTCGGCTCGTCGAGTGGCTCGAAGATGTCGCGCCACCCTCATATGTTCCGCGCTACGGCTTCGTCGGCCGACTCGACCATCGAGGTTACCGTGACCGATGCCTTCGGTAACGTCTATACCGAGACGATGACCCGCCCAAAACAATTCCACAAACTAATGCGATAAACAACCTTCAAGACTATGAATAGAGATTATGTTATCGGTCTCGACTATGGCTCCGACTCGGTTCGAGCCGTATTGGTCGATGCTCACAACGGCGAGCAGATTGCCGAGGCAGTTCACAACTACGAACGTTGGCGTCAGGGCCTCTATTGCAATGCTGCCGAGAGTCGTTTCCGCCAGCACCCACTCGACTACCTCGAAGGGTTGCACAACGTGCTGCACGGCATCTTGGACAACCACCCGCAGGAGGCGAAATTTGTACGCGCCATCTCGGTCGATACGACGGCCAGCACCCCTTGCTTGACCGACGAAAACCTGCAACCGCTCTCGCTCAAAGAGGAGTTCAAGGATAATCCCGATGCGATGTTCGTATTGTGGAAGGACCACACGGGCGTTGCCGAGGCTGCCGAAATCGAGGCTGCCTGCCACGCCAACGAGGTCGATTATACCCAGGTTTCGGGCTACCACTACTCGGCCGAATGTTTCTGGTCGAAGGTATTGCACCTGTTGCGCACCTCGGAGCCGATACGCAAAGCGGCTCGCTCGGTTATCGAGTGTAGCGACTACATCACCGCAACGCTGACCGGCACAACCGACCCTGCGAAGAACCGTATGGGTCACTGCAACGCATCGCAAAAGATGTTCTGGTCGGAGGATTGGGGTGGCTTCCCACCCGAGTCGTTCTTCGAGGCTCTCGACCCTGCCATCATACCGATACTCCGCACGATGAACGCCAATAAATATACCTGCGACAAGCCATACGGCACAATCGACCCACAGTTGGCCGACTCGCTCGGTCTGAATCACGACGTTGTCGTGGGCTGTGGCAACGTCGATTCGCATCAGGGCGCAATCGGTGCAGGTGTAGCCTACAAGACGGCTATGATAAACCTCGGCACTTCGGGTTGCTGTATGTTCGTTATTCCGAACGAGGTACTCGGCGGTCGCATCATCGATGGCGTATTTGGTCAGGCCGATAGTTGTATTCTGCCGGGTATGGTGGGCTTCGAGGTCGGACTCTCGGCCTTTGGCGATGCCTACGCTTGGCTACGTCGCACGCTCGCCTACCCTGTAACCGAAATCCTCGGTAAGAGCGAGCGCATCGACGAGGCTACACGCAAGGCTCTGGTCGAGGAGGTGTCGGACAAAATCCTCTACCAACTCGGCGAAGATGCAGCCCGTCTGCCTCACCGCATCGATGCTCCGTTTGCGACCGACTGGTTCAACGGCCGTCGCTCACCCGACCCTAACCAAAATCTGTGGGGCTCGCTGATGGGTCTGCACCTGTCGAGTTCGGCTCCCGAACTCTACTACGCGATTGTCGAGGCTACGGCATTGGCTATGAAGACTATCGTAGACCACCTCCGCGAGCGCGGTATCGACTTCGACGCCTTTATCGGTGTGGGTGGTATCTCGCAAAAGTCGCCTTTCGTGATGCAGATGTTGGCCGACGCCATCGGCAAGGAGATTCGTGTGTCGGAGTGCAAGCAGTCGTGCGCACTCGGCTCGGCTATCTGCGCCTCGGTCGTTGCGGGTCTATATCCGACAATCGAGGAGGCTCAAAAGGCCCTCTGTCGCCCGATTATCCGCACCTATACTCCCGACCCCGTACATCGCGAGTTGTTGCAACGTCGCCACGAGTTGTATCGCGAGGCAGGTCGATTTACCGAAAATATCGTAAATAATTTTTAACTAATACACACTACTTATTTTAATTATTATGAAGACAATCAAAGAGCCTGCTCGCCAACTCAACGTGCGAGCCGAAGTCGATGTCCTGGTTGTAGGTGGAGGCCCTGCCGGTATGATGGCTGCCGAAGCTGCTGCGCAAGACAAAAATCTGAAAGTTATGTTGCTCGAACAACGTGGCTATTTGGGAGGTAACCTCACAATCGGTCTGCCAATCCTCTCGTTCCTCGGTCCGAAGGGTAATCAGGTCGTGAAGGGTGGCGCACAAAAATTTATCGACCGTATGTGGGCCAAAGGTGCTGCAAGCGAGCATAAGCCTTGCAAGAACCATATGTCGCTCACGATTATCGACCCCGATGTAACCAAGACTGTTGCTTGGGATATTATGGACGATGCTGGCGTCGATGTTCTGCTCTATACATTTGTTACCGACACCATTGTCGAGAATGGCAAGGTGACGGGCGTTATCATCGAGACCAAAGCGGGTCGTGAGGCTATCCTCGCAAAGACCATCATCGACTGTACGGGCGACGGCGACGTTGCATTCCGTGCAGGTGTCGAGTGCAACAAGGGTGACGAGAATGGCGGTATGCAACCACCAACGCTGATGTTCCTTATGCGTGGTGTCGAGATGCAGAAATTGCGCGATGCAATCTGCAACGAGCCTGAGAAGTTCGATATGGACGTTATGCCACCATCGCAGTTCCGCGAGGGTAAGTTCATCACCGTAGGTCTGCGTGGCCGCATCTTGGAGGCTCAATCGAAGGGCTACAAGGTACCTGTGGCACGCACAATCCTCATCACAGGTCTCAAAGATGACGAGATTTGGGTAAATATGACCCGTGTATCGGGCGTCGATGCTACACTGCCAGAGAGCTACACCAAGGGCGAGCACGATGCACGCAAGCAGATGTACGAGGTTATCGACTACCTGCGCGACTTCGTACCCGGCTTCGAGAGCGCGTGGTTGGAGCGTTCGGCCGCCTTTATGGGTATCCGCGAGACGCGCGTTATCGTTGGTAAGTATGTGATGACCGCACAAGATATTCTCGAACAAAAGAAGTTCGACGACGAAATCGCAATGGCAGGCTATCCTGTCGATATTCACCACGCACAGGGTGGCGACTGCACGATGCTCTTCTGCGACGATGCCTACGGTATCCCTTACCGCGTGCTTGTTCCAGAGAAGATTGAGGGCTTGCTCGTTGCAGGTCGTTGCTCGTCGATGGACCACGAGGCTATGGCGGCAACCCGCGTGATGTCTACCTGTATGGCTCTCGGTGAGGCGGCAGGTACAGCAGCCCGCATCGCTATCGCCGACGGTGTTGAGCCTTCGGCTGTCGATGTAGAGAAGGTACGCAAGGCTCTGCTCGAAAATGGTGCATATCTCGGTTAATATTTTGATTAAAATTAAAGAGAAAGTATGAAGACTATATTTGAACCCGCACGCGACATTAAAGTTCGTGCCGAAGTTGATATATTGGTTGTTGGCGCAGGCCCTGCCGGTTTGATGGCCGCCGAGGCTGCTGCAAAGGGTGGCAAGACGAAGGTTATGTTGCTCGAATCGCGAGGATTTCTGGGTGGTAACCTTATCCTCGGTCTGCCAATTCTCTCGATGCTCGATGCCGAGGGTAATCAGATTATCAAGGGTGCTACGGGTCGCTTCGTAGAGCGTCTGCAACAGCAGGGCAAAGCAACGGGCCACAAGCGTTGCAAGCTCCACATCTCGCTGACGATGGTAGACCCCGAGGCGGTAAAGACCCTCGCCTGGCAGATTATGGACGAGAATGGTGTCGAGGTGTTGATGTATGTCAATGTTGTCGATACGCTGGTCGAGAATGGCAAGGTGACGGGCGTTATCATCGAGTCGAAGGCTGGTCGTGAGGCTATCCTCGCCAAGACGGTCATCGACTGCTCGGGCGACGGTGACGTTGCATTCCGCGCAGGCGTTGAGTGCAAGAAGGGCGACGAGCGAGGCCGTATGCAGCCACCGACGCTGATGTTCTCGATGCGCGGTGTCGATATGGCACAGGTGCGCGACAATGTCGTTAATCACTCCGATAAGTATGGTATGGATATTATGCCACCGGAGCAGTTCCGCGAGGGCAACTTTACGATGGTAGGCTACCGCGACCAGTTGAGCGATGCTCGCTCTCGCGGCTTCAACATCACCGTAGCGCGTACAATCTTTATGACGGGCCTCAAAGACGACGAGTTGTGGGTAAATATGACCCGCGTATCGGGTGGCGACGCTACCGACCCTGTAAGCTATACGCAGACCGAGCGCGAGTGCCGCCGTCAGATGTACGACGTGGCTCGCTACCTTATCGAGTATATTCCGGGCTTCGAGAATGCGTGGATTGAGACCGTTCCGCCATTTACGGGTATCCGCGAGACGCGCGTTATCGTCGGCAAGTATGTGATGACCAGCGAGGATTTGCTCGAAGCACGCCAGTTCGACGACGCTATCTGCGTGGCAAGTTATCCGATTGACCTCCACCACGAGGAGGGTGGCGACTGTACGCTCATCTACGGTAAGGGCTCGTACGATATTCCTTACCGCACGCTCGTTCCCGAGAAGATTGAGGGCTTGCTCGTCGCAGGTCGTTGCTCGTCGATGGACCACGGTGCAATGGCTGCAACCCGCGTAATGTCTACCGTGATGGCTATGGGCGAGGCGGCAGGTACAGCAGCTCGCGTGGCTCTCGAAGAGGGTGTTGAGCCTTCGCAGGTCGATGTGAAGAAGGTGCAGGCCGAACTTATCGCCAATGGCGGTTATCTGCGCTAATCTATGAAGCGATTTTTTGTAACCATAATCGCTATGCTGATAGCACTTGGAGCGGTCGAGGCCAAAAGCCCGACCGCACCGGTGCATCGCATAATGAGTGCCAATATCCGCATCACGGGACTCGCGGCCGACGAGGTCGATGGTCGCCGTTGGGACGACCGCAAGGAGTATATGATTGAGGTTATCCGCCGCCACAAGCCCGACGTGGTGATGATGCAGGAGGTTATCTACGACTCTTACAACTATTGTCGTAAGCAACTCAAAGGCTATATCGCTTTCGGTTTCGAGGGCCCCGAGATGGACCCCTACACCGAGGGCTACCACCTGATTGGCAAGAATGTTATCTTCGTGCGCCGCGACCGCTACGAGATTATCTCGGCCGGCTGCTATTGGCTCTCCGACGACCCCGTTATCGGAGGCAGTATCTCGTGGGGAACAAACCGCGCCCGCCACTGTAATTGGCTTCGTGTCAAGGACCGCAAGACGGGCCGCGAACTACGACTGCTCGACATACACCTCGACCACAAGGTAGAAGAGGCAAAGGTCGAACAGGCCAAGTTGGTTGTCCGCGAAGCAGCTCAATATGCCGAGTCGTTTCCGCAAATCATCTGCGCCGACTTTAATTCCAAGAAGTGGGAGCCGCAAGTCTGCCACTTTATCGAAAATGGCTGGCACGACCTCTACGACGAGCTGCACGACGGCAAGGAGTTTGGCTACACGGCCCACTCGTTCCTAGGAGCAAACCGCCCACCAAAACCAAACCAGGGCCGCATCGACTATATCCTCTCGCGCGGTGCTGTACGCGCCCTCTCGTGCGAGGTGCTGACCGACAACCGCAACGGACTCTACCCTTCGGACCACT
>JAZQSA010000002.1:0-19978 GCA_045629905.1 Alistipes sp. | reverse complement strand
GAGCAGAAGGAGTTCCGTGCTCACGTAACGGTGAATGCCGCTGGTATCTGGGGACACGAGATTGCAAAGAAGGCGGGTGTGACTGTTAAGATGTTGCCCGCAAAGGGTGCTTTGTTGATTTTCGGCCACCGCGTTAATAATATCGTTATCAATCGTTGCCGCAAGCCTGCCGATGCCGATATCCTTGTGCCGGGCGATACTATCTCGCTTATCGGTACTACATCGAGCAAGGTGCCTTTCGAGGAGTGCGACAATATGTACGTTACAGCCGACGAGGTTGACTTGTTGTTGCGTGAGGGTATGAAGCTTGCTCCCTCGTTGGAGCATACACGTATCCTTCGTGCATATGCAGGTGTTCGACCTTTGGTTGCTTCGGACGATGACCCCAGCGGTCGTAGCGTAAGTCGTGGTATCGTGGTACTTGACCACGCCACACGCGATGGCTTGGAGGGCTTTATCACTATCACAGGTGGTAAGTTGATGACCTACCGTTTGATGGGTGAGTGGACAACCGATTTGATTTGTAAGAAGCTCAATATATCTAAGAAGTGTACAACAGCCGAGATTCCTCTCCCGGGCTCACGCGAGAAGGAGGAGAAGATTTCACGCCGTATGCACTCTATTCCCGTTGCACAGCGTGAGTCGGCAATCAACCGTCACGGCGAGTTGGCCGAGCGCGTGAATGTCAAGGACGCCAAGCAGCGTTCGTTGGTATGCGAGTGCGAGGAGGTGTCTGTTGGTGAGGTGGAGTACGCTCTCAATGAGTTGGACGTACACAACCTCGTTGACCTTCGTCGTCGTACACGTGTAGGTATGGGTACTTGTCAGGGTGAGCTTTGTGCTTGCCGTGCTGCGGGCTTGATGGCGCAGGTGGGTAAGTATTGCACACATCAGGCAAAGCAGGATTTGACTAACTTCCTCAATGAGCGTTGGAAGGGTATGGCTCCCGTTGCGTGGGGTGATACGTTGCGCGAGAGTGAGTTCACGATGTGGCTCTACGATGGCGTATGTGGTTTGAAGAACGATAAAAATACAAAATAATGATGAAGTTTGATACTGTAATCATCGGAGGCGGTTTAGCCGGCTTGACCTGCGGTATTCGCCTCGCAAAGGCTGGTAAGCGTTGTGCTATCGTGTCGTCGGGACAGAGTGCTCTGCACTTCTCGTCTGGCTCGCTCGATTTGCTTAACGTCTTGCCCGACGGCACAGAGGTAAGCAATCCGTTAGAGGCCGTTAAGGAGCTCGTGAAGATAGCTCCCGAGCACCCCTATGCCAAGATTGGCGCAGAGAGTTTTGCGACGTTGGCTGCCGAGGCTGCCGAGTTGCTCGCGGAGGCTGGCGTGGCTACTGTGGGTGAGGCTGTGAAGAACCACTATCGTCTTACTCCTGTTGGTGCGTTGAAGAGCACGTGGCTTACTTTCAAGGGTTATGTTACAACCGATAAGGCTGATGCGTTGCCTTGGAAGAGCGTGGCGTTGTTCAATGCCGAGGGTTTCCTCGATTTCTATACCCAATTCATTGCCGACGAGTTGCGCAAACTCGGTACAACCTGCCTTGTTCACACCTTCAACCTGCCGGCTTTGGAGCCAATCCGTAACAATCCGACCGAGATGCGTTCGGCCAACATTGCCCGTATCTTCGATAGCGAGGCTAATGTCGATGCTTTGGCAGCCATAATCGCTCGCGAGGCAGGAGATTGCGAGGCAGTCTTGTTGCCTGCATTCCTCGGCATCGCAAATGGTAGGGTGCTTGATGAGTTGCGCGAGAAGAGCGGTCGCGAAATCTATGTTGTGGCAACCTTGCCGCCATCGGTGCCGGGCGTTCGTGCGCAGTTGGCCTTGCGTCGTGCTTTTGAGCGTGCGGGAGGTGTCTATATGTTGGGCGATACGGTCGTAGGCTACGATATGGTCGATAGTCGTATCGCGAAGGTCTATTCGGCAAATCACAGCGATATAGGTTTGGAGGCCGACGACTATGTACTTGCTACGGGTAGCTATTTCAGCCGAGGCCTTGAAGCAACCCGTGAGGGCGTTTGCGAGCCAATCTTCGGTTTAGATGTCGATGCTGCGACCGACCGAGGCGAGTGGTATCGTTGCGACCTCTTCGAGGCACAACCTTTCGAGAAGTTTGGTGTGGTTACCGACGAGGCGTTGCACGCTGTGAAAGAGGGCAAGGCGGTCGAGAACCTCTATGTTTGCGGAGCGGGTCTTTCGGGATTCAATCCTGTGAAAGAGCAGTGTGGCGCAGGTGTGTCGATGCTGACAGCGCTTCGCGTAGCCGATAATATTTTGAAAAAATAAGGAGTCTGCAACTATGATGAAAGAGAATAGCGCAAATAATTTTGAGCAGTGTATCAAGTGTACCGTCTGTACGGTATATTGTCCGGTTGCAGCGGTTAATCCGCTCTATCCCGGACCAAAGCAGTCGGGTCCCGATGGTGAGCGTCTGCGTTTGAAGCGCCCCGAGTTCTACGACGAGGCGTTGAAATATTGCCTTAACTGTAAGCGTTGCGAGGTCGCTTGTCCGTCGAATGTGCGTATTGGCGACATTATCCAGTTGGCACGCATCAAACATAGCAAGAAGGGTCCGGGCCTGCGTGAGTTTGCGTTGGCCAATACCGACCTTATGGGTTCGGTTGCGACGTTGGCCTCGCCGATTGTCAATACTGCCGTATCGCTCAAACCGGTTAAGGCTATTATGGACTCGGTTGTGGGTATCGACCATCGTCGTACATTCCCGAAATATGCCTTCGGCACGTTCGAGAGTTGGTTGCGTAAGCAGCGCAAGGCACAGGAGGCCTTCGAGAAGCAGGTGGCATACTTCCACGGTTGCTATGTGAACTATAACAATCCGCCACTCGGCAAAGCCCTTGTTAAGGTTATGAACGCACTCGGTTTTGGAGTTCAACTACTCGATAAGGAGAAGTGTTGCGGTGTGCCTCTTATCTCCAACGGCTTTATTAAGCAGGCGCGTCGTCAGGCCGAAACCAATACGGCGTCGATTCGCAAGGCTGTTGTGGAGAAGAAAATTCCTGTGATTGCAACCTCGTCTACCTGTACCTTTACCCTTCGCGACGAGTATCCGCATCTGCTCGGTATCGACAATAGCGATGTTCGCGATAATGTCGAGTTGGCTGTGCGTTTTATCTATCGCTTGGTCGAGAAGGGCGACTTGACGCTTCGTTTCCGCGACGATGCTCCAACCCTCCGCGTGGCATACCATACGCCTTGCCATATGGAGCGACTCGGCTGGTCGTGCTACTCGATAGAGTTGTTGAAGATGATTCCGTCGGTTGAGTTGGTGCCACTCGATTCGCAGTGTTGCGGTATTGCCGGAACATACGGATTTAAGAAGGAGAACTACCCAACATCGCAGGCTATCGGTGCGCCACTCTTTAAGCAGATTGAAGCTTCGGGTTGCGACTATGTTGTGACCGATTGCGAGACCTGTAAGTGGCAAATCGAGATGTCTACATCGAAGCGGGTGTTGCATCCGATTGAGATATTGGCGGACGCCCTCGAATAAAATTGTATTTTATGCAGCATTTGCTGCGTTATGCTCAATCCCCAAGACAGTCACATACGCCGAGTATGCTCCTGCCTTGGGGATTTTCGCAAGCCTTGCAACTGCGTGCCTAAAATACAATTTTCGGTTTAGAGATTGTCTAACGTGTAGTCAATCATCTTTTGGCGCACGAGCGATGTTGCCGATGGTAGCATCGAGTGGTTTTGGTCGGGGTAGACCATCATATCGTACTGCTTGCCTGCGGCGTTGAGGCGACGGCACATCTCCATCGAGTTTTGAAAATGCACATTATCGTCGGCCGTGCCGTGGATAATCAACAGTTGCGTGCGCTCGGCCAACTTCTCGGCGTGCGATAGTGGCGAGTTGTCGTCGTATCCGCGAGGGTTGGTTTGAGGCAGACCGTTATATATCTCGGTGTAGATGGTGTCGTAGTAGCGCCACGATGTTACGGGGGCTACGGCTATCGCCATACGGAATAGGCCTTCGCCGTGAAGTGCGCAGTTGAGAGCCATAAAACCTCCATACGACCAGCCATAGATGCCTATTCGTTCGGCATCGACCCACGGTTGGTTGGCCAAATAGCGGGCAAACGATATTTGGTCCTCGCGCTCTCGGCGACCGAGGTCAGCATAGGTGCATTTCTTGAACTCTTCGCCTCGGAAACCCGTACCGCGACCATCGCAACACGCAACAATATATCCGTGCGCAGCAAGTGCATCTTCCCAATCGAGCGACCAGCGGTTGCGAGCCGACTGCGACCCCGGGCCGGAGTATTGTGTCAGCAGAACAGGGTAGCGACGCGATGGGTCAAAGTTGGTCGGCATCTGGATATAGTAGTTGAGCGTATCGCCTCGTTCGGTTGTGAAGGTGCGGAAATGGCGTGTCGGCCACGCTCCACACTCGGCCACAGCCTTGCGACGGTCGGCCAGTGTGTCGATGATTTTGCCATCGCCACGATGTAGCGTGACTATGCTTGGCGTTGAGGCATTGCTTGCGGTCTGGATATAGTATTTGCCACCTGTTGAGGCCTCGACCTGATGAAAACCGTCGCCCTGCGATAGGTGCTGCTTGCCTCGACCGTTTGGTCGGATAGAGTATAGGTCGCGATTGAGTGGCGAACGTTCGGTCGAGAGGTAGAGTATTCGCTCCTTGGTTGCCGAGATGATGTTGGTGACCTCCCATCGACCCTCGGTTATTGGTGCGATACGCCCTTTGCGCGTGTCGTGGAGGTAGAGGTGGGCCCAGCCTCGCGAGCTCTCTTCGAGCACAACGAAACGATGCTCGTCGATAAAGGTTATGGTCGAAGCATTTGGTCGCTCGACGTAGCGTGGCGACTGCTCCTCGTAGATGGTGCGGAGTGAGCCGTCGTGCTGCAACATCACCACCTCAAAATGGTTTTGCAGGCGATTTATGCGATAGAAATAGAGCTGTCCGCTCGGCGTCCAAGCGAGGTTGAGCAGGTAGTCGTCACTCTCGGCATTGGTCGCAATACGTTGCTTTGAGCCGTCGTTGCGGTCGTAGAGCCACACCTCGACGGTGGAGTTGCTATCGCCGGCCTTGGGATATTTGAACGTGTAGGCGCGATTGTAGAGTGTCGCATCGAAACGCATCATCTCGAAGAGTGGCACTTGGCTCTCATCGAAACGCAGGTATGCGACATATCTGCTATCGGGCGAAAAGGCGTAGGCTCGCGTAAAGCCATACTCCTCCTCATAGACCCAATCGCTTGTGCCGTTGATAACCTCGTTCCATCGACCATCATCGGTTATGGCCGTTGATTGGCAGGTTGCGATGTTGTAGAGGTAGAGGTTGTTGTTACGCGAGTAGGCCACGCAGGTTGCATTGGGCGAAAATGTCACATCGCGCACACCTTCGAGAATGCGGTTTGCCCCCTCGGCCGTAGCTAAATAGCAGTCGGAGGTGAAGGAGTGGCGATAGATTTGTTGCAACGATGTACGGTCGAAAATCAGTGCCGACTCGGCCGATGGTGCAAGCTCATAGCCGTGAATGTTGATATTGGTCGAAAAGAGTATATCGCCCTCGCCCTTGCGGTCGTAGGCATAACGTACGATGTCGCCATCGCGAATGATGGTGTAGTGGCAACCATCGGGCATCGAGCGTAAAGCCGTAAGAGAGGTTGCTGCGGCCTTGCGGGTGCGTAGAACGTCGGCGTATGAGCCATTAGTCGAGGCGTGGCACGAGAGGCCAAATGCTACGACTATGGATAGTAGTGTAAAGAATCTCATCGTCTAAATATCATCTACATTGAAGTCGTAATCGAGACGCTTACCCGTTATGAAGGTCGAACTGTCGAATTTGGTGTTGAATTGCTCAACCGTAACTCGCTTGTTCTGCTCATAAGGCGGTGTGAGCAGGTCGAAGTTGATGGCGTAGTGGATAGCCGCTTCGAGTATGGCGATAAGACGCTCCTGCGAAATCTCCTCGCGACCAAAGTTGAGGGCGCGCATCGACGTTTGGCGTTTGCCCTCGACGAAGAACATACGTTCGCGGTTGATGAAGATGCGGCCAATCAGATAGCCCTCATCGGCCGAACGGTTGAATTTGAACGAGTCGGAGAGGAAGTCGTAGATGTCGATAATACCACAATAGGAGTTGGCCTTCTCGCCCTGCACATAAGGGTTTTGCCAGATGATATGGTTGGAATCGAACTCAAATACGTCGGTGTGCATACGGAATATCAACAGGTCGGAGGCTATTTGCAGTTGGGCCTCAAACTTGCCTCGGTCGCGATATTCGAGGCGTACGCGCTTGTCGAGTTTGCCGTCGAGAGCGTCGTCCAACTCCGAAGCCATCTCGAAGAGGACGTCTTTGAGCATACCGAATACGGCAAAGGTGTTGTCGAATACGCGCTGTTTGAGTGTCGATTTTTCGATTATCGTGGCGAGAATCTTCTCGCGAAGTGGTTGTGCAGTCATAGTCTTTATGGTTTCAATATATGACAAAGTTAATTATAATTCCTTAAATATGGTGCGCTTTCGTCTCAAAAACGCTCTAACGCAGTCGTATGGTCTGCCCGTGTGCAAACTCCTCGCCACGACCAAGTCCGTTGAGGCGGGCAAGTTTGCGCTTGCGTATGCCATAGGATTGTGCCAACGAGTGGAGCGTCTCGTCGCGACGTACGATGTGGAGCATCGCATTGCCCTCCCAACGAGCCTTCTTGCGCTCGATATAGACGATAGCACCCTGCGAGAGTGAATCGCTCTTCGCGGCATCGTTGAACTTGCGAAGCGTATTTTCGCCAATCTGGAATGTCTGGCCGAGCGAACGATAAGTGTCGCCATTCTTGGCCAATACATAGCAGGTGTGGTTGGAGCGATAGACGTTGTAGCCACGATGCGAGTTGATGGTTACGCGATAGGCATCGGGGTTGATAAGTATGTCGCTTGTTGCGGTGCTTTGGCTCTTGAACCAGGCCTCGGTACCCTCGGCATTTTGGCGCGAGGCGTAGATGGCTGCACCGTCCTCCTGGTCGAGCAGGTCGAGACGGTAGGTCTCGATGATTTTGACAAGTCGCTCGGCATAGTCGGGTGCAGTGGCGTAGCCTGCGGCCTTTAAGCCATAGGCCCAACGGCGATAGTCGTTCGAAGGGTAGGCAAAGAGGGAGTCGTAGCGAGGCGACGAGTCGAGAAATTCGGCGTGGTCGAGATACGAAGCCTCGACCGAAGGGTAGGCACGGAAACATTCGCCCTTTGCATCGTCGTCGTGATATACACGACGGCCGTGCCACGACTTTTTGCACTTGATGCCAAAGTGGTTGTTCGACTCTTTCGATAGTTGGCTGTTGCCTGCGTCCGATTCGAGGATTCCCTGCGCCATCGTAATACTTGCCGGAATGCCGTAGCGCTCCATATGGGCTACGGCAATCGACTTATAGCGGTCGATATACTCTTCGCGGGTTTGGCGACTTTGGGCCGAGAGTGTGGCTGCGAGCAGCAAAAGCGCGATAGTTATTGCGGATTTGTAAATTTTCATTATCTTTGTATTTAAGTTAATGACTTGTGTGGCAGGTGGTAGCTGTCACGACAGAGCAAAGATAACAGATTTTGTAGAAAAAAACAATAATCCTACGACCCGCATAACCCGATATCTGTCCGATATGAACCCATTGCATATTATAACCCCTGTAAAAGACTCGATAGAATCGACCATTGAGACCGTTCGCGCAATCCTGGCGTCGAATATTGCTGTGCCGTATATCTATACGATATACAACGATTTCAGTACGGCGGAGAATACGGCTCTCTTGGAGAGGTATTCTGCCGAGTTGGGCTTTGAGTTGGTTAATTTGTCGGATATTACCGACCACCCGTCGCCAAACTATCTGCTCGTGTTGCAACGCTGTCAGGAGCGGGCTTTGGCCGCAGGGGCCGACCTTGTGATTGTCGAGTCGGACGTGGTGGTTGCTCCCGATACGTTGCAGCGTCTGGCCGAGGGTGCTGCCGAGCGCGAAGATTGCGGTATAGCGGCATCGGTTACGGTCGATGACGAGGGCGAGATAAACTACCCGTATGAGTATGCGCGTGGTCGCGAACCGCAACCATATTCGGTTAAGAAGCATTGCAGTTTCTGCTGTTCGTTGCTGACCAATCGCTTTTTGCAGGCCTACGATTTTCATCAGATGAATCCCGATAAGCATTGGTTCGATGTCCATATCTCGCAGGAGTCGCGTGCGCGGGGATTTGCCAACTACCTGTTCGTAAATCTGCCTGTTGTGCATCGTCCGCACAGTTCGCGTCCGTGGAAGCAACTCAAATACACCAATCCGATAAAGTATTATTGGCGTAAATTCACCAAGAAAGTCGATAAAATCTAACTATGTCAGCCGCTCAATCGCTTGTGTCGGTTGTGATGCCGGCATATAATATGGCCGACTATATCGAGGAGTCGATAGAGTCGGTTTTGGCTTCGCACTATCCCCATATCGAACTTATTGTGGTCGATGATGGCTCGACGGACCGTACGGCCGAGATTGCGCAATCGTGGGCCGAGCGTGATGCCCGTGTGAAGGTTATCCGTAAGGCTAATGGCGGTCAGACAACGGCCCGTAATGTTGGTGTGGCGGCATCGCGTGGCGAATATATCCTGATGGTCGATTCCGACGACCTTATCGGCCGCGACTATATTGGGCGTGCGGTCGAGGTTTTGGAGAGCGATGCGGAGGTTAAGGTTGTCACCTGTCGAGGCGAATTTTTTGGCAATCGTCAGGGCGCGTGGCATCTGCCCGACTATACGCCACAACTGCTTGCTCGTCGCAACCTCTTTACCATATCCTCTCTGTTGCGGCGTTCGGACTATTTGCGTGTGGGTGGTTTCGATGAGAGCCTACACTGCTATTGTGAGGATTGGGCCTTTTGGATTGCTGTGCTAAAAGATGGTGGGCGTGCGGTGCGTCTGCCGAGCGTCGAGTTCTACTATCGTGTGCGAGGTGGCTCGTCGAGATTTGTGGGTCGTCGATATAAGGGCGAACTTGTGGCCGCACTCAATCGCCGATTTGCCGACTTTTTTGAGCGAGAGCTTGGCGGTCCATTGCGCGAACAACGCTCTATGTCGCGCCTGCTCAACGGTCTTGTTGCTCTGTTCCGTTGCCGCAAGGTGAATATAAAGCCCGCATATGAATCGCTCTACTACTATATGCGCGCACTGCCTCGCTTGGCCAAATATGCTGCCGAGGAGGGTAGGGGCGTAAAGTTTGGCGACTGCGAGGTGGAGGTTACGGAGTATC
Organism: Alistipes sp.; assembly: GCA_045629905.1. Taxonomy (GTDB): domain Bacteria; phylum Bacteroidota; class Bacteroidia; order Bacteroidales; family Rikenellaceae; genus Alistipes. Next base: position 10,710 of record JAZQSA010000002.1, on the reverse strand, counting down.
CGCTTGCTGTATGTTCGGCCGCAAAGCGCGATTATGCCAAAGTGCAGTCCGAGGAGTCGGTTATCGGCTACTATACCGAGCGACGGTGGTTGCTATTTACCAAAGGATATATAGTAAGAGTGAAAAAATAAGAGGTCGGGAGCTATGGTTAAGACTCCCGACCTTTTGTTTTAAGGTATCGATATAATATGAAATTATACGATGTTGATACTTTATCGCTGATAGAGGTCTTTGCTCGCGGCTTAATACCGCGTTTCCGCACCTCTCCCCGCCACAAGCTCTACAAAGTTGCAAGGAACTCGCTTACGTTCTTCTCGATTCGTGCCTCGACGTCGTCGCTCTCGGCCTTCTCGAACTTCGAGCCTGTGATGTTCTCATACAACTCGACGTAGCGCGCTGTGATGCTCTCGACAATCTCGTCGGTCATCTCGGGTACCTGCTCGCCATCGCGACCCTGGAAGCCGTTGGCCATAAGCCACTCGCGAACAAACTCCTTCGAGAGTTGCTTCTGCTTCTCGCCGGCAGCCAATCGCTCCTCGTAGCCCTCGGCATAGAAATAGCGTGACGAGTCGGGCGTGTGAATCTCGTCCATCAGATATATAACGCCATTCTTCTTACCGAACTCGTATTTGGTATCGACCAAAATCAAGCCCATCTTTGCGGCAATCTCCGAACCGCGTTGGAATATTGCACGCGTATAGGCCTCCAATTGCTCGTAGTCCTCGCGCGAAACGATACCCTGTGCTATAATCTCCTCCTTCGAAATATCCTCGTCGTGACCCTCCGAGGCCTTTGTTGTTGGGGTTATGATTGGCTCCGGGAATTTTTGATTCTCGACCATACCGTCGGGCATCTCAACGCCACAGATGGTGCGCTTGCCTGCCTTGTACTCACGCCAAGCGTGGCCCGACAAATAGCCACGAATAACCATCTCGACCTTGAATGGCTCGCACTTGTGACCTACGGTAACCATCGGGGCGGGAACGGCAATCTTCCAATTCGGGAGAATGTCGGCAGTGGCATCGAGGAACTTCGCCGCAATCTGGTTGAGCACCTGGCCCTTGAACGGAATACCCTTTGGCAATACAACGTCGAATGCCGAAATACGGTCCGATACGACCATCACCAAATAGTCGCCATCGATTGCATAGACATCACGCACCTTGCCTACATAATGGCTCTGCTGACCTTTGAACTGAAAATCTGTCTTTACGATTGCTTTCATAATATATAATATGTTGTTTTGTCTTCGATGTACAAATGTAAGAATTTCTCGTTTGTTACAATGCGCACTATCTTCTAAACTTTTTTCAAACTTATTGACAATTTTTGCGAGATTTTTTCCGAATGTATAATGTGTTGTAAATCAACAATATGCTGATAGTTGTTAAGAAAAATGAAAAATTTATTGAAAATTTTTAATAAAATACTTGCACGGATAGAAAAAAGGCCTTATCTTTGCAGTGAAGTTTTAAGGTTCATTTTAGGTTAGTAGTTTTAGGTTGGTTGAGGAAATCGGACGGTTGCGACAAATGAGTCGCTAAGACTGCGGGAGGTGCTCTCTCGTGAGTCGAATACCTCCGAAGACCTCATTTTTTTTTGTGCCTATATGTAGCGTGGTGCGGTTGGTGCAACTGCGTTGCCCCTTCCTCGGCATCGCCTCGGCCAACGAGTCAAAAGATTTTTCGGGTTGCTTCGCAATCCCCCAAACAATTAGAGATTATCGCTCGAACAAGTTCGGCGCATAATCTCTAACTATTTGTGCACAAGTGCAAAATATTTTGTTTAGTTGGCACTCGGCTTGCACTCGGTTGCGGCAAGCTTTGTTATTGAAGTTTAAGCCGGTCGTTATCTGCTATTGCTGGATTATAATTTGCGATATTTTCACGATACGCGTTTCGACCTTTTATAAACTCGTACTCGCTGTTTCGTTTATATTATCCCTTTCGTTCCTCTACGTGTGTCGTGGTATATCCGCAGTGCCTACATCGCTGAATAACCTTAATGTTGTTGTAATGGACTTGATAGAATTTGCCTTGATTATCTTTCTCCATTTTTGTTTTTGAGCGTCCGAGATATTGTTCATCAATAGTGTGCATAGCCCAAAGTTTACCACACTTTTTGCATCGACCAGAAAAAATCCATTTTAATATCATTATTGGAACTGCGATAATTGACACAACTATGATGATAAAAATAGTGACAGCGATATCATTACTATCTGTTTGAGGAGCCTTTGCGGGTTCTGTTGTTTCAATTTTTTTGTTTTTTGTGGGAGTAGAAAGGTCAGCCGATTGTGTTTTAGTTTCCTCTTTTGAAATGGCTATTTCAACCTCTTGTGTAGCAGGATTATGAACATCGTCCTGGCTTTTTACTGCAATATCATATGAATCACCATCGTTGTTGGTAGTAGTAGATTGTTCTTGGTCGACTGTTACAACGAAATCCTCCTGATTAGTTTCAGTTTTATTTTTTAGTTTCTTTTTTTGTTTCTCTGCTCTCCTAATCAATCTTTCAGTTTTGCGTTTTTCTCTATTGGCCTTCTTGTCATTAGATGAAGTTTGAGCGTATGAGTATACAGCACATACGCAGAGCAATGAAATGAGGATTAAAAATTTCTTCATAGCAATAAAGCTTTTGTTACCACTCTGCTCCTCGATGGTAAGGTTGTCCCCAAAAAGAAAGTGTGGAGCAGTTCTCTGTTTATTCGAATAGAGGTTCTGGAATACCTTTGCTGAAATAAACTGACACAAGACCCCACACCCGTATCGTATGAGTAATCACACACATACCAATACAGATGATGAGTGCTGTCGTTCACCCTCAGCAATGAATTTTCCAGATTCCTATTCGGGGTAAAAGCGAAACACTTTCATCAACTATGTACGCCGCTTTCGCGACATTACAAAGTTAGAAACTTTTTGGAATTTCACAAAAAAATTGAGATTATCTACATTGGGCAACCGATTTAATTGGCCCGATAATAAAACAAAAAGCGACCTGTCTTTCGACGGGTCGCTTTCGCTATTGTGAAGTCGTAGACTACTTGTTGTACTCCTTCATAATCGAGATGAGGTTGAGAACCTTGTTCGAGTAACCCCACTCGTTGTCATACCACGATACAACCTTAACGAAGGTGTCGGTAAGAGCGATACCTGCCTTTGCATCGAAAATCGAAGTACGAGCGTCGCCGAGGAAATCCGACGATACAACGTCCTCATCGGTGTAACCGAGAACGCCAGCCAACTCACCCTCCGAAGCAGCCTTCATTGCAGCGCAAATCTCTGCATAGGTAGCAGGCTTTGCCAAGTTTACAGTGAGGTCTACAACCGAAACGTCCAAAGTAGGAACGCGGAATGCCATACCGGTAAGCTTACCGTTGAGCTCTGGGAGAACTACACCCACAGCCTTTGCAGCACCAGTCGACGAAGGGATAATGTTGCCAGCAGCTGCGCGGCCACCACGCCAGTCCTTCAACGATGGACCGTCAACAGTCTTCTGGGTAGCGGTAGTAGCGTGAACGGTAGTCATCAAACCGTCAGCGATGCCCCAGTTGTCGTTCAACACCTTTGCGATAGGTGCCAAGCAGTTGGTAGTACACGAAGCGTTCGATACGATAGTCTGACCAGCGTAAGTGTTGGTATTAACGCCGCAAACGAACATAGGAGTCTTGTCCTTTGCAGGAGCCGACATAACTACATACTTTGCACCAGCCTTGATGTGAGCCTCTGCCTTCTCTGCGGTGAGGAACAAACCGGTCGACTCAACAACGTACTCGGCCTCAACCTCGTTCCACTTCAAATCCTCTGGGTTGCGCTCTGCGGTTACGCGGATAGCCTTACCATTTACGATGAGGAGGCTCTTCTCTGTGTCATAGTCGATAGTGCCCTCGAACTGACCGTGCATAGTGTCATACTTAAGCATATAAGCCAAGTACTCAACTGGGCAAAGGTCGTTGATACCTACTACATCATACTTGTCAGTCTGTGTGCAAGCTGCACGGAATACCATACGGCCGATACGTCCGAAACCGTTGATACCAATCTTAATTTGTGCCATAATTTTTTAATTGTTATTTAGTAAAAATTCTGTTGCGTTTTTAACTGCGCAAAATTATAAATTTTCGTACGAACAACCAAATTTTAACTACTTAAAAAATGGATATTTGCAAAAAGTGGGCAAAAAACGACCGAAACAGATAAAAATCTAAATTTATTTACATAACTTTGTCCCAAAGTTTCGACTCGTGTTAAATTATAGAGTAGTAGGAAATAACCCCGCGAATAAGTGGGTGGTGATGGTGCACGGCGCAGGAGGAAGCATTGAGGTATGGTTCCGCCAAGTGCCTGATTTTGCGCGCCATTTCAATCTGCTGCTTGTCGATTTGATGGGTCACGGCGACTCCGAGGGCTACGACTTGTCGGATAACTTCAACTTCATCTCGGCAGCCGACCAGGTGATGGAGGTTGTCGATTATCTGAAAATCGAGAAGGCTCACTATATGGGTCTTTCGCTCGGTTGCATTATCGTGCGAGTGATAGCCGAGAACTACGCTTCGCGTGTCGATAAGATGGTGCTTGCCGGAGCTGTTACGACGCTCAGTATCAAAACGCGATTCCTGCTTCGCTCAATCGATATGTTTAAGATGGTTATACCTTATGGTATGCTGAAATGGCTTATTGCCAAATGTATCATTCCGCAGGAGCAGTACGCACGTTCAAAGAGCCTCTTCTTGCAGAGTGCGCAGAAGGTCTGCTTCGATAGTTTCTTGCAGTGGATGTCGCTGGTCGATAAGGTGGGTTGCTTCCTGCGCGACCTCTTCTGCCGTCAGACGTCGGTGCCTACGCTCTATATGATGGGCGAAAACGACTACCTCTTCCTGACGCAGGCCCAGATTACGGCCTTCCGTGGTGGCATTGGTGTGTCGATGATTGTTGTGCCTAATGCAGGCCACGTCTGCAATGTCGATAATAAGACCTTCTTCAATAGGGCCTCTATCGACTATCTTCTCAAATAATCTTGCTAATAGGTTTGTTGGAGGTGGGTGCGCTATGCGTTCCGCCTATTTGATTGACGCCTTTGCACGCTTGGCCATTGCCGAGGCAAAGACAAAGTCGTTCAACTCCTGATTGTCAGTGTGGAGAATAGTATCTTTCGACCCTTCCCACCACTTTTGACCCTGATGTATGTAGACAATCTTCTCGCCAATCTCCATCACCGAGTTCATGTCGTGGGTGTTGATGATTGTCGTGATGTTGTACTCTTTGGTGATGTCGTGAATCAGGTTGTCGATGACAATCGAGGTCTGCGGGTCGAGACCCGAGTTTGGCTCGTCGCAGAAGAGGTAGCGCGGATTGAGTACAATGGCGCGAGCGATGGCTGCACGCTTAATCATACCGCCCGATAACTCGGAGGGGTAGAGGTGCGGTGCGTGCGACAACTCAACTCTGTCGAGGCAGAACTCCACGCGCTTGCGCTTCTCGGCCTCGCTTTGGTCGGTGAAGAGGTCGAGTGGCAACTTGACGTTTTCGTATACGGTCGAGGAGTCGATAAGCGCTCCTCCCTGGAAAATCATACCTATATGCTCGCGAATACGTTTGCGCTCCTTGAACGATAGCGAGGTGTAGCGCACATCGTCGAAGTCGATTGTTCCGCTATCGGGTTCGTGCAAGCCGACGAGCGTTTTGAGCAGTACGGTCTTACCCGAGCCGCTACGACCGATGATAAGGTTGGTCTTGCCCGATTCGAAACATACCGATATGTCGTTGAGTACGGTGCGTCCGTCGAACGATTTGAATATGTTGTTGCACTTAATCATGTTCGTAGGAGTTGGGTGAGAATGAGGTTGAAAATCATAATCATAATCGAACTTGTCACAACAGCGCGAGTCGAAGCCTTACCGACTTCGAGCGAGTTGCCTTTGGCGTAGTAGCCATAGAAGCCCGATATGGAGGTGACCAGGAATGCAAATACCGTCATCTTGATTAACGAGTAGGTTATCTCCCAATCGTCGAAGTCGTAGAGCAGACCGTCGATAAAGTCGCTTGGAAGCATCACGCCGAGACGTGCGACCAAGAAGCCACCGAACATACCGACAATCATACTTAAAACAGCCAACAACGGGAAAAAGAACATCGTTGCGACAATCTTTGGCAAAATCAGATACGAGGCCGAGTTTACGCCCATAATTTCGAGTGCGTCAATCTGCTCGGTGATGCGCATTGTGCCGATTTCGGAGGCGATGTTCGAGCCGACCTTTCCGGCGAGGATTATGGCCGTCACGGTCGATGAAAATTCGAGAATCATCACCTCTCGCGTTGCGTAGCCAATCATCAACTGCGGAATGAATGGCGATTCGAGGCTGATTGACATTTGGAGGGCTATAACTGCACCGATAAATATCGATATGATTGCTGTGAGCGGTATTGAGTTGATGCCCAACTGCTCTATCTCGGCGATGACTCGATGGTGGTATATACTCGCCTTTTCGGGGCGTGAGAATACCTTTCCCATCAGTATACAGTATCGACCTATGGCTTCCAATAATTTTAACATCTCTCTATCGTTTAAGGTTGGGTCGCGTTTGCTCTTGGTTATTCGTTGTTGTTGCTCTCTTTGACCTCTTTGAAATCGACATACTCGCCAACGTTGTCGCTCACTCGCTTCTCGGGTGCGCCTGTTCGGGTAACGGTGACGTCGCCATCGCGATAGGTCGAGCCGTTGCTACGACGGCCATAATGTTTAGCACCACTTTGCGCGTTGCCGAATCGCTCCTTCACGCGACGATGCATTTTGCGAATGTGGAGATATATGGCCAGCCATAGCAACATAATCACGAGTATAAACAGACCGACCAGAGCCAATGCCGTACCGATAATCGGGCCGAAGACCTGCGGTGCTACGACGATTAGCACGACGACAATCGTGAGTGTCAGCGCGTGGCGGCTGATAAAACTCCATATACCGCTAAAAAAATCTTTCATCTTTTTCTCTGTTGTGCGTTGTTTGTCAAACGCACCATTATTCGAAATATTATGCCATCAATGGCAACAATCGTGACAAAGATACGAAAAAATCCTCAAATTGAGGTATGGTATTTGCCCGATATTTGTCTATTAAGGTTTCGGGAGGGGGGAGGTTACTTAAAAATGAGCATTATGAACATCGCAACAAGTAGTTGGCGAGCGCACGTTGCATTGCTCTTTTGCAACATTATATGGGCTTGCGATTATCCATTCTACAATTTGGTTTTGGGTCACTATATCGCCCCCTCGGCAATGGTCGCAGGGTCGCTCATTGTTGCGGCTGCGCTGTCGCTTGTGCCTTCGTTGTGGGAGGAGCGCGAGCCTATCGCCAAATCGGATTGGTTGGCGTTGGCTGCTGCGGCTCTGATGATTGGTGTGCTGCGCAAGTTGTTGCTGATGTATGGATTGTCGCGCACCTCGCCAATCGACGGCTCGATTATCGGTACGGTCGGGCCGCTTGTGGTGCTGATTGTCTCGGTTGCGGCTGGTGTGGAGCGGTTTTCGGTGCGCAAGGTCATAGGCCTTATGCTCGGCCTTGTCGGAGCGGTGGCTGTGGTCGTCAGTGGTGGAGCGGCGAGCCACGAGCGTTCGCAACTTGTCGGCAACGTGATGCTCTTTGGCGGAACGTGCGTAACGGCCCTCTATATGGTCTTCTTCAAACGCTTTGTGGCGAAGTATCGTGTTACGACCCTGTTGCGATTTATCTACTGCTTCTCGGCCGTCGTGATGTTGCCCTTCGGCTTGCCGTCGCTCGTGCGTACCGACTTTGCGTCGATGCCCAACCATATACTCCTCGCTGCACTCTTCGTGCTCGTTGTGCCGACCTATCTGCCCAATTTGCTACTCAACTTCTCGCTGCGATTTGTTGCGCCTACCGTATCGAGCATCTATGCCTATATCCAGCCCGTGTTGGCTATCGCTCTGTCGGTGGCTATGGGCCTCGACCGTCTGCATTGGGATACGTTGCTCTTTGCCGCGATTATCTTTGTCGGGGTGTGGTTGGTTGCGGGAGCCTACCAGAAGCAGGGCGCGGGTAGATAACAACAGAGGGCGCATCTTTCGATACGCCCTCTATCGTTGTATTTGATTGATTAGTTGCTGTAAACGACTCTAATCTCCTTGATGCAGACACCGGTTTCGATTGCGCTGAGGCCTCCCTTTTTCTCACGAGATACACTAATTTTGAGAGCCGACGAAGCCTTCAATGTCGGTGTCATTGAGCGCTCTACGCAGGCGTTAGATACAGCGCTGTTAGAAGCGTAACTTCCGTCAGGCATATCGGTAGTTGTCAGCGATGTACCGTTGTCCGGAATCATCTGCATAACCATCTTGCAGGTCAGACTATAAAACGAACCTCGGTATTCGCACACCCAAGCACTAACCTTCGTCTTGTAGGAGCAGGCATCGCTTGCATAGAAGAGCGTAGGCGATTGGATATAGCCATTTTTATTGTCGATGAGCATCAGGTGTCCGTAGGTCTTGTTGGTGTTGCTGTTAGTCCAACCCGACAACGAACTTTGGTCTACACCGCTGATAGTATATGGCACACCCGTTACATAGATTGTGCTTGCAGCCGAATTAACGATAGCATTGGCATTGGCCTTCAATGGCACGGCAACGTAGCACGAGTGCGCACCGAGAGCAACATTGTTATTTACGGTTGTAGGGCTCGAAGAACTTGCTGCCGAAGTGACGGTTGCGGTCGAAGAACCATAGACGAACTTGATGTTGTTCAAATCGAGTTTCGAGTTGGTAAAGTCGTCCGAATTGCTAATCGTGACGCCCTCGAAAAGGATACTTGTGCGGTTGTCGAAATTGTTTTCGAGTACCTTGGTGCCGTTGTTGTAGGCATAGGTCGAACGTGCACTGTAATTGATTGTAGGTACAACCGTAACCTCGACCTGCTCGCCCGACGAAACCTTCAACGAGCCATCGGGTTGTGGAACGGCAATGCGTACAGTATGCTCACCCGAAGCGACACCGCGAACAACGTATGTGTTGTTGGCCTCAACGGTGTAGGCAACAGCCTTGCTATTGACCAAAATTTGTGGGTCGCCATAGCCACCACCGATATTGAGGTTGCGGATATAGATTGCGCTTGGTTCGAGGCCTGTTGTACCGTTGGCAACAGCGTCCTCATACATCGAGGTAATCTCGCTGTAATTGATGGTTGGTACCCAAGCGGCGTTGATTGCTGTGCGGGTGTTGGCCTTAAACTCCTTCTCGCCCGAGGTCGAGAGTGTCAGCACGCGACCGTCGAAGTCGGTGAGCGTAACGGTGAGCTTACCTGCATTGACAGGCAACACCTCGAAGAGGTACTCGTATTGACCCTTATCATTGGTGGCAATCGACGATACGTCGGTCGTAAAGGTGTTGATGGTTGCATTAGGGGTATAGACCATCTTGCCGTTCGCATCGAGCGAGCCGATGAGCGAGCCGAGGAATGGCTTCTCGCCGGTAACGGTAATGGTCTTGACCTGCAAAGCGTCGCTCTTGTTGTTGCTATATACGCGAATGGCGAGCGCTGCGGTCTGCTGCGACAAGCCGACACCTGCGATATGGGTAACGGTCGAAGGGGTGCTGCTCGTACCTGTCAAAACAGGGCGCCATACGCCGTCCTGCGTTGCAGGGACAGCAATCTCGGCCGAGTTGTAGCCCAACGTTACGTCGTTTACGCTATATACGAAGTGGAAAAGATGCTCGCTCTGCGAAGCATATGCGAAATCGGGGCAACGGAACCAAGCCACACCGTTGTCGAAAATCTCGTTGAGTGCGATGGTGTTGGCTACATTGCCGGCTGCGCCTTGAATGGCGTAGAGCTTGTCGCCAGCCTCCCACGAAAAGGCGAGGTCGTTGTAGATAGCACGGCTCTGGTCGGTGCCGGCCTCTACCTCAAACGAGGTTGTGTAGAGTGGCATCTGTGGAGCAATCTCTGTTGCGTCGGTCGAGCAACCTACGATGGTTGCAAGAGCCAATATCGAAAATAGTATCTTTTTCATAGTTGCTGTTTTCTCGTTAGTAGTTAAATCCATTCGTCTTCACCTTCGCCCTCCTCGGCATCTTCAATTTGGTCGAAGTAGAAACTCGACGCAAAACCTCTCTCGTAGACCATCACCTCGACCTCCAATCGTGGCGACTCGTACTCACTTTTTTTCTTCGTAATCATTATCTTAACCTGTGAAATTATTAACTAACTTTTATGCTTCGATTTCGATAGCGCTATCTTGTCAAACTACGAAATCGTTGCAAATATATTTGATAAATTCTATATTGAGAAATAAAAAATCGTTTTTTCAACGAATCGGCAATTTTCAATCACGAACGGCAATACTTATATTATAAATAGGCGATACCTATATAAATATGGGTATAAATATGGGCTTTCTACCGCCCTCGGAGCGCAGCGACCAAGTCCCCTCCCGAGGAGGGGATTTAGGGGTGGGTCAGACTTGTAAACGCGGCTTTCGGCCGCGAGCAAAGACCTCTGTCAGCGGCAAAAGGTTGATATTGTGTAATTACGTATGGGCTTTATGCAGCTTTTTGTTGCGTAGCGACCAAGTCCCCTCCCGAGGAGGGGATTTAGGGGAGGGTCAGACTTGTAAACGCGGCTTTCGGCCGCGAGCAAAGACCTCTGTCAGCGGCAAAAGGTTGATATTGTGTAATTACGTATGGGCTTTATGCAGCT
>JAZQSA010000001.1:0-8534 GCA_045629905.1 Alistipes sp. | reverse complement strand
ATTCGAGGTCGATAATATCGTCCATCAGGTGCATCGCCTTCGCTACGTGGCTCTTGAAACGCTCGTAGTTGAACGAAGCCTCTTTGGTAAACGGATTATCGACATAGCTGTAAAGGTTGATAGCCAACAGACGGCACGAGTCGTATGGGCAGAGCGGAATCTCGCCACAAGGGTTGGTCGATACGGTCGTAAAGCCCACATCGGCATAGCAATCAGGCACACTTTCGCGGATAATCGTATCCCAGAACAAGACACCCGGCTCGGCCGACTTCCACGCGTTGTGGATAATCTTGCCCCAAAGTTTCGAGGCGTCGATATTCTGCACATACTTCGGCTCGGCCGACTTGATTGGGAATTGTTGGGTATAGGTGCGACCCTCGATTGCGGCACGCATAAACTCGTCGTCAATCTTAATCGACACGTTTGCACCCGTCACCTTATTGGTATCGAGTTTGGCATCGATAAACTTCTCGGCATCGGGGTGCTTAATCGAGAGCGAGAGCATCAACGCACCACGACGACCATCTTGCGCAACCTCCTTGGTCGAGTTCGAGTAACGCTCCATAAACGGAACGATACCGGTCGAGGTCAGAGCCGAGTTCAAAACAGGGCTACCAGCCGGACGGATATGCGACAAGTCGTGACCAACGCCACCACGACGCTTCATCAGCTGAACCTGCTCCTCGTCCATACGGAAGATACCGCCATACGAGTCGGCAGGATTGCGGTGACCTATCACAAAGCAGTTCGAGAGCGATGCAACCTGAAAATCGTTACCGATACCGGTCATCGGGCCGCCCTGCGGAATAATGTAGCGGAAATGGTCGAGCAGGTCGAAAATCTCCTGCTTTGAAAGAGGGTTAGGATACTTCTTCTCGATACGCTCCAACTCCGATGCGATACGCTCGTGCATCTGCTCGGGCGACGACTCGTAGACGTTACCAAACGAATCTTTGAGAGCATACTTACTAACCCATACGGTTGCAGCCAACTCATCGCCACCGAAATAGACCTTCGACTTGGCAACAGCATCTGCATATTCAACCTTTTTAGGTGTACTCTTCATTGTATTATTATTTTACGTTATATTTTATTTTGTGTCAATTTTAGGACAAAACAGCCCCATAAGAGGGGCTATGTTTTGTACTACAAAGGTATAGACTTATCAACCACGGAGCAAATAAAATTGCCCCCTTTTTTGACAAGTTATTAACACTTTTCAAAAACCGCGTTGCTACGGCATTGCAAGGCTATTTTTCAAATGCTTTTGGTCGGCGAAGCGTAAGTTCGACAACTCGACGAACAATCTTCGCTCGCTGCTTGTCATTAACGATATAGTAGCGACGATTCGACGATTTATCCTCCGTAAAGTCGGTCTTACTACTCTGGTCCACAGTCACATAACCCGCTTTCGAGAGCGATGCATAACCACCATTAGGCTCGGCCGCAAACAGCACAGCGGTAGGGTCCCACAACGGGCGGTTGTAAGGCATCTTGGCGTAATACTCAAAGGCCTTCACTGCCGGGTGATTCTCAACATAGTTGAAGCTATCGTACACCGCCTGATATGGATAGAGAACCGAGCGGCCGAGAGCAACATCGGTAAAGTACATCGGCACAGGGCACTCGGCATAGAAGCGCACCGCAGCGAAGTGGTCCTTACGAACGTTATACTCCGCAGTTCGAGCCGGCGTAAAGTCGCCAGCCATAATAATCACCTTCTCGACCTTCTGCTCGAAGAGTTCGCGACCACCGAGTGGCGAATACTCGTCGCCCTTCGACTGCATCATACGGTCCAAGTTGGTCGAAAAGCCGACAGCCACAACAACAATGCTCTTATCCTCGGCTTTGGCAAGGAGTTGGCGAAGCAACTTATAGCCATCGGGTACAGCGTCCCAATCCTTAATCGTATGTTTGTAGGTATTGTTCGCCACCACATAGTCGGCATAGTTGAGTCGCTTCGAGGTCGAGGTATCGACATACTTCTCCTCGGGATAGATTTTTGCAATACCGACAGGGATATTTGGATAGCCATAGAGCGTATTCATCGCATCGATAAACTTGACGCTACCACCCTCGCGCTTGCTCGAAAGCACAGCCATAAGGTCAATTACGCCAGCATCGTGATACTTATAGAGCATATCGAGAGCCACCACGTCATCGACATCGTTACCCATATCGGTATCGAAAATAATCTTTATCGGTGCTTTGGCACAAACATCAGTCACACCACCCCAAAAGGCGAACACAAGCACAATGGCAACAACAAACTTTTTCATAATAGGTATAAATTTATTTTGGTTACAAAGATAATGTTTTCTGCGAAAAATATCTATCTTTGTGAAAGATTTTTAATGCGATGACTGCTCTTTATCCACAAATCATCTATGGTCCTGTCCGTTCGCGTCGACTCGGCATATCGTTGGGAGTAAATCTCTTACCCCAACAATCGAAGGTCTGCACCTTCGACTGCATATATTGCGAATGTGGTTGGAACAGCGAGCGACGAGGAGCAAAACTCCTCCCATCGCGCGACCAAGTGCGCGAGGCTCTCTCTTCAACACTCGAAAAGATGGCAGCCGAGGGGACTCTGCCCGACGTAATAACATTTGCAGGCAACGGCGAGCCGACCATTCACCCCGAGTTTGAGGCGATTATCAACGACACGATAGAGTTGCGCAACCTCTATGCGCCACAAGCCAAAGTCTCGGTTTTGAGCAACGCCACACAACTCCATCGCCAAGATGTTGTCGCAGCCCTCCACCGCATCGACAACAACATTCTCAAACTCGATTCGGCATTCGACACAACCATACAGGCCATAAATAAGCCGTGCGGCAACTACTCGGTTGCAACCATAATCGACCAGCTGAAAAGCTTTGAGGGAGAGTTGATTGTGCAGACGATGTTTCTGCGTGGCGAGTGCGACGGAGCGACGATTGACAACACCACCGACCACGAAATCGAGGCGTGGCTGAAAGTTATTGGCGAAATTGCACCCAAGCAGGTTATGATTTACTCCATCGCTCGCGACACACCGTGTCAAACGCTATCGGCCGTCTCGCGCGAAGAGTTATCGGCAATCGCAAAACGCGTTGAAGAGCTGGGCATAATGTGCTCTTTGGCGTAATATTTGTTCAATTTAGGACATTTCGGAACAACGACACCTCTCCTGCACTACTTTTGGCAGGTTTTTGTAAAATCCGTTATGTCAATGCCAACAATAGAACCCTGGTTACTAATTCCGTTTGGCACGATGTTGCTCACAATCGCTATCGCGCCACTCCTATTCGCCCGCATTTGGGAGAAGAACTCAACAAAACTGATTTTCACGGCCCTCATATCGATACCGACCGCGATAATTCTCTTTCGCTACGACTTGAAGGAGCAGCTATTCGAGCAACTATTCAACGACTACCTCCCCTTTATCATACTACTCGGCACGATGTTTATCGTTACGGGCGGTATCCGCATACGATACAACGCCATCGGCACCCCGACAATCAATGCCGTTATTATGATTGTCGGCTACATTCTCGCCTCATTTATCGGCACAACAGGTGCAGCAATGTTGCTTATCCGCCCACTAATCGAAATCAACCGCGAACGTAGCCACAAGGCACACACCATACTCTTTTTCATCGCCCTCGTGGCAAATTGCGGAGGCATACTCTCGCCTCTTGGCGACCCGCCGCTCTTTATGCTCTATCTGCGCGGAGCTTCGTTCGGTTGGTTTCAAGGTTTGTATCCCGAATGGGCAACAACAGGCGCAATCCTTATACTTATATATTATATATACGACCGCTACATATTCCACCACAAAGAGTTTATCGGAGTGCGTCGCATCAAAGACGACGAGGAGATTGACGAACACCTCGCCTTTTCGGTTAGCGGAGCTGTAAATATCCTGCTACTCGCGGCAATCGTAATGTGCGTGGCTCTTGTCAACGAATCGCACATTCCGGCAATGGGCAAAACCGATGCCTCGCCACTACTGCACAACGCTCGCGAGATTATACTCATCGTCATAGCACTCGCATCGCTAATCTTCACAAGCCGACGCCTACGTCGCGAAAACCACTTCTCGTGGCAACCTATTGCCGAAGTCGCGATACTCTTCATCGGCATATTTACGACGATGACACCTGCCCTGCTCTTCCTCAATGCCAACGCAGCAACACTCGGCATCTCGGAGCCGTGGCAATTCTACTACGCCTCGGGAGCCTTCTCGTCGATACTCGACAACGCTCCGACGGCTATCGCCTTCCACACCGTAGCCAAAGCGTTGCCTATGGCCAGCGATGCAACCATCGTTGCCGGCATACCGCAAACCATCTTGACAGCCATATCGCTCGGTGCAGTATTTTTCGGCTCGATGACATACATCGGCAACGGCCCTAACTTTATGGTCAAATCGATAGCCGAGAGTGAAGGCATCGCAATGCCCTCATTCTTTGGTTACATACTCAAATTTTCGTTGATTATTCTCCTGCCGACCTATATCATTGTGCAACTTCTCTTCTTGTAGTCCCCCTCCGACAGACTACTGAACAACAAGGCTCTGGACTACCGCCACGCCAGAACGCTCGTTAAGCGCACGCACAAGCGACTCGCGCTGCATCATCAATTCGTGACGCACGACACTCGACGCAACGTGTACATACAGCACACCTCGCACCAAGCGCACCTGTCGCGTCTGGGCAGCGACGAGCGGACCAACGACCTGACGCCACACTTCGGGCAACGCACCTTCGGCAATCTTCGCCGCGATGTTTGGGCTACGAAACAGCTCGTCGAGCAACGCGCCTATCGGTTGGGCTTTGGTTCGTTTCATTGCAACACCTTTCCGTATGTGACATCAAAGACCCGATAGCCACCTGCGCACTCCTTCATCAATCGCTCTACACGCTCGCGACTACAATCGGTAATAACAATTTGGCCAAAATTATCGGCCGACACGACATTGACCAACTTGGCTACTCGCTCTTCGTCGAGACGGTCAAAGACATCGTCGAGCAACAGAATAGGCACTTCGCCCAACTGCTCGGCAATTATATGGTATTGAGCCAATTTCAGTGCTACAATAAACGACTTCTGCTGACCCTGCGAGCCATATTTACGAAGAGGCACTCCGCCAATAGTAAAGAGCAAATCGTCGCGATGCACACCACACGAGGTGAAGCCGTTGATAATATCACGCTGTCGCGATGCGAGCAATAACTCCGACAAACTGCTACCATTCAAATCCGAGCGATACGACAACTCGACCTGCTCTCTGTCGCCCGAGATAAGTCGATAGTATTCGGCCACAACGGGTTGAAGTTGCTCAACCATTGCCGCCCTTGCGGAGTGAATTTTCTGGGCTGCACTCTCCAACTGCGCATCATATATAAGCAGTATCTCCTCGGCCGAGCCCATTTTCAGATATTTATTACGCTCGGCAAGTGCCTGATTGTAGCGAATCATCGCCGCCAGGTAGTCGCTATCGAGTTGCGAAAGGAATGCGTTGATATAGCGACGACGCTCCTCGGCCACATCGCTCACAAGCACCGAGTCGGCAGGCGAAACAATCACGACAGGCACAACACCGACGTGCTCCGAGAGTCGTTTATAGGGCTTACCGTTGCGCTTCATTATCTTCTGCCCACCCTTTGTGAATGAGCAACTTATCTGTTCGCGACGGCCCCGAGCATTCTCATACTCGCCATCGACAACAAAGAAGCTTTCGCCAAACCGCACACATTGGCTATCACTCATCGAAAGAGCCGATTTGCACATCGACAGATAGTATATCGCATCGACGATATTGGTTTTGCACGTTCCGTTCGCGCCAACAAAACAATTTATACCGCGGTCGAGTGTCAGACTCTCCTGCGACAGGTTCTTAAAGTTGATGAGCGATAGTTTTTTGAGATACATAGGCAGCCCGTCTTATCGTGTCAAAGATAGGAATTTCCTACGAACTACGCCAATCAAAGCAAAAAAAAGTACGACAAAAGCGGTTTATTTATTAAAAAAGTGTATTTTTGTGGGTTGAAGAGAAAAATTAAATATAAAATATCGAAAAATTATGGCAAAAAATGTTAAAGACGCTCAAGAAGTCGCTGTTGCGGAGGCTGTGAGCAAAACCGAAACGTTCTTCGAGAACAACGGCAAAAAGATTACTATCGCGTTGGTTGCACTGATTCTCATCATCACCGGCGGATACCTCTACAAGACTATGGTTCTCGACGTAAATGCAGAGAAGGCTGCCGAACTTATCGTTGTGGCACAGGACCGCTTTATGGCAGAGAATCCCAACTATCAGCTCGCTCTCGATGGCGATGAGACAGGCGCAGGCCTCCTCGAAGTAATCGAGCAGTACGGCTCAACCCCTGCCGGCAACCTTGCAAAGCACTACGCAGGCGTATGCTACCTCCACCTCGGCGATTTGGAGAGTGCCGAAAAGTATCTCGGCGAATACAGCACCACCAGCGGCATCGCAGGCCAAGTCCTCAATGCACAGAACTACGGTTTGCGTGGCGACATCGCTGTCGATAAGAAGGCTTACGACGAGGCTATCTCGCTCTACAAGAAGGCTGTTGCTGCTTCGGATAGCGACTACACTTCATCGCTCTACACCTTCAAGCAGATTTTGGTATATGCCGCACAGGGCGAGACTGCAAAGGCAGAGGAGTGCTACAACACTTTGCGTAGCAACAACCCAACAGCATTCGAGTTGTTGCGTCGTGCAGAGGAGGCTATCGGCACCGCTGCAAAATAATCGAAGCCGACAATGATTAAAGCATCGGAGGTTAGAGTCGGAATAGCCGTTGTCGAGGGGTGTCAAACCTACCGCATCGTCAATGAGTTGTTGCGTATGGGCTGTCGCGAGGAGAATCTGACTATCAAGATTATCCCCAACGACCTGCACCTTGCGCTTGGCGTGCTATTCTTCGCCGAATACACCGATGTCGATTGCGCCATTGCCGTAGCAAGTGGCACTTCGGGGCGCGACGGAGAGATTATCCGTTCGCTCCTCGACCTGCAAATACAGTGGAATATGCCCATCGAGTACATCAACCATAACGACCTAATCAACTGTGGTACAGGCGCTGTACAGATGGTGATGCTCCAAAGCGAGATGGCCGGCGAACTCCCCGAGGAGCGAGCTGCTGCCACTGCGCCACATCGTCGCGATAATGTGAACTAACGCTCGGCAATTGAGCGATAACAAACGAGGGTGACTATTTGTTTAGTCACCCTCATCTTTTATCTACTTGGATTGCCTACTTCGCCCCCAACTTCGCTCTGATGGCACGAAGCATATCGACGGTCATACTCTCCAAATCCCATTGTGGGCTCCAACCCCACTCCTCGCGTGCGCAAGCATCATCGAGGCGGTCGGGCCAACTGCGCGATATATTCTCCTTGACAGGGTCGATGTCGTAGTCCATCTCGAAGGTTGGGATATGCTTGCGAATCTCGGCCGCAAGAATCTCCGGAGTAAAACTCATCGATGCGATATTGAAACTATTGCGGTGGCACAACTTCGCAGGGTCGGCCTCCATCAAATCGACAATAGCCTTCAACGCATCGGGCATATAGAGCATATCCATATAGACATCGCTCGGCACGGCACAAGTATAGCGACCCGAACGAATTGCCTCATAGAAGATTTCGACTGCATAGTCGGTCGTACCACCACCAGGCAATGTCTTGTTCGAGATGATACCCGGGAAGCGAATCGAACGGGTGTCGATGCCATATTTCTGGGCATAGTAGTTACTGAGCATTTCGCCCGTAACCTTGCAGATTCCGTAGATTGTCGTCGGCTGCATAATCGTATCCTGCGGAGTAAGGTACTTTGGCGACGTTGGGCCAAATGCACCAATCGACGATGGCGTAAATACAGCGCAATGGTGCTGACGGGCAACCTCCAAAGCGTTCATCAACGCACCCATATTCACACCCCAAGCCATCTGCGGATTACGCTCGCCTACGGCCGAGAGGAGCGCCACAAGGTTGAAGATGGTATCGATATGGTGACGTGCCACCACCGAAGCCATATTGGTTGCATTCAGAGCATCGAGCACCTCGAACGGACCATCGGCCGACAACGATTTACACTCGCGCACATCGGTTGCAACGACATTCGAAGCACCATAAATCGACCTCAAATAAGGCACCAATTCAGAACCTATCTGACCTCCGGCACCAACGATAAGAATCTTTTTCATCTGTTTATCAGTTTTACAACCCGAAAGATACGACTTTTTCGTCAAACTGCGTTCCGAAATGGATTTTTTTTTGATTTTTATTAACGAGGCTTGACTTCCGCTTCGCTCCGTCTTATCTCTCCTCCTAAACCCTCCTTTGATAAGGAGGGCTTTGAGGTCACGAGTTAGGCATCCTCACAAAAAAAAGATGAAGGACAATCAAATGATTATTCTTCATCTTTGAGCTGTTGACGAGGCTTGAACTCGTGACCTCTTCCTTACCAAGGAAGTGCTCTACCACTGAGCTACAACAGCATTTAACCCTTTCGAGCGGTG